>NZ_DAMBSX010000003.1:0-393848 GCF_032054305.1 Epilithonimonas sp.
ATGTAGCATAAAGAGTATATAAATTTTGTCTCAAAAATAGTTGCAAGTTCACTTTTATTCTGTAAACAGAAATCTGACAGTTTCATCATTACCACAGAATAAACAGTTGATGCTCACGCTTGCGTGGGCTATCTTGTTTGTGGTAATGGGTTTTGTCAGAACCTCTGTTTGCAAATTAAGTTTAGTCCCACGTTTTTTCATTTTAATAGCACTTCACTTTGGGGCTGAGTGATTAAAAATCATTCAACTATGAAAATCTTATTTACTTCTTTTTGTTGTATTATTTCAGCTTGTTTTTATTCTCAAACAGAATGGGAATTTATTAGTAGTTCTTCTAATGGTAGTAAGTGGTATCTGAAAAATATTACTAAACCAAAATACGCATCGTCTGATGATTACGATTTTTGGGTTAAAATAATTGAAGAACCTAAAAAATATAAAAATAAAAAGGGAGTTTGGATTACAAAAAATAGTAATAGCACTTTAAGGCATTTAAAATTAAACTGTTCTGAAAAACAAATTACTACTATATCTCGAACTGATTATAATTTTGAAGGGGTTGTTATAGATTCTGACAACATACCTCAAACATCAGAGATTATTCCAGATTCTATGGGAGAAGCTATATATGATTATGTTTGTAATAGACCATAAATCAAAACTTAATGATTGGGAGAAAAATTTGATTCTAAAAAATACGATTTTATTCTTTGTTTAATACTTACCTATCAAAATAAAAAGATAATGTCTACAATCTTAACCCTGCATGGGTACATGTACCAATATTTTTCAAGGATTCGATTATCATAATTTCAACCCAAAATAATTAAACAAAATCAACAAACATTTAAAACTTAAAACCATGAAAAAAACATTTGTATTTTTAGTTATTCTTATCTTGTCTTTCGCAACATTTATTTCGTGTAATCATGATAATGACAATGAAGAAACAGCGCAAAACGGTTCAATAATTGGAACTTGGACAGGTGTTTCAAATTCAGTTACAGGAACACCTGATAGTAGTCCAATAGAATTTACGTCAACAGGAAAAGTTAATTTCACTTACAAACATTTTGGAAACAACGGTCAAGACATTGTTGAATCTGGAAAATGGACTAAAAATGAAAACAAGCTTACTATAAAATGGGATGAAGCAGGTACAGGAACTTCTTATTTTACTATTACAGAATTAACCTCATCTTCTTTGAAATGGGAGTTTACTGATGGAGGAAATAAAATAACTGAAACTTATAAGAAGTAATGATTTGTTAAATTGAATCTTGTAAGAGCATATTTTGATATGCTCTTTTATTTTTTATAAAAACATTTTTAAGGACACCAATGCACAGTCTACAATTTATCTATTTTTATATCTATATGATATATTGCTATTAAACAAAAAAGATAATATCTAAAATATCACCCCTGCATGAGTACGTATCCTAGTATATTTTAAGTATTACATCCAATAGAAATAAAACTGTTTGATGGTTGAAATTAATTTTGGATATTTGGTATTAGTGGAAAGCTTAAATACTATTCGATTGGAAAAATTTGAAATAAAGGTTAGAGAAATTTTTCATTTCATTGCCGAATACGGAATTAAAAATAAACCTCTAGATTTTAGAAATCTAGAAAATATTACTGAACAAGATAAAATTGAGTTTCTTATTCAAGTCCATAAAGGTTTCAGACTTGGACAAAATTTAATTATTCAAGAAATTTTACCCCTTTTATTAGTGCTTAAGGAAATTAAACAAAAAATAAAAGAAACAAGACAAAACAAAAATAAAGATTTAGTTCAGAAATTAAATTCTGAGTTAAGGATTACTGAATATAAAATCAAAATTTTGCGCCATTTTGCAGATTTTATAGCTTGGCAAATATTTAAAGGAGATTATTATAAAGCAAGGCGATTCTTTTCTGGGGATACCAACAGACCAGATTTACTAAATACTAATTTACAATCTGTTATAAAAGCAGTTGAACATTTTCATAATGAAGACAATGGATGCTTTGCATTAATTACTGATTTGACTTCATTTATTGATATTGGAGATATTTTATTAATAAAAGAAAATACTATTGCAATAGTTGAGTGCAAAGAAGGTACAGTTCAAAAGAAAATTTTTGAGTTTTTTGATTATATCGATAAAGATAATTTTGATGTAGCTAAAGTTGATTACAGCGATAAAAATAATAAATTTTTCGATCAAGCAGAAAGAACTTTAAAACAAATGGAAAAAGGAATTAAAGTTTCTAATTTTCTCAAAAATGAAGAAGGAATAGACCCCTTTTCTAACGAAAAAATAAAAATTTTAGAGTCCACACACCAAAGAAAATACTATTTTGAGTATTTAATGAATCTCATTGAAGAATCTAAAAAAAATAATTCAGCTTATGGAGAAATTGAGGAAATAATATATATTGGTATTTATCAAGAGAATAAAAGAGCAATTTCGCCATACTTATTTAAAGAAATCGTCAATCATATTTATAATAAAAAAATAATAGTTGATTATATTAGCTTAATTGGAATGCCCTTAAAAGACCCAATGTTTTTTAAACCCTTTGGTGTAGAAAATATTTTTGATATTATGTTTGGAAGATTAAAAATTTATCTTGCTATAAATTTGGATAGATTGATAGAGCTGTTTAATTCTAAAGGAATTAACGCAAAATGGTTGAGCAAAAAAGAAACTCATAAAATTCTCGATACGGAAAGAAAATACAAACCGTTTATTTTTGAAAATAGAGCTATTGAAATTACAGTAAACAACCAAAAGGTTACAATCGGAGATTCATTTTTAATTTATCTTTTATTCGATAATTTAATGCCTTCCTCTTTTGTAGATACTTATAAAAATATAAAATAAAAGACATTGCAAAATCAGGATTAAACTTTGAATTGAAAATTCACCCACTTTTAGTCTCTGCTATTTTTCCATTCGACTAATACTATTTCATAAAATACACCCCAATCAGTATATCTCAAATTTATCAATTTTGTATTTGCTATTGCATTAAAATGCTAATATCTTAATTGTGCATACCTTTTATTTTCGCTTAATTCAATGTCGTAGTAGAAGTAAAAATATTAGTGTTTTTAAATTCATATTTTACATATTTGCGAAATTGAAAAATATTTTGATGATTGAATCTTATTTTGGATATTTGGCGTTAGTTACAATTATATCAAAAAATCAAGTTGGAAAGTGAATGAAAGAAAAGTTAAAAAAAATTTGGAAAGACCCTGTTTGGAGCAAAATAATAGCGGCGTTGATTTTAAGTATTCTTACCCTCATTTACAATTATCTTCAATCAGTAATCAAGAAAGAATCTTTTTATAAAACTTTAAGCAATTTTTGGAATAGCAAGTTTGAATTATGGCAAATCACATTAGTTTTTTTTATTATAATTCTTCTAATTTATATTTCTATTAAGAAGAGAAAAAGAAATAAAACTGAAGAAATTGGTTCTTTTGATGGAGTCGATATACTAAGTTTAACTTATGCTTCAAATTACGGATATGATGAAGAAAGTAAAAAATTAGACATCCAGTTATTTAATAAAATTAGAACTGAATTTCTTCCTGCTGAAAAAGATATTAATTGGTTACGAGAGCAAAGTTTTAACAATGGCTTTCAAAAAGAAAAAGCTTATACATTTTTCGATTTTGACGAAATGCTTAGTGAAAACCCGAATTTTGAATTTTTAAATAGTGACTTGGAAGAGTTAAAAAGAAAATTAATACAAAAAATTCAAATATTCACTAACGATTTAAGTGTAAATACTTTTCCAGAAAACAATAAAGATTTTCAAGGCGTTCCAAAAGAATGGAGAGATAATCATCCAGAAAAATATTTAAATGCTGTGCAAATTCTGAACAAAGACAAAAAAGAGGTTTTAGATTCTTACGATGAATTAATTAGAGCTGGAAGAAAAATTTTAAAAGTTTAATTGTATTTGTAGCTAACATTATATTGGCAAAAAGCAGACTAAACTCTAAGACGAAAATATCACATTTGCGCCAATTTTTCCATTCACAGTTTTTTCGTAATTTAGTTCATGGAAAAATATCGGCTCAGTTTGGTCGAACTTGAATTAAAGTTCTTATTTCTATTGACTTAGTCATTTTTTTCTGCTAATTGCTAAGTTGCTATATAACCAAAAAACTATAAAAAAATGACAGGAGCTTTTAATTTTCATAAATTTGCGACTTTCTTAAAGTCATTTTGGGGACTGCTTGCTTCTTTTACAGTTATTTTACCTACAATAATTTACTTTTTAAACACGAGACAAATTAAAGACTCTGCACTTAGTGAATATTATATCGGGCTTCCCACCACTTTTGCATTATTGACAATCCCTTTTGTGTTTTTATTTGAGGATAAATTGTCTATACTATCAAAAGCACGTAATTTATCTGTAGTTTTTGCAATACTTTCTTTTATTACGCTGTCATCCTTTTTGACACTTAAAAGCATTTATATTGGAGATACTTATTATACAGTTAGAGGGGAAAATGGATATGGCAGAATAGAAGTTAATGAATCAAGTACTGGTGACATTCGTTTTACTACATATGATTCTAATAGTAAAAAACCAATAGAACAGAAAGATAGAATAAATGTTTTAGAACTTATTAGCGTTATTCTCTATACGTTGAGTATTATTTTTCTAACAACAGCATTTTCTGGATTAGGAGTATTTTTTTATTCAAAATCTATGTAAAATAAACAGTAATTAGCATCGTATTGATAAAATGTGAGACTACTCTGGATGTAAAAAGTTTATTTTTTCTACACATAACTATTTTTCCAATCCATTAATTTTTATTTCGTAAAATAAACTACAGTATATCCCTCATTTATCAATTTTATATCCTCTGTAATATCATTACCTTAAACAAAAAAGATAATGTCTAAAATCTTAATTATGCATAGGTATGTAGGCTACTTTTTATTGCTTAATCCATCATATAATCTAACAATATCCGGCAAGAAGTAAAATAATTTACAAAAAGGGTTAATTAAAATTTACAAAATTTTAGAGAGAAGGGTCTATATAGAAATTACCCCTCCCTTCTTGAAAAGGAAAATCAATTTATAAAAGGTAGGGGTGGCATCAAGCAAAAAATATTTTGAAAAAAATTATTAGTAAAAGCGAGGGATTATGGTATGTATGAGGTGTTTTTTTCAAGCTATAGGATTTTCCTATGTTTTTTAACAATTAAATTATTAAAAAAACAAATATTTACACCAGAAATATTGACTTAAACAGCCTTTCGATTTAATTACATATAAATGCCATTTTTATGTTATCCTTGACCTGAACCTTGACCTATGAATTAAAAAGCAATAAAAAATAAAAGCAACCAACTGAATTTCAATTGATTGCTAATTTTACAATGTAGACCCACAGGGATTCGAACCCCGACAGGCGGTACCAAAAACCGAAGTGCTACCGTTACACCATGGGTCTGTCGTTTATTGTGGTGCAAATTTAGGGCTTTTTTTTTAACTTCCAAACTATTTAGAAAAAAAATGCATAATTTTATAAAATAATTTTTCGCTCAACCTAATGACAATCGACGTTTCCAAAGCATTACCCATCAACTTGACTTCATCTAACGAATTTGAAACCAAAGTTTTAGACTTCATAAAAGAATGGTTTTCGGAGTCGAAAACGGTGAAAATTCAGAGTTCTGGTTCAACCGGAATTCCGAAAATTTTTGATATAGAAAAATCAAAAATGTTGAACTCGGCGGAGATGACTTGTGATTTTTTGGATTTAAAAGAAGGAAATTCAGCTCTACTTTGTCTTCCTATTGAATATATCTCGGGAAAAATGATGGTTGTAAGAAGTATTTCGAGAAAATTAAAACTGAAAATTGCTCCAATTTCACTTAATCCTTTAGAAAATACCAATGAAGAAATTGATTTTTGCGCAATGATACCTTTACAAGTTGAAAATTCTTTGGAGAAAATTCATTTAATAAAAAATCTAATTATTGGCGGTGCATCAGTTTCAGAAACTTTAAAAAGTAAAATCTCTCAAACCCTTAAATCCTCAAACTCTCAAACCAAAATATTCGAGACTTACGGAATGAGCGAAACCCTTTCTCATATCGCTTTAAAACAGGTTTCCCCCAATCAGGAAGATTGGTTTACGGTTTTTGATGGCGTTGAAATTTCTTTAGATGAAAGAGGTTGTTTGAAAATAGTTGCTCCAAAACTGAATTCAGAAGTTTTGCAGACCAATGATTTGGTAGAAATTAATGATAAAAAGCAATTCAGGTTTTTGGGAAGGATTGATAATATAATTAATTCCGGAGGTGCGAAGATTTTCCCTGAAGAATTAGAAAAAATCGTTAAGAAAGAAATTCCGAATGAAGTTGTATTTCTTGGAATCGAGAATGAAAAATTAGGTCAGAAATTAGTTTTAATCATTGAGGGAGAAAATTTTGAACATTTAAAATCTAAAATTGATAATCTAAAATTCGAAAAGTCATTTCATAAGCCAAAAGAGATTATTTTTGTGGAACAAATACCAAGAACGCCAAACGGAAAAGTTAATCGTCATGAATTAAAAAAATTGATTAATAACTAAAATGAAAGATTTTTCTACCGAAATCAGTTATAAAACATCCCGCTCTTCTGGAGCAGGCGGACAAAATGTGAACAAGGTAGAAACCGCCGTAACAGCAATGTGGAACGTAATGGAAAGTCAGTTTTTTTCTTTTGATGAAAAACTTCGAATCTCGGAAAAATTGAAAAACAGAATTAATTCTGACGGTTTGCTGCAAATGACTTCATCAGAAAGTAGAACGCAACTTCAGAATAAAAAAATTGTGACCGATAAAATGTTGGAACTGGTTGAAAAATCACTCTTTGTTCCAAAAAAACGCGTTGCTACAAAGCCTTCGAAAGGTCAAATCCAGAAACGCATCGACAACAAAAAGAAATTGTCTGAGAAGAAGGAAAACCGAAAATTTAGATTTTAAAGTCTGACAATTTTTCTATTTCCTGATTGATTTCCTCAGTATATTCCAATTGTTTATCACGGATTCTGCCATGATTGGTCACAGTTTCATAATCCTGCTGATAATCCTTGTAATTATCATAGATATTAGTATAATACTTTTGAAGCACCTTTGCATCCATTGTTTTGTCGCTAATCAATTTTCTGAACCTTCGTGTAAATAATTCGGCAATATCAAAATGACTTTGCTCGTGCATCAGAACCAAATCCGTTTTGTGGTCATTATGCGCCCAGGATTTTGAAGGCACAAAAAAGGATTCGATCTTAACTTCTTTGGAAGTGAATTTTTTGGTTGGACTGTTCAACAAATAAGAGATTCCGCAAAAGGTTGTCGCGGCGGCTCTGGAAGTATTCGGTGGCGTTTTGGATTGGAAATCTTCCCAAACCAACTTCCTGTTTTCATTCCAAAAAATCTTGTCCTGAGCGTGTGTCAATCCAATGATAAACAGAAAAATAAGTGCTAAAAATGGTCGTAACATATCTCTTAGATGTTTTTTTTCAATTAATGTTAATTTATTTCCACAAAAAATGTATTTTTACCTCCCTCATTTTAAAAAATGGAAAAAGAGATAAAAATCAACTTTGAAGTTATCCCGAGTTACGATGAACTCAACGATATAGAAAAAACACTTTTTGATAAAGCTAAAACCATCCGAGAACAAGCTTATGCGCCTTACTCCCGTTTTTTTGTTGGTTGTGCGCTTCTTCTGGAAAACGGCGAAATAATCACAGGAAGTAACCAAGAAAACGCCGCATATCCTTCCGGTTTGTGTGCTGAGAGAACGACAATTTTTTGGACTTCGGCGAATTATCCTGATGTAAAAATCAAAAAAATATTTGTGATTGGCGGACCAGAAGATGCTTTGAGTTCCGTTCCAATTCCACCTTGCGGTGGCTGCAGACAATCCATTTTGGAATACGAAGCTAAGCAAAAAGAACAAATCGAAATCTATTTTGCAGCACCAAACGGAGAAATCATCAAAACAAAATCTATCAGAGACTTATTACCATTCTCATTTGACGGTAGTTTTTTATAATTTTAGGAGCAACAAGTTTCTGGCTTCGGTAGAACATCCCAACCTGCTGTCCACTATATCTTTTTTGTCATTGCGAACAAAGTGAATCAGTCTGTTGACTTTCCAACAATCGCAATAACAAAAAAGGATGCCGTTCCCATCAGGGCTATGTTGAGGCTTTGTATTTCTTTTCAACAATATAAAAATCGAAAAACCCATTCAGAATCCTGAATGGGCTTTTCTTTTAAAATGTAGATATGGATATGAAATTTGGTTATTAGTTTTTAATCACTTTCTGAGTGGTTTTTTTGTCATTTTCCAACTGGATTTCTACAATGTAAACACCTTTTTCCAAACGAGAGAAATCTATCGTAGAATCTGATGTCAAGGTCGCATTCACGATTTGACCTGAAAGGTTGTACACTTTATGCGTTTTTATTTTACTTGTTGATTTTACAGTCAACACATCTTTTACGGGATTTGGATAGAAGGAAACAGTTGTATTTTTAACATCTGCAACACCTAAAACTGCTAATTCTCTTTCCTGAGATTTATCCGAATACTTCTTCGCAGCATCAACAGATTTTACACTCCAGAATATTTTGGAAGGTAAATTAGTTTTGTCCAAATACCAGCTTTTTGTCGTTACAATATATTTTGCGATGTCAGCTTTTCCGGTTTCTGAACCTACAGATAATTCATATTGAAGAGAGTTTTCCGGTGTTTTATCATCCGTTGCTCCAGACCAAGTGAACTTGATTTTACCGTCACTATCTGTTGCAATTAAAATGGTTGGTGCATTTGGTTTTTGATTCGTGACTGTTGTTTTATTTTTGAATAATTTGGTGTAAGGCAACAAATCTTCATCAGCCCAATCAAAACCATTGGCTAGAATATCAAGATTCCCATCGTTATCATAATCAAATACAGCTAAAGTTCCTTGGCTTCCCAAATTGTAAAGGTTCGCATTTTCATCTTTCTCAAATTTCTGAAGTTGAGGATTGTAAAGAAAAATTTTAGAATAGGATTCATAATCATTATCTCCAATGACAACAAAATCATAATATCCATCATTATTGAAATCACCGACTTCTACTCCACCACCAGACAATCCTTCGCCTTCGATTTTATTTTCTGTAAAATTCCCTTGACCATCGTTAATGAAAACCGCAAAATACGCATCATAGTTTCCATCCTGAGCTGCTACGACAAAATCCTGAAAACCATCACCATTGAAATCCGCAAAAGACATTTTGCTGTCGCTCACTGCTGGAAGTTCAGACTTCTGAACTAAATTTCCATTGTCGTTAATATAAACAGAGAAAGTTCCTTCATAACCGGCATTATATCCATTGATGATTAAATCCAGTTCATTATCATTATTAACATCAATCACTTTGAAACTTCCGTTTTGTGTTCCTGCCGCCCAAGCTGTACTTTTCTGGAAACCATTTGAATTATTAAGATATAAATCCAATTCGTGTGTAAAACCGACGCCTTCAACATACTGCGTTCCGTTGACTGCATAATCCTGCTTACCATCGTGATTGAAATCGAAAACATCTAATCCTCCGTAGATTTTTCCGGCTGCATTATCCATCAAAGTGAAACCGGAGCCTGTATTTTTCCATCGATATTGCTGATAATTCACAATATCATTATAACTCAATCCTGTTGTGATAACGTCCAAAAGTCCGTCATTATCAAAATCAATAAATTTGACCGCACTCAAATGAACCGAATTGTCTCCAAACTCCTGAATGGAAGAGAAATTTCCAGCTGTATTTTTATAAAGACTGTTGGAGGTCAAATCAACATTAGTATCGTCATCAGAATCTATGGCTCCCGTGAAGAAAATATCCTGAAATCCGTCGTTGTCAAAATCTGCAACAGCAGCAGCAGAATAGAAATAATTCTGGAAAGCTGGTTGGCTAACCTCTTCAAAACTTTGTGCTTGACTAATCATAGCCGACAAGACGAAAACAGAAATGTAAAACTTTTTCATAATATTTATTTAGAATAATTAAAAATTACTCTGTAAAAATATTGACTTAGTCTTACCAAAAACTATTTTGGAATATGATATTTGTCTTGTTTTAAAGAAATTTAATTTGGGTTCAGAAAACCAAGATTATGAAATTTCAAAGATTCTACTTTCCTCATTAATTCGTCGCACAAGGTTTTCAGTTCGTTCTTTGTGCGTGTCTGTAATGAAAATCTGACCAAAACTTTCTTTGTTGACCAATTCTATCAACTGCGAAACTCTTGTGTCATCCAGCTTATCAAAAATATCGTCCAGAAGAAGGATTGGAGATTTTCCTGTAAGTTCTTTAATTCGGTTGATTTGAGCCAATTTTAATGAAATTAAAAATGATTTCTGCTGACCTTGTGAACCTATTTTTTTGATTGAATTGCCATTCATTTCGAATAACAGATCATCTTTGTGTGTTCCTTTGGAAGTATAGGTCAAAGCTCTGTCTTTATCGATAGTTTGAGATAAGAGATTGTGAAAATCGTCATTCAAAAGATGAGATTCATAAATAACATTTACGAGTTCTTTTCCGCCAGAAATGATTTCATAAAAATGTTGAACAATTGGATTCAGTTTTTCAACAAATTCTTTTCTCTTCTCGAAAATCCTTGTTCCGAAATTTGAAATCGGATCATCATAAATCTCTAAAGAATCTTTGTCAAACGTTCTGTTCTTCGCAAAATATTTTAACAAAGCATTTCTCTGCTGGATGGTTTTCTGATACTGAATCAAATCAAAAAGATAAGAAGAATCGGTCTGAGAAATCATTGCATCCAGAAACTTCCTGCGACTTTCTCCAGAATCGGAAATCAAATTGGAATCGTAAGGCGAAATCATCACACTCGGCAGATATCCAATGTGGTCAGCTAATCTGTCGTAGCTTTTATCATTTTTCTTGATGACTTTTTTAGACGCTTTTGGTTGAAGGATCTTGATGATATCTTCTTTCTCATCATTCTGGATTTCGGATTCAATAACAAAAAAATCTTCATCAGATTTCACATTATTAAGGTCAGAATTCCCCAAAAAACTTTTTCCAACAGAAAGATAATGAAGCGCATCCAGAACATTGGTCTTCCCCACTCCATTATTTCCCACAAAACAGTTGATTTGCGGAGAAAACTCGAAGCTCCTTTCCGAGTGGCTTTTGAAATTGATGAGTAAAAGTTTGTTGATAATCATAATCCTAAAAGATTTTTCAGTTTTTTAGGATTTTGACGATTATCCCATAGAGAAATAATAAATATTACATTAGCTTCTATTCTATAAACCAATCCATAATTCTCAAAATGTAAAATCCTATAGAACTCAAAATCTGTCTGAGTACCAATAAGAGGATTTGATTTCAATAAATCAATTTTTTGATAAATAATAAGATTTAACTTTTTTGAATAAGAGTTACTTTTAATTCGATTATTCCAGTATTCAAAAATGGCATTTCTCTGTGTTCTTGCAAGTGTGGTCCAAATCACTTTTACTTCATCCATTCTTCATCCAATTTTCTTAACTCTTCATCAGAAATTGTCCTCCCATATTTTATATCTTCTTCAGCAATAAGAATCATTTCTTTTTGGGTTTCGGACAAAATATACTTATCTGGTTCCCCTTCAGGCTGAACAGATAAAAAAAGATCTTCAATAGCTTGTAGAAAATTGACATTCTTAGTAGAAAATATTCTTTCTACTAATTTGCTTCTTAATGTTTCAATATTTTCCATCACTCAAAAATTTATGTAAAGATAAAACTTCTTGATTACAAAATCAATTTCCAAAATTCACAAAATGTGGAATATCTGTACCAAAATTATTCAGTGGCAAAACATTATTCCTATTGCTGTTAAAATCAAAAACAGAGTTATTATCGAAAGGTACTCTAGGATAATAGGTAAACGAAATCTGAATCCTATTGAAAACCAAATAAGGATTATTAATTAAAACTCCAATTCCAACTTTTGTATTAGCATTGGTTTTCAGCAATTTGTCATCAGGCATCGCCAACCAACCGATAGCCGTCGTTAGATACGGACTGAAATGGAAATTCTTCCAAGTTTTATTAACGAAAAGCTGAAGCTGATATCTCAAAACCAACTTCTTTGTTCCAATGTAATCTGCATTATAAACAGGAAAATCTTCCGCAGCAGAAAGATTGATTCTGTCTCTGTAAGAATAATTATGCTGAGGATTTCCAAGCGCTAGAGTTGGAGAAAAGAAATGTCTGACTTTAGCAAATTTCCAATCCATCAGATTAGTAAAATAGGTTCCATCAAAACGAAAAGACTCGCGGTTTTGACTATCTTCATTGAAGAATCTTCCAAACTGAGCTTTCACACTGAAATATCCAATTTTTGTAAAGTCGCCATACGAACCCGAAACACCAGCGTAAGGCATTACTTCATTACTTCTTGATAAAATTCCGGCTGTTAAGTTGAACGAATTCCCATACGCAATATCCTCAGGCAAATCATATTGGAAAATATTTTTTTGAACCGAGAATTTTCTCTGTATAAATCCAGCAGACATCAAAAAGCTACTGTAAGAACGGAAATAGCCAAACTGGTCAATATAAGGACTGTCTTTGTACTGATAATTCTGAAAACGTCCTATCAGCGCAATGTTACTGGAAACTCTCTCTTCCTTGTTTGCAGAAACCGGAATCTGATAACCGCCCCACAAATCCTGACTGTAAACTTTGATTTGAACCTCCGGAAAACTAGTTTCGGTTTCCATTGGCAGCAAAACATTTCGCATAAAATACTCGAATGTGAAACCGCCTGCCCATTTTGTCAATGGCGAGAAAAAATCTCTTTTAGCGTTTAGATTGATTCGTTCATTTTTCCAAAAATCCCTTTCTCCTAAAACCTGAGCGTTGATATAAGAACCAAAAAGATTATAAGCTGTGTAACTTCCGTACATATAATCTTGCTTTTCCTTGGAATCATTTCGATAAAGAAAATCTGCTTCGTGTCCTAAACCGAGAAAATTTTCTTCCGTAACACCTAAGCCAATTTTACTTCCGGAATAATTAAAACGAGGCTTCAAACTCCAAGAGTCCAAAACCTTAACAACGACATCAATAGAATCATTGGAACTATTTTCAACCGCAATATTAACTCTGTTCACAAAAGGCATTTCTCTTAACAAACGTTCAGATTCATAGAGTTTTTGCGCATTGTATTCCTCATCTTTTTTGAAGAGCAGATAATTATTAACTGTCGAAATTCTGGTGTTTGAATGAAGATGATTCGTGAACCAATCGTACCATTTGGCTTTCTCTTTTTTTTCTTTGGTGTTGTATCCGAAAGGGTCAATCGTCTCAATCCTGATGTTTCGTATATATTTCCCATCATAAGTTTCTTGCACTTGCTTTTCAGTTCTTGATTTAACCGAAGCCGAATCTGCCTCACGACGAAATATAAATCGATGAATGAATTTGGTAAATCTTCTTTTGTCCGAAAATTCTTCAATTTTATAATAAATAGAATCTTTTTTCTCCTGCGCCTGAGCAACGGAAAAGAAACTTAGAAAAACGAAAATGAAAAGAATAGATTTGTTATTGAACATTCGGAGATTTTAACAAAACTGCAATATCAATTTGTAAGCCAAAAGATATAACAAAGGAAGTCCACTACAGCTTTCAACCAAAAAACTAAAATAAGCTTCCCGATTATTATTTTCTGAAAAATAAATTAGTAAAAATGTGATAATTGTAGTCAAGAAAAAACACAACGCAAAAACTAAATCCAGATAAAAAACACTCAACAAACTTGAGATAAAAACTAATAAATAGGCTAAAAATTTAGTCTTTTGAACACCAATCAAAATCGGAAAAGTAATCACCTCATCACTTTCCATATCCCGAATATCAAAAGGCAAAACCAAAGCCGAGATGAATAACCAAGTAATGAAAAATATTTCTAAATTAAATTCAGGAAGAATCAACCAAGAATTAATCAAAGCCCAAGTCAATCCCACGTAAAAAATCTTAAGTAATGGGATTTTTCTGATGAATTTCTCAAGAAAAAAGGAATTGTAAAGCAGTCCAAGAATTACAATAATTGCCCATTTCAAAAGTCGTATTTCATTATGATTCTCCAGAATCAGAATTACACTGATAATTCCACATATAAAATTGAAAATCAGAATCTTAATGAATATCTTTTTATCATATTGGTATTTAGTGTAGAGATAACCACTGAAATAGGTAATAAAAATAAGTAACAGACTTGGCCAACGGAATATACTTTGCTCAAGCATAAAAAATGCAGCCAAAAAAGTTCCCATTAATGAAACATAAATCTGACTGTCGATGAGATATTTTTTTGCTAAATTTAGAAACAGCATTGATTTAACAAATGTCGGAAAAAATGTTCTAAATGAATGTAATCTTAAAAAGCTTTAAATTTTTAAAAAAAAATATTTTTTCCTTCCAACCTTACGATAAAATAAAGCATCTTTATAAAGTGAATCGGTTCACTGATTAAAAAAATAAAAGTCACATATGAAATCGCCGTAATTTAGACAACCAAAACATCATTGAAGTTACAGCGATAACATATGACCTTTAAAAAAAATACAATCTACATATGAAAATCCTAAAATCCTTATTAGTATTCTTATTAATATTTGCTACTATGAATTTTTCCGCTCAAAACTATTACGACCAGCAATGGAAAAAAATCGAAGACAACTATAAAAAAGGAACTTACAAATCCAATCTTCCGATTATTCTGGACATTCAGAATCAGGCTTTCAAGGATAATAACGCGATACAAATTATCAAATCCTTAAAAGCGGAATTCAGCATCAATAAACAGACAAATGACGATACGAAGAATGATGAGAATTCCAAATTCTTTTCGAAACTTTTATCAACCGAAAGCAAATTGAAAGGCGATGAAAAGCAATTATTTCATATCCTGACTTTGGAATTTATTAAAGATTATTACCAGAACAATTCCTGGAAAATCAATCAGAAAACCAATATAGACAGTGCAGATTTGTTGCAAATCGAAACCTGGAGCAAGCTTGATTTTAAAAATTATTTATCTAAGAATTACTCAGATTTAGAAAAAGAAAATTCCGCTTTGAAGAAAATCCAAATGCAGAAGTACAGTGAAATATTTGATGCATCTGACAATTTTGAATACTTCCCGACACTTTCTGATTGGTACGATTACAATTATATCGATTTTCTTAGAAATCAAAATCTTTTCACACCGAACGAATTGAAAGTGAATTCAACCAAAATCAATTCGATTTTTGATTCGGAAATTGGTTCGCTTTCTGGGAATGCTCAATTGTATTTCAAACATCAAAAAATCAATTATAATTGTGAATTAAATAATTGCAAAGACAAATTTGAACAGCTTGAAAAATTAGTTGAAGATGAATCTGTAAAGGGCGATTACAAAGTCTTAATCATTGATGATATGATTGAGCTTCTTCAACAAAAGCAAGATTACAAATTAGCCTTGACTTGGATAAATGATGCGAAGGAAATGTTTCCAAAATCTAAGTTTCTGAATAACATCAAGAACAAAGAAAATCAAATCAAAAATCCGCAACTGAATTTGTTTTATGAAAACGAAACGCAAAGCAACAAACCGATTCATTTGGTTGCAGAAGGAAAAAATGTGAAAAACTTTTCACTCAATATTTACAAAGCTGATGACAATGCAGGTTTTCTGAATTACGTTTTTGATTCTTACAAAACACCCTTTGCAAAAGTCAAAAAAACATTGGTAAGAAAAGACCAATTCAATTTACCTGAATCTTCGGATTTTAAAACGCATAAAACATCTTTGGAGCTAAAAGCACTTCCATCAGGAATTTATTTAGCTGAATATGTGGTTGAAAATTCCGTTCAAAGAAATTTTCATTTTATCGTTTCCGATTCGAAAATCATTTATTCCAAAAAAGATGATTCTAATCCAAAAGCGAATATTCTGAAACTCGTAAATAATGAAAACGGAAAAGTTTTTACGAATGAAAATCTTGAAATAACCGAATATGTGAGAGGAAAGCAAATCGTAAAGCATTCTGTCAAGACAGATGCGTCTGGAAATTTCCAAATTCCGAATTCTGACAACAAGGAATATTACAGAAATTTTCTTATCAAAAATGGAAACAATTATTCGATGATAAATGTTTATGGTTATGATGATTACAATAACCAAAACAAATCTCAAAACCAAGAAACCGCACAGATTTTCCTTGACAGAAAAATCTACAGACCAGGACAAATTGTTTATTTTAAAGCGATTGCAACAGGAATCAATGGAGAAACTCAAAAAGTAAAAGTGCTTGAGAAAATCCCACTGAATATTATTTTGCACGATGCCAATGGTGAAGAGTTGCAAACTCTGAAACTCACAACTAATGCATTTGGTTCCGTGAATGGAAGTTTTATGCTTCCAAAAAACAAGCTAAATGGAAGTTTCAATATTGAAGTGAATAATGATGACAAATCTGGTTTCCATATTAATGGCTATGCGGATTTTCAAGTGGAGGAATACAAACGTCCAAAATTCGAAGTGACCTTTGAACCGATTAAAGACGAGTATAAATACGGTCAAACTATTGAATTGAAAGGGAAAGCAATGATGTTTTCCGGTATTCCGCTGAGCAATTCAACAGTGAACTATGAAATCAAAAAACAGAATATCCGTTGGAAATATTTTTGGTGGTATCCTCGTGGGAATGATAATGAAAATTCGATTTTGGGCGATGTGAAAACCAATGAGAAAGGCGAATTTACCATTAAAGTAGAATTGAAAAAAGATGAAACTCTGGAAGGAATCCAGATTGATAATTATGCCATCAATGCTTCTGTGACGGACATCAACGGAGAAACGCAATCTGCGAATACGAATATAAAAGTCGCGTCGGTTTCTCATTACATCACAGCAAACGAAATCGGAAATACGTTTACTGATGAAGCTGTAAAACTTACCGTTGACACCAAAAATTACAATGACCAAATTCTGAAAAAACCTTATCAAGTAAAATTGGAAAAACTGGAAGAGCCGAAACAGATTTTCAGAAGCCAATTTGAAAATACCATTCAGGATTTGCCTGTTCTTTCTAAAATTGAATTTGTTCAGAAATTTCCTCACGATAGATTTGATAAAAATGATGACATCAAAAATTGGAAGTCGGAGAAACAGTTGATTAATCGTACAGAAAATCCAGCAACCGACAACCAGCAACCGACAACCAAATTGGATTTAGGAAAGCTAAATGCCGGAACTTACAAGCTTCAACTTTATAATATCGAAGGAAAAGACACGATAAAAACGGAACAATTTTTCAAAGTTTGGGATAAAAAATCGTTGGGTCAAAGTCAAAACCCATTCTTGGAAGTGATTAAACCGGCGCAAGATTTCAAGCGAGGTGAAAAAGCAAAAGTGTTTGTTTATTCTGCGATTCCTGATGCTTTGGTCAATATTTTTATTCAAAATGGGAAGGGCGAAATTGTGACCGAAACCAAATCTTTCAAAAATGGAATTTTGGAATATGAAACTGTGATTCCGAAAGATGAAAGTATCTCGAGAGTGAATCTGCAGTTCCAATTGGTGGCTTTCAATGATGTAAAAACGGAATCTGTTGATTTAAAAATTGCTGATAATGATGATTTGAAAATCGAAACTGTTACTTTCCGAGACAAATTACAACCTGGACAAAAAGAAAAATGGACAATAAAAATTTCTGGCGCTGATAAGGAAAAAATCAATGCGGAAGTTTTAGCGAATATGTATGATAAATCGCTTGACCAATTTGCTGTGAATTCCTGGAGTTGGCAGAAATTCTATTCGCCTTCCTACCAAAGTTCTTATGAATTGGGAAATGGTTTGGAGCAGCAATATTATAATAAGAGATTCGAATTTTTGAAAAATTATAATATTAATTCGCCTCAGTTTAGTTGGTTTGATGGTAGACTTTATAATATTGATAATGTTTTGAATGGCAGAGTTGCAGGGCTGAATGTTGTTCAAGAAGCTGCCCCAGCAGCAAAAATAATGATTAGAGGAAATTCTTCTGTTCAATCTGACACAATGTCTAAAGATAAATCTATCGAAGAGGTTGTAGTTTCACGTTATTCTGAAAAGAAACAACAAGAAAAATTAGATAAAATCCCAGTTCGTCAAAATCTCAACGAAACAGCATTTTTCTATCCAAATCTTTTGACGGATAAAGACGGAAACGTCAATTTTGAATTCACGTCTCCGGAAGCTTTGACACAGTGGAAACTGATGTTTCTGGCTCATACCAAAGATGCCAGAACTGCGATTTTGGAGAAAACGGTTGTGACGCAGAAAGAATTTTCTATCACGCCTAATTATCCAAGATTCCTGCGGGAAGGCGACGAACTGAATCTGCAGACGAAAATCTCAAGTTTGGTCAATCAAATATTAACCGGCGTTGCGCAGTTGCAGATTTTGGATGCTTTTACGAATGCAGATATTACAGACCAATTCGGAATCAGCCAATTGACGGCGGTTTCCGGATATAACAAGGAGCAATCTTTTTCATTGGCAGAAAATGGAAATACATCCGCCACCTGGAAATTGAAGGTTCCAAATAATGTTTCTTCGATTATTATTAAAATTGTTGCAAAAGCTGGGAACTTCTCTGACGGCGAGCAAAAAGCAATCGCAGTTCTTCCGAACAGAATGCTGGTAACGGATGCGCTTCCGATTTTTGTGAAAGAAGGCCAGACGAAAACTTTCACTCTGGACAATCTTAAAAATTCTAATTCTAAAACATTAACCAATGTTTCCAACACTTTGGAATTGACCACCAATCCGATTTGGGAGATTATGTTTGCGTTGCCAAGTTTGAAAGACGACACCAATAATTCTGCTGATGTGGTGTTCAACAAATGGTTTGCAGATGTTTTGGCTTCGGAAATTTTCAAAGCTAATCCGAAATTGAAAACCGTTTTTGATGAATACCAATCCAAAGGACTTTTGACTTCGAATCTTGAAAAAAATCAGGAATTGAAACAATTGTTATTGGATGAAACGCCTTGGGTTTTAGAATCGAAAAATGAAACGGAGCAAATGCAGAAATTAGCAAGATTATTCGATGCCAATACGATGCGAAATTCCATCAATGATGATTGGTCAGAATTAATAAAATTACAAAATCCTGACGGTGGATTCAGCTGGTATCAAGGTTATCCAAGTTCTTATTACACTTCGCTTTATATTTTGAAAAATTTAGGAAGAATCAATGATTGGCTGAAAGGAAATCTTTCTGATTATCAAAGTTCCGAACAAAAAGAAATGGTGAAAAAACTGGTTTCTTTTGTGGACAACGAAGTGAATAAATATATGCCGGCTGACAAGAAAGATGTTGTAAATAATTTTGTGCTGGATTACCTGGATACCAGAAATTACTGGGAAAAAGAATTGCCTTTGAAACAAAAAGGTGTTAGCTTGAAAAATGCCGTTATTTCAAAGGCTAAAACAGAAAAAATAACAGGTTTTACTTTCTTCGGATTGCATCGATTAGCAATTTTATTTAATAATTACGGATTGAATAACGTTTCTAAAAAATTCCTGAACTATCTGAAGGAAACTTCGACACCGTCGGAAACTCAAGGTGTTTACTGGAAACAAAACCTAAATGACTGGGGTTGGTATTCTTCCAAAACAGTGAATCATGCAGGAGCTTTGGAGGCATTTCAAAAACTGACTCCGACAGATGAAAATTTCATCGAAGAGATGAAAATCTGGCTGATTACTCAGAAAGAAGTGAATTCTTGGGGCAATTCAAGAGGAACTGCGGAAGTTATTTTCACGATTTTGAATTCAGGAAAATCCTGGACAAATGCAGAATCGGACAAAGCGGAAATCACCTGGGCTGGAAAACAACTAAATCCTCAGACGCAGGCGACTGGTTATGTTAAACAATCGATTAATTCTGATAAAGTGAACAAAGATTTAGGAACAGTTGTCATCAAAAAAGACAGTCCTGGAATTGTTCAGGGTGGAGTGTTCTGGCAATATTATGAAGACCTTGATAAAATCAAATCTTCGGAAAGTTATATTTCAATTACTAAGGAATTGTACAAAAAAGTGAAAACAGAAAACGGCGAACAATTAATTAAAATCGATGAAATTTCGCCGTTGAAAGTTGGAGATAAAGTGACTGTGAGAATGATTCTGAATACGGACAGAAATATGGAATTCATTCACCTGAAAGATATGCGAGCTTCTGGATTTGAGCCTTTGGATGTGATTTCGGGTTATGAGTGGAAGAACAATCTGGGGTATTATCAATCCACAAAAGATGCTTCCACCAATTTCTACATCGAATATATGCCGAAAGGAAAATATGTTTTCGAGTATGATTATGTTGCGAATGCAAGTGGAAAATTCTCAAACGGAATTACAACGCTTCAAAATTATTACGCACCGCAAATGAATGCACATACGCAGGGAACTAAAGTTGTGATTTCAGAATAAGATAGAATGTAATTACAGAAAAGGGCTTCAGTTATTTGAAGCCTTTTCTTATTTTAGTTAAAACATTAAACAGATTACATAATTTTTATTATTTTAGCAAAAAAAAGTATGAAATCAAGATGTCTTTTATACTTTTCTTTATTGATTCATTTATTTTCTTGTCAAAATGCAAAAATGAATAGTGGTAATTTGAAGGTAAAGGAAGTAGAATTTGAGGATGTAAATCACGTGAATATTAAACTGATTGATTCTGAATTTAAGATTTTAAAATCGCAAACCGAAATCAATAGTATTTACAAAGTCATCAACGCCAATAATCCTTCTCCAAGAAAAAATCCTATCCCAACTTTTGAAGAGAATGAAACTTATATTGTTCTACAACCTAAAATTGAACAATCGGACTTCACGATTTCAAAGGTTTCAGAAAGTAATCAAAGTTTGGAAATAACAATTCAGCAGTACGACAATCCTGAATTTAAAAATAAAAAACACCCCGCAATCATTATTAAGCTTAATAAAAAAAGTAATTATGATAACGTAAAAATCAAGAAATAGAATAACTTAAATATTTTAAAAATGAACAAAAAATTACTATTTTCAGTAGGTGTAATGTTCTCGGGAATGCTATTCTCGCAGAAGAATTACTGGAAGCAGGTTTCTAACGTGGACAACAGATTACCCGTCTTTGATAAAACTGCTATACCTTCTAAGTACAAGCTATATCAGCTAAACGTAGAAGAAATAAAAGCTGACTTGGCAAAAGCACCTCAGCGTTTTTCTAATGACGAATCTTTAGTTTTAAAATTCCCAACAGCGGATGGAAAATTAGTAGATTATGTGATCAAAGAAGCTTCCGTGATGGATCCTGTTTTGCAGGCGAAGTATCCTAACTTAAGATCATATCTTGGATACGAAAAAGGTAACTCCGGAAACTCTATCCGTTTCAGTGTATCGCCTTATGATGGCATGAACGTGATGTACTATAATGCAGGTAAAACAGCTTATCTAGATGCTTACACACAGGATAAATCTACTTACATGGTTTACAACCGTGAAGATCTAGGCGCTAATTTGGAAGGTTTCATTTGTGGGTATAAAAATCCTGAGGGAGAAGATTTTTCATCAGAACCAGTTCCACAATCTTTGGTACAGGACGGGCAATTCAGAAATTACCGCCTTGCATTAGCAACAACGATGGAATATTCCCGATACCATATCAATAGAGCTGGATTGAGTGCAGGAACAGTTGCTCAAAAGAAAGAAACTGTATTAGCTGCAATGAACACAACCATGACAAGAGTAAATGGTGTCTATGAGAAAACCATTTCTCTTACCATGACCATGATTGCAAATAATGATGTTTTACTATCCATTGATGTTGATGCTTACGGACCTGGATTTACTAATACTGATGGATATGCTCTCCTTGATGAAAATCAGGCGTTCATAGATGCAACAATTGGAAGTTCAGCATATGATATTGGACATATCTTCAGTACTGGGGGCGGAGGTGTTGCCCAGTTAAGATCTCCATGCACGGCGAGCAAGGCTCGTGGTGTCACAGGTCGTTCTGCGCCTAGGACCGATGCTTTTGACATTGATTATGTTGCCCACGAAATGGGGCACCAGTGGGGCGCTCAACATACTTTTGATAACTCTTGTGATAATAACAGAAGTGCATCTACTTCTGTAGAGCCAGGTAGTGGTAGTACGATCATGGCATATGCCGGTATATGCGCACCAAATATCCAAAGTAACAGTGATGCTTACTTTCACGTAGTAAGCGTGAATCAAATGTATAGTAATATCACTACAGGTACAGGTTCTGGATGTGCAGTGAAAACAGCCAATAATAATCAGGTTCCGGTAATCCAAGCTTTGACCAATTACTCTATCCCCTACGGAACAGCTTTTGTTTTAACAGGAACTGCAACAGATCCGGATGGAGATGCCTTGACTTATCTTTGGGAGCAAACTAATACAAGAACTTCAACTACATCTACAGCCCCTACTGCAACACAAACTTCAGGGTCAGTGTTTAGATCTTATACACCTACAGCATCTACTTCTCGTTACTTCCCTGTGATGTCTGCAGTTGCCGCTGGAAATCTTGCTCCAACTTGGGAAGTCATTCCAACCGTTGAAAGAGACCTGAACTTCTCTTTATTTGTAAACGACAACAAAGCAACAGGAAATCAAGCTGCCAGGGCTAATATGATAGTTACTGTTACAGGAACTGGACCTTTCAAAGTAACTTCACAATCTGCCGCTGCTAATTATAATGGAGGTTCTTCTCTTGCTGTAACATGGGACGTAGCGGGTACTACAGCTGCTCCTATAAATACACAAAATGTTCAGATCCTATTATCGTCAGACAATGGATTGACTTACCCTACAGTTCTTGCAGAGAGTGTTCCAAACACAGGAACAGCCAATGTAACTCTTCCAAATGAAGATAATTCTAATGCAAGAATTATGGTAAAAGCGGTTAATAATATCTATTTTGCAGTTAATGCTACAAGATTTAACATTAACAAAATTCTTGCTGTGAACGAATCTGCATTTGAAAAAGGATTTGCAATCTATCCAAACCCAGCTAAAGGAGAAGTAAATATCTCTCTAAACAAAGCTGCAAAAGGTGCAACTTACCAAATTGTCGACCTTTCCGGAAAACTAGTTTCAAACGGTTCTTTGGAAAATGAAAAAACTCAAGTAAACATCTCTAACTTGAAGACAGGAACATACAGAATTGTAATTTCTAACAACGGAGAAACAACCAGCAAAAATCTTATTGTTAAATAGGCAATAAAGCAATCAAACAAAAAAACCAACTTCTTTTCGAAGTTGGTTTTTTGTTTTCAAGATTTAATAAAAATTAAAATCCATATTGAAGTCCTATCTGGAAACCACTATTTCTGAGTTGCTTATCACTATTATTCCAGCTTGTGGAACCATTTTTCTTGATATCCGTAAAACCAATAATATATCTCGCACCAATTGCCATATTATTGAATTTAAATCCTAATCCAATCCCTCCACTCAGATCTAACTGATTATAAGCATCCTTATCTTTTTCAATAATAGTTTTGCTATCGCTTTCGTATTTATTCTTGTTACCCACCAAAACACTAAACTGGGGTCCTCCTTCTACATAAAATTTAGGAATCAATTCGAACTGGAACATAATTGGCATTGACACATAATTCAGACTCAAAGTGTGAGAAGTCTTTCCATTTTCATATTTCACTCCCATATTGTTATAGATCAACTCCGGTTGGATACTGAGCAATGCATTAACTGGAGCGTTCATATAAGCGCCTACATAAAACCCAATTTTAGAATTTTTATCTCCCCAGCTATTTTCCTTACTGATCGTAGAAATATTAGCCCCACCTTTTACCCCAAATGATTGAGAATAAGCCAAAGATATAATCGTCAGCCCCAACACTCCAAAAATTTTCTTCATATATAATTGTTTATGAATGACAAAAATATAAATTATCAAATAAAAAAAGACCGATTAATTCGGTCTTTTATAATATTTATGATTATATAATATTAGAATTTGTAAGATAATCCTACTTGAAAGGTATTGTTTCTGTTTTTACCGCTCTGTTCTAAAGTCGTGTTACCATCTTCATTATTGCTTTTCTTATTAATATCAGTGAAACCTGCAACGTATCTGGCATTAATACCAAAATTTTCTGTAAAGTTAAAACCTAAACCTAGACCTGCTCCCATATTGAATCCACTAAAGTTATCCTTAATATCTCCTGATTCATTAGTTGTAGTAGTTTCCCCTCCACTTACGGTAGTGCTAGCAAAGTCTTTTGCTTTCGCACTCACGAGAAATCCAAATTCTGGCCCAGCTTCTAAATAAAAGTTAGGCGTTGCATGAAATTGGAACATCACAGGAACCGTAATATAATCTAAATTTAAACTTGCAGAAGTTCTATTTGTATAATTTGTACCCAATATTGTCCCACTGCTTACTTGTGTTACTTTGGAACCTAATTGACTATATAAAACCTCAGGTTGAATGCTAAACATTTCTGACAACGGAGCATTCATGAAAACACCTCCGTAAAAACCTGCCTTAGACTTTGAATCTTCATAACCGTCTTTAGAAATCGAAGATACGTTAAGACCTGCTTTCAAACCGAATGATGGACTTGTTTGAGCGAATGCAAAAGTTCCTGCTACCAAACCTAATCCTAAAAATAACTTTTTCATAATTTCAAATTTTAAATTTTGTTTTACGGGAAGGATACTTCCAAATTCTTTGCCAAAAAAATAAAATCGAAAGCTATTTTTTAAAATTAAAATTATAAATAATTAATTATGAGTAGATTAAAAATACTATTCAATAAATAAAAACATTAATTAGAATTGATATTTTTATAGAAATCCAAGGCTAAAATGATTTGTTCTGCACATAATTTCTGATCAAAAAGGCAAGAACCTGCTCCATTGATCAATGAGAAATTGATATTTCCATCTTGGTTTTTCTTGTCATTGAACATCAAATCTATGATAGCCCCGTTCTTAAATTCGGATATGTCAATGTATGGAAAAAATCTTTGAATTTTCGATATAATCGTTGATGAAACCTCAACATCTATCAAACCTGCAAGCAAAGCCAAGTGTGTTTCGCAAATCATTCCAAGAGCAACTGCTTCACCGTGAGGAATCAATTCTCCTTTTTTCATAAAAAGACTTTCCACCGCATGACCGATCGTATGTCCGAAGTTGAGAATCTTACGAATATTTTCTTCTTTAAAATCTTTCGTTACAACCTCATTTTTGATTTCCATACTTCTATTAATGAATGGTGCAATATCTTCTGGTGTAATCTTAATTAACGAACTCAGGTCGTTCCAATGATTGGAATCTGCAATCAATCCGTGTTTCAGCATCTCAGCAAAACCACTTCTCAATTCTTCAAATTTCAGAGTTTCAAGAAATTTTGGATAAAAGAAAATCCCTTCAGGCAAAGCGAAAGTTCCAACAATATTTTTAAGATACTGATGGTCAATCCCTGTTTTTCCACCAATTGATGCGTCACACATAGACAAGAGAGTTGTAGGAACATTAATGAATCTAAAACCTCTCTTATAAGTAGAAGCCACAAAACCTCCAAGGTCTGTTACCACTCCTCCACCAAGATTGATGAGAAGCGATTTTCTGTCGGCCTCCATCTCTGAGAAAACTTCCCAAAGTTGGGTTGCTGTTCCGATATTTTTATTTTCTTCTCCAGCTTCAATTTCGATAACTTCGAATGGCGCATCGGTTTCCAGATTGGGAAGTAAGATTGGCAGACAATGGTTGTGTGTGTTTTCATCAACCAGAATAAAAATTTTACTCGGACTGATTTGACTTATATATTCATTAAGACTTGTGAAATCTTTGTCAAGCTCTTTTATCATAACCAAAATTTTAACAAAAGTAAGAACAAAAAAGATATTAGATGTCAAATATTAGATAAAGGATATTTGAGAAAATAAAAAAGAGAAACAATTGTCTCTCTTTAATTTATTGTTTTGAAATAAAATCTCGTAATTCCTGAGCTGAACTCTGAAATTGAAATGCAGGATAAACCACAAAATAATTGACAGGGTCCACACATCTGGGATAAGAATATTTGGCAACCTCAACTCTATCTTTGTCATAAGTCAAAGCTTCGAGAAGGGATTTTATCTGCTCAGATGTTGCCATAGCATTTCTCAGCTGCTGCTTGATGACGGAAACTTTATCATCTGCAAATTTGGTGTTTTTAACGACTTGTAAAAAGGCATTAAAACTCGCACTATTCATCACGTTGCCATTATAATTTCCTTGGTTGTTCCCATTGTAACCACCTTGGTTGCCTGTTCCGTAATATGGGTCCCATTGTCCAGAATTACCATTATTGTATGGAGAATTCCACATATCATTCCAAATATCGCCATAATTACTATAAGCTTGGTTTTGAAGCTGATAAGTCCCCAAAAGATACAATCCACGATTGCTAAAGAAATCCAAAACCAATCTGGAATTGTTACGAACATTAACTCTTGTCCTATAGAGCAGGTATCCGTTTCCATAAACCGAGATGGGTACCAGACCTGGGATTATATCAAAAAACCTATACTTTCCGGAAGAATTAGCTGACATTTGGTCGCCGACCTCCACTGTATAGAAGCCTCGTTCAGGAATCCTCAGAAATATCTCTGCATAACCGTAACCATAATTTTGATTCCAGTCGTAATTCGGATTTGGCCTGTTGTTGGGGATATTATTTGGGTTGGTTCTGTAATTTGAATTATCTAATGTTCCGCTTCCCCTTTTTCCGGATGTTTCCGGTTTGCGAGTCTGCATATCAGTTTTAGAAGCTTCATTTTTCAATAGCTCGCCTGCTTTTCCTGCTTCCTGAGCAAAAGTCGCTAAACTTAAAAGAAAGGCACAAGTAGTAAATATTTTTTTCATATATAATAGTTTATTTATAATATCTAGTGTGATCCTACAAATATGCCAATTATCAATCAAAACAACAATTTCAGCATATGAAAATTTAAAACCCCTGAATATAAATCAATTAAAAATAAAAAGAGAAGCAATATTACTTCTCTTTTCTAAATATTTTATGTAAAAACTTATTTTTACTACATATGAATGGATCTTTTTCCGGTCGCATCCAAAGCAGCTTCTTTCACAGCTTCTGCATAAGTTGGGTGTGCGTGAGAACTTCTTGCGATGTCTTCTGCACTTGCACGGAACTCCATTGCGATAACGCCTTCTGCAACCAGATCTGCTGCTCTCGCTCCAATCATATGAAATCCAAGAACTTCATCAGTTTTGTCGTCAGCGATGATTTTCACGAATCCGTCTGTATCACCACTTGCACGGCTTCTGCCCAAAGCTCTCATTGGGAAACTTCCCACTTTGTAAGCTACACCTTCTTCTTTCAGCTGCTCTTCAGTTTTACCAACACCTGCAACTTCCGGCCAAGTGTAAACCACTCCTGGAATCAGGTTATAATTGATGTGAGGTTTTTGTCCTGCCAAAATTTCAGCTACCAAAGTTCCTTCTTCTTCCGCTTTGTGAGCTAGCATTGCTCCTTTGATTACGTCTCCGATGGCATATATGTTAGAAACGTTGGTTTGCAAATGGTCATTGGTTTTCACTCTACCTCTTTCGTCAAGTTCTACACCAGCTTTTTCCAAGCCAAGTCCGTCTGTGTAAGGTCTTCTACCAACAGAAACCAAAACATAATCGCCTTCAAAGTTGACCTCTTCGCCTTTTTTGTTTTTAGCCGTTACCTTTACAGAATCTCCATTTCTCTCCACTGCAGAAACGGCCGTAGAAAGCTCGAATTTCATTCCTTGTTTTCTAAGCACTTTTTGCAATTCCTTGGAAAGTGCGCCGTCCATTCCTGGGATAATTTTGTCCATAAACTCAACCACAGTTACCTGAGAACCCAATCTCAAATAAACTGAACCAAGTTCAAGACCGATAACACCACCACCGATAACTACCAAATGTTTAGGAACTTCTTTCAGATTCAAAGCTTCTGTAGAAGTGATGATTCTTTCTTTATCTAAAGTAATGAAAGGTAAACTTGATGGTTTAGAACCAGTTGCAATGATTGTATATTTTGAATCGATGATTTCTGATGAACCATCATTTTTTGTCACTTTGATTTGAGTTGCAGATTCGAAGCTTCCGACACCTTCAAAAACAGTGATTTTGTTTTTGTCCATCAGGAAGTTGATTCCTTTGGTTGTCTGCTCTACCACGCCGTTTTTACGTTCAATCATTTTTGCCAAATCTACCTTCGGCTCGTTGATGATGATTCCGTAATCTGCAAACTCGTGTTTTGCTTTTTCGAAATGCTCGGAACTGTCCAGTAAAGCTTTGGAAGGGATACAACCCACGTTAAGACAAGTTCCGCCCAAAGTAGGATATTTCTCAATAATTGCAGTTTTGAAACCTAATTGCGCAGCTCTGATGGCTGCAACATATCCGCCAGGACCAGAACCGATAACGGTTACATCAAATTGACTCATATATTTTTGTGATTATTATTCAACATAAATTTCCCCAAATTTACGAATTTTAGACTACATCTGCGAATTGATTTTTAACATAATTAATGTCTATTTTTGTCTATCATTTTCAAAATTTCATTCTAATGTCAATAGAAGCAAATTATCAAAATATTCTTTCCCAACTTCCGGAAAATGTAAAATTAGTAACAGTTTCCAAAACCAATCCCTCCGCTAAAATCAAAGAAGTCTATGATTTGGGACAACGTTCTTTTGGAGAGAATAAAGTTCAGGAATTATTGGAGAAACAACCTGTTCTTCCCAATGATATCGAATGGCATTTGATTGGACATCTTCAAACCAATAAAGTCAAATACATTGTCAGTTTTATATCAATGATAGAAAGCATCGACAGCGAAAAGCTGTTGAAAGAAGTGGATAAAGAGGCTTTGAAAAACAACAGAAAAATCCATGTTTTGCTCCAGGTAAAAATCGCAAAAGAAGAGACAAAATTTGGTTTGACAACAGATGAAGCCAAAGAAATTTTCAACAATTATCTTAGCGGAAATTATCCCAACGTCGAAATCAAAGGTTTGATGGGAATGGCAAGTTTTGTGGATGATGAAACTCAAATCCGTGAAGAATTTTCTATTCTGAAAAAACTTTTTGATGATTTGTCTGAACTGAAACCATTAGAAACCTTATCAATGGGAATGAGTGGCGACTTTCCTCTAGCCATCGAATGCGGTTCCAATTCCGTGCGCGTTGGTTCTGCGATTTTTGGAGAACGGAATTATTAGTTGATGGTTGGCTACCAACTTGTCTGGCTGAGGTTCTCGAAGCCTTTATAAATCAAACTTCCATTAAAACAAACTTTTGTAAACCTTCATCACTTCATCAGCAATCACCTCATCATTGAATTTCTGAACGAATTGCAAACCTTTTTCAGCTCTGCGTTTTCTCTCAGATTCGTTGTCCCAGAGAAAATTTATTTTTGCCCGGATATCATCCACATTTTCAGGGTTGACGTAGACAGAATCTGGCCCGCCAGCCTCAGGCAAACAACTTGTATTACTCGTAATGACAACGGTTTCGGAAAATAATGCTTCGATAACGGGAATTCCGAAACCTTCAAAAAAGCTTGGATAAATGAAAATTTCTGCGAGCTTGTAAATCCCCGCTAATTCATCCATAGAAACCTTTTCTAAGAAAAAGACTTCGACTCCGCTCAGTCTGACAGTTTTCTCGATTAAGCTGAAATATTTCGTTTTTTTTGCACCAACAACAACTAAAGGAATTTTGGAATCCTTCAAAGCTTTAACAATATTTAAAAGGTTTTTTCTGGGTTCGATTGTTCCGACATTCAAAATAAATTTCTCAGGAAGATTGAATTTTTCTTTGATTTGATGGAGGATTTCCTCAGATTGTTTTTCCTTGAAACTTGCGTGACAACCTTGATAAACCACTTCGATTTTACTTTCCGGAATTTTCAGATAATGGATAATATCTTTTTTAGTCTGCTCAGAAATGGCAATGATTTTATCGGCAGAAACAGCTGCTTTTTTGAACTTCCAAAAATGAATTTTTCTATCAATCCAAGTGTAGTATTTCGGATATCTTTCGAAAATCAAATCGTGAATAGTAACGACTTTTTTAATTGGTTTCGAGTTCCATCTTAAAGGTAATTCGCCGGACAAACCGTGGAAAATATCGGCATCGTTATTTTGTGCATCGATTCCGGTTTTGAGCTGTCGGGAAAGCGTGCCCTTTGTTGTTTGGACGAAAGTCACATTGGGTAATTTTAATATGGCGTCGCCACGTTCTGACTTTTTTTTATTGAATAATAAATATTGATTATCAGGAAAATACGTCGCTAAAACCCGAACCAAATCGCGGGAATAATTTCCTAAGCCAGACCAGCTGGAAAAAATACGTTTGGCGTCGTAAGCAATCTTCATTAATTGTTATTTTTTTGAGTCCAGTTTTCCAAAAAATCTTTGGTTGTGGAAAATTGATAGTTATTTTTCTTCGCCCATTTAATGAAATCATCGAAACGATTCTCCATCGCTTCTGCCGTATTTTTGAAAGTAAATGCGGGCAACTTATATTTTGGATTCGAAATGTCTGCAAATTCCCAAGGATGAAAATAAATGTTCAAAAATCCTGTTGAATCTAAAGACAACTTTGATAGAAATTTATAAATCCAAAGTGGAAAGTTATGAAAACTCAACCAAAACAATGGAATTCTGAATATTGTAGAAACCGAAGCCGGAAATTGCAACACTTTTTTTTGCCAAAATGGTTTTCTGCTTACCTTAAAATTATTATATCTGCCCGGTAGATAAGTGGGATTGATGGATGAATTATAAAAATAGCCCGCATCAAAAACCGCATCTTCCGAAACAGGGCTCATTCTCGGCATCCTGAGTCCAACTACTTTTGTATCAAATAATTTTTCCAATTCTTGTTTTGATTCCAACAAATGTTTCTCTTCAAACTCCGAATGAAACCAAGTGTGAGAAGCGAGTTCGTGACCTTCGGATAATAATTGATTGACTAAATCCTGATTATTTTCTGCAAAAACTACGGTTGAAAAGAAAGTCGCTTTGATTTGATTGTCTTCTAAAATCTTCAGAATATTCTGCAATCCTTTTCTGGAAACCGCCAATTGCTCTTCCAAAGGAATCTCGCCATCATATTCCAAAGGCATATCAAATTCTTCGATATCGAAACTTAATAAAATCATCTCAGAAATTTTTGTTTTTAATAATGTAATTGGGTCTCTGCTTCACTTCTTTGAAGATTTTGCCCAAATAAATTCCGATAATTCCTAAGATAATCAGCTGCAGGCCGCCAAAAAAAACGATGGTCATAATTAATGAAGCCCAGCCGGAAATTTCTGTTTTTTCAATAAAAGAATACAAGACATAAATCCCATATCCTAAAACCGAAACTCCTGAGAATAAAAAGCCTAGATAAGCCGCAAGGGATAATGGTTTGACGCTGAAAGAGGTGATTCCCGTGAAAGCAAAAGTTACCATTTTTTTCAAATTATAACTACTTTCCCCAGATTGCCTTTCACAAGCCGTAAATTCGATTCCGGTCTGTTTGAAACCCATCCAGCTTGTTAATCCACGAAGAAACAAATCGTCCTCGTTGAAATTTCGCATCACTTCTACAGCATTGGCATCCATTAACCTGAAATCTGAACCGCCTCCTTTTGTCAAATTAACATCCGAAAGACTTGACAATAGTTTATAAAAAAAATCGGAAGTTTTCCTTTTGAAAAAAGAAATTTCTTTGGGATAAGTTCTGATGGTAAAAACAATATCGTTGCCATCTTCCCATTTTTTAATCAGTTCCGGAATCAATTCTGGTGGATGTTGCAAATCGCCATCCATAGAAATCACAGCATTTCCATCGGCATTATCAATTCCTGCTTTTACGGCAGGCTGATGACCGAAGTTCCTGGAAAACTCAATGAATTTTACTTCTCTGTATTTTTGGGAAAGTTCTTCCAGCTTTTGCTGTGTATTGTCTCGGCTTCCATCATTAACAAAAATGATTTCGAAGTCATAATTTTTCAATCCATCAAAAACCTGTCTTATTTTTTGATGAATCAAAGCAACGTTTTCCTGTTCGTTGTGGGCAGGAATGACAATGGAAATCTTTTTCATTAATCTAATTTCAATCTAATTGATAATCTTTCTCAAAATCTTTTGTCAGCAATTCATACATCACTCTGAACCAAATCAATATACAAGGAATCGCTTTTGTAGAATATTTGATAAAAACTTCTTCTTTGATGAATTTTGGAAATAAATCTGAAAATGCAAAACAAGTGAAAATCATCACAAAAATCAATAATCCAATATCAATTTTCGACCAATTTTTCTGCATCAAAAACCAAATCATGACACCAGAAATAGCAATAATATAAGTCGGACTTTCTGAGCCTGAGCTGAAAAGTACCACAAATAATAATGTTGAGGACAGAATCATCATTTGAAATGGCAAAAATTTGAACTGTTTCGTTCTGATGTAAGGCAACATAAACAAAATAAATCCTGGCACTAAAAAGATGAGATTAGAAATGCTCGCATCGCCTAAAACTCTTCTTACAACTCCCATTAACGAATAATCCTGACGTGTTCCCAAAGCTTGATTTTCCAAATTTTTGCCAGATAAAGAAGTGTACCAGTCAAAATAGGATTGAATTCCAAATTCTTTACTGGAAATCAACATTGGCAGAACAAAAAACAAGACCGAGATAACAACCAATGAAATAATGAACTTAGTTTTATTTTTAACAAAGAAAAAAGCGGAAAGTCCTACAATTCCATAGATTTTTACAAAAACGCCGATGAGAATTGCGAATGCAGATTGAGTTTCTTTTCTTTCATATATGTAGATTGCAGACAACATCAATAATCCTGTCAAAATAATATTGAACTGAAAATAAGCGGCGGCTGTGATGAATTCCTGAAGACAAAGCCAGGCGAAAAAGGATTTTTTGGCATTGGAAAAAGGCAACTTATAAATTGCATAAAGAAACACCAAAGTGATGGCAATGTTCCAAAACACAGCTCCAAAGCCATCTGGCATCATTGCAAAAGGCGCAATTAGCAAGCTAAAAAAAACGCCATAATGATTACTGTCGAAAAACAGGTCGGGATATTGCGAAAATATATTTCTTTCCTGTAAAGTATTATAAAATACGCCTTTGAAAATCAAATAGTTGTTATAACCGCCTGTTCCTCTTTTATATTTGCTGCAAGCTGTTACTGCTGCAACAATGATATAGATTATAAAAATAATCCTGTAATCTGATACAAATCTTAAAAATTTTTGTTTCACAAATTAGCTATTAGCATTAGATAACTGCCCATCAAATATGACAGGCAGTTTTTATTTTTTCTAAATCCTAAACCGCAACATTATTTTCTCTCAACGCATCATTCAAGGATGTCTTCTTGTCTGTAGATTCTTTTCTTTTTCCGATTATCAAAGCACAAGGAACCTGATATTCTCCTGCTGGAAATTGCTTGGTATAACTTCCGGGAATCACAACCGAACGTTCCGGCACATAACCTTTCATTTCGACTGGCTCAGATCCTGTAACGTCGATAATTTTTGTGGACATTGTCAAACAAACATTCGCACCTAAAACAGCTTCTTTACCAACGCGAACCCCTTCTACAACAATACATCTTGAACCAATAAAAGCATCATCTTCGATAATAACAGGCGCTGCCTGCAATGGTTCCAAAACACCTCCGATTCCTACTCCTCCACTCAAGTGAACATTTTTACCAATCTGGGCGCAGCTTCCTACAGTTGCCCAAGTATCAACCATGGTTCCAGAATCTACATAAGCTCCGATATTAACATAAGAAGGCATCATGATCACACCACTCGCTACAAAACTTCCGTGTCTTGCAATCGCATGAGGAACTACTCTCACTCCTTTTTCTGCATAGTTTTTCTTTAAAGGAATTTTATCATGGAATTCGAAAGGACCAACTTCTATGGTTTCCATCGTCTGGATCGGGAAATACATCACTACGCCTTTCTTCACCCACTCGTTGATCTGCCAGCCATTTTGCGTTGGTTCAGCCGTTCTCAGTTCTCCTGCATCCAGTTTCGCTATTACTTCTCTTACAGCATTCTGATATTCTTCTTCCTTTAATAATTCGCGGTTATCCCAAGCTTTTTCGATTTTCTCCTGTAAAGACATTTTTATTTTTTATTTAAATTTTATTCTAACTAATTCTGATCTATAACAACGAATTGCACGCAGCCCGACCTGAGTGGAGCTCTTTTTCTTTTTGCAAAAAAGAAAAAAGCGGGAACGGAGGGCGGATAAAGCTGCCATAAAATTGATATTATCAGCAACCTGTCCAACAAAAAAGTCCAATAAAAAATTATTGAACCTCATCATTATATCTTGTGACAAAAATAATAAATTATAGAACACTTCTAGCAAAAAGAAATGCTTTATTCCAATAAGCTTCGTTGAGTGATGAAATAATCACACCTTTGGAAGTAGATGCGTGAATGAAAGTGACTTCCCCACTATTCAGGATATCATGTACAATTCCAACGTGAGTAACTGCAGAGCCACCAGCTGTAGCAAAAAATAAAAGATCGCCGGGTCTTGCCTCGGAAATGTTGATCGACCTGCCTTGCTTTGCCTGATCTTGGGACCTTCTTGGCATTTGCAGTTTATTTTCATCGAAAACTTTACAAACCAAACCTGAACAGTCAAAGCCTGCTTTTGTGTTTCCGGCATATTTGTAAGGTGTTCCAAGGTAATTCTCCGCATCATCAAGAACAGAGGCTCTTGTTCCGGATACACTACCTGAATAAGTTGAATTAAGTTTTTTGAGATTTGCAGGTTTGTAAGTGGTTGTCGGTTTTTTGTAGGTATATTTTTTTGCAGATCTCGAAGTTCCACAAGACACCATAAATATTGAGAAAAGTATGAGTAGTACAGATTTTTTCATTTAATTAAATTTAAAAAATAGTTTTTCCTCAATAACACTCATTTTCGATTACCTAACAAAAATAGGACACTTATCTAAATTAAACAAGAGTTTGAAATAAATTTTGAAACCAGATCAGATCCATTAACTCTCAAATTTGACAAGGTGATCTATCAATAGAAAAATTACATCACAAATTTCACATTACAAATATACGACCTGATCCGGAAGATATTTTGAACTTAAAATTTCACAGAAAAAATGTGATCATTGTTTTCAAATCTATAATCAATTGTCCAATTCTGAGATTTACAGATTTCTTTTACAATAGAAAGCCCCAATCCACTTCCGTTATTATCTTTTGAGAATCTTGAAAATCTTTTGAACAGCATGTCCGAGTTCAGCTTTTCTGTCCCGGAATTAGAAACTTCAAATATAGAATGGGTAAGCCTGACACCAATTGACCCATTGGTTGAAGTATGTCTGATGGCATTTAAAATCAAATTGTTAATCAATACTTCTGTCAGTCCAACATTTCCATTGACTTTTATCTGGGGTGAAATTTCGCTGTGGACGGAAATATTTTTCTGCTCAAAATGTTCCTGCAGGATATACATACTTTGATTCAACAATTCATCCAAAAACATTTCGGAATTATCAAATTGATTATTTTCAATTTTTGTCAACAACAAAAGATTTTTATTGATCCTGGAGCTTCTGGACAAAGCCTTGTTCATTTCTTCGGCAATGTGATATTGTTTCTCGGTCAAATCTTCGTTCTGTAAAAGAATGTCGAGCTTGTTTTTTAGAATCGCCAAAGGTGTCTGTAGTTCATGTGATGCATTTTCAGTAAATTCTTTCTGAGTTTTATATACTGAAATATTATGTTCTATCAGTTTGCCTAATGATCGGTTCAGCTCATCAAATTCTGTAACATCTGTTTCTTCAAATTCAATTTTTTTCTGATGATTAAGATTGAAGGTTCTCAATTCATCCAAAGTTCCATGAAACGGTTTCCACACTGATTTTGAAAGTCTTCTATTAAGAATCAGTAATCCACCAACAATTAGAATAAAAAGAATGACCGTGGTTGCGGAGATGAAAAAAATGGTTTCCTGAGTTTCTTCAATATTGGTCTCTATGTTGAAACGATAAGGTTTTTGATTAAGGTAAATCACTTTTGACAGACATCTGAATCTGTCGATATCTTCAAAATGCAAAAATTTGTGTTTTTTTTCAGTGATTGAAACGCTGTCTTTCAGGTTATCATCCTGGTCTATAATCTTAATATTGGTACTCGGCTGAATATCGTTCCAAAGCCTGATGACTTCTATCAGTTTCTGGTCGGATAATTTCAGGCTATTGATTTGGAATGCTGTTTTTTCCGCCACAATTTCGTTATGCTCATCCAACTCGTGTTTCCAAATAGCATCTACAACAAGATAATATATAGGAACACTTATGACCAGAATAATCAGGACATAAATAATGAATGGTTTGGTTGTTTTACTAAGTAAGGGTTTCAAATCAACTGCAAGTTAAGAATTTTCCCATTTATATCCCGTTCCATAGACCGTTTTCAAATAAGATCCGCAACCCGCATCATTCAGTTTTTTCTTTAGATTCTTAACATGCGCATAAACAAAATCATGATTATCGAGCATATCTGCAAAATCCCCTGAAAGGTGTTCTGCAAGTGTACTTTTTGATATGACTTTATTTTTATTTCCAATAAAATAAATCAACAAATCAAATTCTTTTTTTGTCAATGCTATTGTTTCCTGATTCACAGAAACAGTTTTTGCCAAAAGGTCTATTTGCAGTTCATTTTGTTTGATAACATTAGAGTTATTAAATTGTTTCCTGCGAATGATAGAATATATTCTTGCCATTAATTCGGACAAGTGGAAAGGTTTTGTAAGATAATCATCTGCGCCCAATTGCAAACCTTTTATTTTATCGTCCAGTGCATTTTTTGCAGAAACAATTATCACTCCGTCTTGCTTGTTCTGGCTCTTCAATTCTTCCAGAATTTTCAAACCATTGCCATCCGGGAGCATAATGTCGAGAATGATACAATCGTATTGAAAGGTTTCTATCTTATACATCGCTTCATAAAATGTGAAGGCAAACTCACACATGTAATTTTCCTCGGAAAGATATTCTGCAATACTTTTCGCCAACTCGGTTTCGTCTTCAATAATCAGGATTTTCATCAAAAAACTATTTAAATAAAATATGGCTAATTTATATTTTGAATTTAGAAGAAATTTTGAATCACTGTGAAATACTTTTCAAAAAGGTAATTTACAAAATATTGGCGTTGGGAATAATAATATTTTTGAAAAAATTAAGAGGGTAATCAAATATATCTTCTTCCGAACTTACAACAAACTTAAAAACAGCAAAGGGTAATTCCCTTTGCTGTAAAGTTATATAATAGAATTTGTGTGTTTAAAAATTGTATCTCATCAGAATTCACATGAAACTCATAAAGGCATATAAGTAATAAAAATTGTTGATCCGGAATTTGTTTTATAAGTCTGATTACCTGTTCTTGCACATCCTGTTTCCACAGATATCCGGGCTCCCGGATTCAAGATCACGCTTCTGGAAATTTCAGTTGTCCCTCCAGAATTCGCCCACCTATCTCCAATTTTCCATAGATTTTTTCCGCCCATTGACAATTTGGCCCTGCATCCCGATCTTGTATCACTGCTGTTGACCACAGGAATATCATCATATAGAATGATGACTTCCGCTGTATATACTCCCGTCTTCTTTACCTCATACGTTGTATTATTTACCTTTTCAATATAATCTGAATAAATTTTGTTCGGTGTACCTTCAAAAGCCAATGGTCTTTCCACATCATCGGCATTGCGAACAATTACATTATTATTGGTATCGTATAAAACAAAAGAACTGGCTGGTGGTAGCGAACTCTTTTGGACAACCCCATTGTCATCTACCACCAGTACTCTGCCTTCTGTATTACCATTTGGGATATTCCTTAGGCGTACTGTTCCCGAAACATCCAGCTTTTCGGTTGGAGAAGCTACACCAATACCTACAGCACCTGCACCTCCAAAATTCAAATTATTGCCTCCTAATGTTACGGTTCTGTCTCCTGATAATGTTCCATTGCTAGTGTATAAATTAGTGTTGGTATCAATTTCAGACCTTAAAGTTGACATGGATACTTTTTTCCCTGTTCCGTTACTAGTTAAAAGCATGACACGGTCTGTAGTTGCGATTTCTGTTTCAAGAGGTACATTTCTGAGTCTTACATTTCCGTTCACGTCAAGTTTTTCGGAAGTTTCCAATGTTCCCAGCCCAATTCCTACTTTTCCATCGTCTCCAACCGAGAATTGTCTGACATTACTTGTATCTGTAAGACGCATTATAGGTTCTGATGCATCAGTATTACGAACACCCAAAGCTGCATTTTTTGTACCTGGCCCAATGGTAACCTTTCCTCTAATACCAGAATCTCCATTGACTTCCAATTTTTCTGAAGGATTACCAGTAGTTCCGATCCCCACATTCCCATTTCCTTGGAAAGAGAGGTTTTTACCATCCATTGTGATCACCCTATTGGAGGTAAGTGTTCCATTATCTTTATAGATATTGACGTCGCTACTGTCAATTCCTGGTATTTTCTTTACAACACCATTATTATCAATGACCAATATTTTGTTATCTGCAGTTCCATCTTCTACGATTCTAAGACGAGCCGAGCCCCAGACATCTAATCTTTGGGAAGGCTCAATTTCTCCCAACCCTATACCCACATTTCCGGCATCCGTCACCGAGAATTGTCGTATATTGCTCGTATTAGTAAGACGTAATATGAGATCTGACGCATTTGTATTCAATACGCCCAATGCAGCATTCTTAACGGTATTTCCGCCAATGAAAACCCTTTGTCTAAAACGAGCATCCCCTCCATTAACTTCTAATTTTTCTGCTGGAACAACAGTGGTTCCTATTCCAAGATTTCCGTTTCCTGTGAAAGCTAAATTGAAGCCATTCAGATTGGCATTCCTATTACTCGTCAGGTTTCCATCATCTTTATAAATGTTGATATCATTTCCGTTATTACTCGACTCGGAAGAGAATCTGACCCATTTGTTTCCATCAAAATAATAATATCCTTCCTGAGTAACATTTTCTGTTTTAGTGCTAGCAGGGTTTGCCGCCGAGGTTGCATAAACGATTGCCCCTTGTAATTGGCTCGAATACAGTCCATCTTTGGCTCTTAACTCATTTCCAGTCAGTTTTGGGGCGATAAATCCATCTGTTTTAGTCAAATCAGATGGTGATGATAGAACATCCAATGTCGCCTTAGGTTGATTTGTATTAATACCTACTTGCGAAAATGACAAAGTGGATACTAAAACACATAGTGTCATAATAATTTTTTTCATCGTGTGTTTTTTTTAATTTATTATTGTTTTTTTAATACAAGCTGAACCATTCTATTTTAATAATTCAACTCACCAATTAGAATGATATTTTGGCTTGCAAAACAACCAAAATATTAATTTTAATGAAAAAAAAGTACTACTCAATCATTACTTAATATTTATAATATATTGAAAATCAAAAATATATAACCGTGAAAACACAACTTATATTAAACTCAGAAATTCTTAGCCTATAATCATCATGCATGCAAGACAGGAGACAGACTGACATACAGTACACCTTGCGTAGAAATTCTCATAGAAAATATTGTTAAGAAGAATCTTAATCATAAGAGATGATAAGACAATATCTACTGTGAATGACAAATCAGAAAAAGGATTTAACAAAAATTTGATAATTTATCTAAACCAAACCGAAAATGAGATATTTTGGGACACCTCATCAACTTCTTGCCAAGATTTTTATTGACAGAATCCTCTTCCATATACAATTACAAAAAATAAATATCTGAACTTTATTGAAGAAGGTGTGTATTTAAACACATTTGAAATCCTATTAGCACAAAACAATAACATGACAAATAGCTATCAGTTGTTGTCTTGTGCTAATTAATACTTTTAACATTTATTATTTGAGCGTGGCAGACGATGAGCATATAAAAAAACGTCGAAATTTCAAATTAAAATATCATAATTGTATTATAAATTATAATGCTGTAACGCTAAACAGCGCTTTATAATCTGAAACAGTTGCATATGTAAAAGTTGCCGGATAAGAATATCCAGATGTAGCTCCCGACCCTGCATTTGTTGCATCAAGATACACTACCGTATTGAGCGTGTCTCCTGCATTTAAAGAAACCATTCCTGTCACAAGTACAGAATAACGTAAAGTAGATTGTCCAGGGGTAGCCCATCTGATAGTAGCATTATCCATAATATTAACTCCTCCCGATGGAGTTCCATTGGCATTTTTTCTAATTTCGAGGTTCACAGGGTAGAAGAAATTGGATGTATTTCTAGCTGGTGCTGCATTTGGCATTATATAAGAGGTAATTAAGTAAATACCGGTCTGTCCCACTGTATATGTTCCGGAACTCACATCAAACCTTCCATTTGGATCCGTTACAGTTGTATCAAACTTTTGAAAAAACCGTTGGTTAACAACACCTCCAGGAGTTGCCCCATTTTCAATAAGAGTGGTTCCATTTGCTGCACTATTCAATGAGATCGATGCTAAGGTAACGGAAGCTGGATTCACTGCACCCCATTGGGTAACTCCTGCCGCATTAGTCGTAAGAACATAACCGTTAGTAGGCGCGTTGGATGGTAAAGTCAAAGTTCTATTCGAAGTAAGATCCGCAGGTGCCTGTAGAGATATTGAATTGGTTCCGTTTGAAACATTTTCATAAAATTTTACAGAAGAGGCAGTTCCACCGGAATTATTACCGACAGAAATATTACCCGCAACATCTAACTTTTCAGTAGGATTATTTTTCCCGATTCCAATTCTATCATTTGTTGCGTCAACACTCAAAGTATTGTTATCCAAATTAATGGCATCCAGTCCCGTTGCCGTAACGCTAAGTTTGTTTGTACTAGTAACTCCCGATATGGTAGTAGGTTCCGTCAAACTTCCACCTAATTTTATATTATTATTTGATATGGTCACACCATTCTCGGCACTGTAACTAACATTCATTTTTTGCCAAAGGCTACCATCAAAGTAATAATACCCGACAGAAGTAATATTAGTTCTTGGAGCATTGGAATTACCTCCAGAGATGTCGCTTATGTATATTATTGCTGCATTTTGCCCTGTCCCATAGGTAACATTGATATTCGTAAGTTCTTCTCTCGTTAATCTAGGAGCTTGCAAACCATAATGTTGAGAGTAATCTTCAATAACACCTGCTGAATTTCTTTTTGCACTAATATCCATCGTTGACTTAGGAGATTCAGTATTAATCCCTACTTGTGAAAAAGACAAGGACGATATCAAAACAAATAATGTAATAATAGTTTTGTTCATAAACATTTGTAATTATTTTTATATTAAATTTATTATACTAATGATAATTTATTTATAACAATTATTCAAAATCAACCATTATTAAAAACAATAATAGATGTTTTTTAATTTTTCAATAATAACAAAATTTGATTCTTTGAACTAAAAAAGCATTACTTAACCATTACTGTATAGCCACAGATAAACAGTTTTTGTTAAAGAAGAGGAAATTTGTTTAGAATATGAGACATGTAAAAGCCAAGATGTGGCCAGGCTAAAGCTAACACAATTAACGAAACGAACTCAAAGCAAATTGAACAATTCCAGAAGGGAATTTGAGTATAGACTTATTATAGCAAATGATTTAATTTCCAACATCATTGACCTTCGACCAACGACCTCAACCAAACCGAAAAATCCAGATGGGTAGGCAAATCCAATTTCTTACGAATATTGTATCTGTTACTTTCGATCGTTCGTACGGATTTAAAAGTGTAATCTGCAATTTCCTTATTTGAGAAGCCCAGAAAGATATAGGCGCAAAGAGTAAGCTCAGAGCCTCTAAACTTTGGATGTTTTTCCAACAACTTCTCCCGGAAGTCCGGATACACTTCCTGAAATCTTGTCCAAAAATGAGGATTATTTTTTTTCGCCAGCAGGACAATCTCCTCAAAAGACTCATTCACCTTCTGCTGGAGAATCTGTGCCTCCTTCCCTTGTTCGTGAATAATGGATTCTTTTTCGTCCAACAATTGCTTTGTCTGGTGATCTGCTCTTTTTTTGTTTCTTTTCTCAAAAAAATAATAAAGAATAAAGATTGACAACAAAACGAAAAACGCTATAAGCACCTGATGAAATCTCTTAGTGAATATAATCGTTTGCATCTGCCTTTCCCGCTGTATCAGATTTAGAGCAAAATTGATATTTTTTTCATTTTTTTCCGAAATTTCTTCATTCTTCCGCAGATACTCTAACAAGTATTCTTTTTCCTTTTTCTTATCTCCCAACTTCCCATAGAGTCCTGAAATCTCTTTATATACATCCATAAGGGCATTGCTTTCTTGGGGAAATTGAACAAGTTCTTTTTCTGCATGAAGAAAATTTTCGAGAGACTTTTCAAACTTTTGAGAACTAAGATAGAATCTACCCATAGCCGCATAATAATCATAAAGGGGAAAATTTGCCTGATATTGGGTTGATACGCGACGTGATTCCTGGTAGTAGTAAAATGCAGAATCATATTTTTTTGCCTTTAAATAATTATCCCCTTGTGAAATATAAGCCACAGACAATCTTTCATAAGCATCTTTTTCAGGCAACTTTTTCAAAAGAGCCATTTCAATTGCTGTATATTTTTTCATGGAATCAAGGGAATTTAGTTCATAATAGTAGGTAGAACCAATATTCCCATAGGATGATGATAGAAGTTTAATGTATAAAATATCGGAATCTTTATCGCTTCCATTAATAATATTGATTATTTCCCTGCTTAATTTTCGCGATTGATCATATAGCCTTAAGTCATGACTGTTGTTCGCTTTAATTTCAAGCAATCGTAATTTAAGATCGATGTTCGTCTGAGTAAATTTTTCGCTTAATGCTTTTTCAGCATATTTTAAACCATTTTCATACATCCCCAATGTGGAACTGGCCTTACTTATATAATAATAAGATGTAGCAATACCCTGGGAATTATTTATTTTTTTAGCTAAGGCATTTGCTTTCAGACCATACTGCAAAGATTTTAAATCTTCGAAATTAATATATGCATGATCTGATACTTTCAGATATTCGTCAAGTTTTTTTTGAGATGATTGTTGAGCACATACTTTTACACCACAAAATAAAAATACAATAACCGATACCCATTTCATCAGATAATCTTTTTTCACAAAATTAAAACTAAATATTTTTTCAATTTGATCAGTATTTATCATGCTTTTATAAGAGAATAAAAAAATTAAGAGGGCAACTAGTGCCCCCTTTAATCAATAATCGGATTCTATGAACTCGTTTATTTGTATGAACAGAATACAAATTTCCTGCCATAAAATAAAATAAACTCCTGAAAGTCAGAAGTTTAATTGTCATGTGGAGAATACGGGGATCGAACCCGTCACCTTTAGACTGCCAGTCTAACGCTCTAGCCAGATGAGCTAATTCCCCTTTCGTATTGCAATGATACTGATTTTGGAGAATACTAACAAAATTTAATCCATATAAAAAATCGGGCTCAAATAAATTTGGACCCGACTTCTGTAAAACGTAAAATTTAAAAATATGAAATCAATTTTGATTTGATTTTAAATATTCATCAATGATATCAAACGCTCTTTTCTCATCCTTGATATCAACTTTAATAAAAGTGTTGGTTGCAGTGGGAGTCGATAGAAAACTAAGATAAGAATTCTCAACATCACATTTGATCCCTGCATCTTCCAGCTTAGATTTCATAAGCTGGATCTCCTGAGGGCTGCTACTTTCGTAGACAGCTACTCTAGTTGTTGCATCCATAATTTTTGATTTTGATTTTGTTAAAGCAAAGCAATTTATGAAAAAAATATCAAAATCTAAAATTCCTTATATTAAATTATCAAATATCTGATTAATTTTATCTAAAATAATTTGAATTTCTTCTTTTGTTACATTCAGATGTGGCCGGAATCTTAGCGACTGGTCACCACATGTCAAAATAATAATTCCTTCCTCATAGAGTTTGCTTCTCAACCACTCTCTGGACTCGCCATCTTTTAGGTCAAATGCACACATTAATCCTTTTCCTCTGGCTGCAGAAATGTGGTCTGGGAATTTTTGTTCTAATTTCTTTAATCCATCCAATAAAAACTGTCCTACAACTTTAGAATTTTCAACAAGACTCTCATTTTCAATGATTTCTAAAATTAATTGAAAACGAAGCATATCAATAAAATTCCCTCCGAAAGTAGAATTGATTCTTGAGCTCTCTTTGAAAACATGATGTTCCACTTCGTCCAGTTTTTCTTTGTTGGCAAGAATCCCGCAAACCTGAGTTTTCTTACCGAAAGTGATAACATCCGGAATAATATCAAGATGTTGGAAAGCCCACATTTTTCCGGTCATTCCAATTCCGGTTTGAACTTCGTCAAGGATTAAAAGAATTTCGTTTTCGTCACAGATTTTTCTCAATTCGGTAAAGAACTCGTTTCGGAAATGATTGTCTCCACCTTCCGCTTGGATCGGTTCTATAATGATACAAGCCACCTGGTCAGGATTTGCCAAAATCGCCTCTTGAATATGAAGCAAAGCCAATTGCTCGTGCTTGATCGTTTCTTCCAAATTATCTTCTGTAATTGGGAAATTCAGTTTTGGATTGGTCATTCTTGGCCAGTCGAATTTTGGGAAATATTGATGTTTTCTTGGATCAGAAGTATTCGTTAATGATAAAGTGTAACCGCTTCTTCCGTGGAAAGATTGTTTGAAATGGATGACCATCCCAGCTTCCTTATCAATATTCTTTTGCCAGTTTTTTCTGGTTTTCCAGTCAAAAGCGGTCTTCAAAGCATTTTCAACAGCCAAAGCGCCACCTTCTACGAAAAAGCAATAAGGTAATTCTTTCGGAATCGCCACTCTGGAAAAAACCTCCATAAAATCTGCATATTCCTGCAAATAAACGTCGCTTAACGTCGGTTTGTAAGTTGCTAATCTTCCCAGCCAATTTGCTTTTTCTAAAATGTAAGGATGATTGTAACCTACGGAAGCCGAAGCGAACATAGAGAACATATCGAGATATTCTTTGCCTGACAATCGGTCTACAATGTAGGAACCGTGGGACTTTTCAAAATCCATTACAAAATCGAAACCGTCGGCTAGGATGTGTTTTCCTAATGTTTCTTTTACTTTATTTTCGTGTACAAGTGTGCTCATTTTAATAATTGATGTTGGTTTTTGGTTTTATGTTGAATCTGCAGCCCGACTTGAGCGGAAATCCTTTTTAAAAGATTGGGATCCCTTCGACAAGCTCAGGATAAACTTCAGGCGGATTAAGCTGCCATAAAAATTTTAATTATTTTAATCTAAATCGAATTTAATTCCTTGTGCCAAAGGCAAACTGGTTGTATAATTGATGGTGTTGGTTTGTCTTCTCATATAATATTTCCAGACATCGGAACCAGATTCTCGTCCGCCGCCGGTTTCTTTTTCACCTCCGAAAGCACCACCGATTTCTGCTCCGGAAGTTCCGATATTTACATTCGCGATTCCACAATCTGAACCTCCGTTTGAAAGGAACAATTCTGCTTCACGAAGATTTTGAGTCATAATTGCTGATGACAATCCTTGCGGAACATCATTCTGGATGGCGATTGCTTCTTCCAGATTTTTGTATTTAATCAAATAAAGAATTGGTGCAAATGTCTCGTGCTGAACAATCTCATAGCTGTTTTCAACCTCAGCGATGCAAGGTTTTACATAACAACCCGAATTGTAATTATCGCCTTCCAAAACGCCACCTTCTACGATGAAGTTTCCGCCTTCGGATTTACATTTCTCGATAGAATCCTGATATTGTTTCACAGCAGATTTGTCGATTAGAGGACCAACGTGATTGGTTTCGTCTAAAGGATTTCCGATTTTAAGTTGTCCGTAAGCTTTTACCAAACGATTTTTCACTTCATCATAAACAGATTCGTGGATAATTAATCTTCTTGTAGAAGTACATCTTTGTCCAGCTGTTCCAACTGCACCGAAAACTGCGCCGATGATTGACATATTAAGGTCAGCATTTTCTGTGATGATGATAGCATTATTTCCACCTAATTCCAGAATGGATTTTCCGAAACGTTCTGCTACATTTTTCCCGACAATTCTTCCAACTCTTGTAGAACCTGTAAAAGAAACCAAAGCAACTCTTTTGTCATTTACTAACTTATCTCCGATTTCGTGGTCAGCAATTACAAGTCCGGAAATCCCTTCCGGAAGTCCGTTTTCCCTTGCAACCTCAGCAAAAATATTTTGACAGGCAATAGCGCAAAGTGGAGTTTTTTCTGACGGTTTCCAAATCACAACGTTTCCACAAATCCAGGCTAAAGCGGCGTTCCAACTCCAAACCGCGACCGGAAAATTGAAAGCGGAAATCACACCGACAATTCCCAGCGGATGATACTGTTCATACATTCTATGACCTGGTCTTTCGGAATGCATCGTGTAACCGTGAAGTTGACGCGATAAGCCAACTGCAAAGTCGCAGATATCAATCATTTCCTGAACCTCACCAAGACCTTCCTGTAAAGATTTTCCCATTTCATAAGAAACCAATTTACCTAGATCATCTTTATATTCTCTCAGTTTATTTCCAAATTGACGAACCAAATCGCCACGTTTCGGAGAAGGAACTTGTCTGAATTCTTTGTAAGCTTCTTGTGCTTTCGCTAACACTTTTTCGTAATCACCAGCATCTGAAGTTTTGACAGAAGCAATCTTGTTTCCGTCAACGGGAGAAAAACTTTCTATATTTTGACCAGATGAGAAGAATTCTAATCCGGTAGAAGTACCATTATTTTCTGTTGAGATACCTAATCTTTTTAGGTTTTCTAATATCGAAATCGAGGACATAAATTTGTTTTTTTTGAAGTCTCTAAAGATAAAAATATATTTTGACCAGCAAAATCAAAAACTAACAATCGTTAGTAAACAATTAGAAATCCATATTGCTATGAATTAATAAAAAGATAATTAATTTAAAAAAAAGGAACTTATCAATAAATTTAATTTAACATCAGACAATTAAACATCTATTAATTAAGGATTTTTTATAATTTTGAATGAGTCTAAATTGTAGAAGTTTTCATATTTTTGAAAAAAATAAAAATGGAAGACCAACTACAGACAACCGAAGAAAAGAAATTGCCGAAGTGGAAAAGTCTGCTGAAAAAATTTGGAATCGGTGGAATTATTTTTTTTACTGTAAAAGGAATTATCACTTCTACATTAATCTATTTTCTCGGGAAAAATTTTTGGGTCATAATCAGGGATTATGTTACCCAATGGTTTGATTAATAAACCTCTTCTTTTTTTGTCAAAAAATGATCTATCGAAAACTTGCCCGGACCTAGTATTAGAATCACAAAATAAAGAAAGAAATACAAAACACTCAGTTCCTGTTCTTTAAAGGTGTCTGCTCCGTGTGCTACAAAACAGGCCACCAACATTGTTATCATCAGAGGAACACAAGCCATTCTTGTAAAAAGACCAAAGATCATAAACAATGAACATAAAAATTCTGCAAAAACTGCCAGAACCATAGAAAAGATAGGGCCCATCCCAAGGAAACTCATGAACTCGATATGATTACTTGTCACTAGTGTCTCTAATTTCGGAATTCCGTGCGTCAGCATTGATAGACCTACTGAAACCCGGATTACCAATATCATTATATCTGTCAGGTTGGAATTAGGTTTTGTAGAGTTTATATTTTTCATCCTGTGTTTTTAAAAAATACGTCAATCAAAACTACAAAAAAATCCTTTACAGAAAAGGATTTAAAAGAATTTTATCGGTAACCAAAATTTTTCAGGTCTCTGTCATTTTTTCTCCAGTCTTTTTTGACTTTCACAAACAGATTAAGATGGATTTTTTTTCCAAAGAATTTTTCCAAATCTAGTCTTGCCTCCGTTCCTACTTTTTTAATTGCTTCGCCTTTGTGACCGATGATAATTCCTTTTTGCGTATCTCTTTCTACATAAATAATAGAATCTATAACTATAGCACCTTCTTTTTCTTTGAAAATTTCTGTCACCACTTCTACCGAATATGGGATTTCTTTTTCGTAGTTAAGAAGGATTTTCTCACGGATTGCCTCATTTACAAAGAAACGTTCCGGCTTGTCCGTGTACATATCTTTGTCATAATATGCAGGACTTTCAGGCAACATAGATTTCAGTTTTGGAAGGATGATATCCAGATTAAAAGAATTAAGTGCAGAAATAGGCAAAATCTCGGCCTTCGGAATTCTCTCGTGCCAATCGGTCGCTATTTTTTCAAGATCTTGCTGGTTCGTCTGGTCTATCTTATTTAGTAAAAGTAAGACAGGAACAGGAATCTTGTTCAGTTTATCGATCAGAAATTCGGATGGTTCTGCTTTATCGGTAACATCGACAATAAACAAGAAAACATCGGCATCCTGTAAAGAATCCTTCACAAAATCCATCATTTTTTCTTGCAAACCATATTTTGGGTCGAGCACACCAGGCGTATCAGAGAAAACAATTTGTAAATCTTCTTCATTATAAATCCCGAAAATACGGTGACGTGTGGTTTGTGCTTTTTGAGTAACAATCGCCAGCTTCTCTCCCATCAATTGGTTTAGAAGTGTAGATTTTCCGGCATTTGGCTTTCCGACGATATTTACGAATCCTGCTTTGTGCATTGATTTTAAATTAAAATGATTAAAAAATTAAAAGATAATAAGATTAAGCTTTTAACAGATTGCAAAGTTACGGAAATTTAAAGGGAAGATTTTATAATTTGTAACTTTAAATATATCAATGTTTTAAGAACTCTATTTAATTATTTTTGTATTTTCATACTCAAATAAAAACTTACGTTCATGAAAAAACTTTACACATTATTATTTAGCTTTTTGTGGCTATTTGGACTTTCTCAAAATCCAGTTTTATTTAACCGGAATTGGAAAGTAGAAAAGATTATTGTCAACAACAATGCTATTGATGCACCTGCAGATTCTTCCGGATATTTTATCAACTTTCATAATGCAACTTCTTTCTCTTATTATAGTAAATTATGTTCAGTAAATTATGGTGATGCTACCTATAATATTAATTCTGACGATTTTGTCATAACATCTGCAAAAACAAATTCAAATGGATGCTCTGGCAGCATTGCTAATTTTGATAGTAACTATGCTTTATTTTTTACGAAATATGAGATTCCTGCCGTTCCTAATAAAATAACTTATGAAATAGAACAAATACCAATCGGTTATAAACTAACCTTGATGAATATTGATGGAGATCAGATCATTTATAGTTTCCATTCTCCATCAAGTAACCTGACTTCACAAATATGGACAATATCCTCTTTAGATATCAATAATATCCATTATAACAAACCATCACAGTATGGAGGAGGAAATACAGCCATAGATGCAATAGGCTTTTTGAATACAAGTTATTTTAACACAGGTCAAGGAAGTATAGGCTTCTATTCTGACAACAAATTCACTGTATTGAGTCTAGGTATCACTTTGGCTGCGAGCGATGATTTTCAAGTCAATCAATTCGACGGACTATATTTAGGTAATTTTTTTGAAGCAGGAGGCTACAATTATCCATATTCTTATGATGTCTCCTCGGATGGAGAAGTACTTACAATCACAAAATACAATGGAGATATTGCTACTTATACTAGAAGGATGCTAAGAGTATCAGAAATATCAAAATTAAATATTAAAGTCTATCCAAATCCAGCTACAGATTATATTATAGTTGAAAACCTGAAAACAAATTCTAATATTGAATTAATTGACAGTTCTGGGAAATTGATAAAAACGATTTCTAATAAAGTTTCAAAAACAGAAATCAACATTAAGAATCTACCCTCAGGAATCTATTTTCTGAAAGTTGATGGGCAATCTGTTCAAAAGATTATCAAAAAATAATTTTAATAAATAAAAATCGGCTCAAAATTGGTCCGATTTTTTTGTTTTAAAGTTTTACCTTTGAAAATTCATTTTTCAAAAATCATTTATGTTTACAGACAAAGAAATCTTAGAGATCAATCATCTTCTCGTCCCGGAAAACAATATCGTTATTGTAACGCATCATAATCCTGACGGAGACGCAATTGGTTCCTCTCTTGGTCTAAAACATTACTTGAAATCAAAAGGAATCAACGCAACTGTCATTACACCAAATGATTTTCCAAAATTTCTAAAATGGATGCCTGACGCAAAGCAAATCATCATAGGAGAATACAAAAGAAAGTTAGCCGGCGAAGCAATCTACAATGCGGATGTTATTTTTTGTCTGGATTTCAATTCACCTTCAAGAATAGGAATTCTTGGAGATTGGGTGACCAAAGCAAGAGCCAAAAAAGTCCTGATTGATCATCACCAGATGCCTGAAAAATTTGATTATGTTTATTCTGACACAACGGTTCCAGCGACTTGCCAAATGGTCTATCATTTCATCCAGGCAAATAATGATGAAAACCTTGTGAATCTTGATATTGCGCAATGCCTTTATACAGGAATAATGACTGATACTGGCGGTTTCAGGTTCCGTTCTACTAGTGCGACAACTCATAGAATTGTAGCTGAACTTATAGAAAAAGGTGCCGACCCGGCAGTTATCACATCCAATACTTGGGATACGAACACCATTTCCCGACTACATTTGCTTTCATTAGTTCTGAGCAGAATTGAATTGACCAAAGAAGGGAAAGTTGCTATTCTTTGGCTAAAACGTTCTGAACTGAAAGAATACGGCTTTGACAAAGGCGATACAGAAGGTTTTGTGAATTATGGACTGAGCGTTCTTGGAACTAAAATGGCGGTTTTCTTTATGGAAGACCTATATGAGGATTTTATCAAGATCTCTTTCCGTTCCAAAGATTCTGTGGATACCAATCAGTTTGCCAGAAAATATTTCAACGGTGGCGGACATATCAATGCTTCCGGCGGGAAGTATTTCAAATCTATTGAGGATACTATTGAGGATTTCAAAGAAAAAATTGAAGCGGAAGATTTTTAATTATTCCTTATATTATTATACAAACACTGTCATTGACTCCGTCGAATCTATGATTTCTGAAATAATCTTAACTGTTGAGATTGACTTCGTCTAACCACTTCGTTAGGTTTCCTCCGGAATGACAATGTTTCTTTTTTAATGAGGAAATTTCTTTGTCATACAAAATTCCTAGCCCCGATGGGAACGGCATCCTTTTTTGTCTTATCTGAAAATTTTATGTTGATGACGTAACTTCTAAGACAAAAAAGATACAGTGGACAGCGGGATCAGCTCCTAAAAAACTACCTTAACAAGACAAAAATCAAAGCAATAATCGCTGGCAATGCCTGAACGAAAAATATTTTCTTCGAAGCTGACAATGCGCCGTAAATACCCGCAACAATTATACAGCCAAGAAAGAAGATTGCAACATTTTTTGACCAAGTCTCATCACAAATAAAGAAACTCCAAATAAGTCCTGCAGATAAGAATCCGTTGTATAGCCCTTGGTTGGCAGCAAGTTTTTTGGTGGGTTTGAACATCTCATCCGGCAATGAACCTTTGAATGTTTTTTTGCCGAGAGTTTCCCAAGCGAACATTTCCATATAAAGGATATAAATATGTTCTAAAGCGACAAGAGCAACTAAAATTTTTGAAATGATTTCCATTAGAAAGTAAGTTTTTTTGGTAAATGATGCAATAATCCTGTATTGATGATCGAGGCACAAATCTCCGGTTTTTCCCAATGTCCGTTGTGTCCGCAATCCAAAATATAGGATTTGATATTGGTTCTGTCAGGCAGATTTTTGATGGTTTTTTCAGCATTGACCGCCGAATCATGTTTGCCAGACAAAATCAAAACTTTACCTTCGAAGTTTTCTAAAACCGATTTTTTATCAGAACGCTCTATCATCCCTTTTTGTGAGGATAAAACACCTTCAACAGACGACGTGTAGGCGATTTCTTTGGCTAATTTGATTTTGGATTCCAGAATATCATGCTCGTTGGGATTGAAGAGATTCGGAACACCTGCGTTTACGAAAGCGCGAAGATTTTCTTTGATGATTCTCAAGCCTTTTCTCCTGGTTTCTTTCTTCGCTTCGTCATCGGCAAAATAAGTTGAGAAAAATAATGTAACCGATTTCAAAAACTCAGGATATTTCTCAGCAAAAGCTAAAGAAATATAGCCTCCCATAGAGTGTCCCAACAAATGAAATTGTGTCAAACCTAATTCGTCTATTACTTTTTTGACTTCATCCGCCATTATCTCGGAAGTTTGAATTTCTGCAACAATTCCTGATTTTCCAAATCCAGGCAAATCGATTTTTATCAATCGGAATTTTTCTGACAGAAACGGAATCATATCATCCCAAATCGACAGATTTTCCATAAAGCCATGTAGCAAAACGAGGTTTTCAGTTCCTGTTCTTTCGATTTCGTAGTTGAGCATAACTTACATTTTAATAATTATTTTATCTCCAAATCCTGCATTATTGACGGATTCGTAAAGTTTGAAAGTTTTTCCGCCATCTTTTGTAGAGAAATTTTTCTTACCCTTTCTTACATCCAGTTTTCCATTGTCATAATCGGAAATACTTTGAGTAATGGTTCCGTCGAATTTAAGGTTTTTTGGAGAGGTCATTCTGACGTTGCCTTCGATTTCCACAAAATTACTTCCCGACTTATTTTCACCTGATACATTATATTCATCTTGCCCGATTTTTGTAAAAATAATTTTTCCCGAACCGTTCACTTGGTCGTGCGTCAAAGAATGCGTTCCTGACAAATCTTTGAAAGCCCGACTACTGAGAATACTGTCGTTGATTTTTGTTCTAACTGTATTGATTGAATCAATGATTTTAACACTATCGATTCTTGGAGTTACAGTTTTTTCCGATTTTTTGCAGGAAACGATTGATAAAAGAATAATAACTGGAATTAGTTTTCTCATAGTTTTAATTTTCCTCACGAAAATAAATAAATTAAATGAAAAAACCTTTCTAAAATTGATTCAGAAAGGTTATAAGTGTCGCTCCTACGGAGCTCTGATTATTTTGATGTGAATTTCCACAAACATTTCGCTCCTACGAAGCTTGGGCTGGTTACTGCACTCTCTTTTCGTACAGTTCTTTTTCTTTATCATTTATTTCCGCAATGCCATAGCGTTCGGATTTGGTTATCGCCAATTCATCCAACATATCTACCATTGTTTTGTATTGCGAATCATCAGTTGGTTTAATAATAACTGTGAAGTTTTCTTTTTTCGGCGCATTGGCTTTTGCAGCTTCAATAGTTTTTGCTACCTGAAATTTATCAAAAGACACTTCTTTCAGACTATTATCATTCAAATCCTTTTTATCAGCCTGATAATAGAAAACCTTACCTTCTTTACCGAGAATAAATGTCAGTTGATTTCTGTAATCAATTTGCGTTGGTTCTCCGGGATTGTGGGCAGGTAATCCTATATCCATTACATTCGGTTTTGAGAAATTGGTCGTGAACATAAAAAATGTGATCAATAAAAATCCCAAATCCACCATTGGCGTCATATCTACTCTGATTGGTTTTTTATTCTGAGTTTTCTTTCCGTTAGATTGCTCTTTAATTTGTACTTCTGCCATAGCTTTAAGTTTTTGTAGTTAGTAATATAAAATAAAAACCCATAATGATTTGTCATCATTATGGAGTTTTGAATACAAATTATGTACCTAATTTTTAATTTTATTAAATAAATACTATTTACAGAATTATAAATCTTGCCAATTATCAAAAGTCATCTGGAATTTGATTTCTTTTCCATTATCTGTCAAATAGATTTCGTAATCTTTATCTGTGACAACGTCTGAACTTGACAATTGATTTTCCTTCACAGAATTGCGGACAATCTGCATTTGTGAAATCGCTGATTTAAGTAAGCTTCCTTGAAAAGCATTATTTATTTTTAAAATAATCAATCCCACATTTAAGGAACTTTTTGAAATCCTCTTTCGGCATATATCCTGAAACTGGCGAATTAATCACATTTTGGTCTGGCGTTACCAAAACATAATGAGGCTGAGAATTATTGTTAAAATTAACCTGCTGGAACAAACTCCATTTATCGCCAATGGTTTTTATTTTCTTTTTTTGTCCATCACCCATATCGATTTTGATTTGTTCATTTTCCGGTAATTCTTCCTTATCATCCACATAAACAGAAGCAATTATCACATCGTTTTGAAGAATCGGTAAAATGTCGTCCTGACTCCAGACAAACTCTTCCATTTTTCGACAGTTTTCGCAACCGTAACCTGTGAAATCAATCAAAACTGGTTTGTTTTCTTTTTTCGCAACCTCAATCGCTTCGAAATAATTGTGATAAGGCTTCAAACCTAGAATTCCGTCTTCTTCTTTATGGAAATAGCTCACGTTTAACGGAGGTAAAATCCCGCTCAGCATCTGCAATTTTGGCTTTTCTGATGGAATCAATCCTTGAATCAAATACGCCACAAATACAATTCCAAATACGCCCAAGATTCTTCTTCCCAAACTGATTTTTGGTTTTTTATCATCGTGCGGAAATCTGATTTTACCGAATAAATAAACTACCAATCCAATCGCAATGATAATCCAAAGTACAATGAACAATTCTCTTTTCAGCAAGAAAGTTTTGGAAACCAAGTCGGCTTTAGATAAGAATTTGAGAGCCAAAGCCAATTCAATAAAACCAAGAACCACTTTCACGGTGTTCATCCAACCGCCTGATTTTGGAAGGCTTTGCAAAGCTTGCGGAAATAACGCCAATAATCCGAAAACCAATGCCCATGCCAATCCGAAACCACCTAAAGCAAATGTCAATAATGTTGGAACATTGGTTGCTCCAGCCACAACGCCACCTAATAAACTTCCTAAAATGGGACCTGTACAAGAGAACGAAACGATGACTAAAGTCAATGCCATAAAAAAGATTCCAATCAATCCGCCAGCCTCTTCAGCTTTGGAAGATTTGTTGGCGATGGAGCTGGGCAATGTGATTTCGTAATACCCGAAGAAGCTCAGTGCAAAGAATAAAAATATGGCGAAGAAAAATAAATTCAGCCAAATGTTCGTTGAAATCTGATTGAAAATATTCCCCGAAATCCCATCAATAATATGGAATGGAATACTCAATAAAACGAAAATCAAAAGGATGAAAAACCCGTAAATAAACGCATCTCGCTTCCCTTTTGCTTTGTCTTTGTTCCCTTTTGTGAAGAACGAGACCGTTAACGGAATCATTGGAAAAACGCATGGTGTAAGCAATGCAATCAGTCCACCTAAGAATCCTAATCCTAGAACAAGCCAATTATCGTTAGCCGGTTTTTGCTGAGCCGTTCCACAATTCGTCAAAGGATTTTTGAAATCTAAAGAATTGATTTTCAAACCATCTTGTTTCGCCACAGTTGGCGTTGCAATATTGGTCGGTTTCAGAACCGTTCCAACTTGTCCTGCTGGAGCAACTTCATAAACGGTATCTTTTGTCTTATCAACTTTTTCGTCAGAAGCAACTGTATTACTTCCTTCGATTTGTTTTTCAAATTCCAGAGTATTCGGAGCAAGACAAACTCGGTCATTACAAGTCTGATACATTATTTCAGCGGTAATCGTCGCCGGTTTTGTTGCATCTTTTGGCTTGAATTTCTGCTTGAAAACCACTTTATTGGAATAATAAACAATCTGAGCGCCAAAAGCTTCCGAAAACTCATCGTGCTTTTTACCGATTTCCTGAACTTTCCCAAGCAACTGAATTCCTTCTTTTGAAGTGATCTTAAATTCAGTCGGAATTCCGGAATCTGGTGGCAAATCCTGAGAATAAATGTGCCACTTATCTTCAATTGTACCAGTTAAAACAGCTTCATATTCTTCTTTTCCAACAGGATCAACATCGAATCTGAACTTAACCGGATTTTTTATTTGTGCATTTAAAATGGTTATTATAAATAGAAAAAGTGTGGATAACACTAGTTTGAAATTTTTCATTTTTATTTTAGTTTTAACCACAATAATAATTTAGAGTCTTTGTCATTCCGTAGGAATCTAAACGTTGCTGAGATTCCTACGGAATGACAAATATTATGGTTTAATAATTATACTTTTAATATTAATTCTATTTCTGAATTGTCTGATGAAAATCTTCCGTCCTGACGAAAAGGCAGCACACCTAAAATTCGGTCATCAGTATCACAAAGAAGCCAGATTTTTTGCTTGGCTAAAATAGACAATTTTTCATCCTTAAAAAACTTCGAAATTTTCTTTTTACCAATCATTCCAATAGGAAAAAACAAATCGCCTTCTTGTTTTCTTCTCAATTTTAGAGGTAATTGAACTTTTTGTTTATCGATTTTCCAAAAACAATTTCCTAATTTCTGAATCTCACTTTTAATATTTTGAGGAATAATGATTTCGTTATCATCAATTTCAAGTGCAATTTCTTTTAAATTCTCATTTCTAACTTCTAACTTCTTCTCAAAAATTAATTCATTTCGATTAATTACCAATTGAAATTCAGAATTGAAAAATGAGCTTCCAGTTTGCGCTGTGAGAACTTTCTGCATTTCGTTTTCATCATTGAAATCAAATCTTTTCAAAATCTCGTATCGCATCAATTCAGATTCTTGTGAGAATTTTTGTTTATCAATAATGATTTGATTGTCGTTGGAACTGATTTTGAGAACTTCAATTTTTTCATTCACAGATTCAGTAATAAAATCTTTAGCTTGATTAATGTAATTGATGCTTTTTGAGAAATTAGTTAGAAAATCTGAATTGATTTTTTCTAATTCAGGAACAACATTGTGTCGAATTTTATTCCTTAGATAATCTGTTTTCTTATTGGATTTATCTTCCCGAAAATCAATTTGATTCTCTTTTGCAAATTCATAAATTTCATCCTTAGAAAAATCCAGAAGTGGTCGAATAATTCCTTTTTCATTTTGTGGAATTCCACTCAAACCTCGGATTCCTGACGCTTTGGAAAGATTAATGATAAACGTTTCCAACTGGTCATTCAGATGATGCGCAGTCACTAAAAATTCAAGATTATGTTTTTGCTGAATTTCTCTGAAAAACCGATATCTCAATTCTCTCGCCCAATTCTGAATTGAATTTTCAGGTTTCTTATCAACTTCCGAAACGTCATACAAATGAAAAGGAATCTGATATTTGTCGCAAAAGTCGGAAACCAGCTTTTGGTCGAGGTTAGAATCCTCATTACGAAGATGATAGTTGATGTGAGCAATATGAAAATTAAATCCCGAAAGCTGAAATAAATCAGCTAAAACCATCGAGTCTACTCCTCCACTTACAGCCAAAAGGTATGTTTTTTGTTGTGGTTGGTTGAGCATTTGCTCTAATAGGTTTTGAAATTTTAAGAGACTTAACACAATTTTATAACGAAACATTAAGTTATAAGCACAAATATACAGTTATTAATTCTTACTTTTGAAACGATTTAAAAACCAATAACCGCTCAATAAAAACAATAAAACAAATAAATATTTACTATGAGATTATTTAAAATTTTGACAATTACCGCTGTGGGACTTTCCCTGGCTTCTTGTGTCAGCAAAAAACAATTCGATGCCCTTAATCTGAATTACAAACAATGTATTGAAGATGCGGGTGAAAGAATGCGCCAAATCCAAGATTTAAAAGGAGAAAATTCTTCTTTGAAAGGTCAAAACGACTTACTTGTGGGACAAAACAACGCTCTTAAATCCAGTTTGGACGCTTGTTTATCTAACGCAGGAAAAGGTTCTGCTAACATTGATAAATTGGTTGGAGAAATCAACGCTTCCAATGCTTACATCAAGCAATTGATTTCTGGAAAAAGCAAGAACGACAGTTTGAATTTGGCTTTATCTAACAAGCTGAAACGTTCTCTTGATAACGTTGCAGACCAAGATGTAGATGTGAAAGTTCTGAAAGGTGTGGTATTGATTTCATTGTCAGACAAGATGCTTTACCAAGTTGGAAAATATGACATCCAGCCAGCTGCAGCAGACGTTTTAGCGAAGGTTGCCAAAGTTATAAACGATTATGACACTTACAGCGTTTTGATTGAAGGTAATACAGATAACACGCCACTTAGTAGCGCCAACGCTCCAAGAGATAACTGGGACCTTTCCGCACTTAGAGCAACAGCAGTTGCGAAAGTTCTACAAAATCAGTTTGGCGTGAATCCTAACAGAATCACTGCTGGTGGTAGAGGAGAATATAATCCTAAAACGACCAACGCTTCAGTTTCCGGACGTGGCGAAAACCGTAGAACGGAAATCATCATTATGCCTAAGCTGGATGAATTTATGAAGTTGATGGACATTGCTCCAGTTAAGAAATAAATAATAAAAGATGAATGATAATTGATTATTCATTCAGAATTTAGAAAATTAAACCTTGTCAGAAATGGCGAGGTTTTTTTATCTCATAATTTGGGCAGCTTTATCCGTCTTCCGTACCCAATCTTTTTTGCCAAAACCTTTCCAAAAGCAAAAAAAAGGATTTCCACTCAAGCCGGGCCGCAGATTAGACATCAATACAACATCGGTCATAACTTAAACATTTAGTACCTTTGAATCTCAAATAAAAAACTCCTCCCAATGAGTTATTTCGAAGAATTAGACAAAGAAATGGACAGATACTTGGAAGAAACTGCTTCCGAAGAACCTACCATTCTCAAAAAATTAAGAAAAGAAACGTATCAGAAAACAACTCAACCGCATATGATCTCCGGATATTTGCAAGGTCGTTTGCTTAGTATTCTGTCACATATCATTCAGCCAAAAAATGTTTTGGAAATCGGAACTTTCACAGGTTATGCGGCTTTGAGTATGGCAGAAGGACTGTCAAAAGACGGAAAAATCTATACAATTGACAAGAATGAAGACTTGGCATACATTCCAAAAAAATACTTTGCAGAAAGTGATCATAAAGATCAAATCGAATTCATAATCGGAGATGCCAAAGAAGAAATCAAGAAACTGGATAAAATCTGGGATTTGATTTTCATTGACGCTGATAAGGAAAGCTATCTGGAATATTTGAAATTGATTAAACCCAATCTACGTTCAGGAAGTATCATTCTTATTGATAATGTTCTTTGGTATGGAAAAGTCCTTGAAAACAATCCGAAAGACAAACAAACGGAACAGATCAAACTCGTGAATAAAATCATCGCAGAAGATCCGGATTTCGAAAATCTAATCTTACCTTTGCGAGACGGATTACACTTGATTAGAAAGAAATAATTCGTATTTTTAAATTCATAATTGATTGAAATGACAAAAGGAATTTGCAATGTTTCCATCGCTCCAATGAGAGCTGAAAGTTCTGATAAAAGCGAAATCGTATCCCAACTCCTTTACGGAGAATCCGCAGACATTCTTGAGGTTAAAGACAATTGGACCAAAATAAAAACCCACTACGACAACTACGAAGCTTGGATGGACACGAAACAGATCTCTCCTGTTTCAGACGAATTTTTAGCTTCCAGAAAGGTCAATCTTGTGAAAGAGCCTTTTCAATCCGCTATGTTGGAAAATGGAAGAACTTTGGTTTCTATTGGTTCAGAAGTAACTTTTGATCCTATTTCCCCAACTCGTGGTGCTGACCTTAGTGAAAGCATTGTGAACTGCGCAAAAGAATTTTTGAATGTTCCATACTTATGGGGCGGAAAAAGCTTTTTCGGAATCGATTGCAGTGGATTGACACAGATCATTTATAAAATCCACGGAATCAAAATCCCGAGAGACACTTATCAACAAGCTGAGCTTGGAGAAGTTTTAACTTTTATAGAAGAAGCAAAACCTGGCGATTTGGCATTTTTTGAAAATTCAGAAGGAAGGATCATTCACGTTGGGATTATATTGGCCGATCAGAAGATTATTCATGCTCACGGAAAAGTGAGAATTGACAGCCTGGATAGTTCAGGAATTTTCAATAAAGATCAGAATAAGCACACACATAAATTAAGATTCATCAGATCTTATTTCTAAAATAAAAAAGCTTCCGACCCGGAAGCTTTTTCTATATTGAATCAAAATAATATTCTAAATCAAATTTCTCTTTTTAACCTCATCAGTCATTTTGCTATGTGTAATGATATTGGTTACAAGAATTGGAAAAAATGTCAGGGGTAAAACCGAAAATACACTGAATCCTTTTGTAACTGTAATATACAAACAAGTCGCAAGAAGCAAAACGAAAATAACAGAAAAAGAAATCAAAACTGATTTTGTCAATTTTACGTTTTTCAATATTTCTTCATCAGTTAATTCCGCTGGATCTTTAGTGCCTTTCGACTTCATATCGATTATAGTTTGAAATTAACTGTGACATTGAAAAATCTTCCTGTCAATCTAACCGGAACCGGATAATATACTGATGGAGAAGAATTCACATCACTGATCCATTGGTTCGCAATCGTGTTATTGATATTAAACGCATTGAAGATCTGTACACCCAAAGTCAATTCTTTGAATTTACCCCAGAAATTACCCGTTGCCTTATTATCCTTCTGATCAATAAAAACCTTGGTCAAACCAATATCAACACGTTTATATGCTGGCAACGTTCTCTGATAACGGTAAGCAGCCAAATAATCTGGCAAACCTGCAGCATCAAATAAAACTGGCGTTCCTGACGGCAATCCGCTAGCGTAGGTCAATGTCAGATTAACCCTCATACTTGGAAACTTCGGCATATAATCCTGATAGAACATCGCGAAACGAAAACGCTGATCCGTTGGTCTCGGGATATAGCCCATTCCGTTTATATTTTCATAAACTCTGGCATAACTTGCAGACACCCAAGAATCCACCCCAGGAACAAACTGTCCGAACAATCTAGCATCCAAACCATAAGCATAACCTTCTGCATTGTTAGCTCCAGAATATCTCACTCTTACATTATCAAGATAATAAGGAATCAAATTTTCCATTTTCTTATAGTAAGCCTCTGTTGTCAGTTTGAAAGGTTTTCTGTCCTGATTTCCGATCTTGAACTCGTAATCGTTGGCAATGATGATCTGATAGGATTTTTGAGCTTTGATATCAGGATTGAAAGCGCCTTTTAAGTCCTTTATCTCTTTATAAAAAGGCGCCTGGTAGTAAACACCTCCCGAAACTCTGAACAACATATCCATATCCCAATCTGGCTTGATAGCAAATTGTGCTCTTGGGGAAAACAATGTCTCTTTGGTGAAACTCCAGTTCTGAACTCTGGCTCCACCATTTACAGAAATCTTGTTAGTACCCCACATAAATTTCTTAGAGAATTGTGCATAAGCAGAAATCCTTGTTGGATTAATATTATTTTGTCCTGCGATATAATATTTAAGGTTAAGGTCAGAAGCATCCAATTGCCCTGGCAAAACAAAATCTCTAGGATTACTGTATCCGATAGAATCTACGAACTGCCATTCATTGGTAAAATCTTTGATGGTTTCTCTTTCGTATTTCACACCAATTTCGATATCCGTATTCACGTCTGGAGAAAATTTGGTTCTGAATTGTGAACCTGCCACTCTAACTAATAAATCGTTTCTGGCATGATCGATCTGGCCACCAGCATCATAACCGGCGACAGGATTACCTTCCTCGTCAAAAGCTTCCAGAATATAACCAGAAGCCAAAGAATAATATTCTCTTTCTCTGTTTTGATAAGCAAAATTATCGAGCGTGAGTTGCCATTTTTTACTAGGCTTGAAGTTAACGCTTACCGTTCCCATCATATTCTTGTACTGATCATCTTCTTGCCCGTTGTAGAAAACCGTCAATTTCAAAGGTTGTAGAACACTTCCAAAATCTACTTCTTTCTGTTTCGGTACCATCTGATAATCATTCTTTGCATAGTAACCTAAGAAAGATAATGACCATTTTTCATTGAACTGATAATTGAGATAAGTTTGAAGATCCATATATCTCGGATTGAAATCTGTATCCTCATTCAAAGTATTAAGAACCAAATTGGTATTTCTATATCGTCCAGAAACCAAACCTGTGAATTTTTTATCTTTTGATGCAAAACCAGTGGTCAAACGTCCACCAATTAAGCTCGCTTCTCCGGAAAGTTCGAATTTCTCAGGTTGTCTGTAATAGATGTTAAGCGCAGAAGACATCTTATCACCATATCTAGGTTCAAATCCACCCGCAGAAAAATTGATCATTCCCACCATATCAGGATTGATGATACTCATCCCTTCTTGCAAAGAGTTACGAATCAAAAACGGGCGATAAAGCTCAACATCATTGATATAAATTAAGTTTTCATCATAATTTCCACCTCTTACCATAATTTGGGAAGACAACTCGGAATTGGAATTGACGGAAGGTAAACTTTTCAAAAGCCCTTCTACTCCACCTCCTAAAGATACAACTTCTCTCGCCTCTTTCACAGAGATCTCAACCGAAGTAAGGTCATTGGTTTTACGGACTCCTTTTTTCTGGAAAACAACTTCCTGAATCTCCGTAGCATTGACTACAGGTAAAAAAAGAATATTGACAGTTTGAGATTTTGGTGATGTTTTGATGACTTTAGAAAAACCTTTAAAGTTTTCTTTTTGCACCTTCAGTTCTTTTTCAGAATCAGAAAGCGGGATTCTTACAAAACCATTTTTATCCGTCTGATAAGTCTGGTCATTATAAGTAACCTCTGCGTCGGAAACAGATTTTCCGTCTTCATCGAGAACTTTTAAATTGATTTGAGAAAATGCCAAAACCGGCAAAAAGAAAAGAATTAAGAGAATATAATTTTTCAATGTTGTAGTTTTTATTATCGATTTTATATTTTGAAATATCCTTGGATTAGCAAAAATAACAATTAATCTAAAGAACGAAAGAATATTTGTAATTGTTATGCAGAAAATCGATTTGTTTCAGAATATTTGCTGTTGAATTAAGAAATATTAAGTCAAAATTCTAAATATTCTCAATACAAACATAAAAAAGTCCGAATCAATCGGACTTTTAATTTTATAATATCGCTTCTCTGATTCTTGTCAGTTTCCCAAGCAAGTCATCAAGCAAATCTAATTTCAGCATATTCGCACCATCAGATTTCGCTACAGAAGGGTCAGGATGAGTTTCGATGAATAATCCGTCTGCACCCACTGCGATTCCTGCTTTTGCAATCGTTTCAATCAATTCTGGTCTTCCACCTGTAACACCGGAATTTTGATTCGGCTGTTGAAGAGAGTGCGTTACGTCCAAAATCACCGGAGAATATGCTCTCATAGTCGGAATTCCACGGAAATCTACTACCAAATCGCTGTAACCAAAAGTATTTCCTCTTTCGATAATCGCTGTTTTGTCGTTACCAGAATCTTTGACTTTCTGAACAGCAAATTTCATTGCTTCAGGAGAAAGAAATTGTCCTTTCTTAAGCGTCACAGCTTTTCCAGTTTCTGCTGCTGCAATCAACAAATCTGTTTGTCTAACCAAGAAAGCCGGAATTTGCAACACATCTACATATTCTGCTGCCAAAGCTGCATGACCATTCTCGTGAATATCGGTTGTCGTAGGAACGTTGAATGTCTCTCCTACTTTTCTAAGGATCTTCAAAGCTTTCTCGTCGCCGATTCCTGTGAAAGAATCTACTCTGCTTCTGTTCGCTTTTCTGAAAGACCCTTTGAAAATATAAGGAATATTGTATTTGTCGGAAAGCTTCACAATTTGTTCTGCAATCTGCAAAGCCATAGTTTCATCTTCGATAGCACAAGGTCCCGCAATCAGGAAAAAATTCTTGGAATCTTTGTGATGAATATTATCTAAATATTGTATCATTTTTTTATAAGAAATTAGATGTTAAAGTATAGATTTTAGACTTTTCTTAGTTGGTCTAAATCTTAGACAAATATACGGATTTAAGAGAAAACTTTCTCTTTACGAATTGATGAGCGCGATTTCAAATATCTATGAAATATTATCTTCCATTTCTATTTAACATCAAAACATCAATATAAATAATTCATTTATAACGATTAAGCTTTGACTAATATGCATAAAAGCTATAATAACAAATTTAAAATATACTAATCCAGTCTTTAAGGCTTGAATTCTAACCTTTAACGTTCGATAATTAAACTTTAAGTCTCTTCATAGATACTTTAAGAATATATTCCCATCCTTTAACGTAAGAAATTCATGTTTTAACATTACATTTCCAGTCTTAAAGGCTAAAAATTAATGTTTTAAAATCAGAATTTAGATTTAAAAGATATATTTGTAATCATAAAACACAAAAGATGAGCATCAGAAAGTATCAGGAAAAGAAAGAGCATCCTCACCCGCATATCGGTGCGTTGGTTCGAAAAGTTATGGTTGCGAAAAATATTTCTTCGGCAGAATTGTCCCGCCGTTTGGGACTAAGTTCAACGGGCGTTGGCGTATATTTGACTCGTTCCTCTCTGCAATTCGGGATTTTATGGGACATTGGAATCGAATTGAAACACGATTTCTTACTGGAAATTGCCAACCATTATCCAGAAGGTTTTCCCATGAATGAGAATGCTAAAATAACCAAGGAATTAGAAGAAAAGAAGGCAAAAATTGCGGATCTGGAGAAGGAAATTGAGATTTACAAGAATGCTTTGGGAATCCGGAAATAAGATTATATCAATTCTTAAACATTATTTTGTCATTCCGCAGGAATCTAAACTTAACTGTCGAGATTCCTGCGGAATGACAAATTGTGTGTTATGAAAACTTTTTGATAATCTTCTCAAATGTATTACTGTTCCTGCTTGTCATTTTATCTTTCAAGCTTTTCTTGCCAAGAACTTTCCCGAAATTAGAATCTAAAGTCTGACCTTTCGGAACTTGCCAATAAAATATATTATTGATGATTTTACCTTTCTCACCTTTTGCTTTGCCTGATTTCTCAAATTCTTCCAACAATATTTCTTCTACTTTTTCTGAACCTAGAAAAATATAATTGTGGAAATTTTCTATTGGCGGAAATGGGTCATTCTTTAAAATTTCATTAATCTCATTATCATTTTTGATGAAAAGAAAAGCTTCGTAATTGAAATGTTCTGACATTGCTTTTTCCAAAGTCTTCTTCAATTCAGCAGAATTTTTATCAGATTCAAACAGAATATTTCCACTTGCCAAAACCGAAGATACATTTTGGACGCCTGCGTCTGAAAAGACTTTGCAGACATCTGCCATTTTCATATTGGTTCCTTTAACATTCACGCCACGGAGGAAAGCACAGTATTTCATAGAATTTTAAATTTTAAATGATAAATTTTAGATGCTCCTAAAAGGTCTTACTAAAATTAGAAAATAAAAACGTCCCGAAATATCGAGACGTTTAATTGATTTATTGTGTGACTTTCATCAGCTGTTTGGTGATGTTGTCCATCTTTTCGGCTTCGTAAGTCGTATCATAATCTTTCATAATATCGAAAAGATAAGAGTAGAACGATGTAACTTTCTGTACATCATCTGCTTTTTTGAAGGCCTTTTCTTTGCCCATCTCCTGCAAATCTTTGATGAATGTATTGAATCTTTTATCAATGACATTCAGGGAATTAACTAGATATTGGTAGCCTTTTTCTTTCTGTCCGATTTTGTTATAAGCTTCGGAAACTGCGCCCACAACAAGTGAATATTCCATTGGTTTGGTTTTCATCTGTCTTGCTGCATAAACCTGGAACTTGGGAGATAATCTGGTGTAATAATCATATTCTTCGAAGATTCCTTTCTTAAGCTCTTCGGCCAGTTTCAATCCTTTTTGCTCTTGTCCTGCAACGATATAAGCATAAACAATGGAACTCAAAGACCTTGGGTCATTATATTTGGAAACAGGGATTTCTCTGCTTACCAAATCCAAAACTTCGACGGCTTTTTGCTTATCGCCTTTCAGAGCCAAAGCTTCGGCAGCACGGCTTGCAGATGAGCGATAACCGATAATGTTCTGTGTACAGGTCTCATCAAAATGAACTTTCAGATCTTTGAAATTACCCCATCTGTAATTTTTAACCACATTATAAAGCTCGTCTGCATTTACCATTCCTAACTCTCCATCCGGAGATTCTTCTGTTTTGATTGGTACCAATCTGTAGCTGAATCCGTCAAACTTAAGATAATTCGATAAGAAGAATAAATTACTTCCGTCGTAAATTCCACCGCTTGAGAAGTTGATCGGACGTTTCCAGTCGAAGTTCGCCAGGATGTCCAACATCATCATATTATTCTTGAACATACTGGAACCTTTGTAATCGATGACGATTTGCTTTTCTGCTTTTTGCGCTTCGGCAGGCGTGATGATTCCTGATTTAACAGCATTATTCACATTAACTGGAAGTACAAACTTGGAAACCGGAAGGAAGTTGAATTTCTGATAACGCTCTTCTCCGAAAATCATTTTCACAATTTCGTCTTTTTCGGGCGATTTCATCTTCAGGAAGTTAACTGCTTCCTTCATCGTAATCGAATCCTGAGTCAGATATTTTCTGAAGGCTGCAAATTCTGTATCTGGTGCACCTTGGTCTTTCAGATTCGCAAAAATATTAGACCAATCATCTTTCGTCATCATATAAACCTGGTCGTTGGAACCTTCACGGTAATCTTCGTGAGTCAAAGTTGACGGAACAGGCATAGAGTTGTAAGTTCTTCTCTTAACCTGGTCAATATTCCAAGGCGTAGATAACAACGTAAAGTTCACCACTTTTACATCCGGACGGAATTCCTCAGTTTCCTGAATTGCCCAAACCGGATAAGTATCATTATCGCCATAAACGAACATTATTCCGTCTTTAGGCAAAGATTTTAAACTTGAATAAGCGTAATCGTAAGCTGTGTAACGTCCGCTTCTGTCGTGAACATTATAATTTTGGAAGCCCATCATAAAAGGAATTCCCAATAGAACGACACCTACGATAATCTGCGCTAATTTGCTTTTTACTTTTTTCTGAAGCAACCAATAGATTGATGCAACCCCTAATCCAATCCAAATCGCAAACGCATAAAAAGAGCCGACCATCGCATAATCTCTTTCACGAGGTTCGAATGGTTTCATTCCTGTATAAAATACAATCCCGACACTTGTTAAAATAAATAAAGATAATATCGCATAGAATCTTCCGAAATCTCTGTTCAGTTGGAAGAAGAATCCTAACAATCCTAATATTAACGGTAACATAAAGAACTTAACCGTACTCTCATTCTGGAATTTAGCCGGCATCTCGCTCTGGTCTCCCCAAATATTATTATCGATGAAAGGAATACCTGTGATGAAGTTTCCATTGGTATTTTCCATATGACCTTCCACATCGTTCTGACGACCTGCAAAATTCCAAAGGAGATATCTTCCGAAATAATAATAATTCTGGAACGTGATAAAATAGTCTAAGTTTTGGGCCAATGTAGGCTTCTGAACATTGATGATTCCGAATTGTTTAGCTTTCAGATAATCATCCATTTTAATTGTTCCGTTCTCATATTTTTGACGAAGTTCATCAAAGAATTGTTTAGCTTCCGGACTTTCGGAGATTTGCTCATTACCATAATTAAAAGTGAAATCTGGCGCACCATACATCGAAATATAATTTGGCATCACCGATTTATCCTCACTGAACATCCTTGGCAAGAAACCAACGTGCTCTTTGCTGAAAACATAATTGAACTTCTCTCCTACCTTACGATATTGTCCAGTTGTAGCATCTTTCTCGTAAGTATCACCTGTTTTTTCGGTTTTATAGCTGCCGTCTTCATTTTTCTCAATGCCGTTCGGGTCAAGATAAGCAGTATAATTTTGCCCATACAAAGTCGGCCAGTCACCATATTGCTCACGGTTGTAGTAATCCAACATTCCCAAGGCATTGTCCGGGTCATTAAGGTTCATTGGTGGATTAGCAATTGCCCGGATTGGGATAACCAGCCAACAAGAGAATCCAATCATCATATATACAACCGATAATGCAATCGTCTGATATAAAGATTTCCTCGTTTTTCTTGTATAAGTAATGAATAAATAACAAAGAACAGATAAAATAACAAACGCAAAAACCGTCCCTGAGTGGAAAGGTAAACCAAGTCCGTTAACAAAGAATATTTCAGATTTCCCGAATAAAGTCATTATCACAGGGAAAATAATTTTGAAGACAATTACTAGGATTATCAATGTAATTCCATTTGCCCAAAGGAAAGATTTCCAGGAGAACTTATAATTTCTGGTGTAATAGATCAGACAAACCGCAGGCAAAGCCAACATACACATCATATGTACACCTACAGACAAACCGATGACGAAAAACAAAAGTATGATCCATCGTTCGTTGTCTTTTTCGAGATATTCATTCTCCCATTTGGTAATCAGCCAGACAATCAATGCAATAAACATACTCGCCATCGCATAAACCTCGCCTTCAACAGCAGAGAACCAAAATGTATCGGAAAATGTAAAACATAAAGCGCCAACTCCACCAGCAAATAATGTTGCAATCTCTTCTGCAACTGTTATATTTTCAAATTCTTTATTGAGTAATCTTCTTACAAGATGTGTAATGGTCCAGAATAAAAATAGAATTGTAAATGCACTGAACAATGCTGACATCGCATTAATCACCAAAGAATAATGTTGGCCGTCACCAAAAGCAAAAAGCGCAACAACTGCTCCAACCAATTGGAAAAGTGCGGCTCCTGGAGCGTGAGTAACCTCTAATTTAACTGCTGAAGAAATATATTCTCCACAGTCCCAGAAACTAAAATTGGGTTCTATGGTTGATAAATAAGTGATAAATGCAATTACAAAAACTACCCATCCAAGAATAGTGTTCCATCGTTTAAAAGTCCAATTCTTCATACGGAAAATGAAATATCGGCGAATTTAACGTTTTTGATTCAGTTATCTGAGTTTTTAACAAAAATTAAATTTTACTTTATTTTTTGAAAACCTCAGAAAAACAATTGGTTTTTTAATAAATATCTTGATTAAAATCAGATTCGCTCCACAAAAGTAAAAACATTGCAATTTTTTTTTTATTTTTGCAGACAGTTTTTGAGAGAAAAATGATATAAAATGACGAATGTATACGATAATATTCTTGGTTTGATTGGCAACTCACCGTTAGTCAAGTTAAATCAAGTTACCAAGGACATTCCTGCGACAGTATACGCTAAGTTGGAATCTTATAATCCGGGGCATTCTACAAAAGACAGAATCGCTCTTCATATTATAGAAAATGCCGAAAGACAGGGAATCCTAAAATCAGATTCTGTAATCGTAGAAACCACTTCTGGAAATACAGGTTTTTCTATTGCAATGGTTTGTATCGTAAAAGGTTACAAATGTATTCTTGCGGTGAGCGATAAAACAAAAGCTGAAAAAATTGCTTATTTGAAAGCATTGGGGGCAACTGTTTATGTTTGTCCTGCGTCTGTTCCTGCAGAAGACCCCAGGTCTTATTATGAAGTTGCGAAGAGAATTGCTGCAGAAACACCTAACTCGGTTTACATCAATCAATATTTCAACGAATTGAATATTGATGCACATTACCAGACAACAGGTCCTGAAATATGGAAACAGACAGAAGGAAAAATCACGCACCTTTTTGCCTGCACAGGGACTGGAGGGACGCTTTCCGGCTCTGCCAAATATCTTAAAGAACAAAATCCTGACATCAAAATAATAGGTGTAGATGCAGATGGCTCTATTCTGAAAACTTACCACGAGACAGGAAAAATCAATAAAACAGAAATTCATCCTTATCAAATTGAAGGTCTTGGAAAAAATTTGATTCCAGGCGCACTTTTATTTGACACGATTGATGAATATGTAAGAGTTAATGACGAAATGTCTGCTTACAGAACCCGCGAGATTGCTTTGAAAGAAGCGATTATGGGCGGTTACACAACTGGAGCAGTAACTCAGGCTTTGATTCAATATGCGAATTCTCACGAGTTCAAAGAAGATGATTTGGTTGTATTAATTTATCCAGACCACGGTTCTCGCTATATTACCAAAGTTTACAGCGACAAATGGATGGAAGAACAAGGCTTTATCAACAATTGTTTTCACAATTATGATGAAGTGTTCAAAACAGAAATCATCAAATAAAATTTAATCACAAAATTCATAACCTTTTGTAATACAAAAGGTTTTTTCAATCAATAAAAAATATCAGTTAGAAAAAATGGACATTTTTGAAAGAATAAAACAAAATCCGGGTCCACTAGGACAATTTGCAGATTACGCAGAAGGCTATTATATTTTCCCAAGATTAGAAGGACCAATTGGCCCGAGAATGAAGTTCCAAGGAAAAGACGTGATTTTCTGGAGCGCAAATGATTATTTAGGACTTTGCAACCATCCAGATGTTTTGGAAGCCGATGCAAAAGCCGCTGCAGAATACGGTATGTTTTATCCAATGGGTGCGAGAGCAATGTCCGGAGAAACTGACCAACACCTTCAACTGGAAAGAGAATTGGCAGAATTTGTTCAAAAAGAATCTGCTTATTTATTGAATTTCGGTTACCAAGGAATGGTTTCTACAATCGATGCTTTGATTTCAAGAAATGACGTGATTGTTTACGATGTAGATTCTCACGCTTGTATCGTAGATGGTGTTAGACTGCACGCAGGAAAACGTTTTACATACAGACACAACGATATTGCAAGTCTTGAAAAAAACTTACAGAGAGCTCAAAAAGTAACTGAAGAAACCGGAGGCGGAATCTTGGTGATTACCGAAGGTGTTTTTGGAATGAGAGGACAACAAGGTAAATTGAAAGAAATCTGTGCCCTTAAAGAAAAATATGGTTTTAGAATTTTGGTAGATGATGCGCACGGATTCGGAACACTTGGAGCAACCGGAGCTGGAGCTGGCGAAGAGCAAGGATGTCAAGACAAGATTGATGTTTACTTCTCGACTTTCGCAAAATCTATGGCTGGTTTCGGAGCTTTCCTTGCAGGAAATAAAGAAATCATTCGTTATTTGAAATTCAATCTAAGGTCTCAAATTTTTGCTAAATCTTTGACAATGCCAATGGTAATCGGAGGTTTGAAGAGATTAGAATTATTAAGAACAAGACCAGAAATCAAAGCTAAACTTTGGGAAAACGTTAATAAATTACAAGGCGGACTTAAGAATATAGGATACAATCTTGGAGATACAAATACTTGTGTAACACCGGTTTTCATCCAAGGAGGCCCAATGGAAGCAATGATGCTGGCGAAAGATTTGAGAGAAAACTACTTGATTTTCACATCCGTAGTTTCCTATCCTGTAATTCCAAAAGGAATGATTTTATTAAGATTAATTCCAACAGCTTCTCACACAGATTCAGAAATTAATGAAACTTTGGAAGCTTTTGAAGCGATTTACAAAAAGTTAGAAACTGGTTATTACAAAAACTTAGCAGACAAACAAGTCGAGGAACAAAACCTACAATTTAAAGAAATTTAATTGAGTTTAATTCCTATCAAATATAAAACCGTCTAAACAAAATTGTTTAGACGGTTTTTTTAATTTAATCTTTCAGACAATTTCAATTCCTTTGACAATTCTATATTTGAAAATTCTATGTGCTTATTTCTCTATGATTGGAATCTGGTAAGGATTAGAATCATTCTTACTTCGATATAAAGCTATGAAGCCTTTATTTACATCGATTTTCCCATAGATGAAATTGAACTTTCTTTTGTCGTAATTGTCGAAATATATAATTCTATCAATTATTTCATAAGTCCCTTTTGTTTTCTCAATTCCAAAACAAATACTTTCATAACTAAACTTGTTACTATCTTTTTTCACCTTCAATGTTGAAGTACAATTTGCAACTCCTTCTGCTTGGGCAAAAAACAAATTTTCGCCTTCAAGTTTATCGAAATTTATAATTCCTGTTGGTTTTATGATAATTAATGTCAAACACAAAATCATAAATCCAATCAAATAATTTCTTGACTTTTCAGTAAATTTATTTTTAGTAGAAATATATAATTGTCTTATTAATTCTATTGATAAAATAAAAAAGGAAACAAAAAGGATAACAAATATTATGAATGTAAAAATCCCAAATTCGCCCTCCCAATAATAAGATGTATTTATTAGTAGAAGTAAAATTAAAACTGAAACAAATTGTATTGGAAATTTTTTTGCCATCCTAATGTGATTAAAGATGAACCCTAATTAATCTTCTTCAAATCCAAATCCTCAAAGTCAAAACTAAAATCCGTCACATCAGAGATCGGTTTCATTTTCGCAGAAACTGCTTTTCCATTTTCATCAAAATTTAAAGTAAAAAACGCATCCGCATCATAACTTCTGTCATCCCATTTAGCAACAAAAGAATTAGCTGAATATGGAATCAAATCGCCTTTCAGCCTTGGAGAAGATTTAGAAATAATTCTATAACCTTTGCCTAGTTTGGAAACCTCAACAATCCCGAACCAATCATCTTTGTACCAGCCGATAAACTGGTCATCTTTCAAATCTGATTTGAACTTCGAAGCTTTGTCGTAAACTTCTTTCTTCTGTTTTGTGAAAGTTTCCTCATTTTTCTTATTTCTGTCACCATAAAGCTTCAACCAATCACGGTTTTCAACTTTCAGATAAGCATCTTTAACTGAATTTGTAATCGTAGAAAATGCCGCACCTGATTGTTGGTTAGTCAAAACTACAATTCCTAATTTCATATCCGGAATCAATGTAAAATGCGTCACCGTTCCTATCAAACCTCCCGAATGCTGAACCTGCAGATGTCCTTTCACATCACTCAAAAACCAGCCTAATCCATAACCATAAAAATGCGTATCGTAAGGCGAAGTCAATCCAACTTTATCCGGAATTTGAAGACTCCATAATTCGTGGGCATTTTTTTCAGAAACCAGACGTTTCCCATCTTTGGTCACAAATCCATTCAGAAGGAAGTTAGCCAAAGTTGTCATATCCTGAATATTACTCATAATTCCGCCTGCCGCATTCGCCGTCTCGTTCCAATCGTGAGGAACTGCAATTGCTTTTCCATCAACCGGAGCGTGAGCATCAATGATATTCTGCGAATTTTTTGCACGATTGTAAGAACCAAAACTCGCTGTCATCCCAACAGGCTTCATAATTCTCTGCTCGATAAAATCTGCCCATTGCAAACCGGAAACCCTATGGATTACCTCTCCTGCCACAATGAACATGATGTTGTTATAATCCAAAGTTGTACGAAACGGATTTTCCGGTTTAAGGAATCTCACATTATGAACAATATCATTAACAGTCAAACTCCCACCTTCAGGAAAAAACATCAAATCACCTTGACCCAATCCTAATCCAGCTCTATGTGTCACCAAATCTTTGATGGTTACATTTTGAGAAACGTAAGCATCTGCCATTTGGAATTCAGGGATGTATTTTGTCACTTTATCGTCCCAGTTGATTTTGCCTTCATCAGCCAAAATCGCCAGAGCCGTACAAGTAAAACCCTTACTGTTAGAAGCAATTCCAACCAATGTATTATCGTCCATCGGCTGGTTATTTTTAAGTGAACGAACACCGAAACCTTTCGCATAAATAAGCTTTCCGTCTTTCACAATACCGACAGACATTCCCGGGACATCAAAGGTTTTAAGCGAATTTTGAATAAGTTCGTCGAGTTTTTTCTCCTCGATCTGAGCGTTGACATAGAAAAAAGAGCAAATAAGAAAGAGAAAAGAAATTTGTTTTGTCATTTTAAAAAAGCTTTGTACGAAGATAAGAAATTGTTAATTCTAATCCTTAATCATATTCACAGCTTATTAAACAATATTTCAAACCAAATAGCATTAATGAATTTTAATTATCTACTCAAAGCCATTGACTATCTACTATACTCTTCCTTTTATCTATTTTGCTATTATTTTTGTCTACTTCGTTCGTCCGTTTGTCTACTTCACTCTTCCTTTTACCTACTTCGCTCTTCCTTTTGTTTACTTTACTCTTCTGATTGTCTACTTTACTCTTCTGATTGTCTACTTTACTCTTCTGATTATCTACTTTGCTCTTCTGATTGTCTACATCACTCCTTTCTAAAATCTTTAACCTACTACCTAAGACCTTCTACCAAAATTTTAAATAACTGACAAAATAAAATTATCTTTACATTCAATTATAAAAACATAAGATGTCATATTGCCAGGCCATAGAAACAATGCAACCCGAAGACCGAAAAGCATTGCACAAAAAATACCACGATAACCACTACGGTTTCCCAATCCACAACGATGATGAATTGTTTGGAAGACTCATAATGGAAATCAACCAAGCCGGTTTGAGTTGGGAAACGATTCTGAAAAAGGAAGATTCTTTTCTAAAAGCCTACAGTAATTTCAGTATCGAAAAAATTGCCGCTTACACAGAAAAAGACCGCGAAAGATTATTATCAGACCCTGGAATTATCCGGAATAAATTAAAAGTGAATGCAGCCATAGAAAACGCAAAAACCATTTTGGAGCTCAAAAAGGAATTTGGTTCATTCGAAAAATGGCTGGAACACCACCATCCGAAAACAAAGGAAGAGTGGGTAAAACTCTTCAAGAAAACTTTCAGATTCACAGGTGGAGAAATTGTCGGCGAGTTTCTGATGAGCATCGGTTTTCTGAAAGGAGCACACTCTGATAGCTGTAAAATCAATGAAAAAATCGCAGCCACAAATCCAAAGTGGAAGGAAATTGATTAATATTAAACACTTCGACTCCGCTCAGTGTGACATCTCTAACACTAATCATAATACTAAAACATTGTCAGTCTGAGCGGAGTCGAAGACTTTATGATTTCTTACTTTCTCAGTCTAAAAAATTAGCCTTAAATTTGTAGAAATCTAAAGAAAGTCAATGGAAAGTAAAAAAGAATTCTTCCTCGAGTGTTACAGACTCGGGATAATCAAATTTGGGCGATTTACACTGAAAAGCGGGATAGAAAGTCCGTTCTACGTAGATTTGCGTCCGCTCGCTTCTGACCCAAAAATCCTAAAAAAACTAGCCAATTATCTTTTGGAGATGCTTCCTTTGGATAATTTTGATATCATCTGTGGCGTTCCTTATGCAGCGCTTCCAATGGCAACGGCTATGTCTCTGGAAAGTTATCTTCCATTGATCATCAAAAGAAAAGAAGCAAAAGCGTACGGAACCAAAAAGCTGATTGAAGGAATCTTTGAAAAAGGTCAAAACTGCCTTTTAGTAGAAGATGTCATCACATCCGGAAAGTCTTTGGTAGAGACCATTGAAGAAGTGGAGAATGAAGGTATCAAAGTATCCGACATCGTAGTCGTTTTGGACAGACAGCAAGGCGGAAAAGAAAAACTAGAAGCCAAAGGTTACAAAATTCATTCGCTTTTCAATATTTCTGATGTTGTGGAAATCCTGAGAGAAGTGAATTACATCGATGATGAAGAGGTTGCAAGAATTCAAGATTTTGTCAACGGAAATCAGGTTGTTTTTGAAGAGAAAAAACGTCTGTCTTACGAGCAAAAATTGGAAGTTGCTGAACATTCTTTCTCCAAAAAAATCCTTGAAATCGCAATTGAAAAAAGGTCAAACCTGATTGCTTCGGCAGACTTTATCACGACAAAAGAATTATTAGATTTTGCTGATATTGTTGGGCCACACATTGTCGCTTTGAAAACACACATCGATATTCTGAACGATTTTGATGCTGATGAAACCATTCTTCCTCTGAAAGATTTGGCAACGAAACATAATTTCCTTTTGATGGAAGACAGAAAATTTGCGGACATCGGAAACACTCAGGAATTGCAGTTTTCGTACGGCACTTATAAAATTTCGAACTGGGCAGATTTGGTCACTTCCCACGTGATAGGAGGAAGCAAAAGCTTAGATTGTTTTATAAATGTTGGTGTTGTAGCAATTTTAGGAATGTCTTCCGAAGGAACTTTGACCGATTCTCATTATCGTGAAGAAGCTTTAAAAGTAATAGAAAACCACCCAAGCATTATTGGTTGTGTCGCTCAGAATGAGGTTTCTGACCAGCTTTTATTGTTCACGCCAGGTGTGAATTTGGGAACAAGCGGTGATGACAAAGGACAACAATACAATTCTCCGGAACACGTGATCAAAAATTACGGCACAGATTTCATCATCGTCGGACGCGGAATTTACAAAGCCGACGAACCTGAACAAGAAGCTCTGCGGTACAAAAACGAAGGCTGGAAAGCTTATCAAAGTACATTGTAAATTGTACAAAGTATAAAGTATTTTGGAAATCCTTTCAGAGTTTTGAACCATTTGAAAGGGTTTTGTTTTAGTTAATCAAAACTCAGTCTGAGAACTTTAGACTGACAATTGTGCGTGATATTCGGGAGTCTCGAGGTAAGGAGTAAAAACTTTAACAACTCTCTATCACAATTCATCAGAAAAAAGTAGTAGTTTTAGTTACTGATATTTTTTGATGAAGCGATTTCTTTTATGTTTGGTCTTTTTTCTTTCTTTTTTCTGGGCAAAGTCTCAGCAAGACAGCATTTTGTTGAATGTAAAATTGAATGAAGACCAAAAATCGATCTCTGTAGAACAGACCTTGATCTATCATAATCCGCATCAGAGATCCATCAATCGGATCAAACTTCTGAATTGGGTTTCTGCCTATCAAAAACGCAAATCCCCGCTTCTCAAAAGAAAAGTTGAAGACCGAAAAAAAGACCTGTATTTTGCCAAAGACAGTCAACTGGGTAAGTTGGAAAGTCTCCAATATTCTTATGGAAATACATCTTCAGAAATTCTCAATAAAAATCAGGAAAATATTTTCATTCCACTTTCTGAACCTCTAGAGACCGGAAAAAGTATCAGATTTAATTTGAAATATCAGATCCAGCTTCCTGATGCACGTTTTACAGGCTACGGAATTGATGTCAACCGCATTGTGTTAAAATATTTTTTTCTGGTTCCCGATACTTATGAAAACGAAAATCAAAGCAATGCTTTCTATAGAGATACGGAAGAAACAGCCAATGCAGGCTCTTTTTGGAAAGTTAACTTTCAGATACCACAGAATTGGAAATCCTATTCAAATCTTACTCAAAAGTCAGAATCTGAGTTTGAAGGTAAATCGGTAAACGACCCAGAATTCCAGTTATCGAAGGAAATTTATCCTGAATATCAATTGGATATTGAGGGACAAAAGATCAACGTTCAGCTTGGTTATCAGATCACCGAATACCAGAGACAAACCCTGGCTTTTCTATTGCCAACACATCTTAAATTCGTCAAAGCAAGAGTTGGAAATCTGCCGGACAAGCTGTTCATTACTCAAAAATTCCTGAATAAGGAAGAATTCATTGGAATCGATGATGTCAAATTCTGGAAATTCAAATATCAGCTGTTTACAGATTATGAAAAAACAGATCTAGATTACTTCAGTGCGATTTCAAAGAAAATAATGGATGAACACTTCATCACCAATAAAACTCAAGAACATTGGCTGAAAAACGGCCTCAAATCTTATCTTGAAATCCAATATCTGAAAGACTTCTACCCTAATCATAGACTTCTCGGGAATCTTCCTGATAACGCAAATCTCTTCGGAATCAAGCCTTTGAAGATATTTTACGCTTCAAAACTGAAACTTTCCGAACGTTATGGCTTGGCCTATCATTATATTTCGACCCAGAATCTCGATCAGCAAATCAACACTCCTTTTTATAAGTTGAGCAACTTCAATACGACTGCAATCAGTCAGTTCGAAATGGGAAGCCTCCTGAATTATATTTCTGAATATCAAGGAACGGATTCCTTCGATTTTTTCTTGAAGGCCTATTTGTCTTCCGCTTACGGGACCAAAACGACCGGTAAGGATTTTCTTGATGACCTTGAAAAATTTACCCATGGAAAATCAGCTTTTCTGGGTCAAATGATGGCCAAAAAGCATCGGATCAATTTTAATCTAAAATATATAGAAGAGCAAAAACAAAATTATCTTGTTCATATCAAAGATAAAAATGCTTCCAAAATCCCTTTGAAAATTGAATCGGAAGATAAAAACGATGAGAAGAAAATCTACTGGAAAGAGGGGAATTCCCAAATAAACGATACACTTACCATTCCAAAAGAGAATGTAAATAAAATTGTTTTGAATGATGATTATGCCTTCCCAGAAGCTAATTTCCGAGATAATTACCTTTACACAAAAGGTTTGTTTTCCAACACCAAAAAAATAAGATTCAAACTGGTAAAGGATGTCCAAAACCCAGAATATGATGAGATCTTCCTGACACCAAGATTGACCTTCAATGCTTATGACAAAGTTTTGCTTGGTCTTAACTTCAAGAATCAGGGGATTTTTGACCAGAAATTTGATTATTCATTCACCCCTTATTACAGCACCGGGACAGGGAAGCTGACGGGTTCGGGTGCAATTGGCTATTCTATTTTACCTCCAAACAGTTTTTTCAGAAGCTGGAATTTTGCTGTTTCCGGTTCTTATTTTCACTATAATACCAATCTGGCCTATAAGAAATTTGGTGCAGGAACCTCTATTAATTTCAACAAAGATCCCAGAAGCGCAATTGGAAGAAGCCTTTACTTCTCTTATAATTATTATGACAGGGAATTAACGCCACTGATGATCGAGAATAATCTCTATTCCAAATATAACCTTTGGAATCTTGGCTATTCTTATTCCGACAACCGGCTGATCCATGAAAAATACATCTCGACCAATCTGCAATGGATGGAAGATTTTCAGAAGATCTCTGCAGAAGCTTTTTACCGCTGGGAATTTTCAAAAGACAAGAAAATCAGTTTCCGTTGGTTCGCCGGATATTTTATTAAGAACGACACCAAGAATACGTTGTTCAATTATGGATTATCAAGGGTTTCCAACTACTCATTTTCCTATGGATTATTGGGACAAAGTGCCACTTCAGGGATTCTTTCCCAACAGTTCATTTTAGCAGAAGGTGGTTTCAAATCTATGTTCAACACCTCTGTCAATCAATTCGTCACAAGTTTGAATGTAGATTCTCATCTTTGGAAATGGTTCAATCTCTATGCTGATGCCGGGGTTTATAAAAACAAAAACAGGGCAACGCAATTCATTTGGGATTCTGGCGTGAAAGTGAAGGTAGTTCCTGATTTTCTTGAGGTTTATTTTCCCGTAGCCTCAAGTTTAGGTTTCGAACCGGGATTCAAAAATTATGGTTACAGAATCCGATATACATTGGTTCTGAATCTGGGTGCATTGATCAATAACCTCAGAAGAGGGGTTTACTGAAAACAAAAACCACCGAAAAAATCGGTGGCTCAGAATTATATTGAAAATGTGTTATTAATTTTTAGTAAACTTGATAGTTTCAGCATTCTCATTCACAAGTTGTATCTTCACTAAATAATTGCCTTTTGGTAAATTTTCAATATTAACTTTACTATTAGAATAACTAGTTTTTAATATTTTTCCAGATAGATCATAGATATCTATTCTATGAATCTCTCCTTCCGTCTGAATATTGATGTAATCTTTGGAAGGGTTAGGATAAAGTTTAATATTTGATTTGGGTAACTGAATATTAGTTACTTTCCTTTCAGCCTTGTTTTCCAAATTATTGGATTTATTAAAATCAGAGCACGTATCTATATTTTCCACATAGAGATAATGATTCTTTCCTGTTCCAGGCTGTAGTAATGTATTGGTTGCTAATGTTATTCCTTTCTTCGCTTTAAAATTAACATTAGAAGTTCCTGTAAAGCTTTCATTATGGATTTTTATATATTCAGCAGAATTAAGTAGTTCAAAATTCCAGCGAGTAAAATTTTTATTCTCAATTAAAATTTCTCCTCCATTTGCAGGATTCATCTGCCAAGCCATTTTATTGGCTTTACCAGCATCTAATCGTCCTGCTCCAAGTAATCCAGCAAATATTTGGTTAGGAGCTAGTTGATCTATGTTTGCAGAAGTTAGTTTTAAAATGGTTTCTATTTCTAAAGGTGATAGACAACCATTAGACGAAAACAATAATGAAACAGCACCTGCAACCAAAGGAGAAGCCAATGATGTACCAACCCAGGCTTTATAAAGACAAGTATCACATCCTGAATAAGGCAGACCATCCATATCAAACGCCGGTGCTACAATATCCACATCCTCATTATTCTGAAGTCTATTTTCCAGAATTGCATAATTGCCATAGTGTACATCTTTTACATTGGTAGTGATAGGACCTCCTATTTCTCTATAATGTCCTACTCCGCTTACCGCTATAACATTGTCATATGATGCAGGAAATACTTTTGCATAACTGCTACCACAAGATGAATTTCCAGCAGCGGCTACCAATACAGTCCCATTGGCATATATTTCATTAATAGCATTCTGGTCTGTCTGGATAAAGCTGCAAGAATTTAACCAGCTCATATTGATAGCACGTGCTCCGTTATCAGATAATTGCTTAAGACTATTCCAACTCCAGTTAGTTGTTACTAAAAGCTGATTATTAAATCCTATTGATGAATTTCCAAAATTATTATCTGTTTTAGCTCCTGCTAAGCCTGCAACCACATTTCCATGATCATCAGTGTTTGTAACAGTTTGTCCTGGTAAACCAGACATTTTCCCACTGAACTCTTGATGTGTAAGACGAAATCCTGTATCTGCCACACCCACAATAACATTATCTCCTTTAGAATAATCCCATGCTTCTTTTGCATTTATTAAATCAAGATAAGAATGTGCTGAATCTGCAGGAAATAAATAATAGTCATTCGGGGTATATGAAAATTTTTTGAAACTTAAGTTCTTTTTATTACCTTTTTTAAACTTATTATAGGATTTTTCTAATAATATTGGGTTATCAATAGTTTCTATCTTTTCATACTTGACAATATTATTTCTATTATTAAATACAAAATTATTGAAATCATTTAAAGTTTTAAACTCTATTAACGATGTATTTCTAAGAGATTCTGTCGTAAAATTTGAAAAAGCTTCTTCGTATTGTATAACTTCGTATTGATTATCATTATAAGCTATACTCTTCGTGGTTTTACCAATTTTTGTAATTGCCGGCTTGTTATTAGAATTTGTAAATTCTACGTAATAAGTATATTTGACACTTTGAGAGAAGACAAAAATGCAAAACAATGATAAACCAAAAATAAAAATTTTTGTTCTCATAGTTCTATTTTTTATTATTAGCTTCTAATTCTTTTAATCTCTTATCCTGCTCTATTAAGTGCAATGTCAGCTCTTCCACTTTTTTAAGAAGCAGGATGTTCATTTCTTTCAGCTCTATCCCGTTTTGGATAGCTTCTTCTGTAGAGGGCACTTCCGGAAGATGTCCGTTTGTTCTGATATAGCTTTCTATATCTTTTAATGGCATCAGTTTGTAGTCCTTTTTAAAAACATAATCTGCCCAGTTATTTTCTGCAGCTATTTCTACTTTTACTTTTTCTGTTTTGATGCCACCTTTTACAAAAAGTTTATATCCAAAACAAGTAGTACACGAGTATAAATCATTCTTAGTACCTATTATTACAGCTCCTAAATCTTCTTGTAAAAAAACCAGTCCTTTTTCGCCATCAACTCTTAAAAGTTTTGAATCATTAGGATTGCTATATATTAAAAAGTCCGCACTATTTTCCATTAAACTAAATGTTGCGGGTCCATAAAACTTATATTTAGCCGGAGAAGGAAATAACCAAGGATAAGTTGATGATACAGAACCTGTAAAATCAATATTACCACTAATATCGACTTTCATTTTTTCAGTCCCATTAGTTTTAAAAACCAGATCCCTATTGTCAGTTGTTCCGATAAAATTAGTTCCTGGTGTTGTACCAGCATTACCTGTAAGAGACCATTGTGCGTTCATGCTTAATCCACAAAGGATTCCCATTAGAATAATTGTCTTTTTCATAGTTTTAAAAATTTTAATTGTTATTTTTTGATGAATTGTTTTGTATAGATTTGGTTAGTTGTTGTGATAGTTTTTACCCCATAGATGCCTTTAGCAAGTTTGCTAATATCTATTTCTGCTTTTTTCTCGTCATTATTCTTAGTTATAATTGTTTTTCCACTCGTATCAAAGATTATTATCGTTTTTATTAAACCGTCTTTCAAAGACAATCTGAGTAAAATTTCTACAGGATTTTTTTCTATAATAATATTATCAGTCCATTGAGAAGGCTCTACAATAGGATATTGTTTGTTTCCCTTACCTCCTCCTTTGTTTGTGCCTATTGTACTTCCATTCGTTGGTTCTGTACAATTGGTACAAGGATCTGCGGGCAGAATTGTAATACCATATAATGATGCAGGAATTACAGTGATTTTTTTATTTGCAGATATACTTCCTTTGATAGTCGTATCAACAGAACTGGTGAAAATAAGAATGTCCTCATTACAGATATAACCATTGGATGAAGCGTGAGTTTCTGTGTAATTGCAAAATGTCTGTGCACTTATTGATGAGAGTGCTGATAAGATAATAACAAGAATGCTTTTTCTCATAAAGATTTCCTTAACTTTAACAAAAATAATAGAGTCTATCCAGAATATTTATCCCCCAGTACCGTGATTTTTCCAATAAAAAAAACATTTTTGCTTTTCTTGATTGTATTCTGCCATGCTACTGCTTTCACACAGCAGAAAATTGAAAAAATAGACCGTCTTTTTGATAAATTCAATTCTTTTATTTATAAGAATGCCGACTCGGCTTATTACTATTGTAAACAAGCTGAAGATCTAAACAACAAAATTGGAAATGATTACTATGGTTCCAAATGCTTATTTTTTTATGCACTTTACTATTATAATGTCGATGATAACCTAAAATCCAGAACGTATAACGACAAAGCATTTATTCTGGCAAAAAATACACAGAACACAGAAACGCTTTTTCGTATTTATAATCTGAATGGGGCTATATTTTTAGAGGGAAATGAATATGATAAAGCATTTCTAGAATTTCAAAAAGCATTGTATTATCTTAAAAAAAGCCCAAACAACAAATATTATGGTATTTTGCATCTTAATCTCGGAAACCTTTTCACAGCAAAGGGCGACACTATTTCCGGTATTAAAAATTATCAGCTCACAGCCAAATATTCTATTCTTGCAAAGGATACCGCTAGATTATTAACCTCCTATATGCTGATGGCCAATGCCATTAAAAATAGAGACCATAAGAAGGCCCATGGGTATTACGAAAAAGCATTTTATCTTGCAAAACTTACCAAGGACAGACAAGAGCAATTCAACATAAGATTTAACCAGAGCAGTAATTTTCTGGGGGCAAAAGATGCAAGAGCATTATTATACCTGAAAAAAGCTGAAGAATTATTAGGGAAATTGGATAACAAAAGCTTGCTTTTCCATATCTATTTCAATTATGGCGCATATTACACTAATCAGAAGAATTATAAAGAGGCTATAAATTACTATGAAATAGCCAGGGATATGTATGATAAACAAAAAATACCCATCAACCAGAAGCTAGACCTTATGAAGAATCTCATATGGAACTATGAGAAAGATGGCAATTTTCAGAAATCTTATGACTATCAAAGTCAATTTTATAAACTGAAAGACAGCCTTTTCACCATCGAAAAAGAAAAGAACTACAACCATATGCTGGCAAGATATGAGGTTGAGAAAAAGAACAGCCAGATCCAATTGCTGAACAAAGAAAATGAGCTCCAGAAAGTAAGAAGGACAAGAGTATATTTTATTTTTGGAACCATTATATTATTCTTGGTCCTTGGCTTTTTCTTCTATAAAAATAAATTGAAGGCCGAGCAAGAACTCAACCGGACCAAAGACATTCTGGAAGGACAAAACAAAGAGCGCAACCGGCTGGCCAAAGAGCTGCATGATGGTATCGCGGGCAGTCTGGCATGGATCAACATTTTGCTGGGCAAGGAAAATGATATTTTACAAAACCATAATATATCTTCTATCCAGGACCACATCATTGGCTTGCATGGGGAGGTAAGAGAGATCTCGCATAATCTCAGCAGCAACTTTTTGGTAGAAAAAACCTTCTACCAATTGATGCAATATCTGGCAAAACAAAATATGGAAAACAGGATACAGACAGATATCCTGTTCTTTCCGGAAGATGCACTAGGCAATATCCATGAAGGATTGAAGATGCAGCTCTACAGAATCGTTCAGGAACTATTTGCCAACATCAGAAAGCACGCCCATGCAGACAGGGTACAGGTCAATGTCACGCAGAACGACAACTTTATCTGCCTGATGATAGAAGACAATGGAAAAGGTTTTCTTGAAAATAATGCTGACGGTATAGGACTTAAAAATATCAGGGAAAGATTAGGAAACTTTGATGCCAATATGGAAATCGATTCCACCATCAATAGTGGTAGCACCATAACCATAACTTTCAAAATATGATACATATAGGCATAGTAGATGACCATCAATTATTCTTAGATGGAATCCGCTCGATCTTGTCTGCCCAGGCCGACCTCAATATTGTTTTTGCGGTAGATAATGCGAAAGATGCTTTGCACCATATCCAAAAACAAACGATAGACATCCTGATCACCGACATCTCTATGCCGGAGATAAGTGGACTGGAGCTGATTCATCAGGTCAAGGAAAAATCGCCCCATATCAAGATCATCGTGATGAGCAGCTTTCAGAATATGGGAACCAAGCATAATATAGATGCTTATCTTCTGAAAACCACACCCAAAGAAAAGCTGATCCATGTGGTCCAAGATCTTTATTTTAAAAATCAGAAATATTATTATTCCCCGGCAATAGATTTTCAGGACATCCAGTTCAAAAAGAATATCCTGAGTCCCCGCGAAAAAGAAATAGTGGTCGCTATCAGTAAGGGGTATTCTAATACAGAGATCTCTCAGATGCTTTTCATCAGCGTGAATACCGTAGAGACCCATCGCAAAAATATCTTCTTCAAACTGAATGTCACAAGCACAGCACAACTGATAGCCATCGCTATCAAGCTTGGGATGATCGAGTATTAAAGATCCTTCGAGAACCTCAGGATGATAATACTGACATTAAACTCTTTACCAAAGATTGTCAGGCTGAGGCAAAGTTTATCCTGAGCTTGTCTAAGGCAAGTCCCAAGTTCTAATACCATATAACAAAAAGCCCACAAAAACCCAAATACATTTTGCAGAGATGCTTACAGCATAACAAGCTGTATGCTTGGAGAAGATAACACGGCATTCATTTCCAATACCTGCTTTGTCATTTCGAAGGAAACCTAACGAAGTGGTTCGACGAAGTCAATCTAAACCATAGGAATCCTTTCAAGATCACAATATTATGCGTCCTACACAATGACAAACAAAAAAAGGCTTCCAAAATTTGGAAGCCTTCTATTTTTAGAAAAAACTGTAATTAGTTTTTAACAACTTTTCTGCTGATTTTGTTAGCACCATTGTCAACAGTTACGATGTAAGCCCCTTTCAATAAAGATTGAGTGTTTACAGAACCACCGTTCTCAACTCTGTTAGAAGAAATCAGTTTTCCTTCTACAGAATAGATATTTACAGTTGATTTAACTGGTAATTTGAAAGTGATCTGATCTTTCACAACAGTGTTGAACTGAACTTGCTTATCAAAGTCTTTAATATCTGCAACAGCTAAAACTCCTTTTACCAAAGTAACATCATCATAATAGATAGATCCTCCACCTGCTCCAGTTCCATAAGTTCTGAAATCGAATCTTAAAACTGCAGTTGTTGCAGGTGTTGTAGAGGTTGCTGTTACAAAAACCCATGCTGGATTGTCCGCACTATATGTAGAAGGTTGAAAAGTTGTATTGTTCCAAGTAATATTTGCTGCACTTCCTGCGGTTCTAGCTTGCACCCAATGTCTTCCTCTTGCATTTGCATCGTTATCTAATACCCAGTACCCAAGGCTATACTGTGTATTAGCCTCAGCAGGAATATCAATATTTGTACTTCCATTTCCTGTAGCAGGTGCAATGTGTTTCAATGAACTTGATCCAGTGTGTGCTGTAGTTGATTGTTCCACACCTGTTGCACTTACAAAACTCCATCCTGTCGGTTTAGCAGGAGTAGTGTCCGTTGCTGGGTCCCAAGATTCAAAACCTGGATTGGTTACTAATTCTTGAGCTGATACTAAAGATACAGCTGCAATACTTAAAATTGTAAAGATTTTTTTCATTTTATTAAAGTTTAAAAATTGTTTTATTTTCTTAAATCATAAAGGGATGCTAAGTTAACAAAAAAATGTATTCCGCAAAATTTTATTTATTTTTTAACATTTATGCAATAATAGATTTAGATTTAATCAATTTAAGGCAATTAATAGTCCCTGATCATTAGCATATTTTTATATATCGAAAACCTCCCTTTTTATTGCCACAAAGATAAACATATAAATAAGACCTTATGTTAAGTCTGTTTTAAATCATAAAAAAGCCGATGTAAAAACACCGGCATATATCATCTCAAAAAAATAATAATCAATTACTTCTTTATCACTTTTTGAGATACAACCTGCCCGTTTACAAGACCTGTTACCACATAAGCCCCTTTCGGCAAAGCAGAAACATCTAATCTGGAGTTTTCAGAAACTTCAGCCGTTTTTACAACCTGACCAGCAGTGTTATAAACAGATACTTTTGCAGAAGCACCAAAGATCAACTCATTGGATACGATTGTATTCTTCACCAAGTTAACTTTTCCTTTTGCAGCATCTACCACGACCATCGTAGGCGCATTGAATTTAACATCATCAATATAAAGTCTGGAAGTGGCTGATGGTGCAGTCGTATAGGTTAACTCGAATTTGAATCTAAGAGCACCTGTCGCAGCAGCTGGAACATTATAGGTATAAGATGTACTGGTAGTTGTTAATGTAAAAGTTTGTGGACCAAGCCAAGTTGTTCCGTTTGTAGAGTATGATACGATGACGTTGATTCCCGCAGTATTGGAAGCATTAAATGTCACAGAACCAACACCACTTGTTGCAAAATTGGTCATGGTATAACCTTTACTTGCAGACGAAGTGGTATACCATCTCATTTGCATAGACTGGTTTCCTGTTAAGGCAGAAGTCGTAGATGGTGTTCCAAAAAATGTACTCCATTGTTTCCCACTAGGCCCACTTACCAGTAAAGTTGTGTTGTTGTAAACCGTACTAGATGTAAATCCTTCGCTAGATTCGAATCCTGTAGAATAAATTTGTGCCGTTGCTGTTGTAGCTAAAGCCACCACTGCAAATAAAGAATAGATCTTTTTCATAATTGTTTTATTAAAGATTTTGTTTGCGACAAAGCTATCATAACTCGTTATATTTCAGATTTATAAATGATTAATTGTAAATTAAAAAAAAGCAACAGATAATTGATTTTCAATTCATCTGGCTTAATGTTCACTTAACAAAAAACGCTACCAAAATTGGTAGCGTTTTTTGTTAATTAAGGATAATTAAAATTATTTCTTGATGATCTTCTGAGAAACAGTTTGTCCGTTTACAAGACCAGTAACTACATAAGTTCCTTTTACCAAAGCAGAAACATCCAATTTGGAGTTTTCAGAAACTTCAGCCGTTTTTACAACTTGACCTGCAATGTTATATACTGATACTTTTGCAGAAGCTCCAAAGATCAATTCGTTGGATACGATTGTGTTTTTCACCAAGTTCGCTTTTCCTTTTGTAGCATCTACTACTGCCATGGTAGGGTTTTCATACACGATCACAATTGATGTAATATACCCTGCACTAGCTCCTCTTTTGATAGCAAAGAATTTGTAATCAGTTCCTGACAGATCCGTAGTTGTCCATCCAGTAGTAGAAGCAGCGCCTATTTGTGTTCCCCCGGTCACATCATAATTAGCTGCTGTAGTATTTACTAAACGATCTGCTCCACCATAAAGAGAAGATTCTCTGGCTGTACCTACAGAATTAATAGTTACGCTAAGTATTTTCCCTGGCAAAGCCGTAGTGTTATAGATAACACCATTATTTCCTTGAGTTTGGATATTTGTACCTGCGGCAGTACCTGTAGTTGGATTGTTAATAGCATTGGCTGTGATTGCTTTTCCACCAAAATTAATAGTGTTGGTAGTCCAAGTTCTTTCAGCTCCGCTATTATAATTACTTGTTCCCAGAACAGCTGTACCCCCGATGCTTGCAACATCAATAGTTACAGTAGCTGTTTGTGCAACAAGATTGCCACTTACAGTTAAAGCAACCGCTGCTAATAAAGAATAAAATTTTGTCATAATATAAAGTTTAAAATGTTTCTTTCTTGTCCCTTATGGGATGGCAAATATAAAATTTTAATATCAACTATAATTTTAAAGCTTCCTTTTCCGTTTTAAATAATTGTTAATTCGGTTCAAAACCTATTATTACTACATTTACACTTTACAAGAAAAGGGTGTCTAAGATATACAAATTTCTTCTATTAATCTGTACTTTTTCTGCAATGGCCTCGGTTAATGCACAGATTTTCAGTTGGAAAAACCCAAATATCCCGCAGGATTCCCTTAAAAAAGATAGCGTGATGATCTCTAAGATCAATCAGGATTTTTTCACCAAAGACACCCTTGACTTCATCAAAAAACAAAATCGCGTGATCTATGATGAAGAAGTTTTGGTAAAAAATGACAGAAAAAGGATCCTCGGAGAGCTCAATTCCAAAGGTTCTATTATCAGAGGTATCACTTTTGGTAATAATCAAGGTTCATCTGTGCAAAGTTCCATGGATATGCAGATCTCCGGAAAGCTCAGTGAAGATGTATCTATTTTGGCTTCAATTTCGGATCATAATCTTCCTGTTCAGGCTGACGGTTATACACAGACTTTACAGGAATTTGATAAAATCTATCTTCAGCTCAATATCAAAAATCACAGCATCATTAGAGCGGGACATCTCGACCTCAATGACGAGACTACTTATTTCGGACGCTATCAAAGACGGAGCATGGGATTGCAGTTTTTGACCAATTGGGAGAAAAATGGTAATAAAACTTCCGTAGATGTTTCCGGGGGTGTTGCCCGAAGTGAATTTTTCCGGATGCGTTTTCAAGGAGTTGAGGGCAATCAAGGACCTTATCGATTGACAGGAAAAAACGGGGAACTGTTCATCACTATTATTTCCGGTTCGGAACAGGTTTACATTGATGGAATACTGATGAAGCGTGGAGAAAATCAGGATTATACAATCAATTATAACACGGGTGAAATCACATTCACAAGTTTCCGTCCAATTTATAAACAGAACTTCATCAATGTATCTTATAATTATACCAACCGAAATTACACAAGATTTCTGATCACCGGAAATATTAAACATCAAAGAGAGAAACTGAAAGCCGGATTCAGTTGGTTCATGGAAAACGACAATAAAAACGCACCATTGTCTCTTAATTTAAGTGATGAAGACAAACAAACACTCGTCAATGCTGGTAACAATTCTGACGCCATGTTTTCACCATCCGGAGTAGAGACGGAATATGATGTGAATAAGATCCTTTACAAAAAAATATTCTCGGGGGATTCTTTCTATTACGAATTTTCAACCGACCAGAGTCAGGTCCTTTATCAAGTTTCGTTTACCTATTTCGGAAGTGGAAAAGGCGATTACCAATTACAGCAATCTACAAATAATGGTCGGGTTTTCCAATATATGGGAACTGGTTTAGGAGATTATATGGCGGTTAGAAAATTGCCCGCACCGGAAAAATCACAAGTCTATTCTGCCAATGTTGAATATGCACTTAATGAAGGTGTCATCGGGACAGATGTTTCAATGAGCAATTATGACCTCAATCTTTTTTCGTCAAAGGACAACAAACAGAACATTGGTTATGCGGCAAGAATCTATGCCAATAAAACGTTTAGAAAAAATACATGGACCGGAACTCCAATGGTGGAATATCAGGTTATCCAAAAGAATTTTCATATTCTAGACAGGATCAACAATGTTGATTTTTGGAGAGACTTTAACCTAACTAATGAGTTCAGTCAAATCACTCAGAACAGATTCATTTTTTCTTTTCTGAATGACTTTAACAAAACTTCAAAAATCAATTATAAACTGAATTATCTTGAGGAAACTGATACTTATAAAGGAATCAAAAATGATGTCGATGCCATTTGGAAAATCGGAAAATTCAACAATCTTGCAGCAGTTTCTTATCTGGACACCAAATCTACAGATCTTAATACCACTTTCATCCGAGGTGCTGTTTCCACCGAATTAGCAGGTAAAAAAGGAAGCTGGATGTTGGGCGGTTCTATGGAACATAACGAGAAAAAATACAACGCAACCCAGACTTTGGATCTGACAAGTTTTAGCTGGAAAGAGGTTTTCATTCAGAAAAAAATCGCTGATTCTGCCAGAACCAAATTATTGACAAAGATTTATTTGAGAAGTAATGATTCGGTGCAGGATAATCGTCTTCAGAAGATGAACAATATTTTGGGATTGATGACAGAAAGTCAAATCATAAAAACAGAGAAAACCCAATTATCGACTTTGGTTCATTATAGAAAGTTCTTTTACGAGAGTCAGACTTTAACTAATAATCAAAATCAGGATTTTGTAGTTGGAAATATTCTGTACAATCAGCAATTGTTTAAAAATGGAATGCATCTTCAGTTATTCTATGAGTTAGGAAATGGCCAGGAAGCACAACGTGAATTCCAATACATCAAAGTGACAGACGGACAAGGTGTTTACAAATGGACGGATTATAATAATGACGGTGTGCAGCAACTAGATGAGTTCGAAGTTGCAGAATATGCGGATCTGGCGCAATACATCAGAGTTTATACTAATAGCGTGAATTATCTCGCATCAAACAAAAATAAACTGCAAGTTGCTTTGTTTGTAAATCCGGCTGTTATAATTAGCTCAAAAAATGAATTCCTCAAAAGATGGAATTTCAATTTGTCATTGCTTTCACAGAACTCCTATACAAAAGGCAGCAAGGTTTTGGTCTGGAATCCTTTCGAAAAACAAAGTGATCAATTGCTGAGAACTCAAAATATTTTAGCTTCGGCTTTAGTTAATTCTAATGAAAAGTCTGGCTGGAACGGAAGTTATCGATATACGGACAATGATAATCTCGTGAATGCGAATTTCAGCAATGAGGCACATGGACAAAGATCTCATTTTCTCAATGTCGGTTATTCTTTCTCAAAAACTTTCCGCGCAGATTGGGAAAATACATTACAAAATGTGACCAACAGCTCACAGGTTTACAATACCAGAAACTATCTTCTTCAAAATTGGGAAACCAAGCCAAAAGCAACTTATAAATTGACAGAAACTTTACAAACAGAATTGTTCGGAGCTTTGCGTCAGAAAAAAAGAACTGACGGAGAAGAACTTTTGAAAACCTACGAAATCTCGGGAACTCTACAATGGGAAAAATCCAAAACATCCATCAGAGCCAACTTTTCCTTTATTAACAATGATTTTACAGGAAGCAGTTTCAGCATCGTCGGAAATCAAATGCTAGAAGGTCTTAAAGCCGGAAAAAATCAAGTCTGGACTTTATACATCCAACAAGCGATCAATTCATTTGTTCAACTGAATGTGAATTATGAAGGTCGAAATTCCGGTGACAGAACAATCCATATCGGAAGTATGCAGATCCGTGCAAGCTTTTGAGTCGGAAAGCTTAAGTTCGAGGGTTTTGGTGCCTGAGAGTTTTATAGCCATTATTCCACAGACTCTAAAAACTCTTCCCTTAAACTCTCGAACTCTACAACTCATTCCTGCTCCACTCGCTCCAGCTTCCTACATACAGATTAGGAATATCAAAACCTGCGTAATCCAAAGCCAAAAGAGAATGACAAGCCGTCACACCACTTCCGCAATGGAATGTGATTTTGCTTTTGTCATATTGATTAAATAATCCGGAATAGAGATTTCTGAGCGTTTCAGAAGATTTGAACAAACCATTTCCGTCCAGATTATCAGAAAAAGGAAAATTCTTAGCATTCGGAATATGTCCTGCAATCAAATCAATCGGTTCTGTTATACCATCATAACGTTGCGATTCTCGCACATCTATAATCACAGAATTAGGGTCTTGAGTTGCTTTTTTCACATCATCAATCCAAATTTGTGGCAATTGCCAATCTGTGGAATCGGAAACATATATTGTTTCCGGATAAGAATTATCATCTGAACTCAAAGGATAATTTTGATTTTCGGCAAATTGCAAACCGCCATTCAGAACCTGAACATTGTTATGACCAACCGCCTTCAACATCCACCAAAATCTTGCAGCTGCATTAGCTCCGTTCTTATCATCATAGATAATAACGTGAGAATCTTTTTCAATTCCTAACTTTCCAAGTATTTTGACAAAATTATCAAACTTTGGAAGCGGATGGCGACCTCCGTTTTTTGGATCATCAATTTCTGCCAGGTCAGAATTCAAATCTACAAAAATGGCATTCTTGAGATGCTTTTTCTGATATTCTGCTTTTGCATCTGAGCCTGTTCTGACATCAAAGATCTTGAGATTCGGATTTCCGGATAATGTAAGAAGTTCAGCAACTTCGATTATCGGCGATCGATTTTTCATATTATGATATTTTTAAAAAATTTATTGGAATTCTTTTTGATTCTCAATCCCAAATTTAATTAGATTTGCGAATCAAGAAAAGTAAAAATGAAGAATACTACAGAAAAAATCTTAATCACAGGCGCGCTTGGGCAAATCGGAACGGAGCTAACCGCCAAATTATCAGAAATATATGGTAAGGAAAACGTAATTGCTTCCGGACTGGATAAGTGGAAAGAAGGCATTACAGAAGCAGGATATTACGAAAGACTTGATGTAACTAATTTTCAAGCTGTTACAGAAGTTATCAAAGAACATAACATCACCACAGTCTATCATTTGGCATCACTCCTTTCTGGAACTTCTGAGAAGCAGCCTCTTTTCGCCTGGAAACTTAACCTCGACCCGTTGATTCATCTTTGCGAATTAGCCAAAGAAGGGATTATCAAAAAAATATTTTGGCCAAGTTCTATTGCCGTTTTCGGAAAAGGAATTCCTAAAGAAAATGTAGGACAGGAAGTTGTTCTTAATCCGACAACCGTTTATGGTATTTCCAAAATGGCGGGTGAAAAATGGTGCGAATATTACTTCGAAAAATATGGTGTTGATATCAGAAGTATCCGCTATCCCGGTCTGATCTCATGGAAAGCTCCAGCTGGAGGAGGGACTACAGATTATGCTGTAGAGATATTTTATGAGGCTGTAGAAAATGGAAAATACACAAGTTTCATAAGTGAAAATACAGCCATGCCAATGTTATATATGGATGATGCAATTGATGCTACGATCAAGCTGATGACAGCACCAAAAGAACAAGTGAAAATTCGTTATTCTTACAATCTTGGAGGCATGAGTTTTACTCCAAAAGAACTGGCTACCGAAATACAAAAAACGATGCCGGATTTCGAGATAAAGTATGAGCCGGATTTCCGACAGGAAATTGCAGATTCTTGGCCTGCAAGTATAGATGATTCTGCTGCGAAACAGGATTGGGGATTGGATTACAAATTTGATATTTCATCGATGTCGATAGATATGATAAATAATCTTAAGAAAAAACTTAATAAAGAGTAAAATTTAAACTATCAGTTTGATTTTTAATTATTAAAAAATTAATCCCAACCATAATTTAAGTGATATTATTAACTTTCAACATAGCAATGTCAGAAAACCAGAGTTTGAAAACTAAAAACATTTCAAAACCTGAATTGATAACTTCTATTGAAGATAAAGTTAACTCTACTCTGCTCTTATTGGAACTTCACGAATTTCAAGCGACATTTTTTGTTGACATTTCTCTAGTAGAGGAATTAAAAAAATCAATAAAAAGCATCTCATTTGCTGGTCACGAAATTGCATTTTACAACAACAATTCTGACCTGCAAACGATAGAAAAAGTGAAGCAAAATTTGGAAGATTTTTTACAAAAACCAATCAGAGGTTTGAGACAAAAATACCATCAGATCTCTTATTCAGAAATTAAGAAATTGGACTTCAATTACATCTCCAATATCGAGGAATCGAGAATCAATTTCCTATGGCGAAAGTTGACCGCAAAAACAGAGATCCATATCGAAAATGATCTGACCATTGTTCCGGAGAGTCAGTCGCCTTATTCTCAACTTCCGTTCAATGATTATATCCTTCAAGTGACTCCGATGAAGTATTATGAAAGTATGCTTTTGGAGAGTTTGAAGAACAATGAGTACGTAATGATCTATGCAAACATTTGGCAATTGTATGAAGCCGAAAATCTACCAATTGAGATTCCTTTTTACAAAAGAATCAACATCGGCAGAAAATTCGAAGACCGTCTCGAGCAGCTATTTCAGTTCATCGATGAGAATGAGATAGCTGTTTCAAGAATGAAGGATTATTTGTTCTAGCAGATTATGATATCCATAAAGCATTATAAATATAATATAAATAAAACCCGCACCAAATGATGCGGGTTTTGTCATATTGATGAAGAAGATTTATTTCTTGATCACTTTGAACGTTGTCGTTTTACCTTCCTTGGTTGTCGCTTTCACAACGTAAGTTCCTGTAGTCAATGTTGATAGATCCAACTGGACTTTTGACTCATCAAGACTTGCGAAGTTTTTCACTAATTTTCCTTCGATGCTGTAAACCGAAACGTTGGTCACATTTTTATCGCTTACAAGATTCAGGATATCTTTTACCGGGTTTGGATAATAGCTGATCGATTTTGAATTGATGTCATTCACACCCAGCGATTCTTTCACATCCAATGTATAATCTTCTGTCTGACCGTATTGATAAATCGAATTGTCACAAGGTGTAGTCATTGATGCATCCCAATTCAGCAACACCCTCATTCTTACTTTGCCTACAGTTGCAGTAGCTGGAACTGTGATGTTGCCTGTAATCTGAGCACCATCCATTCCGTCAGAAGTCATTGCCCCCACTTCGTAGATTTCTCCTGCGTCGGTGAAGATCCCGTTTTGGTTCCAGTCTATAAAAACTGTTGCGTAGTCGTAACCAGTATTGGTATTAGCTTCTATAGCAATCGGATACTGATTTCCTTGGTAAACTTCTCCAACTTTGTCCAGATAATACTCGTTAGCCTGGCTAGAATAAGGGTCTGATGTATTGTCGATTCCTGCAAACTGAACTTTGGTGATCGCATCCACCCCATATTGTGGCGATGTAGAACAATAAACATCATTGACTGTTACTTGGAAAGAACATACGTAAACAATCTTTCCATCAGCATCTACCAAATTATGAACAACATTGGTAATACCAATTGGGAATTGAGAGCCAGATTCGTAACCGGAAACCAAAACGGTTTGCAGGCCTGTAGAGGAGGATGAACCACAAGTAACAGGCAATGTATAATTCACAATGGCTGAGGTCTGAGATGCATTTGCTATTGTTGTTTCTATATTTTCTGGACAAGTGATGGAACAGTCGTTGCCGCTTAATAAAAGATTATTTAAGTTGATTGCCCAACCCGCTGCGAAAAATGGCGGAATAGAATTATCAAATCCAGCGATGTAATTTCCGTTTGCAGAAATCCCCATTGCAGTTCCCAATTTTCCGTCGAAAGTTGAAACAGTAACATTCTGGCTTGTCAAAATATCTTTTAGGAAAACAGGGTTAGAACTCAAAGAAGGGTGATAGATAATCACTTCTCTGTTACCTGCCTGTCCAGCATATCCAACAGCAATGCCGTTTTCTGAGATGGATGTAAATGTTGCAGAATCATAACCTGCAGGCACATTGAACGCTTTGTAAACACCAGAATTGATATCATAGATGAAAGGCTTATAATCCTTACTTCCCACTATTTGTCCTGCATCATTGATATCAGAAGCTTCTCCATAGCCTAAATCTCCGATATAATGCACAACACCATCGGGCGTAAAATAAGCTGGAATCCAATAGGTGCTGCCGTTGATAGAGTATTTGTTTACAAAACCGGAAACAATCCCGGAACTGTTGATGCCTTCTCCTCTACTGTATTCAAAAGAGCCATCGCCGTCCAGTTTTTTAATCGTTCCCGCTTCTGTATCATAGATATAAGCATAACTATTTTCAACACTTGTGGATATTTGCCCTGTTACATATTTGCTATTTCCAGAAATTGCATTAGCGCTGCTAAACCAGCTATTACTTGGAACATCTCCAGGAAAATAACCAATTGCTGTCCAGGTTCCGTTTTTTCTGTAAGCAGCCTGTCCCAAATCCTCACCTTCAGAACTTGTATAAGCCATCAATCCGGCAACATCACCAGCATTATTGATTCTGTTTGTAGCTTCTCCGCCTTCTGTGGGTGTTGTAGTGCCGGTAGCAAAATCGAAATATGCTCCGGAGTGGATTCCCATTCCATTGTCATTGATGTCATAAAGACGTGACCCCATTCCGTCCAGAACTTTCAGTTCTATTTGCTGGGCATTAAATCCAGACATTGTAATTACGCCTAGTAAAAGCAAGTAAACTTTTTTCATAATAATAAATATTGATAGTAATTTTTCTTCAGTAGTTATTGACTCCTTGTTTCAAAACTTGTTTACAATGTTATGTATTATTACCATCAATTCCTAAAGTTTACCTTTTTGAATTCGTGAATTTTTAAAGTATTAATTCTAAAAACAGCTGATTTTCAAATATTTAACAAAACAACAATAACAATGTATTTTTCACTAAAGAATTATTAAAAATCATACAATTCACAAATAAAAAAACTATTTTTGTAGTATGTTCAGGGTATTTTTTTTGTGGTTGATGGTTGTTTCCGGCGTCGTTTTGACTTCGGCACAAAGCAACCCAGAAACATTAAAACTTCTTGACAAAGCTTATCAAAGTCTTTACGAAAATCCTGATAATGCTTTCCAGATTCTTCAGAATATTGATGTCAATAAAGAGCCAGAACTCATCAAACAACGTGTTCAAATCATCCTGTCGAGAGCTTATAATTTCAAAGGTGATTATGCAAAATCCATCGACCAGTCCATCGATAACCTTAATAAAAATAGAAATGAAAACAACTCGTTCTATTCGGATTTTGCGTTGGCTCAACAATATCAATCCCTTAGACTTTACCAACAGTCCATCAGAATCTCGCAGAATCTTGTTGACAAAGCTTCTAAAATCAAATCCCAGCATTACCCGGAAAATCTGTCTGCTTATATTTATCAACTGAATGCCTCTAACCTAATGGTTCAGAAAAAATGGAAAGAAGCGGAAGAAAATCTGAATCAAAGTAATTCTCAGTTGAAAAGCACAGATGAAGATTTTATCATCTCGATAGAAAATCAGATTTACCAAACTTTTATTTATATTTCTCAAAATCAAATTGATAAAGCTGAAAAATTTGTTAATGAAATTCAGAAAAAGCTGGAGAAAACGCCTCAATATGTATTTCTAAGAGCTTTCAATCTTGATAATTTTGGTAGAATTAATTTCCTGAAAAAAGATTACGTCAAATCAACCGAAAACCTGAATCAAGCTTTAGAATTAATTCAAAACAAACCTTACGATGCTTTGAGATACAGAATTTATGATGATTTGTCCAAAAATTATCTGGCGCTGAAAAACGAAAATTTGTATCAGAAATATTACTCTATATATAAGGAGCAAACCGATAAATTAGACAAAAATAAAAAAGATGCTATCCGAAATCTGGTAAAGCTGAATGAACAGTACGAAGCCAAACGAATAGAAAACGCTGACAGCAATTTTGTTAACAACATTCTGATGATTTCGATTGTTTGTTTCATTGGAATTTTGATGATTATTATTATCAGTATTTCTGAAAAGAGGAAAGCAAAATCCATTCAGAAGCAAATCGATTTTTACTCAAAACAGCAGGATTTCATTAAGAAAATTGATGAAAACAAAACGGTTATCGAACCAAAATCTGAAAAAGTAGAGTCTGATATTTCTAAAAAAACACCGCTCATTTCCAAAGAAAAAGAAATGGATATTCTGGCACGTTTGGAAGAATTTGAAAAGTTAGAAAAGTTTCTGAACCGCGATATGTCACTGGCAATGCTCGCCGGACAACTGGACACTAATACGAAATATCTATCTGATGTCATCAACCGATACAAAGAAAAAAATTATAATAATTACATCAACGAACTAAGAATCAATTACATAGCTTATCTTTTGAAAACCGATTCTGCTTATCTTAATTATAAAGTAAGTTATTTGGCCGAGAAAGCAGGTTTCTCTTCTCACAGCGCATTCACAACAGTTTTCAAATCCGTAACCGGCATTTCGCCAAACAGTTATATCCAGCAATTGACTCAGAATAAAAAATGAAACGCTCCATTTTCATATTAATTATTTTCTCGTTTACCGGAATTTTCAAATCCCAGTACAATGAGCAATTGTACAAAAAAGCACTTTCGGACATTTATCAAAATCCTGATAACTCTCAGAAAATAGCTCAGGAAATGCTGAAAAATGAGAAAAATCCGGACAATCTCATCAAACTTTACAAACTGATATCACATTCTTACATCTCAAAAAGGGATTTTGACAAATCTCTGGATTGGGTTCTGAAGATGAAAGAACTGAGTAAAAATGTGACCAACCCAGAACAAAAAGTAAAAATCCTAAATGCAACATCCATACAATATCAGCAGATGGGACTCAATAGCAAGACGTTGGAAATTCTGGACGAATCTTATCAAATTTGCAGTCAACTTCCAGATGGGAAATTCAAAACTTATTATCTTGGTCTCAATTCTGCCTTAAGAGGTTTGGTTTATAAATCTCAGGACAACAATGAGTTGGCATTGGAAAAACTACTCATTGGTCTAGAGTATGTAAAAAAAGTTGGAAATTATGATAATGCCATCGCCAACTCTAGCGTTTTCCTTTACAATATTGGTTATTGTTATTTCTATTTGAAAAGATACAATGAGGCAGAAAAATATTTCAAACAATCCGCTGAGGTTGCCAAGTCTGTTCACGCAGAGAGTTTGGAAGCTTTTGCATATAAAGGTCTATCGGAGAATTTTACAGTTTTAGGCAAACATCAGGAAGCGATAGAGCTTTTGAAAAAATCGGTCAATCTGTCCAAAAAAGTCGGCGATTTGGTCTTGAGTGAAGGGATTTACAAAGGTTTTTCGGACAATTATCTCGCTCTTCAAGATTGGAACAATTATGAAGTGTACAACAAACTGTACATCGAGACCAAATTTGCCAGAGAACAAAGCGAGCTCGCTTCTCTCAACAAAAGCATCGATGTCCTGAATCAGGAAAACAACAAAAAAATCGAGGAACAAAAGAACAGGTTGAGAATCATAAGCGCCATTATTATCGTAATTTCTTCAATCCTATTTATTTGGTTTCTTCTTAAATTTATCAAGCACAAAAAGCGCAACCAATTATTATTAGAAAAGCTCAATCAAATTAATAAAATCACGACCTAAACTATGAAGAATATATTCGACCAAGCTGACACAAGCCATTTCATCAAGAGAATCAACGCACTCACGGAAGACTCTTTCCCAAAATGGGGCGTGATGTCCGTGGACAAAATGTTGGCTCACTGCAACGTAACTTACGAACTCATCTACGAAACTGAAAAGCATAAAAAGCCAAGTGTTATTACCAAATGGATTCTAAAACAATTTGTAAAAAAAATGGTCGTGAGCGAAACACCTTATAAACACAACTCTCCAACTTCGGCAATGTTTGTGATTACAGATAACAAAATATTCGAAGAAGAGAGAAAAAGAATTATCGGTTTCATCCAGAAAACCCAGCAATTGGGCGCAGATGCTTTTGAAGGCAAAGAAAGTTTCAACTTCGGGAAACTTACAGCTACAGAATGGAACAATATGATGTCCAAACATCTTGACCATCATTTGACACAATTTGGAGTTTAATTAATTTCTCTCGCTGATTGAGCAAATTTTGCTGATTCATTTCTATCTGCTTAATCAAAACAATCTGCGAGAAACTAAATATTTTTTATTTGGGCAGCTATTTCCGCCCTCCGTTCCCGCTATTTTTTGCCAGAAGTTTTCAGTTATTAAGAACTTGAGTAGTCCGCAAAAAATGAGCTCCACTCAGGTCGGGCTGCGAGTGATTCAATGTTTTAAAATTATGGTTATGAAAAAAATAATTTTTCTTTTAGTTTTTATTTTCGGATTTACAATTTTCAATGCGCAGGATGTTGAAAAAGAAATCAAAAACAACAGCGAATTTTTCACAGGAAAAATTGATAATTCAGCCAATCTGAAAGTTCTTTTCGAAACTGTTTCTACAGAAAATCAGGAAAAAGACACTTACAAAGTTTTTGGTTTCTCGGATGTAGAAGGAACAAAAGCCTACTTTGAAGGAACTATAACTTTTGACGCAGAAAAAACTAAAAACTCCAAAGACCAATCCAAAATTTACGATTTGAAACTATCGGAAAAAGGAAACGGAAAACACAACGGAATTTTCTCCGGAGAATTAACACTCAAAGAATCATCAGACAAAAACCAATTGAAATTCGAAGGAACGTGGACCAACTACGGAAACACATTGACATTCCCTTTCTATTTCAATAATTAAAAATTAAAAAAAACTTCGACAAGCTCAGCTAATTAACAAACGTTGTCAGGCTGAGGCTCTCGAAGCCATTTAAAATAATAAATTCTAAAAATGAAACTTTTCACACCTATAACATTCAGAAATGTAGAACTGAAAAACCGAATCGTAATGTCGCCAATGTGTATGTATTCTGCAGAAGAAGGCGTTGCGAATGACTTCCATTTTGTTCATTACGGGAGCCGTGCTCAAGGTGGTGCTGGTCTTATCGTAGTAGAAGCAACCGGCGTTGAACCTTGCGGAAGAATCTCGGACAAATGTCTTGGAATCTGGAATGACGAGCAAGCTTTGGCTCTGAAAAAAATCGTTGATTTTGTTCATCAGAATTCGGAAAGCAAAATCGGAATTCAGTTGGCTCACGCTGGGCGAAAAGGTTCTGTTTCTGCTGAAACCAATCGACAAATGAGCTTGGAAGAAGGCTGGGAAACCATTGCACCAAGCCCGATTCCTTTTCATCATTCCGAAAGAATTCCGCACGAATTAACTGTTGACGAAATCAAAACTTTGGTAGAGGATTTCAGAAAAGCTGCGAAAAGAGCCGTAGATGCTGGATTTGATGTTTTGGAAATTCACGGTGCGCACGGTTATTTGATTCATCAGTTTTTATCACCTCTTTCCAATACAAGAACCGACGAATATGGAGGAAATCCAGAAAACCGAGCAAGATTCTTAATGGAAATTGTGGATGCAATTAATTCTGAAATTACAGAAAACCAAGCGCTTTTCGTAAGAATCTCCGGAACTGAATATGCAGAAAACGGTTGGGAAATCTCCGACAGTGTTGAACTATCAAAAGCTTTAAAAGCTAAAAATGTAGATTTGATTGATGTTTCCAGCGGCGGAAATATTAATGGCGTAACAATTCCTTTAAGACCGGGCTATCAAGTTCCGTTAGCAGAAGACGTGAAAAAGAATTCGAATGTCAAAACCGGAGCTGTTGGTCTTATCACGTCAGCAGAACAAGCGGAAGAAATTTTACAAAACGGACAAGGCGATTTGATTTTCCTGGCTAGAGAAATCTTGAGAAATCCGTATTTCGCTGTTCAATCTTCCTGGGAAAGTGGCGATGATTGTTTCTATCCGCATCAATATTTGAGAGCAAAGCCAACGAAATAAAAAACCGCCCTCGCAGAAAAGAACGGTCTTTAAATGAATTTGGGTTTATCATTTTGGAGATACTAAGGTAGAGAATAAGAAAACCCGTCTCCAATTTTTTTGAACTGACTTTTAACATAATTTTGAATAAAAACTTTCCTCTTCGGAAAGTTTTTTGTTTCTAATCAATATTCAACCTCTTCAAGATAACTTCTCTTAGATGCTTTTCATTCGCATCTCCCCATTCTCCAATCGCTGAAATCACAGGAATTAGTGTTTTTCCAAATTCGGTCAGGCTGTATTCTACTTTTGGTGGCACCACCGGATAAATAACTTTGCTAACGAGGTCGTGGTCTTCTAACTCTTTTAGCTGGATGTTCAGTACCCGACGTGACGCGTCCGGTATTTTCCTTTGCAATTCACTTGGGCGCTGATGGCCTTGATGGATAAACCATAACAAACGTATTTTCCATTTCCCATAGAGAACTTCGCCAATCAAATCCAAGCCGCAATTAAGATTCGGAATTATTTTTCTCTCATACATATTGCAAAACTAAACCTATGTTCCGATTTGTACAATAGGGGAAAAATTAATCCCTATCTGAATCGTATTTCCGTACTTGTACCAACTGTTTTTATGCCCCAATTTTGTCCTATAAAATTTAATCAAAATGGAACAACAATTTAATTTCAACAATGAGCTATCTGGAAAAATCGCTTTGGTAACCGGAGGTACAAAAGGCGCTGGAAGAGCCATAGCAGAAAGACTTTTACAAGCAGGAGCAACCGTTATTATTACCGCACGAAACGCACCAGAAAAAGAAAACAGCAACCTGCATTTCATTCCTTCAGATTTGAGCAAAGCAGAAGATTCAAAAAAAGTAATCAGCGAAGTGCTATCGACTTATGGAAGGCTGGACATTTTGATCAATAACCTAGGTTCATCCGTGACGCCAGCCGGAGGTTTCGTGGCATTAAGTGATGATGATTGGGAATCAACCTTGCAAGCGAATTTGCTCGCTCCTGTGAGATTGGACAGAGGATTTCTACCGCAAATGATTGAGAGAAACTCTGGCGTGATCATCCACATTGCTTCTATCCAGGGTAAATTGCCTTTGTATGATTCCACTTTGCCATACGCAGCAGCAAAAGCCGGATTAATCAATTACAGTAAAAGCTTATCCAACGAAGTGACACCAAAAGGCGTTCGTGTCCTTACTGTTTCGCCGGGCTGGATTAACACAACAGCATCAAAAGCCTGGTTAGGCGAAATCGCAAGAAACGCCAATAGTACCGTAGAAGAAGCGCAACAAGGTGTGATTGACGCATTAGGCGGAATTCCGTTTGGACGACCTGCCGAATCCGAAGAAGTAGCAGAATTAGTAGGATTTCTAGTTTCACCGAGAGCTAATTATTTAACAGGAACCAATTTCGTCATCGATGGTGGTACTGTGCCAACAGTTTAATAACCTTTAAAAATTTAAAATTATGAACTTACCAAGTGTAATTAAGGAATTCGTAAAAACAAAAAACAGTTTTGACAGTTTTGCCTTTGCAGAATGTTTTTCAGAAACAGCTGTAGTTTTTGACGAGGGAAAAACGCATACAGGCAAAAAAGAAATCGAACAGTGGATTGACAATTCCAACAAACAACATCAAGATACGCTGGAGCCAATAGATTATGACAAAAAAGAAGATATATTGTCGGCGAAAGTAACAGGGACATTTCCGCAAAGTCCTATTGTTTTAAAATTTCATTTTATAATAACTGACGGAAAAATTCGGAATCTAAAAGTAACTGAATAGAATATCTGTCCGGAACAGTTTACCAAATATTTTATAATCTTTAAAATTAAAAATTATGAACTTACCAAAAGTCGTCGAAGAATTAATAAAAACACAAAACGATTTTGACAGCGTAGCATATGCTCAATGTTTTACAGAAACAGCAGTAGTTTTTGACGAGGGCAAAACACATATAGGCAGAAAAGAAATTGAACAATGGATAGACAAAGCCAACCAAGATTACCGTGCTACAATGAAACCTATGGAATATTCTGAAACAGAACAGACTTTGACCACTGAAGTTTCGGGGAATTTTCCGGGAAGCCCTATTATTCTGAAGTATCATTATGAGTTTGAAGATGGATTGATTCAGGCTTTGAAAATTGTTTAGGATCAACATGTAAATTAATTGCATTAGTCTTGACGTCTCCTTATGCTATTCTATTTCAGAACTTTCCATTTCGGAAAGTTTTTTTTGTTTTCACAGAAATTGACAATTGCTGTCACATAATGTCACGCATTAAATTAAAGCTTTCGGGTTTCTAATCCATAAATTCACTCAACAAAAAAAAGTATATATGGAAAAATATCTATTCTCGAGAATTTTAAACAGAGGAATTTTATCACTTTCTGTTTTCAGCTTGACATTGATTTTCGGTCAATATCAATCCAAAAAAATCACAGCTTCCACCAGAGAAAGCAGAGCAGAATTCGGAACATCTGTTGCGATCAACAATCAATTTTTGGCAATTGGTGCTTCCAGAGAAGAAGTTGCAAAAGGCGCCGTTTACATCCATCGGAAAAGTGGAAGCAATTGGAATTTCAATCAAAAAATAACAGCTCCAGATGGTGTTGAGATGGCAGAATTTGGAGGAAGCATAAAGTTCGGAACCGATTTTCTGTTAATTTCTGCGGGAAGAGCCGATATCGATAACACCATCCGAGCCGGCGCTTTGTATATTTATGATTTGGATTCTAACAACCAATGGAATTTCACAAAAAAACTAATCGCTTCTGATTATGACAACGATGCATTGCTGGCTGTCAATCCAACTTCTATTGCTGTTGACGGAAATACGATTGTTGCGGGTGCTCCGGGATTCAGCAGTTGGAATGGTGCTGTTTATATTTACGAAAAAAGCGGTAATGACTGGATAGAAAAACAAAAAATCACTTCACCGGAAAGTGTGGATTTTGGAAACTTCGGGATTGGTGTGAGTCTTTATGGAGATTTTCTTGTGATTGGTGCAAGTGGTGTTAACAACAGCGCAGGAAAAATCTACATTTATAAAAAGAATAATTCAGGTGAATGGATTTTTCATCAGAGCTTAACATCGTCAGATAATTTTGAGAATTCGTATTTTGGAAATTCGGTGAGTATTTCTGGTAATGAACTAGTTGTCGGCGCTTATACGGAAGTTGATACAGGAAATCCTTCTATGGCTTATATTTTCAAACTGAATGATAATGGAAACTGGGAAGAAACTCAAAAAATTCCTAGCTATGAATCATCTGAACATACTTATTTCGCCTGGATGTGTGAGTTGAAAAGTGACAAGCTTCTCATCAGCGCTCCGCATCTTTATGGACAAGACCCAGGAAAAGCTTTGCTTTATAAAAAGAATAGCCAGAACCAATGGGAATTTGACCAGGAACTGAAACCTGAAAATGATGTTACAGAAGATTTTTATGGTTGGAGTCTTGCAATGAGTGATAACGAAATCATCATTGGTTCTGCAAGAGACAATTTTGATGACAATGAAGAAAATGAACTTAATGATGCGGGTTCAGCCTATATTTTCACTTCAACAAACCTTGCAACGAACGAAAGTAATCTTTCTAAAAACAATGTAAAGATCTATCCAAATCCTGCCAAAGATCTCATCAATATCACGAGCAAGAAAGAAATTAACTCGGTTGAAATCCTGGACCAATCCGGAAAAAGAATTTCGGAGACCAAAGAATTAAAAATCAATGTTTCAACTCTTCCAAAAGGAATCTATGTTCTGAAAATAAAATTTTTGAATGGAAGTTCATCGGTTCAGAAATTGATCAAACAATAATTCAAAGTCTTCGACTCCGCTCAGTGTGACAACTCTTAAAAGGAAATTCTATTCTAAAAGTGTCGGTCTGAGCGGAGTCGAAGACTTTGAATTATCGTTCACAATCTCATCTTTTTGCTTTTACGATTAATTATATCTATATTTCGTTATCGATTTAATGAGAAGATGAAATTATTTCTGAAAATAATCCCAATATTTGTACTTTTTATTCTGCCTTCAACAATTTCAGGACAGTCGGAAAAAGAATGTGAAGTCATCATCGATTCGGCCATTCAGAAGATGTTCCGAAAAGAACATACGAAGTCTCTTGAAATGTTGATTCGGGTAAAATCTGTTTCCGAGCAAAAGAAATGGGACAAATCCAACTTCCGCGCAACGAACAATATCGGGCTTAATTATTACCTGATGACGGACTTTGGCGAGGCTTTGAAATATTATCTCGAAGCTTATGATATCGCTACCAATATGCCCGACAAAAAGCACGTGATGACGGTTGTCAATAATATTGCAATCCTTTATTTTCAGGAAAAAAACAACAAAAAGGCCTACGAATATTTCCTGAAAGCTTATCAAACCGCAAAAGAAAACAACCGGAACGACAAAGCCGGCGCTTATGCCGTGAATCTCGGTTTGGTTTTGAATAAATTGAATAAAGTCAATGAGGCTTATCAATATATTAAGGAAGCTGAAACGCTGACCAAAGACAATCCGAAAGTCAACATCATGTACAAAATGGCGCTGGCGGAAAATCTTTATCTCAAGAAAAAATATGACGAATCCGAAACTATTATTGATAGTTTAATTCCACAGCTTCAGTCACCTGACGAAAATGAGAACCTGATATTTATTCTCTTGATAAAAGCTCAAATCAATGAGAAAAAAGGAGACTTTACTCAGGCAAAATCTTTGGCTTTACAGGCAAGAAAGCTCTCTCCAAATATTAACAATCGAGAAGAAGTTTACAATTATCTTTCAAAGATCAATGCAGAAAGTAAAAATTATGATGAGTCTCTGAAGTACAAAGATTCTGTGATTATTGCGAATGATTCGATTTCGAGAATTAATAATTCTGCTCTATTTAACAATGGAAAAATCAAGTTCGAAATGCAGAATTATCAATTCGAGCTCAAAGAAAGCCATCAACGTTTGAAAGATGAGAGAAAGATCTTCTACATCATTATCGCTTCTGCCGTTATCATCATTTTGTTGGTTTTGCTTTTTCTTTATAATAACTCGATAAAATACAAACAGCAGAAAAAGATCACGCAGCTGGAATTTGAGAAAAAACAAAGCGACAATCTGATCCTGACTCAACAGTTGAAGGAACAGGAAACATTGTCTTTGCTGGAAAAAGAACGTCTTAAAAACGAAATTGAGCAGCAAAACCGACAGTTGACCTCACAAGCTTTGACCATCTCCAGCAGAAATGATGTGGTGGAAGAAATCATTGAAGCAATCGTCAACCAACCCGAGATTTCCAACAATTCCAAGTTCGTGAGTTCTATCAAGGATTTGAAAATTCAGCTTAAGAGCAATAATCAATGGGATAGTTTTTTCAAACATTTTGAAGGTGTCAATCAGAATTTCATCACCACTTTGAAAGAAAGACATCCGGACCTGAGTTCTTCAGAGATCAGATTCATCTGTTATGTTTATATGAATCTGAGTCATAAAGAAATTGCCTCGATTCTCAACATCAGTCCGGAATCCTGTAGAAAAAGAAAGGAAAGAATCAGCAAAAAACTCAATCTTCCCGACAGAATAAACTTATACGACTATATTTCAGCAATATAGACAAAACTATGTCACGCAGAAACTGGAATGATGTCACGCAATGTCACGCCATTATTGATACATTTTTTTTGATTTATCATCAATTTTACATCAATAAAATTTTTGAATATGAAGAAAATATTGACTTTATTTTTATTGGCAATCTGCTCCAGTCTTTCTACAAAGTTGGCGGCTCAGTTGTCATTTTTAACTTCGCCAGATTATGGACAAGTATTTGATGTGACCTACGACCCGATCCAGTCCGATGTTTTATATGCCAACACGGTGACCAACCACATTGTAAAAAGTTCTGACAACGGAAAAAACTGGGAAGTTTTGTATTCTTTTCCGCTAGACCTCAGTTTTGGAACGATCAAGGATCTACGATGGACCGCAGACCAGAAATATTTAAGTTTTATCGTGACTGCGGAAGGAACGGTTCACAATCAGGTAATTATCATAGACCCAGCCAATGGAAACGTGATCAAAAGAATAGATTCTCCGAACGGAAATATGTCCGGCAACCTGATAATGTCCTACTCTGTTACAGGAAGTGATTACGAAAACATTCTTTTACACACGACCTATATGTATAATTTTGGTCTTGTAACAGATGTCTTCTACAGTAAAAATGGCGGAGACAGCTGGCAAAAAGTTTACACAAGTTCTGCGAATGACGGTGTTCACATCAATAATGTTGCGATTCATCCCAATAATCCTAACAAACTATTTTTAGCAAGAGGATTTTCTCCCGGCGAAAAAAACGGTGGATTATATGTTTCAAACAATTCCGGAAATAGTTGGACAGAAAAAATTGCAGGACAGAATTATTCCGCAATAACTTTTGACCCGGCAAATTCACAAAAGATGTTTTTAGGAACATTTTATCTTACGGAAACGCAAACCGAAAATCTTTACCGCTCAACAGACGGCGGCGATAACTGGAGTATTGTTCCAATTAACTGGACAGAGCTGTCCACAAACAGCATCCAAAAGATCATCATCAATCCTAAAAATCCGAACGAAGTGATGGTTCTCGAAGAAAATGAGATAGTGATCTCAAAAGATGGCGGAAACACATGGACAAATTATGTTTATCCGAACAATGATCTGGAAAATAAATATTATTACGGACTGAATGCAACCTATAATCCTTCGAACAGCAATGAAGTGATCATCAGTTCCAATTATTACCCCTTCCATTCTTTGGATGGCGGAATTACATTGTCGAGATTCAAAAATCCGTTTGCGAACAACACCGACAGAGTCACATTTCATAAAAATTCGGAAAAGCATTTGTATTATGGATTGAGAAGAGGCTTCGTCCATCAGGATTTCCAAACCGGACAAGAAACAGGAATTGGACTTATGGCTATCAATTTCTTCCCAAATTTCAGAAGCACCGGTCTCTATGCCGACCCGTTGGTTGCAGGAAGAGTTTATGTCACCTCAAGCAATTTTATGGGTTCTACCTTTGCTGTAAGCACCAATCATGGTGTCAATTATTCTTCAGGTTACAGTGATTATGGATTGAATATTATGAGAGTTGCCACATCCAAATCGAACACCAATCATTCCTGGGTTTCCTTCGACGAGTCTGTAAGGAAATTTGATTTCACCAATATGAGCGGAATCACAAGTGCAGAAGTGATGCTGCCATCATTCGGACCAGTTTTCGGAATCAGCATTGATGAAACTAATGAGAATAATGTGATTCTTTCCCAGAATAACAATGTTTACAGAACAACAGACGGCGGACAAAACTGGACACCATCGGAAAGCGGATTGGAAATACTGGAAAGCAATGCCGATTTCATTTATGACATTAACAAAAATCCTTTCAACAAAGACCAATTGCTTTTGTCTACCACACAAGGTATTTTCATTTCCAATGATGCTGGTGTGAAGTGGACTCACATCTATAGTGGCGATGTTATCAACAGAGCCGAATTTTCACCCCATAAAAACGGTGTTATCGTAGCGACTTCTAATTTCATGAACGGAAGTGGCGAAGGTTCTGTTTACCCACCTTCGCAAGTGAGAATCATTTATTCAACTAATTCCGGACAAACCTGGAATGAAGTTTCTCCTGAAAAGCTGGGCTATCTTTTCTCAGAATCATCTGCAATTGATTTTCTGGATGATGAGAAAGCAGATATCTACTTCAGCACGTCAGATTTGGGATTGATAAAATATCAGATCAGTCTGGAAACTTTGGGAATAAATAATAATTCTTTATCAAAGGCAGATTTAATCATTTATCCAAATCCAACTTCGGATTACATTAATATTTCCAATGATAAAGTCAAAGAAGCAGTGATTGTAGATTTCGCAGGAAAAATTTTATTAAAATCAACTTCCAAAACAATTGATCTATCGAATCTTCCAAAAGGTGTTTACATCCTGAATGCAACATTAATCAACGGAAAACAAGTTTCGAAGAAAATCATCAGAAAATAAAATTTCTTCATATCAAAAAAGAGACTTAGCAAAATTTGTTAAGTCTTTTTTTGTTTTTAAATCAAAGATTGGTCTCATATTTCCTTTTCTACTAGAACCAAACTCTATTTCGTTATATTTGTTAACAGAAAACACTTTTTATGGAGATATTCTTACTATTGCTCATTTTGGTTTTTGTAATTATCATTCACAACAAATCAACTTCCAATTTCAATTCGACGCAGGAATCAATCAGACAACTTCAGGACAAAATCGATGCATTGAAATCGGGAATCAACATTCAACCTTTAAAACAGGAAGAACCTGAAATTCCAATTATCAAGGAAGAAATAAAACTGGAAGAAATAAAACCAATTCCTGTTGAAGTTCCTCCAATAATCGAAGAAGAAATCATCGAGGAAAAACAACCGGAAATTATTGAAAATACAATTCCGCCAGTTGAAGATGAACTTCCAAAAGTGGAACAAAAAGTCGCTTTCTCAGCAGAAAATTCTGTAAGAGAATTTATTCCACCTAAAAAATCTTGGCTGGAAAACTTTAGAGAAAACAATCCTGACATCGAGAAATTTATCGGCGAAAACCTCATCAATAAAATCGGGATTCTGATTTTGGTTCTCGGCATCAGTTTCTTTGTGAAATATGCGATTGATAAAGATTGGATCAATGAACCAGCACGTGTCGGAATCGGCATTTTGGCTGGTGCTTTGGTAATGGGCGTTGCGCATCGATTGAGGAAAAATTATGCGGCTTTCAGTTCCGTTTTTGTGGCTGGCGCGATCAGTATTTTTTATCTCACGATTGGAATTGCCTTCCACGATTATCACCTGTTCAGTCAGACTGTGGCGTTCATCATTATGGTAGTGATTACCATTTTCAGCGTGTTCGTTTCTGTTTCTTATGACCGAAAAGAATTGGCAATTTTGTCCTTGATTGGCGGTTTTGCCGTTCCTTTTATGGTCAGCACTGGCGAAGGAAACTATAAAGTTCTGTTCATTTACATTGCGATTCTGAATATTGGAATGCTCTTGATTGCCTACTTCAAAAAATGGAATCTCGTTACTTTACTGGCTTTCATTTTCAGTTGTCTGCTGTATTCTGCTTGGTTCGGAAAAGGCTTCTACGACAACAACTTACCATATCGTGGTGCATTGTTTTTTGCTACTATATTTTACATTATTTTCAGTGTGGCAACGGTTATTAATAATCTGAGAAATAAGGGCTCTTTTACGAAGTTGGAATATTTTATAATGGTCGCTAATACGTTCTTCTATTTCGGAATGGGAATCAGTATTATCGAAAACTGGAAACCGGAATTCAAAGGTTTATTTACCGTTGTTATGGCTTTGTACAACTTAATTTATGCGATATTTTTATACAGAAAATTCGGGCTGGACAAAAATGCAATTTATCTTTTATTAGGATTGACTTTAACCTTTGTGACCTTAGCTATTCCGATTCAGTTCCAAGGCAATTACATCACTTTATTCTGGGCAGGAGAAGCGGTTTTATTGTTCTGGCTGTCTCAAAAATCGAAAATCGCAACCTTCAAATTAGGAGCAATAATCGTTCAGATTTTGATGTTGGGAAGTTTGATTATGGATTGGGAAAAATATTATTCCGGAAACCTGATGGAACTGAAACCTTTCCTTAACCGAATGTTCATCACAGGAATTGTCTCACTCGCTTCGTTGATTTTCACTTATATATTATTGAAAAAAGAGAAAGAAAGCACCGATATTTTCGGCTTCGAATTCCATCCTTCTTCTTACAGAAATATTATTTTAGGCGTCGGCATTTTGGTCGGATATTTCACAGGAATGTTTGAAATAAGTTATCAAGCTGGAGATTACATAGCCAATTATTATTCGGCATTGTCTTATTCGGTTTTGTATCATTTCCTGTTCAGCGCCGGATTAATCTATTTTGTTTTGAAGTTAAAAGACAAAGGTTGGAACACTTTCACTATTGTTTTGGCTTCCGTTAATATCATCATTTACATCGCCTATTTCTACAAATTGACTTACAACGAAATGACGGAAAATTACGTTCTCAATTTGGCTTCAAAATCGGCTTATTTTATTCATTACATTTTACTGATCTGTCTAGCTTATTTCGGATATGTTTTGATTAAATTCAGAAACGAAAGTTTTTTCTCCAAGCTTTTGAATCATAAATCAGCATTATGGATTTTCGCATTTTGCATCGTTTACGTTTTGAGTAATGAAGTGATGATTCACGGATTGATGTTCAACAATGACATTATTTCATCAGCCGAATTAGCCAAATATCCTTTTAATAAAACAGGTTACAGCTACGAAAAAGAAATTTTTATCGATGACAAATTCGAAGCAATAAAACTTCAAATCATCAAAATCGGTTATCCGATTCTTTGGGGCGTTTTATCTTTTGTTTTTCTGATTATCGGTATCAAAAAACAAAACCAGCCATTGCGTATTATCGCACTAGCTTTGCTCGGAATCACGATTATTAAGTTATTTGTTTACGATATCAAAAATGTTTCGGAAACAGGAAAAATCATCGCTTTCATCTTGTTAGGTGTCTTGATTTTGATTATTTCATTCGTTTATCAAAAGATTAAAAGACTGGTCGTAGATGAAACCAAATTCCCTTCGGATAAAATTGAAAATCCTGAAGACCAGACAGAAACTAAAAACCCAAACGATGAAGAAATTAATTAGTCTTATATTTTCAATGATATACGGATTTTCCTTGGCTCAAAATTATCAGGGGAAAATCAATAAAGTGGTAGAAAATGGTTTGCATCAGATTTTAATCAATCCTGAAGTTCGTTCTGCGTCTCAGAATAATCTGGATTTTGTGAGGATTTTCGATTCTAAAAATAATGAAGCTCCTTATGTATTTTATGAAGGGAAATCCAGTAATTCCAGCTCAAAAAATTTTAACATCATTTCAAAAACTGCCGTTCCGAATGTTGCTACTTCCATCATTATCTCCAATGAAAACGCATTGAACATTGACCATTTGACGTTGAAAATCGCGAATACGGATGTTGATAAAAAGTACAATATCAACGGAAGCAATGACCAAAAAGAATGGTTTGGATTGGTCATTAACCAAAAAGTAATCGGATTGAATGACGCCGGCGAAAACTTTGTGGAACGTGATTTTGCTTTTCCCTTGAATAATTATAAGTTCCTTAAAATTGATTTCATTGATAAAAACTCTTTGCCAATCAATATTCTTGGAGCCAGTCTGGAAGAAAATCATTCTGTCAATCAATCGAAAATTGAATTACAGAATTTCACTCAGAAGATTGACACGGATAAGAAATCAAAACAAACTAAAATCACGATTACTTTTCCAAATCCACAAGTCATTGACGGCATCGGTTTCGAGATTTCTTCGCCGAGTTATTTTCTGCGTGATGCGAGGATTTTGATTAATAAATCTAGAGTTTATAAAAAATTGACTAAAAATTATATTGAAAATATTTCTGCATTTCAACTCAACTCAAAAAGTAAAAACAGATTTGATGTTCAAAGTTTTTTCGCAAAAGAATTCATCATTGAAATTGATAATCAAGACAATCAAGCTTTGGGAATTAACAAAATCAATCTTTTCCAATCGCCAGTAAGTATTCTAACCGATTTGAAATCAAATGAAAATTACACCTTGAAAATTGATTCTACTTGGCCTGCGCCACAATACGATTTAATCAATTCCGGAATTGATGTTAATCAAAATTATCCTGTCGCCACCATTTCGAATTTAGAAAAAATAGAGCAGTCACAATCTAAGGAAACAGCTAAATCTTTTTGGCAAACACCTTTATTTATGTGGATTTGCATTATTCTTGCCGTGGCGATTATTGGTTATTTTGCTGTTGGGATGATTAAGGATATGAATAAGGAGAATTAATAAATTAAAATGCAAAATTTATACGCTTAAATATAATATGTGTCTTTGTTTGTCATTTAAAATCTAAATGTCAAAAACTTCTTTAGCTTTGTGCTAACCGAAATTTTAAACTAATGACAATAATTAAACAAATTTTCCAGTATCTATTAGGAGTCTATTTACTTTTTATGAGTTTAGGCTATCTAATAATTGGAGACAAATCAGCAATTGGTGCATTCATTTCTACGATTTCAGCTTTGCTAATAATGCCTGCAACACGAAATTTAATCGAACATAAATTAAATTTCAAATTTAGCAGAGTTATTAAATATTCATTACCATTCATAGGTTTTTTTGCCCCTTTTTTCTTTATAGATTTTGATAAAATTGCAAATAGTAATACCACAAACAATCAATCGATAAGTGATTCTATTCAAAGTTCAAATGATTCTGTAGAATTACCAAGTTCAAATAAAATTGGTGAAAAGAGTAGAATTTTGCCAATTGCTGCAATGCAAACTAATAATAAGAAAATTACTGAACCAACAACCATAAAAGCAAAGAAGAAAAAAAGATATTCTACCGAATCTAAAGCAACTTATAAAGTCACTAAACGAAAAAAATCAAAACAGCTCAAAAGTGGAAGTTCACAATCCTACCAATCGTCGTCTGGACTTTGTGGACACGCAAACAAAACTGGTGGGTATTGTAAAAGAAGAGTTAAAGGTGGAGGATATTGTTGGCAACATTCATAATAAATTTTTTATCGTCAAGCTTTCAAATGCCTAATGAATAGCAAAATGGAAAATTTAGCTAAACAAAAAAACCTTCCAAATTGGAAACGTTTTCTTTAATACTGAAAATCCTAAAAGCTTCCAGCGTTTTATCAATCTTTTCTCGGGCGTATCTCATTTTTTAAGAAATGATTACGTGCAAGATGCTCGCATCAGTAGGTTTTGTATCATTTTTTTAAAAATATAAATATTAAAACTTCGTTTATGTTGTTATTATCAGAAAGTTTAAACACCCTTCACAAATGAAATTTATTATATTTTTTCTTGGAATCTCTACCTTTTGCTCCTCACAAAAAATTAGTTTCATTTACGAAACAAAATACAAACTGAATTTAGAAAATCCAGATGATGTTAATTCCGAGAATATGATTTTGGATTTAAAAAATAATGTTTCAATTTTTAGAGATTCAGTAGAAAAAGAAGCAGATTCATTAAAGTTGAATAATGGAAAGGAAATATTTAAAATGGGTGTTGAAAACCAATTCTATGTCAAAAAGAATCTCGCTCAAAAAAGAATTGAAAAAGTAATAACTTATTTGGGAAAAGATTATCTTCTTCCAATTGAGGAAATATTAGATTGGAAAATAACTCCCGAACAAAAAATGATTGGAAAATATAAATCTCAAAAAGCAGAAACTATGTATGGAGGAAGAAACTGGATTGCCTGGTTTACAACAGAATTACCTTTTGGAGATGGGCCATATATTTTCAATGGTTTACCCGGATTGATTGTTTCTATTCAAGATTCAAACAACGACTATTCATTTAATTTGATAGAGGTCAAAAAAGGAGGGAATATTTTTGACGCACGCACAAAAACAATAAAAATTGATTGGAAAAAATATGAAACACTTGCAAAATCATATTTTAATGACCCATATAATATAAATTCAAGAGGGTGGAAAACCGCTACGTTTACTGATGCGAATGGTACTACAGTGGATATTTCTATAAAGAACAAAGAACTGCAAAATTATATTTTACAAGAAAATAATCCAATTGAGTTAAACCATAAAATAAACTACAAATAAAACTCCCACTAACATTATATTGCAAAACGCAGGATGAATTGCTGAGCGGAAAAACCCAACATAATACAAAAAACCTTTCCAAAATCGGAAAGGTTTTCTTTTATCTAATACTGAAACTTCCTAAAAGCTTCCAGCGTTTTATCAATCTCTGTATCGCTAATTGCAGACGAAATAAACCAAGTCTCATAGCCACTTGGCGGAAGATAAATCCCTTGTTCCAAAACCTGATGAAACAGATTATTGAACAATCCAATGTTGGATTGATTCACTTCATTGAAGTTACTTGCAGAAGTCACATCAAAGAAAATCGACATCATACTTCCTTTTCTGTTGATTCTGTGTCGAATTCCTTTTTCGTTAAGGATTTTCCCAATCTCGAAGTCTAAGGTTTCGGTTGTTTTATCTAATTTTTTATAGAAATCAGCATCTTCTTTTATCAATTGCAAAGTTTTGAGTCCAGCTCTCATTGCCAAAGGATTTCCGCTCAAAGTTCCCGCTTGATATACACGTCCTCTTGGAGAAAGCCAGTTCATAATTTCGTTTCTTCCAGCAAAAGCGCCAACTGGCAATCCGCCGCCAATCACTTTTCCGTAAGTTACCAAATCCGCTTTCACACCCAAAGCTTCCTGCGCACCGCCAAAAGCCAAACGAAATCCCGTCATTACCTCATCAAAAATCAATAAAGTTCCGTTCTCATCACACAATTTTCTAAGGTTTTGAAGGAAATTATTTTCAGGCAAAATACAACCCATATTTCCGGCAATCGGTTCTACGATAATCGCTGCAATCTGCTCAGGATTATTTCTGAAAAGTTCTTCAACCTGTTCGATGTTATTATATTCAGCAAGTAATGTATCTTTTGCGGTTCCTTGGGTTACTCCTGGAGAATTCGGACTTCCAAAAGTCGCCATTCCACTTCCCGCCTGAATCAGAAATGAATCCGAATGACCGTGATAACAGCCTTCGAACTTGATGATTTTGTCTCTTTCCGTGTAGCCTCTCGCCAAACGAACGGCGCTCATACAAGCTTCAGTTCCTGATGAAACCATTCTGATTTGGTCAACATTAGGAACATTTTCTACAATGAATTTAGCAATCTCAGTTTCCAATTCTGTTGGTGCACCAAAAGAAAATCCTTTTTCAGCCTGTAGTTTCAGAGCTTCCAAAACTTCAGGATGTGTGTGACCAAGAATTGCCGGTCCCCAAGAATTGATATAATCGATGTAGGTTCTGTCGTCTTCGTCTGTAAGGTACGCACCTTTTGCAGATTTCATAAAAATCGGAACGCCGCCCACAGATTTGAAGGCACGAACCGGCGAATTCACGCCGCCCGGAATATATTTGTACGCTTCTTCAAACAGCGCTGAACTTCTTTGGTATAACATTTTAGTTGATGGTTGTTGGTTGATGGTTGTTAGTCTAACTTCTAACTTCTCGGTTTTTTGTTTTGCAGATAAATCGTTTGTCCTACTCTTGGCTCTTCGCCCGGTTCCATTCGGTTTTTGGAATAGAGTTTTTTCAGTTTGATTCCGAATTTCTGAGCAATATCGTGCATCGTCTCGCCAATTCCGGCTTTGTAAGTTTCTTTGTTTCCAGATGAATTTTTGCCTTCCAAAAAGATGACTTCATTCTTCGCCAGTTTAGAATCCTCCAGTTCATTGTATTTCATAAGACGTTTCTCACTGATCCCGAATTTCTTCGCAATATCAGAAATATCCGCATCTACAGGCATCACAAAGAATTTCAAATCTCCATTTGGATGGTTTTTCACCAATATATTTTTCAGAAGTTCTGCTCTGCTTTTTAAATCTATGATTTCTGAAACCTTACTTTGTTGTTTTGCGTAAGACCCTTGCGAATAATCTACTTTAATTGTCGGTGGAGCAACTTTTTCGTTTTGTTTTTCCTGACTTAGTTGCGCCATAAAAACCGCATCGCTGTTAAGATTAGGATATAATTTCAAAATCGCGTAATAAACCTCATCTTTAGAAGTATTATCAAATTCATACAATTTATAACGCTCTATTTTGTCGATCAGGATGTATGCATATCGCGGATTGGTCGCATATCCGGCTTTCTTCAGGCCGTGCGCCCAGGCTTTGTAATCTTTGGGATTCAGGTCAAACAATTTGGTGTAATACTTTCGTGTCGCCAGAAAAATCGAATGGTCTTCGTAAGACTGCTTCGGGTCTTCATAAACACGGAAACACTCGTTGGGCGCATCATCCGTATGTTTCATCGTTCTGCCCGTCCAGTCTTCCTTGCATTTGATTCCGAAATGGTTTTTCCCTTCCAGCGCTAGTCGGCTTTGTCCGCCGCCGGTTTCCAAAAGTCCCTGAGCCAGCGTGATGCTCGCCGGGATCTTATATTTCTCCATTTCTTCCACCGCATACGGCGCAAATTTCTGGATGTATTGGTCTTCCGTTTTCCAGGTTTGCGCTTTCACAAGACCTAAAACACTCACAAAACCAATCACTAATACTTTTCTCATATTTATTTTTTACTAAATATTTTATTCTTTTAGGAGCTGTTTCCCGCTTTCCACTATATCATTTTTGTCTTAGACGTTTATCATCCGAAACAGAGTTTCCCATTAAGACAAAAAAGGATGCCGCTGAAAAACGAGGCACGAGTTTCGACGATTCAAATAATAAAATATAATATCTGAGTCAATCGGGGCTATGGGTTTCCCTTTTTTTAGAACGTTTGTCACTCCGTCACTTCGAGTAGATTTTTGTGAAAAAATCGTATCGAGAAGTTGCCCACAAGAAGTTCTCGATACAAAATCATTTTCCGCTTTGCTTCAAATCATTTTTACTCGAACTGACATTACACTTCAAAATCAATCAGCGTTCTATTCTTACTTTCCAAAAACTGATTCGCTCCTTTTATCCCTTGCAATCCACCCGTATGAAACGCCAGAATCTTTGAATCTTTTGGAAAAAAACCTTTCTCCGCCAAATCAAAAATCTTCTGCATCATTTTCCCCATGTAAATTGGGTCCAGCGGAATCTGATATTCATTCTGAAACCAATTTATAAAACGGACATTCCCATCAGATATTTTTCCGTATCGGTTTTCATCGGCGTCTATCAATTCAAAATTGCGTCTACCGCTCCATTGCTTCACCAGATTTTCCAGCGAATCATCCTTAACAACTTTGATTCCAATCACGTTTTGATTGGCTTCTGCAAACCTAGAAATGCCGGCAATTGTTCCTCCTGTTCCAACTGCTGTGCAAAGATAATCAAAATCTTTGGTGTCATTTCCCAGCATATATTGGACACCTTCCACTGCCCTATCATTACTTCCGCCCTCAGGAATCATCAATGAATTGGGATATTTCTCTAAAAATTCTTGTGTAATTTTTTCTTTGTTTTGATAGTCTTCTCTTGAAACAAAAAAGAACTGCATTCCGTTTTCGGAAGCTTTGGAAAGTGTCGGATTGTTTTGCCAGTTATTTTCCAATTCTTCTCCTCTGATGATTCCAATTGTCGAGATATTAAATTGTTTTCCAAAAGCAGCAACCGATGCAATATGATTAGAAAAAGCGCCACCAAAAGTCAGTAATAGAGGATTATTAGGTTTCGCTTCCAGATATTGATTGACATTAAGAAAGAGTTTCCAGAACTTATTGCCCGAAATTGTCGGATGAATCAAATCTTCTCTTTTGATGAAAATCCGGACATCGAAATTGGTTTTTAGTTCTGTGATAGGGATTTTATAGTCAGAAATCTGGAGCATTGTCAAAAATAATAAAATTAAAACATATTATTTGTCATTCCGTAGGAATCTCGACGGTTTAGATTCCTACGGAATGACAAACTAACTGTTATATTCTCTCTAAATTCTTATGAAATTTAAATTATGAGAGAATCTTAATTGGATGATAAAGCCCATAGCCCCGATTGGAACGGCATCCTTTTTTTGATTGCGCTGAAAGGTTTCAATAAATTGATCGCAATCATAAAAAAGATATAGTGTAAAGCGGGATCAAGCTACTGAAAATTTCAGGAAATAAAAAAATCCACCATAAAGGTGGATTCTGTAATATATAATTGATTAAAATTATTTCGTTCTCTCAATGATTTTCTTCACTGCTTTTACAACAGCTTCTGCATCGATTTGGTATTTCTTCATCAGCTCCGCAGGCGTTCCGGATTCCCCGAAAGTATCGTGAACAGCTACAAATTCCTGAGGTGTTGGTCTTCTTCTGGAAAGCATTCCGGCAACAGATTCGCCAAGTCCTCCAAGATAGTTGTGCTCTTCAGCAGAAACTATTTTGCCAGTTTTCTCAACAGATTTCAAGATAATCTCTTCGTCCAAAGGTTTGATAGTATGGATGTTGATTATTTCTACAGAAATACCTTCTTTTTCCAACTCATCTGCCGCTAACAAAGATTCCCAAACCAAATGTCCGGTCGCAACAATTGTAACATCTGTCCCTTCCTGTAATAGAATTCCTTTTCCAATCTCGAAAGGCATATCTTCCGGAATAAAAACCGGCACCACAGGACGACCAAATCTCAGATAAACAGGACCTTCGTGCACTGCAGCTGCTAATGTTGCCGCTTTGGTCTGGTTATAATCGCAAGGATTGATAACCGTCATTCCCGGTAACATTTTCATCATTCCGATGTCTTCCAAAACCTGATGCGTTGCGCCATCTTCTCCCAAAGTTACCCCTGCGTGAGAAGCTGCAATCTTCACATTTTTGTTGGAATATGCAATCGACTGGCGAATCTGGTCATAGACTCTGGAAGTTGCAAAGTTGGCGAAAGTCCCGGCAAAAGGAATCTTCCCGTTGATGGTAAGACCTGCTGCCATTCCCATCATATTGGCCTCAGCAATTCCTGTCTGGAAGAATCTTTCCGGCGCTTTCTCAATGAATTTCTCCATTTTAAGCGAACCAATTAAATCGGCGCAAAGTGCTACCACATTTGGATTGCTGTCTGCCAATTCCGCCAAACCAGCTCCAAAACCTGAACGCGTATCTTTTTTTTCTGTGTATGTATATTTCATTTTATTATAATTGATGGATGAATATTATAATTGATAAATGATAGTTGATAATTTATCATTAATAATTAATAATCTGCCGGTGCTTCTAAATATAGTTGTTTGAAGGCTGTTGCCAGCTGCTCGTCATTAGGCGCTTTTCCATGCCAAGCGTGACTACCCACCATATAATCCACACCGCTTCCCATCTCTGTATGAAGAAGAATTGCTACTGGTTTTCCGTTTCCGGTTTCTGCTTTTGCTCTGTTCAAAATTCCGATAACTGCTTCTAAATCGTTACCGTTTTTCTCTTCCAAAACCAACCATCCGAAAGCTTCCAATTTGGCATGCAAATCTCCAAGAGATAAGACATCATCTGTATCGCCATCAATCTGTCTTCCGTTGTAATCTATTGTAGAAATGATGTTGTCTACTTTTTTTGCAGCAGCATACATCAATGCTTCCCAGTTTTGGCCTTCCTGAAGTTCACCATCACCGTGAAGTGTGTAAACCAAAGAATTGTCTCCGTCTAATTTTTTGCCCTGAGCTGCGCCCAAAGCCACAGAAAGACCTTGACCCAATGAACCAGAAGCGACTCTGATTCCCGGCAAACCTTCGTGCGTTGTCGGGTGACCCTGTAATCTTGAATTCAGTTTTCTGAAAGTTGCCAATTCTGCCACCGGAAAGAATCCGAATCTTGCCAATGTGCTATAAAAAACGGGAGAAATATGACCGTTGGAAAGAAAGAAAAGATCTTCATTCTTACCTTCCATTGTAAAAGGTAATTTGTAATTCAAGACCTCTCCGTAAAGTGCTACGAAATATTCTGTACAACCAAGAGACCCTCCCGGATGACCACTATTCACATCGTGAACCATTCTCAGAATATCTCTTCTGATCTGTGTTGAAAGGCTTTTCAGCTCTTCGATTGATTTGCTCATTTTGTTAGATTTGCTTTCTTGCGAAAATACGATTTTTAAATGACCTCAAAAAATCTATCAATATGAAATTTGCACAAAAGAGAAACGGAACAACTTCGAAACAAACTGTTTGAACATGAAAAAAACTCCAGTATTAACTGGAGTTTTTTTAACTATTCTGATTTTAAAATCTACTTCAAATAAAAATTGTATCCTACAATCACTGCACCTACAGACTCTTTTCCTACAACAGGACGGTCATCATAATAACCTCTTCCATATTTTCCAGAGATGCTTTGATATCCAAGGTATAATTCACCAGTCGGCATATTATAGATAAATTTTGGCAAGGCATATAATCCACCGTCAACATTTGAATTAGTTGAAATACCATAACCTAAATCCAGACCCACAGCAATCGGAGCACCATTAAAAGAATACTTACCAGAAACTGCCACAGGAATAAATCCGAAATCATCACCTTTGATGCTCCCTCCGGGATAATCATAACTTTTACCTATGTAATGTGAATATCCTGTAGCAACACCCAAATCGAAACCTTTTGCAATGTTCCACCTGTAAGCAGCATCAAGACCTAAAGTAAAAGGTGAGTTACCGGTAGTCGGCGCACCAATATGAGCGCCTAATTTAAAACCTTCTTGCGCACTGGCAAGTCCAAAAGCTGCAAAAGCAGTTAATAAAAAAAACTTTTTCATAGTTTCAAAAATTTAAATTTTTCAAATAACTATTACCAAGTTTTATACCAAATATCAAGATCTGTTTTTCTCGCTATTATTATAGGCAACAATAATTTTCTTAACCACAGGATGTCTAACAACGTCCTCTTCGGTAAGATGTACAAACCCGATCTCTTCCACATCTTTCAAAATCGTCATAGATTCTTTAAGACCAGACTGTTGTTTCGGTGGCAGATCGATCTGACTTGGATCACCTGTAATGATAAACTTGGCATTCATTCCCATTCTCGTCAAAAACATCTTCATCTGAGAATGTGTGGTGTTCTGAGCTTCATCCAAAATTACAAAAGCTTCATCCAAAGTTCGACCTCTCATAAAGGCCAAAGGAGCAACCTCTATAACTTTCTTCTCCATATAACCTTCGAGTTTCTCATGTGGGATCATGTCTCTCAGAGCATCATAAAGAGGCTGTAAATAAGGATCCAGCTTCTCTTTGAGGTCTCCAGGAAGAAAACCTAAACTTTCCCCGGCCTCTACAGCTGGTCTTGTCAGAATAATTCTTTTGACCTCTTTATCGCGAAGCGCCCTAACTGCAAGAGCCACACTTGTATAAGTTTTACCTGTTCCTGCCGGGCCGATCGCAAAGACCATATCCTTTTTTTCCGAAACTTTTACCAGTTTCTTAAGGTTGGTCGTTTTGGCCTTGATAACTTTTCCATTAACACCTTTTACAATGATGTCCTGATCAAAGACCAAATGTTTCTCAGAGTCGTCTTTGAGTTTCAGGAGAGACTCCAGTTGTTTAATTTCCAAAGAATTGTGTTTGGATATATAATCTGAAATATCATCAAGTTTCTTCTTCAGCAGGTCCAAGGTCTCCCGATTTCCCATCGCAAATACAAAATTGTCTCTGCCCGTGATCTTAAGCGTAGGGAAACTGGATTTTATAAGATTGAAATTTTGATTCTGAACACCATAAAACGTTTTGGTGTTTATCCCTTCAAGTTCATAATTTATTTCGAACATATATAATATTAGTGGTTAGCTTAACAAATATATGAATAGTTTGATAAGTTATGGCGGTTAAAAAATTGAATTATATTAAATTTGCAACAAATCCTAAAAACGAATGTCAGTTATCACCCTTACTTCAGATTATGGGCTTGTGGACCACCGAGTTGCAAGCATAAAAGGCAAAATCCTAAGCTGGAGCGAGGAAGTTAAAGTGGTTGATATTACCCATAACATTACAGCTTACAATCTTTTGCAGACGGCATACATTGTTCGCAACGCTTACAAATTTTTCCCCGAAGGAAGTATTCATATCATTTCTGTAGATAGCTTTTATCACAGATCAAGGAAAAATATCATTGTGAGAATCGACGGACACTATTTCATATGTGCCGATAACGGGGTGATCAATCTCATGTTTTTTGATATAAAACCTGAAGCTATCTATGAGATCACTTTGAATAACAGGTTTGACGACAAGGTCTCTTTTCCATCCACGGACATTTTTGTACCTGCTGCGATGCATCTTTACAAAGGAGGGCTTCCTGAGGTGATTGGTAGAAAGATCAAATCAATAAAAGATATTTCTTTTCCAAGAGCCATTTATAACGAGAACGAAAAAATGATTGTCGGTGAAGTAATGTATATTGATAATTTCGGAAATGTCGTTTCTAATATCAGTAGAAAATTTTTCGAGAAGCAAGCATCGATTTTAGGAAATTTCACTGTTAAATTCAGGAATATTGTCTTAACAAAAATTCTGGATCAATATACAGATGTTGTGACAGATTGGAACAGAGAACAAGAGTTCCACGGAAAATCATCTGTTATCTTTAATGATGCTGATTTATTAGAGATCACAATCTACAAAGGTAGTGTTATGAATGGCGCTTCTACTCTTTTCGGAATGAATACCGGCGAAAAAATATATGTAGAATTTGAATAAAAAAAACCGACGAAATTGTCGGTTTTCTATTCTATAAGAATTGATATTATTGTTTTATCAATTTTTTACTGAAACTATCATTCTCTGTTTTTACTTGAACCACATAGTTACCAGTTTTAAGCTTAGATATGTCAAAATTATTCTTGGATAGACTATCTGCATCGAACTGTTTTACCAATTTTCCCGAAATGTCATAAACCTCAACAGATTTCAATCTATTAATACCTTTCAATGTAAATTGGTTTTTTACAGGATTTGGATATAATGCTATGTCTTTTGAACTGATAACGTCATCTACAGCCAAGACCGAACAAGAAAAATTAGCTTTGAAACCTGAACCTACAAAAGAATCATCTGACCTGAAAGTCAATGTGATGGCTCCAGACTCATGTGTAGATTCATAAGAGTTAGGAATTGTGCTTCCTGAAAGCCTTGCTGCTCCTGTGAATACGGGAGAGTTTGCCAACCCGTTTCTCAATGTTATATAATGTGCGCCTAGATTGAACTCAGTAAAGTTTATTTTAAGTTTTTGTCCAGGAACATCCGGATAGAAGGTTTTTGTCCAGTTCTCGTTGTTGGAATAGTTTCCGTTTTCTCCACCAGTGTCTGTTATGATTTTTCCACACCAAGAGCCATCGGTAATAAAAACCTGTGCCTGCTGATATGTTGCAGAACATTCTGTTCCTATTTCAATTTTATAGAATGAGTTGGCATCCAGACCGTTGAAATTAAGAACTTTATTACTTGTAGAACCTGATTGTACAACTGTACCATCTGTAGTTTTTGAAAGTTGATATCTCCAAGTTGTACCTGTTGTATCTGCTATTGTAGCTGTAACAGAATTTCCAGTCAATGCACTTAAAGTAACTCCGGTAACAGTCACATCACAAGAATTGATACAGTCAGAACCCAAACATGGCTTACCAGCAACGGTCTGTCTGATCAAATCACCTGGCTGTTGTCCGAAGCCATTTGCGAAACTGATTCCCACAGAACCCACTAAATGACAATAGCTCATGATTGTTCCTTTTGTAGTTGTAGGAAGCGGCCCATCACAACCTTCGTCATTCCCTGATGCAGGTCCACAACCATCAATGGCTGTATTGTTTCCATTCCAAGCACAAGCATGGGTATGTGGAGAACCGAAATTGTGCCCTAACTCATGGGTCATCGCTTCGATGTTCCAAGAATAAGTAGGAACAGCGATATTTTGTGCATTGACACCACAATAAGAATATTTGTAAACGCTACAGATTGAATTGACATAGGCCACACTCGTTGTCGCAGGATTTCTGATCAATTGTGCAACATCTCCATTGAAAGCAGTTCTTGTAGTTCTGAATTGATTAAGAATGACAGAAGGCGAACCAGAATAAGGATCTGTTGATGTCCATACATAAATTTCACTAATTGCAACCTTCACACTTTCATTATCATACAACGTTTTGATATTGTTGAATAAAGCCGTCACCCAGTTTGAAGTGGAAGTTACATTGGAACCATTCTGTGTGTAAGGTCCATAGCCAACTTCAAAATAAATTCTTATACAGCTATTTGCATCTTTGGAAGCCTTTTTTGCATTCGGGTCAAAGGAAGGCTTATTAATTTTATTCTCAGGCAGTTCGTCTGCGCTACAAGAAAAGGGATTTTTAGATTTCAATTTATAATCGCTATAAGAAACGAAATCCTGGGAACTTTTTGCTTTTCCTACAACAACATTCCCGAATTCATTTGTAGAAGCGATTCCTACTATATCATTATCAAAAAAACTAAAAGCAACAACAGAAGTGTTATCACCTTTTATAATTCCCTGGTAGTAAACCCCTGGAGTATAATTTGCATCACCTTTATCCGTTCCTACCTTAAATCCTCCAGCAAAAATATCATTCTTTACCAGCTCCACTGTCATTTCTCCATTTTCGAAAGGGAAACTAAGCTCCATTGCCTGTGGTCTTTCGCTTACTATTTTTTGCAGTTCGGTAGATTTCAGCTGCATTATCGCCACTCCATCTGCTTCATTTTTGTAAACCGCTTCATTCCTAGACGCCACATCTTTGGTAAAAGGGCTGAACTTGACAAAATTTCTTTTTGCCATCTTTTGATCTGCTACTTTCTGTGCTATAGGTTTTAGCCCCTGTGCGGTTCCAAATCCCAAAAGACACATTGAAAATAGTAGCTGTAGAATTTTCTTCATATTTTAATACAATTAAATTTATCGTACAAAAAAAAGGTTTTTTTTTCAAAATCAGCTTCAGAATCAAAATTTTAACAATTTTATATCAATTGAAATTTTCAATCAGTTTTGGCTTTTGTTCATTTTAAAATCAAATCAATGTATGATAAAAACATATTTTGATTAAAATTTTTCAAAAAAAAATAGTCAAAACATACATTTTGACTATTTTTTATTAATTCAACAATATTATTCTTTAATGATTTTCTTACTTATCGTTTCTTTGGCTGTTTTGATAACAACAACGTAGTTGCCAATTTTCAATTTAGAAACATCGAATATATTCTTAGAAATTGATGTCATATCAAAGTCTTTGATTATTTTCCCGGAATTATCGAAAACTTTAACCGAAACAATTTTTCCAACATTATTAATAGCAAATTGGTTTTTCACGGGATTTGGTAACAATGTAACATCTTTAACATTATTAACATCATTTACACCAAGTGTTGTACAACTCAATAAAGCCTTGAAACCAGATCTATTTATGGAACCATCGGTTTTGAAGACCAATGTTATAGCACCGGAGGAATGAGTAGATTCAAAAGGACCTCTTATAAAAGAACCAGTCATGTTGTTACCTCCAGGAAAAACAGGAGAATCAGCACTTGGTCCATTTTTCACACTAAGAAAATCTTTACTCTGCTGAAGATCAAATTCCTGGATAGTGATTTTGATTTTTTGTCCATCCTGGTCCGGATAAAATGTTTTGGTCCAAACTTCATTATCAAAATAATTGGCATTCGCACCTCCGGCATCCGTTATTGTTTTGCCACACCAGATATCATCCGTCAAAATCCATTGTGATAGCTGATAATTACCTGAGCAGCTCGTACCAATTTCTATCTTATAAAAAGTCCCAGGTAAAAGTCCTGTGATCGCAAAAGAATTTTCTGTTGCATTGCCAGATTGAAGAATATTACCTTCAGATGAAAGGACCCTGTAGCTCCATTGCTTCACATCATCGGCCAAAGCTGTATTAACAGTTATAGATACAGAATTTTTCAAAACATTATCTATAGAAAATATAGTAGAACTAGAAGTACAAGCATTGGAACAATCCGCTATTAGGCAAGATTTTGAATCAACCACCTCCCTCATTAATGCAGCAGGCTGATCACCAAATCCATTTGCAAAATTTTTACCTATATCTGGCATCAAGTGACAGTAGCTCATAATAGTCCCGCCATTTGTGGGAAGTACATCGGACGTGCACGATAATCCTTCGCTGACTATAATAGCAGGTCTGGCAGTAGGACCACACCAGTCTATTGGAGAACCATTTCCGTTCCATGCGCAATTGTGTGTATGGGGCGAACCTAATGAATGTCCCATCTCATGAGTCATTGCATCAATTGTCCAAGAATATGTCGGAATATCATTATAAGTAATATTGATTCCTGAATATGCATAATTGTAACTTCCACACAAAGAATTAAGGAATGCTACACTCGTTGTAGAAGGATAATTGACCAAATGAGCAAGGTCACCATCAAAAAATTTTCTATTAATACTGAAATTCCATAAGTTATCATCATAAGTTCCAGTATATGGATCTGCAGTTTCCCAGATATAAACCTTTTTAAGGGATATTTTAATACCATCGTTCGCATACAAAGTATTGATGTTATTGTGTACCGCTGATATCCAATTTATAGTATTTGTAATATCAGAACCATTTTGCAGAAATGGAGCATTACAAATTTCATAATAGATTCGCACACAGTTATTGGTTACTTCTGGTGCTTTCGACGTCTTTGGATCAAAGTTTATTTTCTGTTTTTCATTATCCATCAGTTCATCTACGCCACAAATGAAAGGATTAGTGCCTGTCAACTTTTGATCATTGTACACCACAAAATCTTCTGAGTTCTTTGCTTTACCCAATGTCACATTACCAATATTAAGAGCAGATGCAATACCAACAACATCATTATCAAAAAAACTGAATGCAACAACCGAACTATTATCACCTTTGATAATCCCTCGATAGAAAACACCTTTCTTATAGTCGTTGATTTTCTTTTTATTGGTTTCAACTCTAAATTCCGGAGAGTAAATATCCACCTTTACCATTTCCAAAACTAACTCTCTATCTTCAAAAGGAAAAGTAAACTCGATCGTCTCAGGTCTTTCCGACAAAAGACCCGAAAGCTTATTTTTATCCAGCCTAAGAACCCTCAAATCCCGCGCTGACTGTTGATAAGTAATCTGCTTGTTACTTTCATCCAAACTAAAAAGCCTCAGCTTTTGAAAAACAGATTTTTTAGAATGATAATCATTGATTTCTTTTGCAATTGGTTTTAAACCTTGTCCAAAACCCATGAAACCAACAATCAAAAAGAAAAAAAGTTGTAGTTTTATCTTCATGTTTATTATAATTTTCCTACCAAAATAAGTTTTTTTTCTCAATTAAGGATGAAAAAAGCGACATTTAACCCAATTAATATCAAAGATTCGCTCATATTATAATAAAAAAAATAGCCAAAAGTGGATTTTGGCTATTTTTTCTATTAATACAATAATCCTATTCTTTAATTATTTTCTTGCTGATTGTTTCCGTATCTGTTTTAACCATTACAACATAGCTACCTGTTTTCAGTTTAGAAACATCGTAACTATTTTTAGAAATGGAATCTGAACCGAAATCCTTAATCTGTTTTCCTGAAGTATCGAACACTTTAACTGAAGTTATTTTAGAAATTCCGGAAAGTGTAAATAGATTTTTGACCGGATTAGGTAATAGAGATACTTTAGAATTCTTAACATCTTCTACACCAAGTGTTGCACAGCTGAGTTGCGCTTTGAAACCTTTTGCTGTAACACCAGCATCTGAAGTGAAGGTAATCGTAATGGCTCCTGTTGCATGAGTAGATTCAAATGGACCTCTGATGGTTGTTCCACTCATGTTACTAGCCCCAGTAAAAGCTGGCGAAGTTGGGAGACCATTTCTTACTGTCAGGTAATCATAACCTGATTCCAAATCAAATTCCTGGAAAGTAATCTTAACTTTTTGACCAGGACTGTCTGGATAGAATGTTTTTGTCCAGCTTTCATTATCTGTATAATTTGCATTCTCTCCACCCGAATCTGTGATTATTTTGCCGCACCAATCATCATCCGTCAAAATCATTTGACTTCTTTGGTAAGCGCCAGAACAATCTGTCCCCACCTCTACTTTGTAGAAAGTATTGGGAGAAAGACCGTCGATTGTCAGGGTTTTCACAGTTGTAATTCCAGATTTCACGACCGTACCGTCCATTTTCATGACTCTATATTTCCATTGGGAAGATGTTGCATCAGAAATAGTTGCAATAACAGTTGTCTTCGTAATATTACTAACTCCCAAGGAAGTAACGGTAATCGTACAAACATTGATACAATCTGTACCTAAACATGCTTTAGAATCTACAGTTTGCCTGATCAACGCACCTGGTTGTTCCCCGAAACCTAATGACATATTAATCCCTACCGAATTCAAATGACAGTAGCTCATAATCGTTCCCCCTTGACTAGGGATTGGTCCTATTGCATCACAGCCAGTTTCTGGATAGCCAGCAAGTGCTCCACAACCATCTATTGGCGTAGAATCTCCATTCCAAGCACATGCATGGGTATGTGGAGAACCTAAAGCGTGCCCCATTTCGTGTGTCATTGCCATAATGGTCCAAGAATAAGTTGGAACATTATTATAGGTCATATTAATTCCAGAATAGGCATATCTATAAGTACCGCATAGAGAATTAAGATAAGCTACACTTGTTGTAGAAGGATAATTGACCAAATGAGCCAGATCTCCATCAAAAGTTGGTCTGTTAGTTCTGAAAGCTGCTAGATTCTGGCTATAGGTACCTGTGTAAGGATCAGCAGTTTCCCAAACGTAGACTGTTTTAAGAGACATTTTCACGCCATCATTTACATACAAGGTATTAATGTTATTATGAACTGCTGATATCCAGTTAACGGTATTGGTAACATTTGATCCACTTTGCTGAAAAGGCTGATTACAAATCTCATAGTAAACTCTTACACAAGAATTGGTCATCTGTGGAGCTTTAGAAGCTTTTGGATCGAATTTAACTTTTTGCTTTTCATTCTCCATCAATTCATCTGCTGAACAAATGAAAGGATTGGCTCCCGTCAGTTTTTGATCATTATAAACCACAAAATCCTCTGAGCTCACCGCTTTTCCTAATGTTACATTTCCAATATTAGGCGCAGAAGCCACACCTATTACATCATTATCAAAGAAGCTAAAGGCAACCACCGATTTATTGTCTCCTTTGATAATCCCTCTATAGAACACTCCTTTTCTATAATCCGTGACTTTCTTTTTATTGGTTTCTACTCTGAAATCTGGAGAATAAATATCAACTTTTACCATTTCCACAACCAATTCTCTATCCTCAAAAGGAAAAGTGAATTCCATTGCTTCTGGTCTTTTTGATAAGATATTTGACAGTTTATTTTTGTCCATCCTCAAAACTCTTGCATCTCTGGCAGCCTGCTGGTAAGCGATCTGTTTCCCACTATTATCCAAACTAAAAAGGCTGACCGCTTGAAAAGCTACTTTTTTAGAATGAAAATCATTCACCTCTTTGGCAACGGGTCTCAATGTTTGAGCAAAGCCCATGATACCGAGAAGTAAGAACATAAGCAATTGTAATTTTTTCTTCATACTAAATTTTATTTATTTCGCACTAAAATAAACATTTTAATTAAAACATCAATTTAAAAAACACAATTACAATATCAATTTATCAAAAACAATCATCGCAATTCTTTGTTTTCACTTCAACCAATAAAAAGTATCTTTGCAAAAAATATTGCTTCAATGCTTTATACAATTATAAAGGCTATTCACATTATTTTTATGGTAAGCTATTTTGCCGGGATTTTCTATCTCGTGAGGTTGTTTGTCTATTATAAAGATACCGATGAGTTTGATGAGGTAAAACAACAGATTCTCCGCAATCAATATAGTTTTATGGCCGTCAGACTCTGGAATATCATCACTGTTCCTGCTGGAATTCTGATGTTGCTAAGCGGATTGACGATGATTTATCTGAATTCTGGATTAATGAAAACACCTTGGTTTCATCTGAAATTGACATTTCTAGTCGGGCTCGGGATTTATCATTTCTGGTGTTGGAAGAGAGTTAAAGAGCTGAAAAACCTCAACGGAAACACTCTTCAAATTCCGAATATCAAGCTTCGACAGTTCAACGAGATTGCAACCTTTATTTTATTCGCAGTTGTTTTTACAGTAATTCTCAAATATTCCGTTATACAATATTGGTGGCAGTTATTACTTGGATTTTTCGGAATCATTATTATGATAACTTCGATTGTAAAACTGGTGAACAAAAACAAGAAAAAATAAAAACTATCAACTACAAACCATCAACCGACAACTAAATTATGATAGCAATATTCAAAAAAGAACTTTGGAATTTTTTCGGAAACTGGAGCGCGTGGATCATCATGGCTGCTTTCAGTATTATTTCCGCATTATTCCTGTTCTTCTTCGAGAACAATTTTAATATTTTCGAGATTGGAAGTGCAACCTTGCAAAGTTTCTTTGTGCTTTCACCTTGGCTTTTTATGTTTATCATTCCAGCCATCAGTATGAGAACTTTGGCTGAGGAAGAACAATCCGGAACCTTATTTTGGCTGTTTTCTCAGCCGGTGAAAATTACCGAAATCGTTGGCGGGAAATTTCTTTCCGTTTGGCTGGTTGGCATTTTATGCTTGCTGCCAAGCTTAGTTTATTATTATACGGTTTATGTTTTAGGCGTTCCGGAAGGTAATATCGATGGAAGTATGACTTTCGGAAGTTATATCGGTTTGACGATTTTGATTGCCGCTTTTTCCGCAGTCGGAATTTTAGCATCTTCGTTGTCATCAAACCAAATTATGGCTTATCTCTTGGGTGTTTTCCTTTGTTTCATTCTCTATTTCGGGATTGAGCAATTGGCGAGTTACAAATTAATGGGTGGCGCAGATTATATTTTGCAAAATATCGGATTTTATCAACACTTTTTGGCTTTTACAAGAGGTCAAATTGACACCAGGGATGTCTGTTATTTCCTTTTCGTGATATTTTTAGGATTGGGATTGGCGAGTTGGTTTGTCTGGAAAAAGAAATAAGGAAAAGATTCAAGAAAAAAGATGAAGACTTCTAATTGGAACGTTGAATTGCAGCAGCCCGACTTGAGCGGAAATCCTTTTTACGCAACGTAGTGGAGTGAAAAGATTGGGAGCGGAAGGCGGATTAAGCTGCACTAAAAATTTAAATTATAAAAATTCATTCTAATAGAAAAATGAATAAAAAAAATAAAATTACACTCATTATAATAGTTGTTCTTCTGATTATCGGGATGAGCGGCATCATTTATAAACGTTTCGATTTGACAGCGGAAAAACGCTACACACTTTCGGAATCGACTATCAAAGTTTTGGAAAATGTGAAGAAACCGATGACGATTGAGGTTTATCTGGAAGGCGATTTTCCGGCTTCTTTTAAGCAACTTTCGAATGAAACCAAATTTATGCTGGACGAGTTCCGGAAAATCAATTCGAAAATCGATTACAAATTCCGTGACCCGATTGCAGAGAAAATCCCGCAGGACACTTTGAAAGGAATGGGAATGCAACCTTCAATACTTCCGGATATGAAGGATGGAAAAATCTCCGAAATCGTGATGTTTCCATACGCTGCCATCAAATATAATGGCTACGGAACTTCGGTGCCATTGATTGTTCAGCAATCCGGAATTGATGCGGCGACTCAATTGAACAAATCGATAGAAAACCTGGAATATACTTTTGCTTCCACTATCAAAGGAATGACGGAAGAAACAGCGAAGAACATTGGCTTCTTAGTCAATCAACAGGAATTGGGTCCGGATGAGTTCCGTGGGTTTTTGGATTTGGCAATGGAAAATTACAACATTGGGCCCATCATCCCTGAAAACAAAACCGAATTGTCTTTGGCGGATGTTCCAAAACTGAAACAAATGGACGCTCTAGTCATTGCGAAACCAAGAAAAGCTTTTACCGATAACGAAAAAGTGATTCTAGACCAATACATTATGAATGGCGGAAAAACACTTTGGATGATTGATGCAGTCAATGCCGAAATGGATACGCTTTTACAAGCCAAGAAGATAATGGCATATCCACTGGACCTGAATCTGACTGATTTTATGTTCAATTATGGACTAAGAATTAATCCGGCTTTGACCAAGGATATGAAAAAATCAGCGTTGGTAAGAATTGTTTCGGGAGAAGTTGCAGGTAATCCACAATACAGCAGTTTTCTTTGGCCTTATTTCCCTTTAGGAATTGCTGAAACCAAAAATCCTATTACCAAAAATATCAATCCTGTAAAATTTGAATTTCCAACTTCGATTGATACATTGGGAAGACCAAATATCAAAACCAGAGTTCTCTTTGAATCCAGCGAAAGAACAACCAGCAAAACCGTTCCGAATTATGTTGCACTTTCTGAAATTGTAAGAACGGACAGCATCGGCGAAATGGAACGTCCTACTCCACCGAAGATTTTCGCGGTAGCATTGGAAGGGAAATTCAAATCCGCTTATGCGACAAGAAGTGAGAAGAATTCTTACCCAGGATTTAAAGCTCAAAGTCCGGAAAACAAAATGCTCGTAATTGCCGATGGCGATATCGCCAGAAACCAAATGTGGAAAGGCGAACCGCTTCCTTTGGGCGAAGATTTGCTAACCAAAGAACATTATGGCAATGCACAATTTCTGAGAAATGCTTTGGATTATCTTCTGGACGACAGCAATATGATGGAACTGCGCGACAGAACCATCGAAGTCCGACTACTCGACAGACAAAGAATTGATGTTGAAAAATCTGATTGGCAATGGTTTAATCTTCTTTTACCTTTGGGAATTATTGGTGCTTTAGGAGCAGTATTTTATTTCTTGAGGAAGAAGATGTTCTCTTAAAATACAACATAATATTTGTTATTTCGTAGGAATCTAAACCACAGAGATTCCTACGGAATGACAAACTAAATGCTAAAGTAATACAATGAAAAACCTTTTACTGGCTTTAATTTCCGGAGTTTTGTTAGCCATTTCTTGGCCGACTTATGGGATTCCGTTTTTTATATTTTTTGCTTGGGTTCCGCTTCTGATGATGGAACACAACATTGCAAAATTCAGCAATATCAAAAAGAAAAAATTAGCGGTTTTTTGTTATTCTTATCTCACATTTTTGATTTGGAATTGGGTTACGACGGGTTGGCTTTACAACTCGCAATTACCTGATGGCAGCAAATCTCTTTTAGCTGTTCTGTTTCCAGTATTGACCAATTCATTTTTTATGGCTTTGGTTTTTGTGTTTTATCACATCTATAAAAAAAGTCAAGGAACGTATTTCGGTTTGGTATTTTTTGTAGCTATTTGGATGGCTTTTGAAAAGCTTCATCTTGTTTGGGAATTCACCTGGCCTTGGCTGAATCTCGGAAATGTTTTCGCTGAATATCATCAATTTATTCAATGGTACGACACTTTGGGTGCAACTGGCGGAAGTTTCTGGATTCTGATTTGTAATGTTCTGGCATTTTATACGATAAGAATTTGGGAAGCAGGCAGAATCAGAAAATCATTAATCAAAAATGTATTGATGACAGCCGGTTGTATTATTTTACCGATGGTTATTTCTTTGGTTAAATATTATAATTATACGCCAGAAACTGTTGGTTCAATCAACGTCACAATGCTTCAACCAGCATTAGACCCTTATACTGAAAAATATCAAAAAGACAGTTTGACGATTGAAAGTGATTTATTGAAATTAGCCACAGAAAATTCGGTTTTACAGAACGATAAAAAATCAAAAATCGATTTATATCTTTCTCCTGAAACATCACTTCCTGGTCCAGGTTCTATTAGTGAAAGAGGATTTAACAACAGTTTGTTGATTAATAATATCAAAACTTTTCTTTCTCAACATCCGAAATCTATTTTCTCTGGCGGGATTTCCAGTTATTATGTTTATAAAGAAGACGAAAAAAAACCATCAACAGCGAGTTATCTTGACAGACAAGGTATTTGGGTGGATGAATATAATTCGGCAATACAAATTATTCCGAATCAACAACCAGAAGTTTACCATAAAGCAATGCTGGTTCCTGGTGTTGAGATTTTTCCATATATCAATTTCTTTAAACCAATTTTAGGAGATGTAATGCTGGATTTAGGTGGTACAACTCGTTCTCTTGGAATTTCCAACGAAAGAAAAGTCTTCGCTAATCCTTACAACCAATCTGTGATTGCACCCATCATTTGCTACGAAAGTATATATGGAGAATTTGTGACCGGTTATGTGAAAAAAGGTGCTAATCTTTTAACAATTGTGACCAACGACTCGTGGTGGGGATATTCTCAAGGTCATAAGCAATTGTTGGTCTATGCAAAACTTCGTGCGATAGAAACCAGACGCGAAATTGCAAGAGCAGCAAACAGCGGAACCAGCGCCCACATCAATTCCCGAGGCGATATTGTAGATGAATTACCTTACGGTGCAAAAGGTGCTTTAACCGCAAAAGTCAAATTGATTGACAAAGAAACATTCTACACCAAAAGTGGCGATTTTCTTTCCCGACTTTGTCTTTTTGTGATTGGAGCTTTGTTGCTTTTTATTCCTGGGAGGAAGTATTTGATGGGGAAGAAATAGGTTGGAAAGTTTGAGTGTCGGAGAATTTGCGAGTAACTCCTTAACACTAACACTCTCAAACTCAAAGATTCGGCAAATACCTTTCCTTAATAATATTCAAATGATGAATATTATGACCAACGGTTAATTTTCCAATGGTTTCCACTTTGATGTCATTTCCATTTACAATTCCAATCAATTGAAGCGCTTCTTCTGGAAGATTTCTAAAGAACTTGACGGATAATTTTCTGGTCAATTTAAATTCTTTAATCAAACTTTTCAAAGTTCGGCTATCCGCATAAGAATGATCTGCCCAAGCTTCTTCATCAAATCCGGAAACCAAAGATTGGTCTTTTCTGGAAAATCTCAAAGCTCGGTAAGCAAAGACTTTTTCTGTATCGATAAGATGTTGCAACAATGTTTTCAAACTCCATTTTCCTTCTGCATAAGCGTAATTGCCTTGTTCCTCGGATAGTGATTCATAGATTTGTAAAGTTTCATCCGAAGCAATTTTCAATTCTTCAATCCATTGCTCAGAAGGAACCAAATCCAGATAGCGCTGTATATATTTTTTGAAATCGGTCATTTTTAATTGTTAATTATTAATTGTTAATTATAACTCCACTTCCCACTCATAAAAATTGACCTCATCATATTTTTTGAAGCCTGCGCTTGGATACAATTGATTCCCAATCATATTTTCTTTTCCAGTTTCCAGATACATTCCACAGGAATTGGAAGTTCTGCAAAGCTCTTTCGCACTTTCTATTAAAGCTTTAGAAAACCCTTTTCCACGGAAATTTGAATTAACGTAAAGGTCATTCAATAACCAATAACGTTTCATTCTTGTTGATGAAAAAATCGGATACAATTGTGTGAATCCAACCAACTTTCCTTCATCTTCTGCAACAAAAATCTCAGAATCGTTTTTCTCCAATCTTTCAGATAAAAATTGTTGAGCGCCGGATAAATCAGATGTTTTGTGATAGAACATTCTGTATTCATCAAACAATTGTGAAAGCTGAACCAAATCCTCTTGAGTTACTTTTCTGATATTATTCTTCATCTTCGTATTGTTCCAGATAATAAGTAAATGTAAAATCCTCTACCTCATCTTCCGCGTCTTCCAAAGTTGTCAGAAGGTCCTCAAATAATTCCAATTGGTCAACGCTCATATTCACAAATTCCAGATGAAGTGGCATTTCTAATCCTCCTGAAATCACATCAAACAATGCATCCAGATTATCTCCAAAATGTTCCGGTAATTCTAATTTCGATTTCAGTTGTTCATAAAAATCTTCGTAATCGCCAATGTTGACGAAATCTATATATATTTCTTTCATTTTTCTAAATTATTGTTTCTCAAACGATTTATAATGATTTTTCGTGAGCCACACATCGCCGTTTTTAGTAAAGACAATTCGGTCTGCGCCTCGGTTTCCGCAATTATAATTCACATCCGCTTCGTAATATTGTTCGCCTTTTGGCAATTGTTTTTCACGATTGCTGAATTTATCTCCGCCAATTGCTACTCCAGCCAAAACATCACAAAGATTTCCCTTGGAAGGATTCCAGCCTTTACTTTTGGCTTCGGATTTTGTAATATAATAATCCGGCAATTTATGATTTGACTTGACATAAGAAATAACTTTTGTTTCATTCGTCAACTCTTCTATTGAACTTCCTTCAGAAGGTTTTTCGGTATCGAATTTAGTCTCAGATTGAACAACATCAGGCTTCTGACTTCCAGCTTCCGTCGGGATTTCATTTCTCTTCTCAATTTTATAATTCGAAATCAGATACATTGTCAATATTCCGGCAAACGCTCCGATGAGAAAGAAAAACAGGGTTTTCAGTTTTGGATTCATTGATGAAAATTTCTATGCTAAAATAATGAAAACCTTGATTCTTGCAGAAGAAAAAACAAATTTTAAAAAAAAATTGTCCTTAGCCTAATTTTTCTATATTTGGCAGCAAAGATAAAAATATGAATTCCGACACAATGGATAACTTAAAAATGATAGCCGAAACGGCCAAAGATTTCGCTGAAAAAAATATTCGCCCAAACATTATGGATTGGGACGAGAGCCAGACTTTTCCTGTAGAATTGTTTCATCAATTGGGAGAGTTAGGTTTTATGGGAATTGTAATTCCTGAGGAATATGGCGGTTCCGGTCTTGGTTATCAGGAATATGTGACCATTTTGGACGAGATTTCTCAGGTTGACCCATCGATTGGATTATCTGTTGCTGCCCATAATTCACTTTGTACGAATCACATTTATGAATTCGGGAATGAAGAGCAGAGAAGAAAATGGTTGCCTCAATTAGCATCCGGAAAAGTTATCGGCGCTTGGGGATTGACTGAACACAACACAGGTTCTGACTCTGGCGGAATGTCCACAACAGCTGTAAAAGACGGCGACGATTGGATTATCAACGGTGCAAAAAACTTTATCACACACGCTATTTCCGGAGATATTGCAGTTGTAATGACAAGAACGGGAGAAAAAGGCGCAAAAAATAATTCCACAGCGTTTGTCTTGGAAAAAGGAATGGCTGGTTTCACCTCAGGGAAAAAGGAAAATAAATTAGGAATGCGCGCTTCTGAAACCGCTGAATTGATTTTCGATAATATTCGTGTTCCGGATTCTCACAGACTGGGAGAAGTTGGAAGCGGTTTCAAACAGGCAATGAAAATCCTAGATGGCGGTCGTATTTCTATCGCTGCATTGAGTTTAGGAATTGCGAGAGGTGCTTACAAAGCCGCTCTTAAATATGCACAGGAAAGACATCAGTTCGGAAAATCGATTTCAAGTTTCCAGGCGGTTAACTTTATGCTGGCTGATATGGCAACAGAAATTGATGCTTCAGAATTGTTAATCAGAAGAGCATCTGACCTGAAAAATGCTAAGCAAAAAATGACGCGCGAAGGTGCAATGGCAAAATTATACGCTTCTGAAGCTTGTGTAAGAATTTCAAACAATGCAGTTCAAATCTTCGGTGGTTACGGTTACACGAAAGATTTCCCAGTTGAAAAATTCTACAGAGATTCTAAATTGTGTACGATTGGCGAAGGAACTTCTGAAATCCAGAGATTGGTAATCGGAAGGGATATTTGCGATTAGAATCAAAAATTAAAATATTAAAGTTTTATAAATGCTGTCTCCTTGGACGGCATTTTTTATATTTGTTAAAATTTTAGAAAAATAATGGAAAAATTAGATAGCCTGAATCAGGTAGCCGAATTTCACAAAACCTTCAACGCTCCAATTCTTGACACACCTCAAATTCCTTCAAAAGAACGTGCAGCTTTGAGAGTCAGCCTTTTACAAGAGGAATTGGATGAATTGAAAAAAGCAATTGAAGATAATGACCTTGTGGAAGTGGCAGATGCACTTTGCGATTTGCAGTATGTTTTGAGCGGTGCAGTTTTGGAATTCGGTTTGGGAGAGAAATTCGTGGAATTATTCAATGAAGTTCAGCGTTCTAACATGTCCAAAGCTTGTGATAACGAAGTTCAGGCGCAGGAAACGGTAGAATTCTACAAAGCTAAAGGAACCGATGCTTATTACGAAAAATCCGGCAACAAATACAATGTTCACAGGGTTGCAGACAACAAGGTTCTGAAGAACAAATATTATTCTGCAGCGGACATCGCTTCCTTATTAAAATAAAAAAACTCAAGATGAAAAAAATTTCGATTTTATTAGGAATAATTGCATTAACGACGATTAATTCTTGTGCAGAAAGAGTGATTGTCAACCGAGAAGTAGAATCCAAAAATGACGGTAAAATGCTGCTTGGAACTCAGACGCTTGACCAATTCCGAAAAGAACCTTTCAAAACTTGGTTTGATGAGGAGTACAATCGTTATCAAATTGACCAATCGAGTTTGGCAGAATTAAAAAAAGAAAAACTTAATTCTTACAGTCTGGTTGTCTTTGTAGGAAGCTGGTGCGAAGACAGCCACAGAGAATTTCCGAGATTGATAAAAATTTTGGACGCGTTGAAATACAATATCGGCAAAATGCAAATCATCGCAGTCAATCGAAAAAAAGAATCGCCATCCGGAGAAGAAGGACTTTACAACATTACTCGTGTTCCGACAATTATTGTCAAAAAATATGGTAAAGAAATCGGGAGAATTACAGAAATGCCGGAAACAGGATATTTGGAAAGAGATTTGCTTAATATTCTGAAAAAAGATAATAATTCAGGTTTGTTTAAATAGTTTAAAAAGTTTTCGAGAGCCTCAGACTGACAATAATTTTTATTATTAAAGATGTAACTGAGCTTGTCGAATTGTCTTTTAGCAAGTTTAAACACTGCTGATAAATTCTAAATCAATGATTAAATATACAGGTTTACTTTCTTTTATTTTCGGAATTATTCTCACGGTTTTTATTTTCCTATCGTGGAGAAGCTGCAACAAAAAAGACGATGCGGCTCTGGTTAATCAAGATTATTATCTGATTACGAACCAAATCCAGAAAATGAACAAAATGGTGGTCTTAGAACAGGATTTTTCCAGTTTTCAAACGCATAAAAGTTCAGCGGCGACAGTAGCAGGATTTGATATTCTGCCAAGAGAAATGGTTCTTTACACGACTGCAAAAGCTCAGGTTTCTTACGATTTAAAAAGAATGAAAATTGATGTTGATACCATTAAGAAAAAAGTAATCATCAACGAATTACCTCAACCAGAAATCGAGATTTTTCCGGATGTGAAAATCCATTTTATGGATGATTATGCGGTTAATAGATTCAAGCAAAGCGACATCAACAGCATTATGGAATCTGCCAAGAAAAATATGGCAAAAAGCGTGAATCAAAATCAACTAAAAGAACAAAGTAAAAAACAACTGAAAGAAAATCTTAACGAAATTTTTGTTTTGGCAAAAGCCTTGCATTATTCGATAGAAGACAAAACAAATACGTTTCCTTCCACCGAATTATAAAATTTACCGTTATGAATCCTAATAAAAAAACCGAAAACAACAATTCTGCTGAGAATAAAAAGCAGAATGAAGATTTCAAAAATATTCCTGCCGCATCTGACAAAAAGAATCCGCCAGATATTGATAAACAAGATATCGACAAAGGTTCTAAAATCAACAAAGACGGAAAAACAGATAACACGGAAAAATAAGTTTTCAAAGAAAAACATTATCATATCCTTTCAAAATTTTGAAAGGATTTTTTATTAACTAAACAATAAAGTACAGGAAGAGAAACAGTTGTTTAGTTCTCATTTCACAATAATTTCAATGAAAATGAAATTGTTTAATAAAATTAATGTATATTTAATATCGAAATCAGAAGATAAGCAATCTTGATTTCTCTGTGTTCTTTAAAATTTCGTTTCACCAAAAATTTACAGCTATGTCATATATTGTTGTAGGGCTTTTCCCCACTCAGCTGGAAGTTGACAAGGTCCTTTTAAAATTGGAAAACGCAGGTTACAATGACTACAATATTTCTCATTCGGACGAGGAAATTTCTCAAAATGTAGACATTGAGAAGAAAAATGGGTTTTGGAATTGGTTATTTGATGAAGACCATCTGGACAGAGCCCGTTTCGAATACGCAAGTATAGATCAGAACACGATAACCGTTCATCTGAAAACGGAACAGGATGCCCACATCGTGAAAGATATCCTAGACAATAATGGCGCAGTGAATGTTGAAGAAAAAACTCAGGATTATATGACTGAAAATTACTCCGTCTCTCCTCGGGAATATGTGATTTCTGAAAGTAAAAATGCAAAAATCATCTCCAAGGCAAGAAACAACCTTTTTTTCACCAACAACAGGAGACATCATCTTCACGAAAATTGGATTGCAGATGTACCCGACGGATTGGGTTTTAAAATTAGTTAAATTAAAAACGAATCATTTCCACATAATGATTTCTAGGGTTAACTGAGCCTTCTAATTTGTCTGGAAGGCTTTTTTATACTGTCAATTGCTGAATCATATAAATTTATAATTATTAAAAATTTGTTAAAATGCGACTGATTTACTTTTCTGCCACAATTTTTGTTTGATTGAAGACAAATATGTTTAACACCAAAAAATATTATTATGCCTTACACAATCATCGGGATTTTCCCCAACGAAGCAGAAAGCAGGAACGTCATCACCAAATTGGAAGAAGCAGGTCTGTATGAATATTCATTAACCAATTCTGAAGTTGAAGCACTTGAAAAGATTGAACCTAAAAAAGAGCAAAGCTTTTTCGATTGGCTTTTTGATCGAAATGAAGTAGAAACTGACCGTTACCAATACGCAAGTATCAACAGCAACACCATCACGGTTTACACTGAAACAGAAGAAGATGCCAATGCCGCAAAAGCAATACTTGACGACAATGGCGCAATAGATGTGGAAGAAAAAACAAGAGGATATCTTGCAGAAAAATACCCAGACACTCACAAAGAATATCCAATCTCAAAATCTACAAGAGCAAGAATCATAGCTAAAGCTAAAAACGACTTGTATTTCACAGATAACAGAAGCGAAGCCTACAGACCGGAAAAAGGAATGTCTGACGAGATGGATTCACAAGGTAGAAAAGATTAAAACCAATCACATCCTGATATAACTTTACACTTTTCAAAAGAGCCGAATTTTTCGGCTCTTTTCTTTGATTTTATTTCATCATCAAACAATTGTGGATTTACCCAATTGTATATTTTCGTAATTATAATAAGATTTCTCTGAGAAATGAATATAATCTGCAATGAAATCTCCAACTTCTGATGTCGAGTAATTTTGTTCAGCATTCAAATCTACTGTTACAAATTTGCTTTCGATAGCGTGTTCTACACTTTGACGCAATTTTTCTGCTGCTTGATTTAAATTTAAATAATCCAACAACATTGCCGCGCTCAAAATTGAAGCAATTGGGTTTGCGATTCCTTTTCCTTTGGCTTGAGGATAAGAACCGTGGATTGGTTCAAAAAGTCCGTTATTTTCACCAATCGAAGCAGAAGGCAACAAACCTATGGAACCGCCGATTACACTAGCTTCATCCGAAATAATATCGCCGAACATATTTTCTGTCAAAATCACATCGAATTGCTTTGGGTTAAGAATCATCTGCATAGCGGCATTATCAACAAACATAAAATCCAAAGTAACATCAGGATATTCCGAAGCAATCTCTTTCACGATTTTTCTCCAAAGTCTGGATGTGTCTAGAACGTTGGCTTTGTCGATTAAGGTCAGTTTTTTATTTCTTTTTTGCGCATCTTGAAACGCCAAATGTGCAATCTTCACAATTTCATCTTTGGAATATTTGCAAACATCATAAGCATATTCGCCATCTTCATCTGTAAATTTTTCCCCGAAATAAATCCCGCTAATCAACTCACGATAGATTTGGATATCAGTTCCTTCGAGGATTTCTCTTTTTAGCGGACTTTTTTTAAGCAATGAATCGTAAGTTTTGATTGGTCTGATGTTCGCAAACAATCCCAATTCTTTTCTCAGTTTCAACAAACCTTGTTCAGGACGAACTTTCGCATCTGGATTATTATCAAAAGCCGGGTCGCCGATTGCACCAAACAAAACCGCATCAGAATTTTTGCATAATTCCAAAGTTTCATCAGGCAGAGGATTTCCTGTCTGATAAATAGCTTCCGCTCCCATCACACCATAATCAAATTCGAAATTATATTGAAAAACCTCCCCGATTACTTTCAATATTTTTACACTTTCATTAGTAACTTCAGGACCGATGCCATCACCCGGCAAAACTGCAATTTTATAATTCTTGCTCATAAACTTTTTGTGTTTTTTGTTCAAATAACTTTATAGCGTCTTTTTTACTGGTTAAAAAATCAATATCGTCATAGCCGTTCATCAGGCATATTTTTTTATAGGAATCCAACTCAAAATTTTCTGTTTTCCCATTGAAAGAGATAGTTTGTTTTTCTACATCGACAGTAATTTGAGTTGATGGATTTTGAGTAATTGTTTCTATTAAATCTTCAAGATATTCTTCCGAAACTTTCACAGGAAGCAGTCCATTGTTGAGTGCATTTCCTTTGAAAATATCTGCAAAATAACTTGAAACAACGACTTTGAAACCATAATCTGTCAATGCCCAAGCAGCGTGTTCACGACTACTTCCACATCCAAAATTATTTCCTGCAACCAAGATTTCGCCGGAATATTTAGAATTATTTAAAACGAAATCAGCATTCGGTTCATTAGTATGAACATTATATCGCCAGTCTCTGAAAAGATTTTCACCGAAACCTTCTTTGCTGATACTTTTCAGGAAACGCGCCGGAATTATCTGGTCTGTATCTATATTTTCACTCGGCAATGGAACAGCCTGAGAATTGATTAAAACTAATTTTTGCATCTTTCTAAATCAAAATATTAATATTCCAAAACAGGGATTCTACCTTCCACAGCTACTTTCGCAGCAGTTAATGGACTTGCCAAAAGTGTTCTTGCACCTTGTCCTTGTCGACCTTCGAAGTTTCTGTTGGAAGTGGAAACGCAATATTCACCTTCTGGGATTTTATCTTCATTCATTGCCAGACAAGCGGAACATCCCGGCTGACGGATTTGGAAACCGGCATCATTAAATACTTTATCCAATCCTTCGTCATAAATTTGTTTTGCTACTTGTTGCGAACCCGGAACCAGCCACGCGACAATATTTTCAGCTTTATGTTTTCCTTTCACATAATCTGCGGCAGAACGGAAATCCTCAATTCTTGCATTGGTACAGCTTCCGATAAAAACATAATTCACTTTAATGTCCGAAGTTGATTGTCCAGCATTCAATCCCATATATTTCAGGGCTTTTTCTTCTGATTCGTTTTGAGCAGTTGGAATTTTAGAATCGATGGAAATTCCCATTCCTGGATTGGTTCCGTAAGTAATCATCGGCCTGATATCTTCTGCTGAGAATTCGAATTCTTTATCAAAAACAGCATCAGAATCGGATTTCAAAGTTTTCCAATATTCTAATTTCTCATTCCATTCTTCTGTTTTTGGTGCAAATTCTTTATCTTTAACATAATTGAAAGTAGTTTCGTCCGGTGCAATCATTCCACCTCTCGCTCCCATTTCAATACTCATATTGCAGACTGTCATTCGCCCTTCCATCGACATTTCCTCGAAGACATTTCCTGCATATTCACAGAAATATCCGGTTCCTGCATCAGTCCCGATTTTTGAAATAATGTAAAGAATCACATCTTTTGCCTGAACATCTTTATTCAGTTTTCCATTCACGGAAACCCGCATAGATTTTGGCTTGTTCATCAGCAAACATTGGCTCGCAAAAACCTGCGCAACCTGACTTGTTCCAATCCCAAATGCAATCGCACCAAAAGCACCGTGTGTAGAAGTGTGACTATCACCACAGACAATGCTCATTCCCGGTTGTGTGATTCCCAATTCTGGTGCAATGATGTGAACAATCCCTTGATATTGATGTCCAAGTCCGTATAATTCGATGTTGTTTTTTTTGCAATTTTCTGTCAATTGCTGAACTTGTGTTCTAGACAATTCGTCTTTGATAGGCAATTCTTGTCCCAAAGTTGGAACGTTGTGGTCTGCTGTAGCAACAATCTGATTTGGGCGAAAAATTTCTAAACCTCTCGCTTCCAATTCTGCAAAAGCCTGCGGACTAGTTACTTCGTGAATCAAATGTTTGTCTATATAAATCACCTGAGGTCCATCCGGAACGGTTTCTACAACGTGCGCATCCCAGACTTTATCAAATAATGTTTTGCTTTGGCTCATTTTATTTCTATCCAATTTTTTGATTAAATGATTTAATCATATAGCTTAAATCATCATTATTAACTTCTTTCTTAGTATCCGCAATTTTCAAAAACTCCTGATATAAAAAGTCTAATTCTACTTTTGTCACATCAAAACCAATATTTTTGAATCGATAAGCCAAAGCAGAACGTCCACTTCTCGCCGTAAGCACAATTGAAGATTCATTGATTCCGACTTCTCTTGGGTCGATAATCTCGTAAGTTTCTCTGTTTTTGATGACGCCATCCTGATGAATTCCTGAACTATGCGCAAAAGCATTCGCACCAACAATTGCCTTGTTTGGCTGAACCGGCATTCCCATCAAGTCTGAAACGAGATAACTCATTTCGTTCAGCATTTTGGAATTGATATCAGTGAAGAAATTAAGGTCAGGATGTTGTTTGATAATCATCACCACTTCTTCCAAAGCCGTATTTCCGGCACGTTCACCAAGTCCGTTGATTGTACATTCGATTTGTCTAGCGCCGTTGATAATTCCGGAAATTGAGTTTGCCGTTGCCATTCCCAAATCGTTGTGACAATGGCAGGACAAAATCGCTTTGTCGATATCTTTTACATTATCTCTCAGGTATTTTATTTTTCCTCCATATTCTTCCGGCAGACAATAACCCGTTGTGTCGGGAATATTGAGAACAGTTGCCCCGGCTTTTATGACTTCTTCACAGACTTTCGCCAGGAAATCGTTATCGGTTCTTCCTGCATCTTCCGCATAAAATTCAACATCATCTACAAAATTTCTCGCATATTTTACTGCTTCAACAGCGCGTTCCAAAACCTCTTCTCTTGTAGAATTAAATTTGAATTTAATATGAGAATCCGAAGTCCCGATTCCTGTATGGATTCTTGGTCTTTTTGCATATTTTAAAGCTTCCGCTGCAACTTCTATATCTTTTTTATTCGCTCTTGTCAATCCGCAAACTTTGGCATTTTTTACGATTTTCGAAATCTCCTGAACCGACTGGAAATCGCCGGGACTGGAAATCGGAAAACCTGCTTCTATAATATCAACACCTAAAAAATCGAGTTTCTCTGCGATAACTAATTTTTGTTCCGTATTCAGTTTACATCCCGGGACTTGTTCCCCATCTCTTAGTGTCGTATCAAAAATTTCAATTTTTTCAGGATTCATAATAGAGTTTTTATCTAATTTTGATGTTCAAAAGTAGAATTTGATTTATTGTTTATAATGGAGATGCTTCAAAAAATACAATATTCGATTTGCTTAAAATAATTTATAAAAAATTAATTATCAGATATTTAAATATTTAATTTTTACAATGTCAGAATTACAGAAAGATTTTTTATTTGTCCTTATTAAGTCACTTTCGACCTCGGAAAAGAGACAATTTAAGCTATATGTTAATCGTCTCGGGATTAATGTCGATGCAAAATTTCTTCTGCTTTTTTCTGAATTGGACAAAATGAAAGAATACAATGAGGAAATTATTCTTGAGAAAAAAATATCCTCGAAACAACAACTTTCGAATCTGAAAGCGCATCTTTACAAGCAGATTTTAGTAAGTCTGAGACTCAATCCAAGTCATCAGAATAATAGAATGCAACTTCGTGAACAGCTTGATTTTGCTAATATTCTTTATCAAAAAGGGTTACATAAACAAGCTTTGAAAATCTTGGATAAAGCCAAACAATCGGCTCTGGAATTGGATGAAAAAACAATTGCTTCGGAAATTATCGAACTTGAAAAAGTAATTGAATCTCAATTCATTACTCGAAGTATCGATGGACGAGCAGACGAACTTATCCGACAATCCAGCGAAATAAGCCAGCAAAACAGATATGCAACCAGACTTTCTAATCTGTCCTTGAAATTATACAGCGAAATGCTGACGCACGGCTACATCAAAAACGATGAAGACCGAGAAAAAATCATTGATTTCTTTGATAAGAAAGTCACAAAAATCGACCTTAAAAAACTGAATTTCACGGAGAAACTCTGGTATTACAAAGCACACGTCTGGAAAAATCAGCTTTTGCAGGATTATAAATACACTTTGAAATACGCTTATCAATGGGTAGAATTGTTTCATCAGAATCCGGAAATGATAAAAAGTCATCCCGTTTGGTACATCAAAGGAAATACTTATCTGTTCAAGATTTTGTTTATTTATGGTAGTATCAGAGGAATTGAAAAGAGTTTTGAGAAATTCAATAATGTGGTAAAATCTGAGATTTTTGTTCACAACGAGAATTCACAATCCTTGATTTTCCTTAATTATTATAATACTTTAATGAATCTCTATTTCATCAAAGGAGATTTTTTCAAAGGCACAAAACTGATTCCTGAACTGGAATTGAAAATGGAAAAATTTCGTGATAAAGTTGATGAACATCATTTATTAATCCTTTATCTAAAAATTGCATCGATGTATTTTGGAAGTAAAAACTATCAGAATACGATAAAATATGGCTTGAAAATCATTAATTCAAAAGGAAATATTCAGGAGGATTTGCTTTTCCACACGAGGATTTTGATTTTGATGGCAAAATTCGAAGCCGGTTTTGATGATGATTACGATGACTTTGTAAAAAACACGCTGAAGTTTGCTAAAAAGATGAAAAACCCATCAGATTTACATTTCAATATTGTGAACTTTTTCAAGCAAATCAGTGATAAAAATTCGACAGAACAAATGTCTGCTTTCAAAGAATTCGAAAAACAATTGAAAGAATCCGAAAAAAACCGATACGACAAAAGAACACTGATGTATATCGACATCCACGGATGGATAATATCAAAAGTGAGAAATGTAGATGTTATTGAGATTATAAAAGAGAAAGTTAAGACCAAATAAATATGAATTTTCTTTAAAAAATCACTATTTTTGCATCTTAAAAAATTTCAGTCATAATGCTAAAAATTACACTTCCTGATGGCAGCATCAGAGAATATGAAGGAGCAGTTACTCCACTACAAGTTGCGCAAAGTATAAGTGACGGTTTGGCAAGAAATACCATTTCTGCAATCGTGAACGGAAAACAGACAGAAGTAGAAACCACGATAACGGAGGATTCTACAGTGCAGCTTTTGACGTGGAATGACGATATGGGTAAAAAAGCATTTTGGCATTCCTCTGCTCACTTGTTAGCTCAGGCAATTATGGAATTTTATCCTGATGCAAAGCTGACAATCGGGCCTGCAATAGCCAACGGATTCTATTATGATGTAGATTTCGGAGGAAAGCCTTTGTCTGAAAATGACTTCGAAAAACTGGAAAAGAAAATCTTAGAAAATGCTAAGAAAAATTCGACTTTCAACCTTAGAGAAGTTTCAAAAGCTGATGCATTGAAAGAATATGCTGACAATCCTTTCAAAACTGAATTGATTGAAAATCTGCCTGATGGCGAAATCACTTTTGTGACTCACGATAACTTTACAGACCTTTGTAAAGGTGGTCACATCCCTTCAACAGGAATTGTGAAAGCTGTGAAAATCCTTAATGCAGCAGGAGCTTATTGGAGAGGTGATGAGAAAAACCCTCAGTTGACAAGGGTTTACGGAATCTCTTTCCCTAAACAAAAAGAGTTATCCGAATATCTTGAAAGATTAGAAGAAGCTAAAAGAAGAGACCATAGAAAACTAGGGAAAGAATTAGGAATTTTTGCATTCTCAGAAAAAGTTGGACAAGGTCTTCCACTTTGGTTGCCAAAAGGTGCTGCGCTTAGAAAAAAACTGGAAGAATTTCTTTCTAAAGCTCAGAAAAAACAAGGTTATGAATTCGTAATTTCTCCGCATATTGGAGCAAAAGAATTATATATCACTTCAGGACACTGGGAAAAATATGGCGAAGACAGCTTCCAGCCAATCAAAACCCCTAATGAAGGTGAAGAATTTCTGTTAAAACCAATGAACTGTCCTCACCACTGTGAGATTTACAAAGCACAGCAATGGTCTTACAAAGATCTGCCAAAACGTTACGCAGAGTTTGGAACTGTTTACAGATATGAGCAGTCCGGAGAATTACACGGCTTGACAAGAGTTCGTGGATTTACCCAAGATGATGCACACCTTTTCTGTACGCCGGACCAATTGTTGCAGGAATTTGAAAAAGTTATTGACCTTGTATTATATGTTTTTGGTTCACTTGGTTTTGCTGATTTTACAGCTCAAATCTCGTTAAGAGACCCAGAAAACAGAGAAAAATATATCGGTTCCGATGAGAACTGGGAAAAAGCAGAAAATGCCATTGTAACTGCAGCAAAAGCTAAAGGTCTTAAAACCGTAACTGAATACGGCGAAGCCGCTTTCTACGGTCCGAAGCTTGACTTTATGGTAAAGGATGCGCTGGGAAGAAGCTGGCAACTTGGAACAATCCAAGTAGATTACAACTTACCGGAAAGATTTGACCTTTGGTATAACGGAAATGATAATGAGAAACACAGACCAGTGATGATCCACAGAGCGCCGTTTGGTTCTATGGAAAGATTCATTGCTATCTTGATTGAAAATACTGCGGGAGATTTCCCACTTTGGCTGAGTCCTGAGCAGTTTACGATTTTGCCAATCAGCGAAAAGTATGCAGATTATGCAAAAAAAGTTTCAGAATCATTGGAAATTCACGATATTTGCGGATTGATTGACGACAGGAATGAGAAAACGGGTAAAAAAATCCGTGATGCAGAGTTAAAAAAGCTTCCATTTATGCTTATTGTAGGTGAAAATGAGGAGAATAACGGTACGATTTCTGTAAGAAGAAGAGGCGAAGGAGATTTGGGAGAAATGACGATTGATGCATTCATAACTTATTTCAAAGAGCAGGCAAAACCAGCATTTGAATTAGGCTCAAACTAATTAGACCTTATAAAGAATATTAATTTTAAAATTTTAAAACCATAGCACTAAAAAGAAACAACAGCAGAGGTCCGATGAGACGCCCAGTCCAAGAAGACCTTCATCAAATCAACGATAAAATCCGTGCAAGAGAAGTACGTCTTGTAGGAGATAACGTTGAACCAGGAGTTTATCCATTAGCAAAAGCTTTAGAAATAGCAAGAGAGCAGGAGCTTGACCTTGTAGTTATCTCTGATAAAGCGGAGCCTTATATTTCTCGTGTCTTAGATTATAAAAAATTCTTGTACGAACAAAAGAAAAAGACAAAAGAACTAAAAGCGAAGCAGGTAAAAGTAGTTGTAAAAGAGATCAGATTCGGTCCTCAGACAGATGACCATGATTACGAATTCAAGAAAAAGCACGCTGAAAAATTCTTGGAAGAAGGTTCTAAACTGAAAACTTACGTTTTCTTCAAAGGACGTTCTATCATTTTCAAGGACCAAGGAGAAATTCTTCTTTTGAAACTGGCTCAAGATCTGGAACATGTTGGAAAAGTTGACCAGCTTCCTAAGCTTGAAGGAAAAAGAATGATCATGATGATGAGCCCTAAGAAGCCTGCAAAATAATATTGATAAAATTCAATTATATAGAAAACCTCGAATTAATCTTTGAGGTTTTTCATTTGTCCCATAATTATTAAAGTTATGGTTTCAGAATTTTTTTGTAATTTTGCAAACTATTATTCCTAATTATGTTTAGGAATCAAAAGAGAATATTGATAACAAACTATAAAAAGCAGAACAATGCCAAAATTAAAAACGAAATCAGGTGCTAAAAAGCGTTTTGCTCTTACCGGAACTGGGAAGATCAAAAGAAAGAATGCTTTCAAAAGCCACATCTTGACAAAGAAAGAAACTAAGCAAAAGAGAAATCTAACGCAAACTTCTTATGTTGCAGAAGTGGACAAAAAAAGTGTACTACGTCAATTAGCAATTAAGTAGTTTTTATAAATCTATATTCGGTTTATAAGAATTCAAAACAAATTCAACAATTTAACCCTGAGATGGAGCCACTAAGAGTAATGAAATAGTTACCGCACATTTCAAAAAAACAATTTAAATTATGCCAAGATCAGTCAATTCTGTAGCGTCTAGAGCGCGTAGAAAAAAAGTATTAAAGCAAGCTAAAGGTTTTTTCGGTAGAAGAAAGAACGTTTGGACTGTAGCTAAAAACGCGGTAGAAAAAGCAATGCAATATGCTTACCGTGGTAGAAAAGAGAAGAAAAGAAACTTCAGAAGCCTTTGGGTAACACGTATCAATGCGGGTGCTAGAGAGCACGGATTATCTTACTCCCAGTTCATGGGAGCTCTTAAGAAAAACAACATCGAGCTAAACAGAAAAGTTCTTGCAGACCTTGCAATGAATCATCCAGAAGCTTTCAAAGCTGTTGTAGATCAAGTAAAATAATTACAAATCTTTGTTATCAATATAAAATCCCGAGATATCTCTCGGGATTTTTTTATTTTTGTCAACAAATTTTAAATAATGATAAAAAGAACTATTTTTTCTTTTATTTTAATCGCAAGTGTTCAGCTATCAAAAGCGCAGACTTTTATACAAGCATATCAGGACAGAGCTAATCAAGTTTCTCAAACCAACATCAATACTTATTTACAGGAGTTTGAAGCTCTTGGCGTGAAAAGAACTGGAACAACACAAAACACAGATGCATTTAACTGGTTAAAAACCAAATACACTTCTCTAGGCTATACAACAGCAGATTTTTTTGAACATTCTTGGACAGCAAGTGGATACTCTTCCAAAAACCTTATCGTTACCAAAGCCGGGACACTTTATCCAAATAAATTTGTAATTGTTTGCGGGCATTTTGATTCTATCAATGGCCCTGGGACGAATGACAATGGAAGCGGCACTTCGATCATATTAGAAATAGCTCGTATCTTAAAAGATGTCCCGACGGATTACTCTATCAAGTTCATTCACTTTTCCGGTGAGGAACAAGGACTTTTAGGAAGTTCGAGGTATGTTTCTCAAATCGTAAACGGAACAAACCCAAAAATGGATATCAAAGTCGTGGTGAATCTAGATCAGGTTGGCGGTCTTGCAACTAAAGCGAATACGAAACTTTATCACGATAGAGACCAAAGTACTCCAACGAGCAATAATGCCGCCGCTGCCATTGCTGTTCAGGAACTTGCAAATTGTACACTGTTATACTCTCCGTTAGCAGTAGATTTTGATCCCGCAGAAAGTACAGACTATGTTCCTTTTCAACAAAATGGGGAGATCATCACAGGATATTGGGAATATGAAGGCGGTTACAATAATCCATATGTCCATACAGCCAATGACAAACTCGTCAATATGGATCCGGTTTATGTTTTGAATGTGGGTAAGTCTGCAGTTGGATCAATCCAACATTTCGCAGCAGCTTCTACTACGACTCTAGCTTTAGAAGATTCGTCAATTTCAACAAATTTGGAATCTGTAGAATTTTATCCAAATCCTGCTAAGAATGTTTTGAATTTGAAAATACCTGACAACATAAAAGATTTCACTGTTGAAATAACCGATATGAATGGAAGCCGAATTTTAGTTAGTAAAGAGAATACAAATCATATTGATATTTCCAATCTGAAGCCCGGCGTTTATCTTGGAACGATAAGTATTGGCAATGATAAAGTCACAAAAAAAATAATTGTAGAATAAAATTCAATTTACCATAACAAAAATCATAAGCCTTTATAATAAGGCTTATTTTTTTATCTTGACAAAAACATTTAGATTTGTTCTCAATAAAAATTAGACTATATGTTTTTATCAAAAAATAAATTAAAACAAATCTCCGTATTCTCATTACTTGGAGTTTCGACCTTATACTTTTCGCAAAAAAGTCAGCCAAAGGCCATTACAAAATCCAGTTCTTCCACAGATCCTGCAGAACTGGTGAGTGAAGAGAACTTAAAAAAGCATATTTACTATTTAGCTTCCGATGATTTACAAGGAAGATTGACAGGGTCTGAGGGCGAAACAAAAGCCGCCAATTATCTTTCAGCCGAATTCAAAAAGTTGGGATTGAAACCTTATGAAGGGAAAGAATTCATCCAAAATTTTGAATACAGTGTGAAACTAAATCCTCACGATGACAAAACATCTACAGCTGTAAAAGGTAAAAATGTGATTGCTGTTTTGGATAATAAAGCTAGTAAAACCATTGTGATCGGCGCACATTATGACCATCTTGGACTAAATGAACATCACAACTCCACACTTGCCAATTCCGACGGACAAATCCATAATGGTGCGGATGACAATGCTTCCGGAACCGCAGCAGTTCTGGAATTAGCAAGAATGCTTTCACAAAATAAAACAAAAGAAAACGTGAATTATGTTTTTGCATTGTTCTCGGGCGAAGAAGATGGATTGATGGGTTCTAAAAAACTAGCAGAAAGCATCAAAACCAATTATCCAAATACTATTTTCATGATCAATATGGATATGGTTGGAAGACTCAATACCAACAAAGATCTGAATGTAGGTGGGGTTGGAACCTCACCTATCCTCCCGGAATTGGTTAAAAAATACAAACCAGAAGGTATCAATCTTTCTTTAGATGGGTCTGGTGTTGGACCAAGCGATCACACTTCTTTTTATCTAAAAGATATTCCAGTTCTTTTCTTTTTTACAGGAACTCATAGTGATTATCACAAACCAACTGATGACTCGGATAAAATCAATTACCCAGGTCAGAAAATCATTACAAATTATGTTTTCAGTCTAGCTAATGCTTTGGGTAACGAAAAGGAAATTCCTTTCACCAAAACTAAAGTTGCAGCAACCAAAGCTGTCCCAAAATATAAAGTCAGCTTAGGCATCATGCCAAATTATGCAGACAGCAAAGACGGAATGGGAATCGATGGTGTGATAGATAACAGACCAGCAGCTAATGCCGGAATTCTGCAAGGTGATGTTCTTACGAAAATCGGAAAATGTGAGGTGAAAGAAGTCTATTCTTACATGGATTGCCTTGCAAAAATCAACGCAGGCGAAGAACATCCTGTAACCGTAAAACGTAACGGTGAAGAAAAAGTCTTCAATGTGAAATTTTAAATAAAAAACCGATTGTTATCCAATCGGTTTTTTATTGTTTTTTTCAGAAAAATCAGGTTCATACCCTATTTTTTAAAAGCTAAAAAACATACTTCTGTATAGCCGATGAATAGTGGCTTTGCAGAGGTACTCAAAAACGTACGTTCCTTTTTATAAAAACGCACGTATCTTTTAATGAAAACGCACGTGCGTTTTAAACAAAACATACGGAGGTTTTTGCTAAAAGGTTTATATATTTTGAATATTCCACACAAGAAGAAATAAAAAAGCAGCGACCATTTTGTTCGCTGCTATCTTTTTAAACTAAACTTCCTTCTATTAATTCTTAATGAATTTCTGAACGATGTCTGTGCCTTTTATTTTTAATAAGTAAACTCCTTTACTAAGGTTAGAAACATTGATCACATTATTATTTGAATTAATACTGGATTCAGAAATCTTTCTTCCATCTAAACTATAGATCTCTGCCGTTTCAGTTTTTTTGAAAATCATAGAAACTGTCAGGCTCTCTGTTACCGGATTAGGATAAACAGAAATAGAGTTTTTAGAAATATCAGCCACAGCTAGATTAACACATTGATATGCAGGTAATGTATATCCAGTAGTTGTCAATTCTTCTGTAATGATATTGACATCATCACACGTGAAGCCATAAGTTCCCAACATATCAATCGCAGCCTGTCTTACCGCAACAGCCGCAGTCTGTTGGTTTCCGGAAGAATTGGTCATAGCAAGACCTTCAAGGAAGATCCTGTCTGTTTTTTCTTTACCAATCCTATCGTAGATCCTCATCAAGCACGTTGCCCAAATCTGTCCATTTGCGTGGATTGCAGAAGAACTATTAATATTGGATGTAGGATATTTGGGTGCATAATTGGTTATACGCCCTGCCCAACACGTATTATGACCATCCCAGCTGAACATCCAGTTGTAATGCGCTTCCGATGGTGCCCATTGATTCAGGCTTCTACTATAAGACATCGCCCAATAATCGCCCGAGCCTTCCCCTAAACCTTGTGAAGAAGAAGATTTGAGCCCTGTAACCCAATGATGGATGGCGTGTCCCAGCTCATGCAAAACTACATCAGCATCCTCGGCATCATCCACACAGCCTTCTCCGAAAGCCAATCTTTGTGTACTTGGGATAAAGTGTGAATTGTCATCACCGCTCAGTCCGTGCGGGTCAACCATCATCACTCCGCCATTAAGCGTGGATTTACAATCAATCCCTAATGTTTCATTGATATAAGCAAGACTTCTATCGATATGATAAAAAGAATTTACCGCTTCAAAACCCTGTTCATTCCTATTAAATAGGAAATCGGGAGAAGCTTGCGTGAAAAGACCTGTAGAAGGTGATTCAAAATCCGCTATCTGAACATATTTGCTTTTTAAACTATACACTCCGTTTGAAAAAGTAATATCCGGAAGAGTTACCAGACTTCTTGCTGCGTCCAGACTTGCGTTTGTAGCATCATTATTATCTACATAATCCCCACCATAAGCTACATGTGCTCTGGACAATGGATCTGGGTCAAAAATATAAGCTGTACCAGCAGCTTTCAACTCTGCAGATCTTTGCTTTGCTTTTCTTTTCCTTTTATCATCGTGATGATAATTAGCAATATCCAAAACCCTGATCACCTCTCCAGAATGCGCATCTACCATAGTCTCCCAATCACCAGGAGTTTCGTATGAGTTGATAATAACTCTGTGAACTAATTTTGTATCGCCAGAATCTGTCAAAAATATGTACAGATCATTTTCCTGATGTGTGATCTCACCTTTGATATCAGCTGCAATCTTAGCTTTTTCAAAAGCGTCAGCCTTGCTAAATGTTGGTGTAGTATTAACTTGCTTTAGTCTTTTGGAAACCGGAACTTCCGTACCATAGGTCACTTCTCCTTGCTTATTGAAGTGTACGGCGATATCTCCTTCATAAACCGGAATCCCATTAATTGACTGCTGGAATCTAAGAGTCTCCCCCGACAAACTTTTTCTTGAAGATTTGAAGTCAAAGTTATCTGTAGAACTGATTCCTGTTTTATTCGAGTTTTTGGACATCCAGTCTCTTGCCTTCGATTCTAATGTTGTAGTCTGTGCATACATCGTAGAAAACGTCAGTGCAAAACTAGCAACCAAAAAGTTGATTTTTAAATTCATACGTATTTTTTTATAATTTGATGCAAAATAGTAATTTTAAATTAAAATACCATTGTTAAAATTAATAAATACGTCTTTTAATTAGTGAAATGAAAACTAACCGATATATTCTAAGATAAAAATAGAAACTATTTTCAAATTTTAGTTTCTACAATTCCCGAATATTCCGAAATGTTAAGTTAATCCTAGGTTTCATTGGTCTGGTAGATTTTGCAATACGATGCTCCCAATTGGTCTGCAAATCGCCTTTCATAATTAGTAATGAACCGTGCTGAAGTGGCAGACTATATTTATTCTGATGATTGTCCTTTTTTCGAAAATCAAAATTCCTTACTTCCCCAAAACTGACTGATGCGATCACCGGACGATTTCCTAATTCGCTTTCTTTATCCCGATGCCAAGCGACGGAATCATTTCCATCTCTATAAAAATTGAGCAATACTGAATTAAATTGATGCCCTGTCAATTTCTGAATCTTGTATTTCAAGCCCAGAAGTTCGGGTGTCCAAGCATTAACGCTGAACTCGTTCCCTCCCAAATGATAAGACTTTTCATCGTCTCCGTACCAAGCTGTCAAACGTGGCGTCAGGACTTCCTTATCAAACAATTTTTGTATATTTTGTTTCCAAGGAACATTATTTATAAGATTTTTTTCAATTTCGGAGGCTCTTTCCTCAGGCAAAAAATGTTCGTTATAATCTAATAGATCGGTAGGAAATTGGTAATATTCGCCCGAGTCAAATAAACTGAGTTGCATATCTGTACTAAACTATTTTAAAATTGATTTGGGGAATTCGAAACTTTGTTATCCAACTCTTTGATATCTTTTCTGATTTCCAAAAACATATCTTTCAAGTTATAATTATCAAAATCTTCCGGTTCAAAATCCTCAGGAAAAATTCCCGATGCATATTGCCAGATCTCCACAATCTCGCCCAACGGAATCTCATAAGGTTTGTAAAAAGAATTGTCTGCCGAAACCTCGATGGATTTTTTCTTTTGACCTTTAAAACGTTTGTAAGAAATCCCGTCATTCAAAGTCACGAAAATGTAGCTTTTATTAATTTTCAGATCCTTAATATCTTCGACATATTTCCCAATAATGAAAGAACCGTCTTTGAAAGGTGGCATAGAGTCACCTTGTGCAGGAAAAGCTCTATACTTTCCATTAGTTAGAAAAGGCAAAGAGATTCTTTGAAGACTTTCTATATATTCCGGGTCACTGTAGCCTGACAAATAACCCATCGAAGCTTTTTGAGGAATGATTTCAATACTGTTATTTCCTGATTCATCAACGATGATTGGAAGGACAATTCTGTTATCCGGCAGATTCATCATTTCTTCCAAAGGATATTTTCTGATGTCCACTGTCAAAAGCAGATCGATACTGACGTGAAAGAACTTCGACATTGTAATCAAAACATCATACGGAGGTTCGGAACGTCCATCTTCGTAAGAAACATATCGTGACCTTGTAATAATTAAAGTATCTGCCAACTCTTGCTGAGTTGTCGTTTTCTTAGCTCTCAAAAACCTTATATTATCTGAAAAAATAGACATTGTTATAATTTATAACAACAAATATAACAATAATGTTTCAAAATGTAACTAATTTTGACATTTAAGAAATTATATCTTTCTGATATGTACGCACTGCTAGACTGTAACAACTTTTTTGTTTCCTGCGAAAGAACGCTGGATTCTAAGCTGGAAAATCAGCCTGTGGTTGTTTTGTCTAATAACGATGGTTGCGTAGTTTCCAGAAGTAACGAAGCTAAAGCATTGGGAATTCCAATGGGTGCTCCAGCATTCAAATACAAAGAGTTGTTTGCAGAACATAACGTTAAGGCATTTTCTGCAAAATTTGAGCTTTATAATTATTATAGCCAACAAGTAATGAATTTGGCAAAAAGCTTTGTGACAGATTATGAAGTTTACAGTATTGATGAACTATTTCTTGACTTCCATGGTTTCAAATATTTTGATTTGAATGACTATTGTTGTAAAATCAGAAAAGAAATTGAAGATAAACTAAAAGGGCTTCCAGTCAGTATCGGTGTAGCGCCTACAAAGACACTCTGTAAAATTGCCAATCATATTGTAAAAAAGAACCCCGAACAATATCTAGACGGTGTTTACATAATGGATTCAAAAGAGAAAATAGAATCTGCATTGAAAGATTTGGATATCGGAGATGTTTGGGGAATCGGGAGAAAATCTGCCATAAAAATGATGGACCACGGTGTTTACAAAGCTTGGGATTTGCTGGCTAAACCTGAAATGTGGATCAGAAAAATAATGGGAATCCAAGGCGTTAGAATGATTAATGAGCTGAAAGGGATTCCTCAATTGGAACTCGATTCTCCGTCTGCAAAAAAATCGATTGTTGTGAGTAGAAGTTTTATGAAAATGGTTACCAATAAAGAAGAAATTGCAGAACGAATCGAAACTTTTGCCATCTATTGTGCCGAGAAATTGAGGAAGCAAAATTCCTGTTGCAAAGTCATCAGCGTTTTCATTCAAACCAATCGATTCCGAAAAGAATTAGGCGAATATAAAGATGGATTTTCTATTGTCTTACCCAATCCGAGCAGTTCGTCTATTGTTCTGGCAAAGTATGCGAATTCGATTTTTAAGGCCATTTATAAAGAAGGATTTTATTATAAAAAAGCCGGCGTAATGGTTTCTAGTTTTGTTCCTGACAATGAAAGATTAATTAATCTGTTTGAAGAAGACATCGATTCTAAACATATTCCTATTATGAAAGCTATCGACAAGCTTAATTCAAAATACGGGAAAGATAAAATTCGTCTGGGCACAATGTCAGGAAAAAATACTTATGGAAGAGCAACGCTTTCGCCGGAATATGAAGAATTTTTGAAGAATAATATCTTACCCGAAGCCAATTATAGATTTCATTAAAAATAAAAAACTACCAAAGTTGGTAGCTTTTATTTTATACTATTTCTGAACTCAACCCCCTATCAAGCAACGCCTGATTCATTGGTTTAAGTTTTTCTAATGCTCCTGTTTTAACGGTACATTTTCCTTTGTAATGGACAAGAATCGTACATTGTTCCGCTTGTTCCAAAGTATGTTCACAAATCTCAATCAAACATTCTATCACAAAATCGAATGTATTGACATCGTCATTATGAAGCACCAATTTATACACTTCATCTTCTTCTTCCAAAACCAATACCTCTTCCTCGTACTGGCGTTTTGGCTGGTCGTAAGACTTGTTATTATAGATTTTCATTTTTAAGCTTCAGTGATTTCGTCTGTTATATCTTCAATTAAAGATTTGTTATAGAATAACTCGACCAACTCCACACTCTTATTCTGCATCTTAAGAATCTTAAAATGATAAGCGCCGTAATCGAATTCTTGATTTTCTTCAGGAATATCTTGTAGTTCATTCAGGATAAATCCTGCTAACGTGTTATATTCTCCTTCCTCAGAAAGTGGGATTTTCCTTGGTAATTGTTCGTTGATCTCGTCCAAAGGTTGAGTCGCTTGAATCCAATAAGTATTCTCTCCTACTTTGTCAACGATTTTCTCTTCTTCATCTTCCTCATCTTGGATTTCGCCAACCAATTCTTCCAGAATATCTTCCAGCGTAATAATACCTTCGGTTCCACCAAATTCATCAATGACAATCGCCATATGTTGTTTCTTGAATTGGAATACTTTCAACAAATCAGAAATTTTCTTGCTTCCAACAACGAAGAACGCTTCTCTCATCAGACCTTTCAAATCTTCGTGAGTCAGTTCACCTTTGCTTTTGATGTATTCTCTGATGATTTCTTTGGTATAGAAAATACCTACAATATTATCAATAGAACCTTCATAAACAGGAATACGAGAATATCCGCTATCCATTATCTGAGAAATAATTTCTTCTGTATTATCTTCGATATCGATAGAAGAGATATTCTGTCTCGTAATCATAATTTGTTTTGCATTATGGTCTGTAAAATCAAATGCATTTTTTATGATTTCGTAATTTTCCTCTTCAATTTCTCCACTATCAGCAGATTGTTTTACCAATAATTGAAGCTCTTCCGTAGAGTGAATATCGTGTTCCGAAGCCGGATGAATTTTAATAATTCTCAAAAATCCGTTAGACAAAGAGTTCATCAACCAAATAAAAGGTCTGAAGATATTATAGAATAAATGTAACGGATAAGCTATAAAGAGTGTTGTAGCTTCGGACTTTCTGATAGCAATAGACTTAGGAACCAATTCTCCGAAGACAATGTGCATCACAGTAATTAACAAGAAACTACAAACTACAGAGATTGTTGTTACTGTTGTTTGAGCTAGTTCTATGTTCAATGAATGGAAAATAGATTCTATGATATGATGTAAAGCACTTTCTCCAACCCAACCTAGAGCAAGTGATGCCAAGGTAATTCCTAATTGAGTTGCTGATAGGTAAGCGTCAAGATTTTTGATAATGTTTTCGGCTTGTTTAGCCATTGTGTTTCCCTCGGCAGCTTTAATCTGGATTTGGGAGTATCGCACTTTGACGATCGAGAATTCGGCGGCTACAAAAAAGCCATTCAGAAGAACTAAAAATAATGCAATGAGAAGTTTGACTAAACTATCGGGGTCCATTTAATATGTTTATATACAATATCTGCAAAGATAGATATTTTTTTTGTACCGATTATGATGTAGCGCATAAGAATTGACAGTGTAATTTTGGCCATTATGCTGCTGAATGTGTCGCTCCTCCGGAGCTCCACTTTAATAATTCGATTTATCTACAAACATTTTGCTCCTCCGGAGCTTTATCTATCCTTTTGTTTAAAATCGAAAAATTCTGATGATAAATTTTGAAAACCGTCCCAAAATAATAAAAAGCACTGAAGTTTGACCTCCAATGCTTTTTATAACTAACTACTAACTTTAACTTATCTTTATTAACTGTTCTTAAGAGCCTCTGCTCCGGAAACAATTTCTAATATCTCATTGGTAATGGCAGCCTGTCTTGCTTTGTTGTAGAAGATTCTTAGTTCGTTTCTAAGCGCTTCCGCATTGTCAGTTGCTTTGTGCATTGCTGTCATCCTTGCGCCGTGTTCGGATGCTACAGAATCCAAAACAGCCTTGAAGATCTGAGTTTTGATAGACTTAGGAATCAATGTTTCCAAAATCTCCTGTCTTCCTGGTTCGAAGATGTAATCTACGTTAACCTCAGAAGTGGTTTTCTCCGCTGAAACAGCAATTGGCAAAACCTGCTCAGTAACTACTTCCTGCGTTGCAGCATTGATAAACCTGTTGTAAACAACATATACTTTATCAAATTTTCCTGCTTTGAAATCCGCCATTACTTTGCCAGTCATATTTGAAACGTGGTCGAAAGAAAGGTTGTCAAACAGAGAACTGTGGTTTTCGTAAACCGTTCTGTTTTTTCTCAACGCATCAAAAGCTTTTTTACCGATGGTTAAAACTTCAACTTCTACATTTTCGTTAGCTGCGAACTGAATGTTCAATTCTTTGATAACCGAAGAGTTGAAAGCTCCGGCCAAACCTCTGTTGGAAGTTACGGTAATGAAAAGGACTTTTTTCACTTCTCTTTCTACTGCGAACTCAGAGATGTTTTCTGCATCAGAAGCTGCACTTACATTCTCTATAATCTCCTGAAGTTTTTCAGAATAAGGTCTCAGCATTACGATTGCATCCTGTGCTTTTTTTAGTTTCGCAGCGGAAACCATTTTCATAGCACTAGTAATCTGCATCGTAGAAGATATAGATGTAATTCTGCCTCGTATTTCTTTTAAGTTTGCCATATATATTTAGTTGTTGGTTGTCGGTTGTTGGTTGTTAGTTTTAGAAAATTCTGTCAACTATCAACCAAAAACCATCAACTAATTTTTAGTTATACTTCGCTGCAAGGTCAGTTGCAACCTGTTTCAAAGTACCTGTGATTGAATCATCAATCTTACCAGCTTTAAGCGCTGACATTACTTCCGGGTGCTTGTTCTTCAGGAAGTCAACATACTCCACTTGGAATTCTTTAACTTTTCTGATTGGAACATTTCTCAATAAGTTCTCAGTTCCTGCATAAATCATAGCAACTTGATTTTCTACCGGAAGTGGAGAGTTAACTGGCTGCTTAAGAAGTTCCACGTTTCTCTCACCTTTTGAGATTACTGCCAAAGTAGCAGCATCTAAGTCAGAACCGAATTTAGCAAACGCTTCCAATTCTTTATATTGAGCTTGGTCTAGTTTCAAAGTACCAGACACTTTTTTCATCGATTTGATTTGAGCATTACCTCCTACTCTCGATACAGAGATACCAACGTTAATCGCTGGACGAACTCCAGAGTTGAATAAATCTGACTCCAAGAAAATCTGTCCGTCTGTAATAGAGATTACGTTTGTTGGGATATATGCAGAAACGTCACCAGCCTGAGTTTCGATAATTGGAAGTGCAGTTAAAGAACCACCTCCTTTTACGATTGGTCTAAGAGACTCTGGAAGGTCGTTCATCTGAGCAGCAATGGTGTCATCAGCGATAACTTTCGCAGCTCTTTCTAGCAATCTTGAGTGAAGGTAGAAAACGTCCCCTGGATAAGCCTCACGTCCTGGTGGTCTTCTCAATAGAAGAGAAAGCTCACGGTAAGCAACCGCTTGTTTTGACAAATCATCATAAACAATCAAAGCTGGTCTACCAGTGTCTCTGAAGAACTCACCGATAGATGCACCTGCCATTGCAGAATAAACCTGCATTGGAACTGGGTCAGAAGCATTAGCAGCGACAACAACTGTATAAGCCAAAGCTCCTTTATCTTCTAATGTTTTAACGATTTGAGCTACAGTCGAAGCTTTTTGTCCGATTGCAACATATATACAATATACTGGTTTCCCAGCATCATAAAATTCTCTTTGATTGATAATGGTATCAATAGCAACAACTGTTTTACCAGTTTGTCTATCACCAATAATCAACTCTCTTTGTCCTCTTCCTACAGGAATCATTGAGTCAATCGCAACGATACCAGTTTGTAATGGTTCAGTTACCGGCTGACGGAAGATAACACCCGGAGCTTTTCTCTCCAATGGCATCTCATAAAGGTCACCACCGATAGGTCCTTTACCATCGATTGGATTTCCTAATGTATCAACAACTCTACCAAGCATTCCTTCACCAACTTTGATAGAAGAGATTCTTTGAGTTCTTTTTACAGTATCACCTTCTTTTACCAATTTGGATTCACCCAAAAGTGCAACCCCAACATTATCTTCTTCAAGGTTAAGAACGATACCTTCTACTCCAGCCTCGAATTTTACCAATTCTCCGTACTGTACGTTCTCCAAACCGTAAACACGAGCAATACCGTCACCTATCGTAAGAACAGTACCAACTTCTTCTACGTTAGATTGGGTATCGAAATTTGCTAATTGCTGCTTCAGTATCGCTGATACTTCTGCCGGATTTATTTCTGCCATTATATGGTTGTTTTTTCTTAATTAAGTTGAAATTCTTTTTTGATATTGCTCAGCTTAGTTCTTACTGAAGCATCAATCTGCTGGTCACCGATTCTCAGGATATAACCTCCAAGAATCTCCGGTTTGATAATCGTTTCCAAATCATAGTTAGAAACATTCACTATTTTGGAATCAGCGATGATTTTATTGATATTATCTTGTGATAAAGCAGTTGCAGAAACCAAAGTAATACGCTGTGTACCTTTGATATCTTCTACTTTATTGATGAATTCTTGAGCAATATTTTTAAGCTGTGCTTCTCTCCCCTGTTTGATAACCAATCTGATAATGTTTTTAGAAACGGGAGAAAAATCTTTGAATATTTCTAAAGCAATCGCTTCTTTCTTTCTTGAATCAATGATTGGCGTGTTCACAAACTGATTCAGTTCTTTAGAAGAAGACATTATTTTCACAATATCCTTCATCTCTCCGAAAACAGCTTCCGTATTACCAGATTCCTGAGTGAAATCCAATAAACCTTGTGCGTATCTTTTAGCTACTTTAGATGTTAACATCCTGATTAGTTAAGGTTAGATTTGTTAAGAATATTTTCTACCAAAGCGTTCTGAGCGCCATCATTATTCAATTTCTCTTTTAGGATACTTTCAGCGATGTTCACAGACAAAGTTCCGATTTGAGTTTTGATGTCTGCCATTGCAGCGTTTTTCTCAGTTTGGATAGACTGTCTTGCAGCTTCAATCATTTTTTCTCCTTCTACTTTAGCAGAATCTTTAGCTTGATTTACGATTTTGTCTTTCATTTCTCTAGCTTCTTTCAAGATACCATCTCTTTCTGCTCTAGCTTCACGAAGAATTCTTTCGTTATCTTCTTTCAACTGCGCCATCTCTTGTTTAGCTAATTTAGCTTGATTAAGAGCATCGATGATAGACGTTTCTCTCTCGTCGATAGATTTAAGAATTGGTTTCCAAGCAAATTTTCCTAATACAAAAAGTAATACTAAGAAAATGATGGACTGAATGATAAATAACCCTGATGAAAACTGATGAAGTAATTCCATTATATAGTGAGATTAATTTTTATAAATTTTTAAATTAAACATTGTTGCAGCCAACCGCTACAACAATGTTTATGATTTTGTTTGGCTTATGATGCGAATAACGCAGCGAAAGCAACACCTTCAACTAGTGCAGCAGCAATAAGCATAGCTGTTTGGATCTTTCCAGATTGCTCTGGTTGTCTAGCGATCGCTTCAAGAGCAGCAGCACCAATTTTTCCAAGACCGATACCTACACCTAGTACAATAAGACCTGCACCAATAATTCTAGGGATTTCCATAATATATAATTTAAAAAATTGTTTTTATATTTTAATTAATGATGAGCGTGTTCGTGCTCGTGTTCTTCAACAGCCATACCGATAAACAAAGCTGAAAGCATTGTAAAGATATAAGCCTGCAAGAACGCTACTAATACTTCTAATAAATAAATTACAAATGTCAAGAACGGGAATGCAACTCCAGCGATCCAATTTTCGAAAATGTAAATTGAACCGATCAAAGTCATTACAACGATGTGACCTGCTGTCATATTTGCAAAAAGTCGAATCATCAATGCAAAAGGCTTAGTCAAAGTTCCCAACAATTCGATTGGCATCATAATAAACTTCATTGGAACAGGAACTCCCGGCATCCAGAAGATATGTTTCCAATAATCTTTTGAACCTGAGAAAGTCGTGATCAAATAAGTCATAATTGCTAAGAAAAATGTAATAGCAATATTACCGGTTACGTTAATCCCGAAAGGCATCAAACCTAAAACATTCAGGAATAAGATGAAGAAAAATACCGTCAACAGGTAACCCATAAATCTCTTATACTTATGTCCGATGTTTGGAATTGCAATATCATCTCTTATGAAGATAATGATCGGCTCTAGGAATTTCGCAGCACCACTTGGAACAAGAGATTTTTTGTAAGACCTAGCCATTCCTCCGAATAACACGATCATTAAAACTGCAACTAAAAAAATAACCAAAACACTTTTTGTAATAGACAAATCCAAAACTCTTTTTTCAGTTGGGTGATGGTCTTTATCTAATGTTATAGTTCCTTTAGAATCTGTTCTGTAGATCTTTTCGTGATGAAGTATGTAGAATTTACCATTACTTTCTACCGGAGAACCGTGAATGAACTCGTGCCCATCCACACCTTCAGTATTACTCATAAAGAAATGAAATCCTTCATCATAAATAATTACCGGCAAAGGAAAACCAATGTGATGACCGTCTTTGACCATCAAGGCAACATCGTGAGCATCCAAAATGTGATGGTCTACGAATTCTTTAACTTCCTTGGTTCTCTCTTCTTTTCCAGAAAGTTCCGGAGTTTCAGTTACAGGTTTACCGTGTTGATTTTCAACATTTTCGTGCTGCGCAAAAGCTGTAGCAAACATTAATAAACTGTAAAATAAAATTGCCGTTTTCTTTAGCATCGGTAGATTTTTTTTTCGTTTTGCAAAAATAGACTATTTTTTCTCTTTTAAAGAATATTTTTACTGTTTTTTGTCATAATTAATTAAGCGGATTGCATAGTAGGTAAGCAACGCTGTCAGAACAAAATACGGGATTATAAAATGAAATTTGTAATCCGGAATCTCATCGAAATGAAGCTTATTTTTAATCAGATACATCATTCCAAATTTCACAAGAATAAGACCTACCAAAGCCAATCCGAGGAATTGCGGGACGATTTTGTTAATGAGAACAATCAATGTCAACATCATCATGAAGATGATTGCCAAAAACAAATAAAACTTGATAATAATAACTTCGTCCAGATGTAATGCAAATTTCCAGATTGCGAAATGTACAATAAATGTGAGAAAAAATATCACACTGATAATTAGGTTACTTTTGTTTTGCATTGTCCTGTTCTTCTTTATTTAAAATTTCGAGTCTCTTCAAGGTTGTATATAATGAAAGGCAAAGTCCACTGAGTCCAATTACCAAAACCAAAACATTGGAACCTGTTTCGAAATACAAATCCAACTGATGCCCACCCCAAAATGCAATTCCAATAATAAATAACATCTGAAAAACAACAGACGAATACTTTCCATACTTTCTTAGAGAATCGGAGGCGTTATTTTTTTTATCTTCCAATTTTTGATTTTTGCAAAAGTAAGGAAAGTATTTTATCTTAATTCTTATTGGAGATTTTAACACAAAGCGCACAAAGATTTCCTTTGACATTATTGAAAATATTTTAAGGGCACAAAGGCGCTTCGCTCAGCAAAGAAATTTAATTGTTACATCTAGTTTGTCATTCCGCAGGAATCTAAACTCAGCTGTCGAGATTCCTGCGGAATGACAATATTATATTTATTACCAAATGTTGTTTTTACGTACAATCTGCAGCCCGACTTGAGCGGAAATCCTTTTTACGCAACGTAAGTGGAGTGAAAAGATTGGGAGCGGAAGGCGGATTAAGCTGCCCCAAATAAAATAAATAATAGCTGATAAGTGATGATTGATAATTCTAGAGAGTGATTCTGTAACTTTCGCTTAAATTTTCTTATTTTTGCAACCTTAAATATCTTATTAAAGTTATGTTTAACAGTTTACAAGACAAGCTAGATAAAGCGCTTCATAATATTTCCGGACGTGGAAAAATCACGGAGATCAACGTTGCAGAAACGGTAAAGGAAATCCGAAGAGCATTGGTGGATGCCGATGTAAATTATAAAGTTGCCAAAGACCTTACTAAAAGGGTTCAGGACAAAGCGATTGGAGAAAACGTTTTGACATCGCTGACACCGGGACAATTGATGACGAAAATTGTTCACGACGAATTGGTAGATTTAATGGGTGGTTCTCAGGAAGGAATCAACCTTTCCGGAAAACCAACTGTGATTTTGATTGCTGGTCTTCAGGGATCTGGTAAAACAACTTTCTCCGGAAAATTGGCCAACTATCTGAAACAAAAAAGAAGCAAAAAACCACTTTTGGTAGCTTGTGACGTTTACAGACCTGCAGCGATTGACCAGTTGAAAGTTCTGGGAACTCAAATCAATATTGAAGTTTATACGGAGGTAGAAAATAAAAATCCTGTTGCGATTGCTGAAAATGCGATCAATTATGCAAAATCGAATGGGTTCGATACAATCATCGTGGATACGGCTGGTCGTTTGGCGATTGATGAGCAAATGATGAACGAAATCAAGTCTGTTTATCAAACGATTAAACCGACTGAGACACTTTTCGTTGTAGATTCGATGACGGGACAAGATGCTGTGAATACTGCAAAAGCCTTCAACGACACTTTGAATTTTGACGGTGTTGTTTTGACCAAATTGGATGGTGATACCCGTGGTGGAGCTGCGTTGACAATCCGTTCGGTTGTAGAAAAGCCAATCAAATTTATCTCTACCGGAGAAAAAATGGAAGCGCTTGACCTTTTCTATCCGGAAAGGATGGCGGACAGAATCCTTGGAATGGGAGATGTTGTTTCCTTGGTTGAAAGAGCTCAGGAACAATTTGATGAAGAGGAAGCTAAGAAACTTCATAAGAAAATTGCCAAGAATGAATTTGGTTTCGATGACTTCTTGAAGCAAATCAACCAAATCAAGAAAATGGGTAATATGAAGGATTTGATGGGAATGATTCCGGGTGTTGGAAAAGCTATCAAAGATGTGGACATCAATGATGATGCTTTCAAACACATCGAAGCAATCATCCACTCTATGACTCCTGACGAAAGAAGAAGACCTTCTATCATCAACGTCTCAAGAAAGCAAAGAATTGCAAAAGGTGCAGGAAGAAAATTGGAAGATGTTAATTCTTTAATGAAGCAATTTGACCAAATGGGAAAAATGATGAAAATGATGCAAGGTCCTCAAGGTAAACAAATGATGCAAATGATGAGCAAAATGCCGAATATCCCTGGAATGGGCGGTGGATTGTTTGGGAAGTAGAATTAATAATTTTATAAAAATAAAAAACTCCGAAGCTTTAACTTTGGAGTTTTTTATTTTTAATATTAGATTAAAAAAAACCGCATTGCTGCGGTTTTTAATATTGAGATATATTTAACTTATTTTTAGTTTTTATCCCAAAATACTTTTGTAGTCAATTTATCACCTCCTATTGAAGCACTTCCCGCCGCATAGTTTGATGGATTTGCAGTCACTTCTCTAATAGGATATTGTAACCTTACTGGAACTTTACCCTCTGCTTGAGATACTGCTGTACTTGGTGCAATAAGTACCGGATAATCCAATCTTTTCCAAGTATTCCAAGATTGATTACCTTGATTAAATAGAGCAACCCAAGCTTGCTCACCAATTGATTTTTTCCAATTAGAAGCATCATATGGTTTAATCGATAAATAAGCCGTTGCATCTGAACTTGTTAATCCCCATTGCTCAAAAGAAGCAGTTACAGCAGTATTATACAATGTTGCTGGGCTTCCAATCCCCCATCTAGCAGCAGCTTCGGCAAGATAAAATGCTACTTCTGTATAATTCATAACTATACCTGGTTCTGTTGGGCTATATGCAAAATCTCCTATTTGTGTATATGTTTCGAATGGAGAAGGAGTACCTATTACTCCTCCTGAATAGGGTGTTACGTTATCTGCAAAATATTTAGTTCTTCTAACATCATTTGTACCATTCATATAATCAATGATTGTTCTCCCAGCAACAAAATCATTTCTACCATTTGCCACTAGGTTTGCATAAAGTTGACTATAGTTAGGTGCACTTGATTCATATTGAATTTTGCAATCGTCAGCAAATGATGTCATAACACCTGCAGCTATTGCATCCGTTACAGTAGTTTGAGCCAAAGCAGGATTGGAATCGGCTATTGTAATTCCCATTTTTAACAATAAGGAGTTTCCAAAAGTAATCCATTTATTGATATCTCCTTTATAGAAATTATCACCTGCAGCTAACGTTCCAAAATTACCACCTTGTTTCAAAGCAGAAACATCAGCCTTAACCCTTTTAATCAAATCAATATAAATATCTTCAGCTTTTGAATAAGCAGGTAAAGGATTATTAGCTAAATCATTAGAAGTTGTATAAGGAATATCTCCATATGTATCAACTAAATCTTGATAAGTAAAAGCTTGTACAATATCAATCAAAGCCAGTTGATTTCGCTTAGTTGCTGGCCAAGAATTCACCTCTGAAGGTGTAGGTTGATATTCATTAATAATTTTTTTAGCTTCAACTAAATTTTGCAATACATTTACATAACTATTTGTCCAAACAGTGTTAGAAATATTACGAGTTACAAAGTCATAATTACTTTCGTCGGCATAGGTAGTTTCCTGCCAGTACTGCATTACTAACCTAAAATTATTAGTGTTGACACTTGGTGTGTTATAGTAATCTGCTAAATTTTTAGTTGAATAATTAAGTAGTGAATACGGGACGGTCGTATATGCACTATTTGGATCTTCGTTAAGATCTGAAGTACTACAGCTAATAAGAACCGCTCCAATACCAATAATCTTTAATGTATTTTTAAATAAATTTTTCATTGTAATTATTTTTTAAGAATTAAAAATTAGCCTTTAAGTTAAACGAAATAATTCTACTTGTAGGCATAACTCCAGATTGGAAACCTTGAGAGTTACCAGAACTCAAACCAGCTTCTGGATCTGCATAAGGAACATGCTTTTGGATAATCCAAAGATTATTCCCTATAACACTTAATGTTAAATCTCTAAAAAATGTATTAGACAATAAACTTTTTGGTAAGGAATAAGAAATAGAAGCCTGTCTAAGTTTTACAAAAGAAGCATCATAGACAAATTCTTTAGCTGGCGCATATCTATATCCATATAAACCATAGTTGTTACCTGAAACTCTAGTAGTATTCACAGAACCATCGGCCTTAACACCAGGCAATATCACTCCACCTCCGTTAGCTAATGTATTTCTTATAGGATTTCCTAAATCATTAAGACCTGCTGTTTCAGGGTATAAACCAGTTGCTAAACCATAATATTGGTCAAGTGAAAAAACACTTCCTCCTTGTTTAACATCGATTTGAAAACTCAATGAGAATGATTTATATGTGAATGTATTCGTAACCCCCCCAAACCAATCAGCTTGCATATTACCTATAACATTATCTGTAGTTGAGCTAACTAAATATCTACCATTAGCTCCAACAGTTTTTTGACCATTAGTATAAATAAAATCAGTTCCTTTGATAGTTCCATACAAATCATCTAAACTAGCATTAATTGTAACACCACCTTGGTAAGATCCTAAAGTAATATTTTCTACACCATCAGCAAGTTCAGTAACTTTAGTAATAGGATTAGACCAATTAGCATCAATATTCCATCTGAAATTTTCTGTTTTAATTGGCGTCAGATTTAATGAAACTTCAAAACCTTTTGTTCTAAGATTTCCAACGTTTTTCACTTGTGAGCTAGAACCAGTTCCAAATGATAAAGGTAATGCAAGAATTTGATCGAATGAATCATTTTGGAACCAAGCGACATCAAACCCTACTCTATTTTTAAAGAATTGAGCATTTACACCAAATTCAGTTTGTTTAGATCTTTGTGGTTTTAAATCAGGATTTTTAGCCGATGTATTATAATAATATACTGGTGAGCCACCAAAAGCAGTTTGTGCGTAATATTGATTTTGCAACTGGTTGGCTCCTGTATCAGATCCTACTTCTGCATAAGAACCTCGTAACTTACCAAAACTAAGAATACCCCCTTTCAAGAATTCCCAATTAGAGAAAACAACACTCGCAGATCCTGAATAGTACCAGTAGTCATTATTTTCTGTTGGTAGGGCAGAAGACTCATCCCTTCTTAAGGTTCCCTCAAGATAATATGTCCCTTGATATCCTAAACTAGCTTGTCCAAATATACCGACAATTTTTTTTGTCGTATCAATAGTAATTGGAATAGCAGGTGCTGCTGCAGAATTTGAAACCGTATATAAGCCAGGAATTACCAATCCCCCTTCAGTAGATTGAGAATTAGAATAAAAATCTTGAATATTAATATTAGAACCTAAAATCCCTGTCACATCCAATTCTCCAAACTTATTTTTATAAGTGGCTAAGAAATCATAATTAGTTTCTTTTTGCTTAATATTCATAACAGCAAAACCGGAAGGTTGCTCTATACTAGTAGCACCAAACCCCATTAGTTCAGAAACGGAACCAACAGCTTTTCTTTCCTCCATTCTCATGTTATAGCCATCTGTACCAACTCTGGCTAATAAATTAATATGAGGTGTTACATCATAACTTAGACTAAAATTTCCAGCAAATCTATCTCTAGTATCATAAGAGTAGTTTTCATACCTCTGAAAATAAGGATTATTCCAATACAAAGGCTTCAAATTTGTAGGAGATGTTATGTTCCAAGAATAATTTTGTTGTGACTGATTATAAAAATCTCTTTGGTCATAAACATCAACATTGGTTTGCCACCATTGTCTAAAACCAGAAATTAAGTTACCACTATAACCCGTATTATTTCTACCAGTAACTTGTTGGCTAACATATGTCGCTCCTAGCGTACCTGTTAATTTATCTGTTATTTTATAACTCGCATTACCATTAAATGTATTTTTATTTAGTCTAGAATTAGGTAAAATATCATTACCGTTCTGGTTTTGATAAGATAATCTAAAAGTTGCTACATCATTTCCATTTGAAAAAGAAACACCATTGTTGTACATTGTTCCTGTTTCAAAAAAAGATGATGGATCATGTGCTCCAGCTAGCCAAGGAGTTGCTCTTCCTAATGTTGCAGATCCAGGTATAAAAGCGCCATATTGCCACACTAAACGATTAGGATCAAAGGCTGCGCCGTATGAAGCATCTTCAGAAAAAGGAACAATATTATTGAGAGAGCCACCATAATCATTCATTTGTTGATTTTCTGAAGCTCCATAATAATATCCATATCCTCCACCATATTGTTTCTGATATTCAGCAAATGTAGTTTTATCAATATTAGAAACCGCAATGGAGGAATTAAATTCTAAACCTATTCCTTTAGATTTTTTACCTTTCTTTGTAGTAATAATGATAGCTCCGTTTTGTGCTCTTGAACCATACAATGCAGTTGCAGCAGCTCCTTTAAGAACGTTAACATCAGCGATATCATTAGGATTAATGTCTGAAATGGTATTTCCAAAGTCAAATCCAGGTCTACCATTTAAAGTTTGTGCCGATGTATTATTATTAGCATCTATTAATGGAACACCATCAACTACATATAAAGGAGAGTTTTTCCCCGTCATAGAACGATACCCCCTCAAAACGACATCAACAGATCCAGCAAAGTTACCAACCCCTTTAACCTGTAAACCAGAAACCTTACCTGCCAAACCTGAGGTAAAATTGGTCACTGGATTTTTAGCCAGATCTTCTGCGCTAACTTCTTGAGTTGAATAACCAAGAGCTTTCTTTTCTCTTTTAATACCTAAAGCTGTCACTACAACACCTTCGATATTTTGCGTATTCGCTGTATCTTGTACCGCTTGTGCAGAAACTACTGCAAAAGACGACGAAAGAACTATTGCCAACACGCTTGTTGTTAATTTTTTCATATCAAATCAAATTTTTCAATAGACAAAAATGCAAAACTTTATTAATATATACAATACAATTTGTTAAAACTTTGTTAAGAATTAACATCTATTTATTATTTTAAGCATAATTTCAAATAAAAAATTCTAAATGAGAATTGTGGAATAATAAATATCGGATAATTATCACAATATTCTTTAATTTTGAAAAATGATTATAAGAACATACAACTTAATAATTTTTTTGATTTATTGTTTACCTTTTGCTCAAACATTTTCAGGTGCTGGAGGCGAAATTCCTAAAAATGATTATCAGATATATGATATGGGCGTAACAGGAGTTGGAGAGTTGAACACTACCTATGGTTTAGAAAAAGTCTGTATAAACATTCTTTTTCCAACTGATGAAAATATTAAAGTAGCACTAAGATCTCCGTTCGGGTCGATAACTTACCTAACTCAAAATAATGGTGGACAAGGCTCCGACTATGCAAATACTTGCTTCGATGATAAGGCCGATGAATATATTTTTCAAGGCTCCCCGCCATATAATGGAACCTATATTCCAGAATCATCTTTAGGAATTCTTAATAATAATCGATCTGGGAATGGTACATGGTCTCTACTTATATTTAACGACTCCAATAAAGTTGGTCAATTGATAAGCTGGAGCCTCACATTCGGTAATAATCCAGCACTTCCTCCTGTTGTTCCGGGAGTTCCTAGTTGTTACTCAGCCTTATCTACCGAATGCAATAATGCTACCGACCTCTGCGATTTCAAGAATGCGTATTGTGGTACATATGATACAAGTAGTGGACCGCCATATACAAAACCCCGCAACACGTATTTTAGATTTAAAGCTGGCGAACTCTCCGCTCGTTTTATGGTATGGCTTAAAAATGGTCAGCCTGACAGAACTCCCAATGGTCCTATTCCGATGTATTTTAAATTAAATATATACAAGGGAGATTGCAATACTCTGACAAGTAATAATCTGATAACATCATTTAACATTCCGTATAATCTTGATAAAGATTATACATATTATATGTTAAGTCTTATAACAGAAAGGTGTGAAACATATACTGCTGTAGTTACAGGAACTGGAGGAGACTGTACATTTGATTATGTTATACAACCAGCTTCAGGATTAGACACAAAGGAAATAATTATTGCACCTGATGCTCCAACCATATGTTCAGGAGATTCAGTTGATTTGAAAATAACTCAGGGATGTGGTCCTTTTATATGGAGTCCTGCTCTGGGGCTAAATACAACAACTGGAGATATAGTTACTGCATCTCCTACCCAAACTACAACTTATACTGTTACTTCAATCGGTCCTTGTCCTAAAACAAAATCAGTGATTGTAAATGTCGTACCAAGACCGATAGCAAACGCTGGCAATGATCAACAAAAATGTTCAAATATTTTTGAAATGAATGCCAATAGTCCTGACACGGGTGAAGATGGACATTGGGAAGTTATTAGCGGAACAGTATCCCCAAGTAATTCTGTAAATCCTAAACAAATATTTATTTTACTGTCTAATAAAGCTATACTCAGGTGGATTGTTAAAAATAATTATTGCTCATCGTCGGATGATGTGATGATTGAAAATACCCTTCCACCCAATGTCAATTTAAATTTTAATTATATTACTCCGGTATGTATTATAAAATACAATGAATTAAATCCTAATCTTAACCCACAGTTTTTACATGGCGGCATATTCTCTTCATCTTCGGGATTAAGTATCCACCCCTCAACAGGGGTTATAGATTTAACAAAATCTCTTCCCGGTAGTTATATTATTAATTATACTATTTATATAAATTCGATTTGCGGGAATGCCATATTTGCTACTACTTTAGAAATAAAACCATATTTAGACCCGGTAGTTGATTTCATATATCCTTTCGCAATATGCAAAGATGCAGGTATAGTTTCACCTACATTGCCTTCAAATTTTAAAATAGGAGGTATATTTTCATCATCTGCTGGACTTGATATAAATGCCTCGTCTGGCTTAATTAATGTCAATAATAGCCAAGTTGGGATTTACACTATAAATTATAAATACCTAGGTTCATTAGACGACTGTTTCTCTCCTAAAAGTTACAGCCAGACTATTTCAATTTCTTATAAACCAGATTATAAGCCTAATTATGAAGATACAAGCTGCGATGCAAATGGAAAAGGAATAGGGTCATTTAATCTAAATAGTTTAAAATCAAAATTAACATCAGAGGCTAATCCCAATATCAAATTTTACATTTCATTACAAGATGCACAAAATGAGGAACACGAAATTATAGCCAACTTAAATAATTATAACAATACTATTGCTTACAGTGATAAAATTTTTGCAAGCATTAAAGTAAGTGGAAAATGTACTGTCTATTCTGAAATTACTCTCACAGTTTATAAAAACCCTTATTCGGATATTTTAGGTGAAGGGCCATATTACCTATGCAAAGGAGAAAGTGTAAGTTTGAACGCTGGCGCTGGCTTCAAATTCTATTCTTGGTCCACAGGAGAAAGCGGGCCTTCAGAAGCTAGTGTTAATATTCAGCATTCCGGAAGTTATTGTGTCACTCTAACCTCTAATTATAATTGTACTTATACTCAATGTGTAAATGTTATAGAAGTCGAAAGTCCTATGTTTAATTTTGAAATAAATTCAGACTATGTTATCATAAATGTAACTGAAGGAAATCCTCCTTATGAATATTCGATTGATGGAATGAACTGGCAAGACGACAACAAATTAAAATATGAAAGAGGTGGATTATTTACAATCTTTGTAAGAGAGAAAACAGGCGTAAAATGCATCACCAGTAAAACTATAAACATTCCGTTTATTCCAAATGTTATCACTCCAAATAATGACGGTCTAAATGATTTTTGGGATTTGACAAGCTTAGCATACTATAATCTACCCATCAATGTCAAAATTTATAACAGACAAGGAAAATTAATTAAAAATGAGACTAATTTGGATGGCAAAGTAAATTTTGAAAAAGTAAAAACCGATAACTATTGGTATATTATAACAATAGAGGGCTTCGTAAATTTTAAAGGATGGTTATTAATAAAAAATAGATAGAATGCTGTTGATACAAAATTTTTCAGAAACACTTTTAGAAGCCGGCTGCGATGAAGTCGGAAGAGGCTGCCTAGCCGGACCTGTCGTGGCTGCGGCAGTAATAGTTGATAAAAATTTTAAGCAAAATTTAGTTAACGATTCTAAAACGTTAAATTTCAAAACGAGACAGAATCTCGACCTATATATTCGTGAAAATGCAGTGGATTTTGCCATTGCAGAGCTTTCTCCCGAATTCATAGACCAGCATAATATATTAAATGCTAGCTTACACGCTATGCATCGTGCGCTCGACCAATTGAAAACAAGACCTGAATTGATTTTGGTTGACGGCAACAAGTTCCATCCTTATAATTACATACCACATCATTGTATCATCAAGGGTGACAGCAAATATCTTTCTATTGCCGCTGCTTCAATCCTAGCAAAAAATTATCGTGATAATCTAATGATTCAGCTTCACGAAGAGTTTCCTGACTACGGCTGGAACACAAATTTTGGTTATTGCACAAAAACACACCAAAAAGCCTTGAAGAAATTCGGACCGAATATTCATCATAGAAAATCTTTCCGCCTGGATTATGATGTGGAAATCTAACACACCAAATCGAAAACTAAAAAAACCATAATTCAATTAATATTTTAAAGCAAATAAAAACCATTTGATTTAATTTCATCAGATATCTTAATATCGAACGAAGGACGAACATAGGATATAGAAAGGACGAACAAACCCAAGTCAAAATTTACACTTTCAGATTCTTGATTTTCATTGTGTTTCTTTTGTCTTGATTATTGTATCATATTTCTTTTATCTTTGTTTACTATGCAAAACTCATATACAGTCATCAACGCTTCCGCCGGATCAGGGAAAACCTATCGCCTGGTTCAGAGTTTGCTGATGATTTGCCTTAGATTTCCGAATCAGTCAGATGCCATAAGAACTATTCTGGCATTGACTTTTACCAACAAGGCAGCCAAAGAAATGAAAGAAAGAATCCTTTTCTATCTTGGCGAATTTGTAAAAGAGAATTATCCCGAAAATCAAGACCTCAAAAATATTCAAGAAGCGCTTGCTGAAAAAGGTTACAGAGTTACTCTAGAAGACTTGAATTACCGTTCGCAGAAAGTCCTAGATTATATTTTACATCACTACTCCACACTCAACATTGGCACGATTGACAAGTTCAATTCCCGATTGGTAAAGAGTTTTTCTTATGAATTGGGATTGGCTCAGAACTTTAATTTAGAAATTCAGCCGGAACCATATTTGATAGAAGCAGTTGACAAAATGCTGGACGAAATCGGAGAAGACGAGACCGTTTCCGATGCTTTTATGGATTATATCAATTATAATCTAGATAATAATGAAAGAATCAATCTGAACCAAACGCTTTATAATTCGGCGAAGAAATTTGTGAGCGACGTCCATTATCAGCCTTTGCAGGACAACAAAGATTTTGAATGGCAAGCTTATGAGAACAAAAAAAATGAACTCCGAGAAAACATTAATTCTTACAAAATAAAATCGCTTGAAATCACAAAAAAAGCTTTGGAATTAATCAAAAATCGAGGAATTGAAATCGAGGACTTTGCAAGTGGAAAAAGTGGAATTGGTGGATTTTTCGTCAATATTCTGGAGTTCCATAAAATTAAAGACAAGAAATTTCCTTTCCCTACAACATCAGAAGACTCTAAAATTGAAACCTTCCTAAAAGGTGCTTCCACAAAAGGAAAACACAAACAATCTGAAATTTTGGAAATCCTTCCTCAATTGATTTTCTGGCGAAGGGAAATCATCGACCTTTATATTAATTCTCAGAAAAAAGAAAAAGTTCTGCAAGCGATTCTTCCTTTGAAAGTCAATGCAGATATTCAGAAAAAATTATTGGAGATCGAGGAAGAAAATGATTTGGTTCTACTTTCGAAATTCAATATTCTGATCAATGAAAATCTCAGGAATGAACCTTCAGCTTTTATTTATGAAAAAGTAGGAACACAATTTCAACATTATTTTTTTGACGAGTTTCAGGATACATCATCGATGCAATGGCAGAATTTTTTGCCACTTCGTGATAACAGCATCACCTCAGACAATACAAGTTTTACCATTGTTGGCGACCCTAAACAAAGCATCTACAGATTTCGTGGCGGAGAAAGTGAATTAATGTTGGATATCATTAATCAAAAAGAGATCACTCCGAAATTCGCTACTCTGGAAAATCTTGAGTTCAATTGGAGAAGTGCGAAGAATATTGTCGATTTTAATAATCGATTGTATGATTATATGTCGCAGGATCTGAATGAAGAGCATCAGAAAATATTCGGAGAAAATGCTGTTCAAGGGGCAAAATCCAAATTGGAAGGTCGAGTGAAAATTCATCTTTTGGAGAATTCTACCAAAGATGTTTTTTATGAAGAAACTGTAGAAAAAATGCAGAAGGACATCCAGGAAAGTCTTGATAATGGTTTTGATTTTTCTGATATCACCATTCTTTGTCGGGGAAATTCTGATATTTTCAATTATTCTCAGTTATTAGGAAATCTGAAAGTCAATTACAAAGGAAAAGAAACTTACATCAAAACAATTTCCGAGAAAGGTTTGACGCTTGATTTGGCATTTACTCTAAAAGCTTTAATTGAATTCCTTAAATGGAATCTAGTTCCGAAAAACCGTCAGTTTCTGGTAAAGATGATGTACTTTCTGAATGTTTCCGGAAGAATTAAAATGACAGACTTCACTTCAGAAATCAAAGAAATTCTGAGCCTTGAATCAAAAACAGAAATTGAAGACTTTATTGATTCAAAATATAATCTAAAGCTTGTCCAGAAAGATATACCTCAGCTGAATCTTTATAATTTCATCGAGTATTACGTTCACGAATTTTCTGTCGACAATAAAGAAACTGATTTTCTTCTGAATTTCCTTGAAATGCTCCATAATTATACTCAAAATGCAGGTGCAACATTAAAAGAATTCTTGAAGTTCTGGGAAGATGAAGCTTCAAAGATCAGCATCCAGGCGAGTGAAAATGTAGATGCGATCCAGATCATGACAATCCACAAAGCAAAAGGTCTGGAATTCCCGATCGTTTTCATTCCGATGAGAAATGAAAATAGCGACAAGAAATTCTCCGAATGGTTTGACCTTGACAGCCAGGATGAACTTAAAACTGTTATTCTAAATCAATTTTCTCCCGAACTGGAAAGATATGATGAGGAATTGGCCAACTTTAATTCAATCAATTCTTATCGAAATAAAATTGACCGTTTCTGCATCCAATACGTTGCAACAACTCGACCTGTGGAACAGCTTTTTTTCTATCTGGAAAAACCGAACAAGTCAGCCAATCATTTGGAATTATTTGATTTTGTAACCCAGTTCCAGCCAACAGAAAACGGCGAAAAACTTGATTCTTTCGATATATTTGAAACCTCAGCGGAATCATTAAAAAAACAGAAACGAGAAGAGAAAAAGGAATATGTATCGGAGAACATCTATTCTATTTCACAACCGGCAGAAAAACCATCGGATATAGAGATCGCGACAACATCCAAAAGTTATCAGAATCGTGTAGAGCACGTAAGAATGGGGATTTTCACGCACGAGATCCTATCCAGGATCAAAACTAAAAAAGATGTTTCCAAAGTTCTCAATTCCTATCTTCTGGAAGGAATCATTGCCAGCGAAGAAAAACGATCGATCCTTGAAAGAATTGAAAATGTTCTGAATCATAAGGATTACTCGGGATATTTTGAAGATGACCTTAAAATCATCAACGAGAGAGAAATGTTCTCAACAGAAAATGAGCAATCAAAAACTTATCGTCCAGACCGATTGATAGAAACCAAAGACGGCATGATTATTATTGATTTCAAAACCGGAGAAGAAAAGGAGAGAGACCAAAAACAGGTTGAACTTTATAAAAACAAACTTGAGCAGTTTGGGAAAAAGGTTATTAAAACAGATGTGGTCTACATCTAGTTTTCCCGCATATGCTTTACTGCGCTGCTATTGCCTTTCCGACGTTCCGGAAAGCTTGCTGCAGGGGTGCAACATACTTTCGGGAAGCAATGAAAGTTTGTTGCTAGGGTGCAGGAAAGGTTCGGGAAATTTTACAGGTCGCTCCTACGGAGCTTGGGCTATTTTGTTTGCTTTTCTATTAACAGGTCGTCGCTCTGCGACTTTCATGATTCATGTTCAATAAAGTTCATTAATATTATAAAACAAATCCCGAGAAATAATTCCTGGGATTTGTTTTCTATTTCTTAACAGCTGTTACAACCTGACCTTCCATCTTTGTTATATTATCAAAGATCTGTTTGAACGCGGGATAATATTCTTTCGGATAAACCGGGTCTTCAACTGTTGTTGTGGTTTCTACTGTGAGTTTATTTCCTTCTTGTGTTACTTTATAAACGTACTGAATTGCATTGTCTTCTGTTCTGAATTTTTTGGACTTAGGGACGTTTTCAAAAACATAACCATCGGGTAAAGTGACCGTCACTTTTTTGATCTTGTCATAACCCGTTATCAGTTCAATTGGCGAACGTCTTTCTTCAGCCTGATCAAATTCATGGGATTTATTATATAGGAATAATAATGGATTGAAAACCATCTTTCCTCCAATCCCATCTACAAAACTATCAGAATCAAAATTAAAACTGGTCTGGAAATCATTATTGTCCAACAATTCTGTCTTGATATTGGTAAAAGGGAATTTGTATCTTTCCTTATACCCTGTGTTTTGGTAATCTGTCTTGTCCTGATCATAACTTTCATTATTCATCATGGCATAAAGTTGTGTATCTCTGTCTGAGAAGGTCCCCGCAACTGTTCCATCCGGATTCAGCTTTGCATCTACGGTAAGGTAGGTTGTGCTCTTCTCGGGACAAAGTACATTGATCTGCTTGGCATCAGCTGCTGTCATTACATATCCAAAATAGTTAAGTGCGGCCGGACGAATGATATTTGGCAATGTCATTTTTGACGTTGCATCATACAATGCCGGTTTACCATTGATCTCTGTAAATGCCAGGACATAATTTAACATCGCTATACTAGGAGAATAAGAAGTTAGAAGCCCTCTTCCAATGGTAGAAAGCAACACTGGTTCCGCATTGATGTCAGCACTTCTCATCAGCAATATCAACAGAAGATTGATCTCCGCAGAATTTCCGACTTTTGTATTGATCAGGTTTTTGATCCCTTTATCTGTAAACGCCGCATAATCTCTGTTCCAACTATATCTTGTTTGTACAAATTTCAGAATTGCAGCAGCTCTTTCTGCAGGGTCCTTTATAGACTTAATTTCTTGAGGAAGCAATTCTTTGACGAGGTTGGTTCTTTTTAGCTCATCACCAAAATTTTCATCTTCATAAAGTTGCTTTCTTATATCATTCCAAGAAACCCCATAAGATTTGTACCCTCCTTTGAGTCCGCTTTCATAGATGCTTCCGCCTCCTGTAATAGGAAAGTCCGTGGAATTGAGCTCAGCTCTTATTGATGTTCTGTAGTTATCTATATTATTTACATATTTTTCATTTCTATAAGGTATCAGATCTTTATATGCAAAACGATAAGTTCTGCAATCCGCACCATACAAAACCCTTTCACTTACATCTTGGTTCACAGGTTTCAAATCTCCTTTATAATTGATATTATAGCCATAGTACCTTGGAGCATCAAAGATATATTCACAATAGCGGATCGGAACCTCATCTTCGATCATAACTCTCGGTATCACATAGATCCATGGTGAAAGCACGGAATATTTGTACTCTAAAACAGAACCATCTTTTACATTTTCGAAAGCAAATTTTGTAACCGTCGTATTTTTGGTTTCTTTGGACTGGTATTTAGAGTTTTTATCAACAGATGTTGTAGCTATTTTCCCATTCTCCAAATTGTAAGTATTTACTTTAAGAGAGGTTATTTTTTCACTGGTGTTATTTTTTCCGTTATACGTTGATATTTCTTCTTCTAAGAATTTTTTCGCATCACCTTTTTTATATATCTTGACTCTACTGATCACATCCAGATGCAATTCTCCTTCCGTGATATAATAATGATATGATCGGTAAAGTACCTCGGCAGCTTCTGAAGGATTCTTGGCATAAGATGTTAGTTTTAAATCTTCTATGTCCAATTTTGGCGGATCTAGGAATTTTTGAGAAAAATATAAATTTGAAACTAATAATATAAGGATTGATAAATAAGTTTTCATAAGTTGTTATTGATATTAAATCTTGGTTATAAGTATTTTTGTATGGTCTATTTTATTGGTCTGTTTTCGGAACTTGATATAATCAGAGATCTTATCAGCCGGGAAAACGCCTTTCTTCAACATGAATTTTCTTTTGATCAATAATTTCTTGTCCTGTGGAATAAACTCCATCGAAAAATTCCCGAACTCTGAATCTATTTTGGCAGGCATTGGATTTTCTGCGAATTTGTAGCCTTCCGGAATTGTATATTCTATTTCATAGTCATCTGTGAATCCAAAAGGAATCTCTATCGGTAACTTTCTTTCAGAATCCTCCAAATAAAAATCCGAATCTATAAAAGGAATCGCTCTGAAGTAAATATCCGAGCCTAAAGATTTGGAATAATTGGCTGCCTTGAAATTAAAATCAAAATTGATATTAGCGTTATCTCTATCATTGATCAGATTCTGAATGTCGATATTGGAAAACTGAAGATTATCATAACGATGTTTCAGAACATCTTTTTGTTCCACAGGTGTTAAAGACAAAATTGGCATCGACATATCATATAAACCTCCTGAATAAGAAAACTTAGATGTAACATCCAAATTATTATCCGCTGAAATATTGGCCTTGATTCTTAAAATCTCCTTATTATTCTCTGTTATGGATTTTGGAGTATCTACAATTTCTGCCGTATTTTCTTTTATCATCACCACATTTCTATCAGTTGTGCGATAGCTCAAATGGTTGTACGCTATTCTTTGGGATGTATTTTCCAACCAGATATTTCCTTTTTCTGTTGGCACACAAAGAATCACGTGATTCCCGTCCATTCTTGGAAAATCTTTATCAAAAAGCTTCGGTGTTTCATCCATATAGATTACGGAATAATAAGAAGGAATTCCTGCAGCTTTCAGAAGAACTCGCATATAATTGGTCAATGCTTTACAATCGCCATAACTTTTCTTTCTCACATCTTCCGCTAACATAGGTTGCCATCCGCCAATTCCCAATGCCACAAAAACGTACCTGGTTTTGTTCTGCATATATTGATAGATGGTTTTGACTTTCTCCTCTGTAGTTCCCTGGAGATTCAGCGCATTAACTTCCTGCTGAATCTCTGGTGTGATTTTAGATGCTGGCTCCAACAATTCGTTATACCATTTTCCAAAATTTTGCCAATTGGACATATCCCCTTTCTTACCTTTGAGTGTGAAATTATCCAAAGCAAATTCTGCTCTCGGCATCAAGGTCATTGGGTTGGGAGAATATTTTTCTTCTAAGATAGCCGGAATATTATTGTAAGAAACAGAAAAATTATTATCATCTCCCTGGAAAGTGATTTTACCGAAATCCGTATCTTTTATATTACGTCTTAATTTGATTCCAGATTTGTTTTCAAAACTGTAAGATGATTTTTCTATTGCGGTATTGTAACCATAAAAAGTAACAAAAGGATTTAGAAACGCTGTATCAGAAGAATCTTCATCATAATTCAATTCAATCGTAAAAGGATAAGTTGTGGAAATGATTTTGAGATACAACATTCGGGATTCTGTGTACAACTCGAATCCTTCCGAAGAAGAGAAATCTGAAAAATCTTTTTTGGAATAGGTTTTAGATAATTTCCCAAAAGCATCAAAAGTTCTCACTTTGATATCACTTACCCGATTCGTTTTGTCATAAGGAATCTTCAAAATGCCATAACCATCTCCAGCTTTGTTCATAATCGTCAAAACTTTTGTGAAATGAGTATCCACTTGGCTCACCGAATTCACAACAGATTTCTGTTCATAATTTCTTACAACTACATCTGCATTTTTTACGAGTTCGGGCGGTATGTTTGTAATACCATAATTCTGTGAAAACATCTTAACAGATATCAACACCAATAGGGTTATTAGTTTTTTCATTATTTGTAAAAGAAATTAATTGGTCGTATCTGGAACAAAAACCCTTTGCGCCAATTCCTGGTCAAAAAGATATAATGCTGATGGATTATCGGAAACCATTTTTATTTTTGTAACGTACTGAGATGCGCTAGCCTCCTCTTCTACCTGCTCATTGATGAACCATTGCAAAAAAGATGTTGTCGCAAAATCACTTTCCTCATTGGCATTTTTAACAATATTAAAAATACTTTTCGTCACGATTTTTTCATGTTCCAAAGCTTTTTCAAAAATATCGATTGCATTTTCGAATTCGTGTGGTGGTTTTGGAATCTCTCCTATTACAATTTCTCCTCCTACATCGTTCAAATAATCAAACATTTTATCTGCGTGCATCAATTCTTCTTTACTCTGAACTCGAAAGTAATTCGCAATTCCATCAAGGTCCTTACTAGAAAACCAAGCAGACATAGATAGATAATATTGTGCGGCATATTGTTCTTTTGTAATTTGTTCATTGATAAGTTTAGCAATTTTATCGGTAACCATAACTTTATTTATTTTTTTATGAAATTTTAACTTTAAAATCCAAATATAAAAAAAAGAGCCGTTAAAAAATAACGACTCTCTCTGAAATTAATCACTAACTAAAAACTTATTTCACAACTGTGGCATCAGCTTTTTTTCTGTCTTTGAATTGAGCTTTTCTTTCTGCCATTTTTTTAGCCTTCAACTCTTGGAATTTTTTGAATTGCTCTGGTGTCAAGATTTTCTGCATTTCAGCTTCATTTTCTTTCATCTTCTGCATTCTGTCTTCTTTTTTGGCTGTCATTTCTTGCTTTCTCTCAGCCGCTTTGGATTCGTGTAAAGCTTTGATCTGTGCAACTTGAGCATCAGTAAGATTCAACTCTTGTTTCATTTGCTGTAAACGTTCAGCTTTTTTCTGTGAAAAGTCTGCTTTTACTGTAGTTTGCGCAAATCCGAAAACACCTAGTCCAAGAAACGCTGCGCTTAAAATTAATTTTTTCATTTTTTTGATTTTAATATTTATAAATTTTATCTGTTGGTTTGATTTGTTATAATTTATAATGTTAAGTTATTGATATTATAAATTTTTGTTAAATCTTAATTTTATCTAGAAGTGAATCTCATTCCAGAGTTTCTGCTGTTGTTTTCAGACTTCGGAGTAGAATTTCGTTGATTATTATTTCTGGTTTCAATCTTTCTCTCAGAGTTTTGATTTTGTCTGATTCCATTGCCTTCGTTTCTAATGTTTGGAGAAGGTTGATTTCTTACATTATCAGACTTACTTCCGCTTCTTATTCCTCCAAAATTATTATCTCTTGTTCCACCAGAATTTCTGATTCCTCCATTTTCATTTCTAACACCACCGTTTTCATTCGGTCTAATTCCTCCATTTTGCTGATTTCTGATGCCATTATTTTCAGAACCTCGGATTCCTCCCCAATTATTTCCATTTGAACCACTTCTTGGATTATCATTTCTGATTCCGTTATTTCTGGTTGGATTTATCATTCCTTGATTTCTGACATTTTCTCTAAATCCTTCTCTGAAATTTCCTCGGTTCACTTTGTAAATATTGATATTCACATTTCTATAAACTGGTCTTACAGGATATCGCCTTGCGTAGAAATTGACGCAACGGTTTCTGTAATAAACAAAAGGACTCGCACCACGGAAATAATTATTTTGATACACTACAAAGATTCTAGGACCAAGGATATTTTGCAAAGCATAGAATCTATCATAATACCATCTGTCCGGATTCCATCTGTAATATGAGTTCCAAGCATCGTAGGAAGCAAAACGATTATTCAGCATCATAATCTGATTGATTTGGAACGGGCTCAAACGGTATTGTACAAAAAACTGATTCCAGTTCACAGAGAAAACCGCGTTTCGGTAATCGTTATAATAACCTTGGTAATATTGGTCTGGGTAATAATCCGTTGGATAGTTGTAATAATAATCGTCCGGATAATCGTAAGAGTTATCATAATATTCGTAGCCGTTATATTCGGTTGGGTAAGTATCGTAATAATCTTGTGCTGAAACCAGTCCACCAAAAATAATCGCAAGCGTTAAAAATATCTTTTTCATTTTCTTTTATTTTAAAAATTAAGTTCGAAAATTCATTTTTTCCTTGAAATGAAACTTTCTGTCTTTTGGATATTGACGGATAATAAAAGTTAAACGAAAATTTAGATTTCGAATTAAAATTCAATTCAAAATCAAATTTAACACTGATAATCAAGCTAATAATTTTCAACAAAAAAGCCTTTCAAAAATTTGAAAGGCTTTTAATTTTATTTTTTTTGGATTAATATCTATCACTATGTTCAACCCAGCTTGCAATTTTTTGGTTGAATCTGTCTTTAGTTTTCAAATCCTCCAAGTTCAGGTGCATTCTGTATCTCCAATAATGTGGGAAAACCGCAGGATTATTGATCCTTTCCTCGTACATATTTGGATTCATCAATTCTTGGTCAGTCGCCAAAAATTCCTGAATCGGGAAAATCGCTAACATTGCATCGGTATAAAGATGCTGTTTCATTATCATTTCTGACAATTCCGGAGACAAATCCCAAGGCGCAGTTCCATATTGCCCCAATTGATTATTGAAATATTTTTGAGTCAAATTTCTATCCTCGTGCCACCATTGTCTAAGCGTAGAACTATCGTGAGAAGAAGCAGTAACGACATTAAGATAACTTACATTTCTCGGGTCATACCAAGGAATATTTTCTGAAGGCATTCTTTGAACTTTCAAAGCGGTGATTGCCAATTTATCCATTACAACCGGAACTGAATCCGGAACCAATCCTAAATCTTCACCACAAATTAACATCGTAGTAGAATTCAGTAAAGCTGGAAGTTTTTCCATTGCTTTCTGATACCAAAGTCCATCCTGACGTTTGAAGAAATAATCGTTGTAAACATCATTCAGTTTCGCTTTTTCCCAGTCAGGAAGATATTTGTAAGAGGTAGTCTTAGCAATATTAAATCTTGGATGATAAACAACACCGTTTTCTGTTTCTTCAGTTAAGAATAAAACATTTCCGGCCAGAGAAATCAATTTTTCTTCTGCCCAATCCCAAGATTCTTTCTTGAAATAATCGGTTAATTTTCTCTGCGTATCAAATTCCGTTTTGAAAGTATAAACGCCGTTATGATGATTATCGAAGAAATGATTCTGAACTTTATCTTTCGCATCTCCAAAGTTTTCCCAAAGAATCGGGTCATTCACAAATGGTTTCACATAACGGTCAAAGTTAAACGGAATCTGTCTGTCAGCAAACTCTTTTTCTGTAACAGGAAGCGCCGGATAAAAATAGCCTAACAAACCTTGAGTCGCAGAAATCGGCATTCTCCAGATTCTGAAAAAGCCAAGAATGTGGTCAATTCTCATCGCATCAAAATATTGTTCGAGGACTTTGAAACGTTTTTTCCACCATTGGTAGCCGTCTGCTTTCATCACTTCCCAATTATAGGTCGGGAATTCCCAGTTTTGCCCCAAATCCGAGAATTGGTCTGGCGGTGCACCAGCTTGGAAATCCATTCCGAATAATTCAGGCTCTGTCCAAGCTTCTACAGAATATCTATAAATCCCAATTGGCAAATCTCCTTTTACGGAAATCCCTAATTGATGAAGATATTCTACAGCGTCTTGTAACTGCAGATGCAACTGATACTGAATCCATGCGTGAAGCATCAGTGGAGCATATTCTTTATGTTTCGGAGAATAAAGTGTCGCTACTTTTCCCGCTACATATTTTTTATGAGTCTTCCATTCATTAAAATTCGGAGTTTTGTATTTGTCTCTCAAAACACAGAATGCGGAATAAGGCATCAGCCATTCCTCATTATCTTTAATGAATTTTTTGAAGTTTTTATCTTTAAGAATTATGTCTCTGTTCGCATCGAAAACAGCTGTTGCATATTTCCATTTCCCGGAAATCATCTGCTCGTAATCAATCAAAGACAATGCATTCAGTTCTGCTTTTTTCGCTCGATAATCTTCAGCCAAATCTTTTGGCAAAGCATATTCTAATTTCTCAACCGAAAGGTATTGCGGATGAAGTGCATAAACAGAAATCGCAGCGTAAGGATAAGAATCTGTCCAAGTGTAATTCGCAGTTGTATCGTTAATTGGCAAAATCTGAATTACAGACAATTTGGTTTCATTAGCCCAATCTCCCAGCTTTTTGATATCCGGAAATTCTCCAACTCCGAAACCATCTTCCGTTCTCAAAGAGAAAACTGGAACTGCAACGCCTGCAGAATGCCAAAGCGTATGATTATCGAATTTGAAATAATGGTCTGCTTTCACATAAAGAATATCGTTGTTCGGATTTCCGAAAACCCAACGATTTTCGCTAGGTTCTATGTAAAAAATTTTTCCTGTATTTTTATCTTTTATTGCGTATTTGTAAAGAATCGTTTGATGAGAATTGATTTCTACGCCGGTTTCCCACACACCATAATCGGTTTCATTCAGTTCGATTGCCTTTTCGTAATCCCAATTTCCCAAAGCATCTACATTCCCAATTAAAACCAATTGCCAATTCGGATGATAAAGTGGCGCCTCTATTCTGAAAAGATGAGTATGTTTCTTGACAACCGCTGATTTTGCAGGTTGAAATCCTTGCAAACGGTTGTGAAGGATTTTGTTGGTCAGATAATTTTCAGGGAAATTTTTAAGATTCCATTGGTCAAAAATTACAAATTCTTTGAAGCTGTTCGGAAAATCCAGTTTGTGGAAAGGAATCTCTTCGTCCAAAACTTCCCCATCTTCGGTTACCAAAAGGTATTTGTAAAGAATTGATTTGGAAAAATAATCCAGTTCGGTCGTCCAGTTGTTATTTTCGGAATAGTCTAAGTTGTAGTCACGATGCTCTGTCTTGCCCTCAAACAGGCGCAAAACGAGTCGCTGGCCAACTTTTGTTCCGAAGTTAACACTAAAGTATAGTTTCATTTATTAAGGTCTATTAATATTGATGCAATTTAACGATTTATTGAATTACAAATAATATTCCCGTAAAAAAATCATTTTTTCGTAATCCTTTCTAAATAAGCATTAATATTATTATCCAGCGCAACTGTAATTCCGCCAATGTTTTTGGCCTTCATATACATCAGAACTTTTTCGTCTTTCAAAGCAAACATCAGAAAATCATTGAATTTTTCTGATGGTATTCCAGCTTCTGAAAAGTATTGTAGATCAATATTATTATGAATCCAAGCCAAACCTTCCTGCAGATCTTCATATTTATAAAGTCTTCTTAGACGTTTTGACTTTCCGCTAACAACATCATAAATTGCCTGAACATTCACCATTGGAGGAATTCTTATCAATGGTTTTACAATATCATCAACCGCATCAGCTGGTTTTTCACGAGGTTTTTCCGGCCCTTTTGGTAATCCTATATCTTTTCTGAGTTTTTCTTCCTGAGATTCCGCAAGATTTTTATTGATGATTTTTACTTCCTCTATCTCTTGTGGAATTTTCTCCAATTTGACTACTTGAAAATTATTATTGGTAATTACCATCTTTCCTAATTTGTAACTTTCTTTAGCAAACCGAATTTCGTCTCCCATATTCGCATTGATAGAAAATTTCCCATAAGAATCGCTATACGTTTTTTGATTAGTGGACATATTCACAATCAAAACTTTGGGAATCAACACTTCATCCTCTGACATTACATTTCCTGAAATATTCTGAGAAAAGATAAAACTCGATAAAATGACGAAAAAAATCTGTAAAAATCGTTTCAAACGCTGTTAGTTTTTTCAAAAATAAACTTCTTTGCTAAAATAAAAATACGGTTTAACTTTCGTTAACCGTATTTTTAAATTATTTATGATTAAAAGTAAACTATTTAACAATGATTTTCTTAGAAACAATGGTTTTACCATTTTCGGATTCTACATTTACCACATAAACACCGGAAATTAATTTATCTAATCCAATTCGGTTTTCAGAATTGGAAATATTGGTAATTGTTTGATTATAAACCAAATTCCCAGAAGCGTTGTAAACTTTCACATTGGCATTTCCTTTTTGGTTATTGGCGATTCTGACATTCACAAAACCTTCGGAAACTTTTGTCGGATAAATATCATTTTTATTAATATCAATCGCAACTTTATTAGATTTCAAAACATAAGAACTTCCGAGGTCATAAACTGGCATATCCAGATTGTTGTTCATCTTTTCTGCCTGCAAAGTTTCGAGATTCAAAGTATGGAAAACGCCGCCTTTTGCACTGGCCAAAATGATTTTTCCTTCAGAATTAACCGCAACGCCATTAATTGAAAAATTGTTAGGCAAAGATTTTATTTTTCCTATGAATTTCGCCTTCATATCATTCAAAGACATTTTGAAGACACTTCCAAAAGCTGAGAAAATGTAGAAATTGTTATTATCATCCGCAATCATATCGCCTCCGAAACCTGTTTGCATTTTGCTCAACAGATTTTCTCCATTTCCGGAATCATCTTTCACGATTCCCAAATCTGTGACCGAATATTTTCCGTCTTTATAAAAAACCTTCAAAAGCTGAGCACCGGAATTAGAAAGTGCATAAACGTTTCCGTCTGTTCCAATTGTCATTCTTGAAAACTGCGAACCTGTGTCGCAAGAAGTGGGATTGGAAAGATTATTTTCTACCAGAATCACATTCTTTGTTTTGGAATCGAGGACATAAATATTAGAAGAAAACAACGGCATATAAATTAAATTCCCTCTTGAATCTACGGCTAACGTTGCCATTTGATTGGCGAGCGCATTGCCATTCGATTTTTTGTCCTCGGTAATCTCGCGGTTTTGTTTTGTGGAAAATACGATTGGCTGTTCTGATGCCGATAAAATGACTTTCTGTGTCATTCCTTTTCTTGAATCCAAAGCTCTGAAATCCTGAAAAACAATATTCGAGGTTTCTTTGCCTGTGAGCGCCAACAAATCCTGCTGTCCAAAAGCTAATGTTCCGATTGACAACATTAATAAAGAAGATAAAGTTTTTTTCATAGTTGATATTTTAAATTATTATGACTAAGTTACTTATTTTTAGAATACAAGATTAAATTCCACAAAAAAACCTTCCATTTTTATGAAAGGTTTATAATATTTGGTTTTTCTCTGTTTAATTCAGTACATAAGTTGTTCCCTCTCGTCCATCCTTCAGCTCAATTCCTTTTTCAAGAAGTTGGTCACGGATTTGGTCTGATAATTCCCAATTTTTAGATTTTCTGGCTTGATTTCTCAAATCAATTAAAACCTGCAAAGTCTGGTCTAGCTTATCATTATTAGATTCTTCAATAGTTTCCAATCCTAAAACATCAAAAACAATAGAATTAAGGAATTCTTTCAAATCTTCATAATATTCTGTAGAAATGCTTTCTTTACCCAGTTTTGAAGCCGAAATAAACTTCACAGCCTCAAATAAATGAGAAATCAAAACCGGACTATTGAAATCATCCGTCAAAGCCTCCAAAACCTTTTCTTTCCAATTTTTATAATCAAAAGAAGACGTTTCTACTCCTTCTACCTGAACTTGAGTATTAAGGATTTTCACAGCTTCCATCAATCGATTGAATCCTTTTTCACTGGCTAACATCGCATCATTCGAAATATCTAAAACACTTCTATAATGTGCTTGTAAAAAGCAAAATCTCAACACGCTTGGATGAAAAGCCTTCTCAAAGAAATCGTTATTTCCGGTAATCAATTCCATTGGAAGAATGTAATTTCCGGTGGATTTACTCATTCTTTGCCCGTTCATTGTCAGCATATTGGCGTGCATCCAATATTTCACAGGTTCTACGCCGTTGCAAGCTTTCCCTTGAGCAATTTCACATTCGTGATGCGGGAATTTCAAATCCATTCCACCACCGTGAATATCAAATTGGTCACCCAGATATTTGGTGCTCATCGCAGTACATTCCAGATGCCAGCCAGGAAAACCTTCTCCCCAAGGCGAAGGCCATTTCATAATATGTTCCGGCGATGCTTTTTTCCAAAGGGCAAAATCTTGTGGATTCTTTTTCTCGCCTTGTCCATCCAAATCTCTTGTATTTGCGAATAATTCCTCGATATTTCTTCGGGAAAGTTCACCGTAATTAAGACCTCTTGCATTGTATTCCAAAACATCGAAATAGACAGAACCATTACTTTCGTAAGCAAAACCTTTTTCAACCAAAAGTTTTGTTAATTCTAACTGTTCGATGATGTGACCCGTTGCAGTCGGCTCAATGGTTGGAGGAAGCAAATTGAATTTCTTCAAAACCTCATGAAAATCGACCGTATATTTTTGTACAATTTCCATCGGCTCCAATTTTTCCAATCTGGATTGTTTGATGAATCTGTCATTATTGATATCGCCATCGTCCGTCAAATGTCCGGCATCGGTAATATTTCTGACATATCTGACTTTATAGCCAAGAAACTGAAGACTCCTATAAATGAAATCGAAGGACAAAAAAGTTCTCACATTTCCCAAATGCACATTGCTGTAAACCGTTGGTCCGCAGACGTACATCCCGATATTACCTTCTAATATTGGTTTGAAAACTTCTTTTTCGCCTGAAAGCGAGTTGTATATTTTTAATTGCATTGATTTTAATTAATGATAAATTATAGGTGATAAAATGATTTAAAATATTGATACAATACATCAACAACAGATAATTGTTGTTATGAAAATTTTGTTCAAATGTTTTTTAAATTTTATCATTATTAATGTTTATTACATTAGATTTTGCATAACAAATATCATCTATTAATATTAAAGTATTTTTATAGTATTGAGTCAACACTCTATTACCACCAAAATTATAATACTGAGCATTTTTTGACATTAAATCGAATAATTTGATCTCAATTTTTTTTATGTCAATAAATTCTTCTTCTAAATCTTTAATACTTAATAAATCTCCTTCATTTAAATCAACCTTGTTAAGCTCATTTCTATGAAAAATATTAATTAGTAAATCATAAATATACTCTGTAAAAATTTCAACTTCATAACTACCATTCTGTATGTTGTATTTTACTAATATTTTTTCTTTTGAAAATGGAAATATTTCAATAAAATTAAGATTATTTTTAATTAGCAATAAGCTTTCAGAATAAAATATTTCGTGATTAAATTTTTCTGAAATTATGCTAATATTTTTCCTTATAATTTGAGGAATCACTTTTAATCAAATTTTGCGTGACTTCCTACATAATGCAAGAACTCTTGTCTTGTAATTGGATTCGTTCTGAAAATCCCGCTCAATTCTGCGGTAATCGTAGAACTTGCTGTATCTTTAATTCCTCTGCAATTCACACAAAGATGTTTTGCATCGATAATACAAGCTACATTATTGGTTCCCAAAGCATCTTTCAACGCATCAACAATCTGCATTGTCAAACGCTCCTGAACCTGTGGACGTTTTGCATAGTAATCCACAATTCTATTAATCTTTGACAAACCAATCACCTCACCATTAGAAATATAAGCAACGTGAGCTTTTCCTATAATCGGCAAAAAGTGATGTTCACAGAAAGAATAAACTGTAATATCTTTCTCAACCAGCATTTGGCGATACTTGTACTGATTTTTGAAAGTAGATACACCTGGTTTATTTTCAGGAAGAAGACCTCCAAAAATCTCGTTCACATACATCTTTGCAACACGTTTTGGAGAATCTTTCAAAGAATCATCTGTCATATCCAATCCTAAAGTTTGCATAATCTCAGCAAAAAGGCCTTCAATTTTCTTAACTTTTTCTTCTGGCTTTAGCTCAAAAGCATCCGCCCTCAAAGGTGTGTGGTCTTTACCTGTGAACAAATCATCGTCATTATCAGGAAAATGTTCCATAATATCATTATATAATAAGTCGCAAAAATAAACAAAATTTTGCACCCTATACAGAGTAAATATAAAGATTTGATTATAAAAAGAATAGATTTAGAAGTAGTTTAAAAAACTAAAAAAAAATTGATTTGATTTGAAATTTTATATATTTGCACCAAATTAACATAATTAAAAATAAATACTATGTCAGACATTGCATCAAGAGTAAAAGCTATCATCGCTGATAAGCTTGACGTTGAAGAAACAGAAGTAACTCCAGAAGCTAGCTTCACTAATGATTTAGGAGCTGATTCTTTGGATACTGTAGAACTTATCATGGAATTCGAAAAAGAATTCAACATTCAAATTCCAGATGATCAAGCAGAAAAAATTACAACTGTAGGTCACGCTATTGCTTACATCGAAGAGGTTGTAAATAAATAATATTATCTAGACAGAAAAAAATTTATGGAATTAAAAAGAGTAGTTGTAACCGGTTTTGGCGCCATTACACCAATCGGAAATAATGCGAAAGAATACTGGGAAAACCTTAAAAAAGGAGAGAGCGGAGCCGCTCCCATTACTCTTTTTGATTCCACTAATTTCAAAACTAAGTTTGCCAGCGAGGTAAAAAACTATGACCCTCTCAATTATTTCGATAAAAAAGAGGCGAAAAAGATGGATAGAAATTCCCAGTTCGGGCAAATTGCCGCAAGGGAAGCTATCGCTCACAGCAGACTTATCGAAGATAATGTGAATAAAGATCGTGTAGGTGTTATCTGGGGATCGGGAATCGGAGGTCTAGAGACCTTTGAGGCAGAAGTTCTCGGTTTTGCTGAATCTAATGGTATTCCGAGATTCAATCCTTTCTTTATTCCAAAAATGATTGCGGACATTACGCCTGGAAACATTTCTATCGAATATGGTTTCCATGGTCCCAACTACACAACCGTTTCTGCTTGTGCTTCTTCTGCCAATGCTTTGATTGATGCTAAAATGCTGATCAATCTAGGCAAAGCGGATATCATTGTCTGTGGTGGTTCGGAAGCTGCTGTTACAGCAAGCGGAATGGGAGGTTTCAATGCGATGCATGCACTCTCTACAAGAAATGATGATCCAAAAACAGCTTCCAGACCATTTGACAAAGACAGAGATGGATTTGTTTTGGGAGAAGGTGCCGGCTGTATCATTCTGGAAGAATATGAGCACGCAAAACAGAGAGGAGCAACGATCTATGCAGAATTAGCTGGTGGTGGAATGAGCGCAGATGCGCATCACATGACCGCACCACATCCTGAAGGACTTGGCGCTTATCTAGTAATGAAAAATTGCTTGGAAGATGCTGGTGTAACTGCCGATGAAGTAGACCATATCAATATGCATGGTACATCTACTCCACTGGGAGACATCGCAGAATCTAATGCAATCGCAAAATTATTCGGAGAGCATGCCTACGACATTCAGATCAATTCTACAAAATCCATGACCGGACACCTTTTGGGTGCAGCAGGTGTTATCGAAGCTATTGCTGCTTTGCACACTATTATCCACGGTATTGTTCCGCCAACCATCAATCATTTTACCGATGATGAAAAAATCGATAGTAGACTTAATTTCACTTTCAACACAGCTGTTGAAAAAGACGTTAATATCGCTATGAGTAATACTTTTGGTTTCGGAGGACATAATGCTTGTGTACTTTTCAAAAAAATATAATATGTTTTTATGGAGTTGAAAAATTATTTTTCTAAATTCCTTCCTAAAAACAGAATAAAACTTTCGGAAAAAGACATCATTTTTCGAAAAAAAATCTCAGAAATAGTTGGCTACAACGTCCATGATTTGGAAATTTTCAAAGAAGCTTTCTCTTTAAAGTCTTCTTCGAAGAGCACGAATAAAAAAAATTACGAACGTCTAGAGTTTTTAGGGGATTCTGTTTTAGGAACCATCATTTCCTGTCATCTTTTTCAGACATATCCTAACGGAAATGAGGGTTATCTTACCCAGATGAAATCCAAGATTGTTAACAGAAAGAATCTTAACAAATTAGGTGATGACCTAAAACTTAGTCATCTTCTGCAATCTGATATCAGCCAGACCATCCTTAGTGAGAATATTTCAGGCAATCTTCTGGAAGCATTGATCGGCGCTATTTATCTGGATATAGACTATGAATTCTGCAAGAAGATAGTCTTAGAAAGGATTCTTACACCTTCTACCATTAATAAGCTGGAAAACAAGATCATCAGTTACAAAGGTCTTTTGCTGGAATGGAGCCAAAAGAAAAAGATTCCGATCAGATATGAGACCTGTGAGGAATTTCAGCCAAATAAAGTAATTGTATTTCGTTGTCATGTATGGCTGCAAAATGAGAAAATTGCAAATGCCGTAGAAACCTCAAAAAAGAAAGCTGAAGAAAAAGCAGCTCAAAGGGCTTTTTATATGCTAAGCAAAAAAGAAAATATTATTGAAAATCAAAAAACAATATCTTAAGCTTGAAGTAGATCATACAGAGATCTCCATTGGATTGATAAGGCTTACAAGACCAATCCCAGAGCACGAATTGTTTTTTTTCATTAATAAGGCCAATCAGTTCCAATTCAAAAGGATCAGTGATATCTTTGTCAAAGGAGAGTATTTTGACTATTATTTTTCCAGATATCAGGCCTATGATAAAGCTACCAAGAACTGCTATAGTTTTATTTCAAACAAATCGATTCTGGCGGTAGAAAAAAAAGCACAAAATCTACTTTTTTCAGATGAATCAAATATTAAATATTTACTAAATCTACACGAAGATGTGGATTACCTTTTAATTAATTCTGATATATTTGGGGATTTTTCGTTAATTTTGCTCCCGGAAAATTTCGCGTTCCATATTCAGGAATATCCATTGAGTTCTGAAGAGGAACTTTATCAATTAATTCAATATTATGAATAAAAACCTAAAAAAGACAAAAATAATTGCAACACTGGGACCTGCTACTTCTAGCAAGGAAACGATGATACAGATGATACAAGCTGGTTGCGATGTATTTAGAATAAATTTTTCACATGCCGATTACGAATTGGTAAAAAGAAACATTGATCTGATTCGTGAGATCAATAAAGAATATGGCTACTCCGTCTCTATTTTGGGAGATCTGCAAGGTCCAAAACTTAGAGTTGGTGTCGTGAAAGAAGGTTCATTCCTTAATCCGGGAGATGTTTTGACGTTTACTAATGAAAAAGTGGAAGGAGATGCTACAAAAGTTTATATGACCTATGAGAAGTTTCCTCAGGATGTAAAAGTTGGAGAAAGAATCCTTATCGATGATGGAAAATTGGTATTTGAAGTTATCGAAACCAACAATGTTGATACAGTAAGAGCCAAAACGATACAAGGCGGACCTTTGAGTTCTAAAAAAGGCGTGAACCTTCCTAATACGAATGTTTCTTTACCTGCACTTACAGAAAAAGATATAGAGGATGCTAACTTCATGCTCGATAACGAGTTTGATTGGATAGCCCTATCATTTGTGCGTCATGCACAGGATATCATCGATCTAAAAGAATTGATGGCAAAACATCCAACAAATAAGACAAAAACCCCTATCATTGCTAAGATAGAAAAACCGGAAGGTGTTAAAAACATCGACCAGATCTTGATGGAATGTGATTGCCTTATGGTTGCGAGAGGAGATCTGGGAGTAGAAGTTCCTATGGAGCAAGTTCCTGTTATTCAGAAAAATCTTGTAAACAAAGCAAGACTTTACGCCAAACCTGTTATCATTGCTACTCAGATGATGGAAACGATGATCAACAGTTTAACTCCTACAAGAGCGGAAGTAAATGATGTTGCCAACTCTGTATTAGATGGAGCTGATGCTGTAATGCTTTCTGGAGAAACTTCTGTTGGGAAATATCCTGTAGATGTTGTAAGAAACATGGCGAAGATCGTAAAGAATATCGAGCAAACTCCACTTTATGCAAAATTAAACCACGTGATCGAAGAAAAGATCAATTGTGTGGATGAGAGATTCATTACCGATAAAGTTTGTCGTTCTGCTGTTGATATTGCAAAATCTACCGGATCTGAAGCAATTGTAACGTTAACAAGCTCTGGTTACACAGCTTTCCAAATATCAGCACACAGACCTTCTTCTCATATCATTGTTTTCAGTAACAACAGACGTGTGATCACGATGTTGAATCTTTTGTGGGGCGTAAGAGCATTCTATTATGACATGCAAAAATCTACTGACGAAACTGTGATCCAAGTCAATATGTTGACCCATAATTACGGTTTTGTAGAGCAAGGAGATTTTGTAGTGAATCTGAATGCGATGCCAGTTAATAATGGAGGAAAAACAAATACTTTGAGGTTATCTACTATCTAATCAGATAAAAAGATTTCAATAAAACAAAAAGACACCAAACTTAGATTTGGTGTCTTTTTTATTTTAAATCGTTATAAGATTATTCTTTGATAATCTTCTTAGAAATAATTCCTGATTTTGCTTTTACTGTGATGATGTAAACAGAACTTGGGAATTGACTCAAATTAATAGTTTGAGATTTTTCTTTATCTTGAGTTTCAAAAACTAATCTTCCATTGGTATCGAAAACCGCAATTCTTTCTACTTCGTTTTGAAGTTCGATTTTCACAATATCTTTTGTTCTTGTCGGATAGATTTTGACTTCTTCTTTTTTCAAATCATTAACAGCCATAGTAGCTATCTTCTTTGTACCAGTTGCAACCAAAGCAAAATCTTGTGAAGCAGGATTTCCGTCTTGATCAACAAGAGAGTTTTTGCTACTTACTTCTATTCTATAAATCCCGGCAGTTGGAGTATCTATGACAATTTGTTCAACATTATCTACGGTATTATCTCCTGTTGTAGCATTTGCGGCAGGATCATTGATATCCAATCTCCACGGATAATAAGTTGTGCCAGAACTTACCTCCACTACTCTCAGATCCAGATCATTCACAAGCCTGGAAGCGTGATTATTCTGCATATCATCATCTGTTGTAAAAGGTACGGCAGCAGGATCTACCCAAGAGATACTTATTTTTAGAGGTTCCGAACCTGTAGCCTGTATTTCTTTAGTGAATACATTTCCTGACTGCAGCGTATTTCTATTAAAAACGGCGTCCTCTGTTAATCTATTTACAAGCACCTGTGCAGCTTTCTTAGCATCTACAAGTCCCCATCCATACCAAACGTCGGGTCCAGGTCTTCCTGCTTCATTGGCTGTATGAGTTAGTAAAACTTTCATTTCATCAGCTTTGAAAATAAATGTACTGTTACTTTGTAAATTCCTTTGAACCTGGGTCAATGCTCCGGCAATTCCACTGACTACTGCCGCAGAATAAGAAGTACCCAAAGAAACCAAATAAGAATTATTGACACTATTAGAGGTATAATTTGGCATGATCATATTCACACCCACAGCCACTAAATCTGGTTTAACAGCACCATCTTTTCTTGGCCCAGCACTTCCGGAAGTATATTTTACGACATCAGAGGATTGTGTATATTTTTGACCTGCGGTGGTCAATTGATTTACAGCACCCACAGTAAGAATATTTTTAGCCAAAGAACCATAACCTATACAATTATAGCCAAGGCTACAATTGGCAGGCGGCAGCTCATCTCCTGAAGCAAATTGCACCCAATTCCCAGCGACCGTATCATATCTATATTTTACAGAAGACGCATTAGGACCAATCCCATAATAATTGCCGGTTGATTTTATAATGATCTGCTGAGGTTGCGCATAAACGATCTTATCAAAATTTTGGTCATTGGTACCATATGTCCCGGAATAAGTATCCAGATGGCTAAAGTCATAATTACCATACCAATAATATGTATTAGCAGCTCCAGGTTTGTTCCAGCCATTATTAGCACCATAAGAGTGATTGGAAATATTGAGGTCCGATAAGCTGGTAAGTTTTTCAAAATTATTACCTAAAGCAGTAGCCGTGAACAAATAATTATCTGTAGTTGCCTGAGGTAAAACTCCTTTTGCATTAGATTTTGGATAAGAGACACTGCTTTGGGTGAAGTTTCCCGTGGCGGTTCCATTACCTATAATTACACCTGTTACATTCGTAGTGTGTGCACTCTTTGCTAAGGTAGAAGCTTCTTTATTTACAGCCCGGGTTGTTGTAAATTGTTCATGAGTATCGTGTACTCTACCCTCATCAAAGATTGTTATCTTCATGCCATTTCCAGTAATAGCAGAAACGCCTGACACAGTTCCGTTTTGCAGTTCATCAACGTTAGCCGTTGCATTCGCTCCAGTTTCTTCCGCCGAATAAAATACTGGTATAAACCCTGTAAAACCAGCAAGTCTGCCTTTGAGACTATCTCTATCTTTTTCGGAATATCTTCCTGTATTATTTAGAAAATATTGATCAAGTTTCTTTTCGTTTTCCAAACGTTGTTGTTTGAAATCATTCTTTAATTTAAGATTCTGGGCATTAGAAAAATAAAACACAGACAAAAAACTTATACTGAATAAAATTCTTTTCATTATCGTTATTTTCCGCAAAGATAAAAAATACTTAATTGAAATACATTTATAAGTATATTAACTATTTATTTCTGAATTTTTTAAAAGTTTCTTCAAAGTGAAGTTTCAGATTCCCGATATCTTGTTCATCACAAAAACCATATTTCAGAATATTTCTGGTATTAAAGGTCCGCAACGAATAATATAAAAATGAATTGATCTCAGAAAAGTTCAACCCTAATGAAATAAAATAATCATCTTTCAGATTGTCTCTAAGCCATTCTACCAGATCCGTTATCGTCCATTTATTATTAATTTTCCCAAAACTGATTCCTTCCCCAACGGGCTGAACAAATTCCCCGGATTTTGCGTTCAAAATTTCTGCACTGGAAGGCGCTTTAAAATAAACCTTCAAATCATTATTAAGTGTGACTTTCTTTTTATTTTCATCGAATAATTTAGAATCTTTGCGAAGATTTCCACTCAATTGCTTCTTGACTTCAACTTCTTCTATTTCGATGGCTAATTTTTCTATATTAATGAGTAATTCATTATAATTTTTAATATTAATCACTTTACGTTCGTAACCCAATTTTATAAACCGAAGTTCATTGCCAATATTTGCAGTAATCGAAAATTGCCCTTTAGAATCAGAATAAGTTTTTTCCTGAGAATTAATATTGATAACCAAAACCTGACTCACAGATATAGAATCAGAAATAATTCTTCCTCCAATCTGTTGAGAAAAAATGAAGTTTAAAATGAATAAAAGTGTAATAGATAAAAGTTTTTTCAAAGGCTACTTTTCTTCAAAATTAGATTTAATTATGACTGATAAAAGAGATTTAACCAGCATTAACTTTTTTATGAACAATTAACAAAACCAAATTTTGCAGGCATTTTTTTTCTCTTATTAAAATCTTAACTTTACACAAAATTCTTTTTAGATGTATTTAGTTTTCGATACAGAAACAACAGGCTTACCCAAAAACTTCAATGCTCCGCTTTCAGATTCAGACAATTGGCCAAGAATGGTCCAGATTGCCTGGCAGATCCACGATGACAATGGAAACCTAATCGAAAATCAAGATTACATCATCAAACCAGAAGGTTACGACATCCCTTTCAACGCGGCGAGAATCCACGGAATTACGACTAAGATCGCGAATGAAGAAGGGCGTGATTTGCAGGAGATCTTGGAAGAATTTTCTAAAGCTCTGGAAAATGTAAGAGTCGTTTCCGGACACAATGTAGAATTTGATTACAACATTGTCGGAGCAGAATTTTATCGAAAAAATATCAAAGATAATCTTCAGGAAAAGCCAAAAGCCGACACGATGATTTTGGGAACAGATTATTGTAAACTGGAAGGCGGACGAGGCGGAAGATATAAATCTCCAAAACTAGAAGAACTTTACGAAAAACTATACGGACACAAATTTGATGAAGCGCATAATGCAGCAGCCGATGTGAATGCGACTGCGCAAGTTTTCTTCGAAATGATGAGAATCGGTGTGATTCCAACTGAGGTTTTGAAAATCAATGAAGCCCAATTAAAGGAATTTCAATCGCTTCATCCGAATCCGATAAAACCATTCGGAATTGTCATCAGAAGACAAGTCGCAAGTTTCAATAATAAAAAGAAGCAAGTTGACATTACGAATATCGATGAGATCGATCTGGGTAAATATTTTCATTTTGATAATCACAGTGTTTTCTCGACTTTGACTGCGACAACCAATATCAATGACCTCATCAAAAAAGCAAAAGACGATAATTTCTCAGCAGTTGGGATTGTCGATATTGGGAATATGATGGGCGCCTTCAAATTTGTGACAGCGGTGGAAGGAGCCAATTCTGCAGTAACAAAAAAGCATAAAGAATATTTGGCAAGAAAAGCTGAGGCAGAAGAAAAAGGCGAGGAATTCAATGAAGAAGAACCAGATTCCAATCAGCTGATTCCAATTGTAGGTTCAGAATTTTATATTTCGGACAGATACGAACAAAAACAATTTACCAAAGACGACCCGGACAGAAGAACGCAAGTTGTGCTTCTGGCAAAGGATTTTAACGGTTATAAAAATTTGGTCAAATTATCAAGTATCGGTTTCCAGAAAGGATTTTATTTCGGAGTTCCGAGAATCAGCAGAGAGTTGATCGCACAATATAAAGAAGGATTGATTGCTTTGACATCCGGAATCAATGGCGACATCCCTAGCACAATCCTGAACATCGGGGAACAAAAAGGAGAAGAACTGTTCCAATGGTGGAAAGAGGAATTTGGCGACGATTTTTATGTTCAGATCCAAAATCACAATCTGCCGGAAGAAGAGCATTTGAATGAGGTATTACTTCAGTTTGCAGACAAATACAATGTGAAGATCCTCGCTCAGAATGAGACTTTTTATACTGATAAAAGCGATGCGAACATTCAGGACATCTTAAGTTGCATCAAAGACGGCGAAAAATTATCAACGCCTATCGGAAAAGGCTTCGGAAAAAGAAAAGGCTTGACGACGGATGAATATTATATTAAAAATGCGGAAGAACTGAAAGCCGCTTTTCTCGCTTATCCGGATGCTTTCGAAGCGTATGATGAGTTTTTGGCAAAATTCAAACCTTATACTTTGAAGCGTGATGTTTTGCTTCCGAAGTTTGATATTCCTACAGAATTCATCAATCCGGAAGATGACATCGATGGTGGAAAACGTGGAGAGATGGCCTATCTGACTTATTTGACTTACGAAGGCGCAAAAAAAAGATATAAAGAAACTGGAATCACACCAGAAATCAAAGAAAGACTTGATTTCGAATTGGAAGTTATTGCCAACACAGGTTACCCAGGTTATTTCCTGATCGTTCAGGATTTTTGTAATGAGGCCAGAAAAATGGGCGTTTGGGTTGGTCCCGGTCGTGGTTCCGCTGCTGGTTCGGCGGTGGCTTACTGTATCGGAATCACCAATGTTGACCCGATCAAATACGATCTACTTTTCGAGAGATTCCTGAATCCGGAAAGGGTTTCCATGCCCGATATTGATATCGATTTTGATGATGAAGGTCGCGATAAGATCATCAAATGGGTGGTTGAAAAATACGGTCAGGAACAGGTTGCCCAGATTATTACTTACTCAGTTTTAGGGGGAAAATCTGCAATTAAAGATGCAGGTCGGGTTTTGGATGTTTCGATTCCGGAAACCAATATGATTGCGAAATTAATTCCGCCAAGCCCCGGAATGAACATCGCCAAAGCCTTGACCAAATATGACAAACTGAAACCAGAAGATCAGCAATTAGTTGATGAGATGAAAGCCATTCTGAATGACCAGAATGACTCCAGATTTTCGGTTTTGGACAGTGCAAAAAAAATGGAAGGCTGTATCAGAAACACCGGAATCCATGCTTGTGGCGTGATTATCACACCAGAACCTGTAAGCAATCTGGTTCCGATAACGATTGCGGCGAAAGATGCAGAGATTTTGGTTTCCCAGTTCGATAACTCGGTGGCGGAGGATGCCGGTCTTTTGAAAATGGATTTCTTAGGATTAAGAACCTTGACCATTATCAAAGATGCGGTGAAACTTGTCAAAGAACGTCACGGAATAGATATCGACCCTGATGCAATTCCGCTTGATGACGCAAAAACTTATCAACTATTTAAGGACGGACGAACCATCGGGATCTTCCAATATGAAAGCCCCGGAATGCAAAAATATATGCGTGAACTGAAGCCGACGGTTTTCGCCGATCTGATTGCAATGAACGCTTTGTACCGTCCTGGTCCTATAAAATATATCCCGAATTTCATCAACAGAAAACATGGAACCGAGGAGATCATTTACGATTTGCCGGAACTCGAAGAATATCTGGAAGAAACTTACGGAATCACTGTTTACCAGGAACAGGTAATGCTTCTGTCTCAAAAACTCGCCAACTTTACCAAAGGTGAAGCCGATACTTTGAGAAAAGCGATGGGTAAAAAGCAGATCGATGTCCTTAATAAAATGTACCCGAAATTCATCGAAGGTGGAAGAAAAAATAATCTCAACGAAGAACGATTAGAAAAAATATGGAATGACTGGAAAGCCTTTGCAGAATACGCTTTCAACAAATCCCACTCCACTTGCTACGCCTGGATTGCTTATCAAACTGCTTACTTAAAAGCCAATTACCCCGCTGAATACATGGCGAGTGTGATGAGTAACAACATCAACAATACGGCCTCTATCACAATGTTCATGGAAGATTGTAAAGCAATTGGCGTGGATGTTTTAGGACCGGATGTGAATGAATCCCAGTATAAGTTTTCCGTTAATGATAAAGGTCAGATTCGTTTCGGACTTGGTGCTATCAAAGGAATTGGCGAAGGTCCGAGTGAAGCGATCACCAAAATCCGGGAAGAGGGAAAATTTAAAAACATATATGATTTCTTCGAGAGAATTCCACCTTCACAAGTCAATAAAAGAGTTGCTGAAAGCTTGATAACAGCCGGTGCTTTTGACGAACTGGACTCTTATCATCGCGGCCAGTATTTTGACATCGATGCTTCCGGAAGAACAAACATAGAAAGACTTTCCCGATATGGGCAAAGCTTTCAAGACAGTAAAAATGAGATGGATAATTCGCTTTTTGCTGATTTTGCCGAGGAAGTTCAAATCGAGCAACCTAAACTTTTGCCATGTGCGGAATGGCCAAATATGCACAAGCTGAATAAAGAAAAAGAGATCATAGGGTTTTATCTTTCTGCACACCCTTTGGATGAGTTCAAATATCAGTTCCAATTCATGCAAGGTGTTCTTTCGAAGAAAGCTGTCCTCGAAGAAAAAAGAGACGATCTGCCTGTTTTGGAAGAAGTTGCTCCAATTTTAGAAAAAGACAGTTCTCCTGATGAAGAAGTTCCAGACATTGTAGTTTCCGACGATTCTGGACTAGAGGAAGAAATCATCGAAGAATCCGCAAAAAAAGCTGAGCCGAAAGGGAATTTCAACTTCCTAAATCTGGATGAAGTGGAAGCTTTTAAAGATTTGGCATTCCCTCAAAAAACAGCAGAACTGTTTGAGGAAAAGAAAAGTTGGAAAGACAAGATGAATGAAAAAGACAATACTAAAGAATATACTGTCGCTGGATTGATCACAGAATATCGTGTTGCAGACGGTTTCCGAAGTGGAGAAAAAGTAGCTTTTGTAATGCTGGAAGATTATACCGGCTCCTACTCTTTCCGATTAGGCGACCGAGATTATATGAAATTGAAAGATAAATTGGAGGTTCAACGATTTGTGATTATGAAAATCAAATACTCCCAGGGAAAAGATGGACGTGTTTTCGTCAATGTGAATGAAGTTTTGGAATTGAAAGAAGCTTTTGAAAAATTTGCTAAAAGTTTATCAGTTGTCGTTCCATTAGATTCATTAAGACAAACAGACATCGAGTTTTTCCGAGAAAATATCATTCAAAATCAAGGCGAGCAAAAACTCAATTTCTTTATCAAAAACCCTGAAGATGAATCTGTTCTGGAAGTTGTATCAATGCAACACAAAATTAATATCAATGAAAATTTATTAGAGCTTATTCATCAAATCAACAATTATGAAATATTTCTGAATTAACTCAAATTACCACTAAATAATAGAAAAAATTCAATAAAAAAATCTATTTAATTAACTTTAAATAGATTTTTTTATTATCAAATCGAAGCATTGATTATGAATTCCAAATTAATTATTGAAATAAAATGAAAAAAAATAAATTTATAACCCCAAATAATATAAATAATGTTCTATATTTGCTTGAATTCTAAAAATTAATCAATTATGAAGAAACTTTTACTATCGTGCTTTTTAGCACTTGGAATTGGAGCAAATGCCCAATACAACTACACAGCAGATCCTACTACGGATGCTAATTTGATTTATTTTGCCGCTACTCCGACAACAACAACTGGTTGTGTTGGGGGAGGTCTTTCACAAACAGGTAATGCTACCAATACGCAAATTGGAGCAGGCATCAACCTAACTACCCTAACTGATAGTGATCCGTTGCAAACTAATAACGGACAAGCAGCTACGGTTACACTTTCTTACAAGAAAACAGGAACTGGTGCAGGTACTTTATACTTGGTATATTTTGACACAGATGCTGGCGGAACTACTTGGGGAGTTAATACTATTGCAAGTGCTTCAATAACATCTAGTACAGTAACAACATGTACAACTCTAACAGGAACAATACCCGCCGGAACACTGAAACTGGACGGCTCTAAAGATTATGCTTATGGATATTTCTTTGTTAGAAGTTCTGGAAACTCAACAATTGTAACCGCTGATTATAAAATTGTTCAGAACGTTGTAACTACCGCACCTTCATGTACAACTTTTACATCTCCTACTAATGGTGCCGTCATATCAGCTGGGCAACCATCAATCACATGGACAGCTGCACCTACTGCAGTAGATTACAAATTAACAATTGGCACCACTTCTGGAGGAAGTGAAGTATTCAATGGAACAGTAAGTGGCACCTCATATGCTTTCCCTGCGACTGTAAATACAACATATTATGCCAAAGTAGTACCATCTAACCTATCTGGTGACGCTACAGGATGTACAGAGATAACATTCAGCACGAACAATACGGTTTCATATTGTACAGCTAGCGGCCCTGCAAGCGCACAATACGACAAAATAACCAATGTTACTTTTGCCAATATCAACAACACCTCTCCAGGAAGCACGACGCCTTACCCTCCAGGATACGAAGACTTTACTTCTGTTGTTGGGAATGTAAATAAGGAAAGTACTTATGGTCTTGTTGTGAAATCGGATAGAGTTTATGCTGGGGACGTTATCCGTGCATTCATAGATTACAATAATAATGGAACTTTTGGTGATGCTGGAGAATTAGTCGCTACGATCAATGTTACAGCAAATTCAACTGCCTACACTAGTGCAACTACTAATATTGCCATTCCTGCAACTGCAACAGAAGGAACAACACGTATGAGAGTACTAATCTATGACAGCACTGCAACATTCACTTCAACTTTAGCCACAACAGGTTGCGGAACTGCCGCTTATGGACAAGTTGAAGATTACACTTTAAATATTGCAGGCCCAGTAATGGCTGTTTCAGATGTAAATAAAGGAGGAGTGAAAGTATATCCAAACCCATTCATTGATGTCCTTAAAATTTCTGATGTGAAAGGCGTGAAATCGGTTTCTATAAATGATGTATCAGGAAGAGAAGTTAAGTCACTTGCTCCGGCAGCTGAACTTAATCTTTCTAACTTGAAATCAGGATTATACATTGTAAACCTTAAAATGGATGATGGAAGCGTAAAAACTTTCAAAGCAATCAAAAAATAATTTAAAAATTATTTATAGTATTTAAGCCACTCAATTGAGTGGCTTTTTTTTACGCAAGACTCAAGGCAATCAATATTATTTACAATAATTATATTATTTTTTCCAAATCAATAAAAAAAATATAATACATACTTACAACTTATTCAAAATAATCATTAGATTTGCGATAAGTTAAACAATTAAATAATTATGAAGAAAATTTTACTAGCAAGCATTTTAGTGCTTGGCATGGGAGTATCTGCCCAGGTCACAGGAACTAAAACCATTGGTACGGATTATCCTACCTTAGCAGACGCTTTTACAGACCTTAACACAAATGGTGTTGGATCTGGTGGGGTAACTCTTAATTTACCTGCGGGTTATACAGAGACTATCCCAGTAGGTGGTCTAAAGTTAGGAAGCAGTGTTCTGAATGCAACATTATCTGCCTCCAATCCGTTAATTATTCAGAAAAGCGGAAGCGGAGATAACCCTGTATTTCTAGCATCTGCAGGAGCATCTACAACCACGGATGCATTTTTTAAATTTGCAGGTGTTGATTATGTCACTGTTGATGGGGTTACTTTACAAGAAAGTGAAACCAATACAACTCCAACAACTAAAATAGAAAGAGGTTTCTACTTTTACAATCTTTCCGCAACAGATGGTGCCAATTACAATACTATAAAAAACAGTACAATTAACTTTCTTCCAGGTGCGACTGTAGTAACCGGCACATCGGGAATTTATTTTGCCCACACCAATGAAACCGGAACAGCTATAAATCCTACTAGCACAGATGGATTGAACAGCTATAACAAGATCTATGGCAATACAATTAACAATCCTCTTTCTATCGGTGTTTACTTTGGCGGGTTTGCTTCGGCAGCTCCTTATACTCTTCGTGATACAAACAACGATATAGGAGGAAGTTCTGCAAGCACCGGAAATACAATCAATAATATCGGTGAGATAGCTTATATTACAGCATATGGTTTCTTTGGTACATATCAAGCCGGAACCAACATCTCAAACAACACCATGTCTTTTGCTAGCGGCGGTTTAGGTGCAGCAGGTATATATATCTATGGTGACAATACAAGTTTCACCGTAAACAACAACAACGTATCTGCACCATCCAGACAAACTTACTATGCAAGTGCCTCTAGTTTAAGTACACATGCAGGAATTTATTGCCTTAGCGTAAGTGCTAGTACCGCAGTGAATCTTATTGCCAATAACAATACCTTTAATTTTGGTACATCGGCTCTATATACAGGATCCTCTGTCCCTCCTGTCTACGGCATATTGCACGCATATGCAGCAACAGCCAATACAGGAAGCCTTACCGCAACGGGTAATAATATACAAGGACCATCTGTAGGAACATATTATGGAATATATTCTACAGTTTCAGGACCTTCTATTACTGTTACAGATAATAACATTCATAATATTACCACTAGCAGCACAGTATCAGCCAGTGCAGCATATGGTGTATTTTTAGGAGCAACAGGTACGGCCAGCAACATATTGAGGAACAAAGTCTATAGCTTACAATCCAACGGTACCGCAGGTGCTGCCTATGGAATTCATGTAGGCGGGTCAATCGCTTCTACTACTACTAACATTGTTAACAACCTTATAGGTGACCTTAGAACGCCATCTGCCAGCTCTACATCGGCTTTATTGGCTGGTATCAATCTTGTATCAACAGGAGCTACATCTAAATTAAACCTATACTACAATAGCATTTACTTGAATGCTACATCATCTGGTGCCAACTTTAACTCAACTGGTATTCTTCATACATATAATACCAATGCAACCACTGCAACACTTGACTTAAAGAACAATATCATTTCCAATACATCAACCCCTAATGGAACTGGCTTCGCAAGCGCATTAAGAAGAACTTCAGCAACGAATTTGAACAACTACGCTACAACTTCTAACAATAATGACTTTGCAGTGGGTTCAGCAACGAACAGTGTTGTTTATTATAACGGAACGACTGGGTATAATTATGCTAATTTCCTAACACATGTGGCAACACGTGAGACCAATTCGTTGAACATCGCGCCTGAATTTGTTTCAACTAACGGAACAGATGCAAACTTCTTGAAACTAAATGTAAATGCTACTTCCACTCAAAATCTAGACAACAAAGGAGCTGCTGACATTTTAGATTTCACAACCGATTACGCAGGCGTTACCAGAAACAGTACAACACCAGATATTGGAGCTTACGAATTCACTTACGTTGCTCCTACTACCGTGCCAAGCTGTACAACAATTAGCACTCCTACTACCGGGGCAATTAACGTTACTCCAAATCCAGCAAGTTTATCTTGGTCTGCTGCAAGTGGTGCTACTAGTTACAAAGTTTATGTCGGTACTACAGCGGGAGGCACAGATGTTGTAAACGGTGATTCTACAAGTGCTTTAAACTATTCAGTATCATTGCAACCTAATAAGCTTTACTACGCTAGAGTTATAGCTAGCAATAATATAGGAGATGCAACAGGGTGTGACGAGATCTCATTCAACACAGGTAATTATATATATTGTAGTGCAAGTGGTAATAACGGTACTTTCGAAAGAAGCACCAATGTTAAATTAGCAGAAACAGGTTCAAGCACTAACATTCTTGACAATAACTCAACCGGCACAACTGGCTACGAAAACTTTACTGCAACCCCTGTAGATGTTACCCTAGAAAAAACATATACAATTACAGTTACTGTTACCAATGGATACGCTTCCGATGCCGTATATGCTTGGGTAGACCTCAACCAAAACGGTGTCCTTGATGATGCTACCGAAAAAACAGTTTTAACATACACTTACTCTGGAGCATCTACAACTCCTAGTACTGCAACGGGTACCATATCAATCCCTTCAACTGCAGTAATTGGAAATACACGTTTGAGAATTCGTGTGAATGACACCACAGGTACTATTTCAAACACTACTTCATGCGGTGTAGGATCCTACGGAGAAGTAGAAGATTATACACTAAACATCAAGAGCCCTACTCAAGCAGTATCAGATGTTAACAGATCAAGCATCTCTGTCTACCCTAATCCATTCACAGATGTACTCAAAATATCTGATGTAAAAGGCGTGAAGTCAATCTCTGTAAATGATATATCTGGAAGACAAGTTAACACTCTGGCACCATCTGCAGAAATCAACTTATCTAACCTTAAACAAGGATTGTATATTGTTAATCTTCAAATGGAAGACGGAAGTATCAAATCTTTCAAAGCAATCAAGAAATAATAATTCTTCGATTAATTATACCAAGCCACTCATATTAGAGTGGCTTTTTGTTATTAGCAAGCTTTATCACATTTTAATGTTAATATGTTTTCTCGAAAAGAAAAAAAACTTTATATTCGTATCAGTTTTAAATAAATTTATTAAATATGAAAAAAATTCTATTCTCTTGCCTTTTGGCATTAGGTATCGGAGTGAATGCTCAGTATGACTTCACTGAAGGTTTTGAAGAAGACATGATTGGTATGGGCCAATTTGGAGGCGGTGGTACAACTACTACTAATGTTTGTAGCGGAGCCGTAGCAGGTTCTCTTACCTATAGTGCTACAGTAACACAAACAGGATGGTTTGCAAATCTATTGGAAGTAGGTGATTATTACGGACAAGTAGATAACGGGCAAAAAATCGATGTGAGCTTCAAATACAGAAAAGCAGCAAACCTTACAGGAACACTATATGTAATGTATGCCGTACAAAATGAATCATCAGGAGCTTGGACCATATACACGGTTGGAACTGGTGTTACATTAACTTCTGCTGCTGTAACAACTTGTGGAACTGTTACTGCTACAATCCCCGCCGGTACATTTGAACCTGGTAAAGTCTATGGAATTGGTACATGGATGGCAAGAACAGGAAGTACTACTGGTGCGCTATATATAGATGACCTTGTTGTAAAACAAGCTGTCGTTACAACAGTACCGGCTTGTACAGCATATACATTGCCTACAAACGGAAGCACAATTTCTGCTGGTACGGTAGGCTTTACATGGCCATCTGTAGAAGGAGCTTCCAGTTATAAAATTACTGTTGGGACTTCTGCGGGAGCTTCCGATGTAGTAAATACAACCGTTACAGGAGCTACAACATCACTTAACGTTTCGTTATCTCCTAATACGACCTACTACACAAAAATAATTCCTACAAACAATGTAGGTGATGCTACGGGTTGTCAAGAGATTTCATTTACTACAAACAGCAATATTAGCCATTGTGGACCTATTACCTCAACAGCTCCTACTGCAATTGCACCAATTAAATCTGTTACTTTTGCAGGAGCCACTAATACTTCTGACCCTACAGCTACTACTATTGGCACATTCCCTGTACATCAAGATTTCACATCGACTGAATTTGTTGTTAAAGATGACGTTACTACTCTACCTATAACAGTATTAGGAACTACAAATGGCAATGCTGCAAACGGATGGGCCACAGTAGTATTCATAGACTGGAACAATGATGGTGATTTTGATGATGCGGGAGAATCATACTTCAATACTTTTGCTTCTAAAATTTATACTACCGGAACAACTGCTAACCCAGTTACATTGACGGGTAATATTACAATTCCTGGAGGAACTGCTCTTGGTAAGAAAAAGATGAGAGTGAAGTATAACTATCAACCACCAACTTTCACTGAAATGAACACACCGTTACAGACTGCTTGTACAACTATGATCAACGGTCAGGTAGAAGATTACACTATCGATTACCAAAGTGCACTTGCAGTATCTGATGTGAACAAGAAAGGTATCTCTGTATACCCTAACCCATTCACAGATGTTCTTAAGATCTCTGACGTAAAAGGAGTGAAATCTATTTCTGTGAACGATATTTCAGGAAGACAGGTAAAAGCTCTTGCTGCTACAGAAGAACTTAACCTATCAAGCTTGAAAGCTGGATTATATATCGTTAACCTTCAAATGGAAGACGGAAGTGTAAAAACTTTCAAAGCAATCAAAAAATAATTCTTAGAATTATAAAGTTAAATATGGTCCGTCTGGTTAAAGAAACCAGACGGATTTTTTTATTATTTATTGATAAATCCATAGTATTTGTTGATTTTTTTTCTTAATTTGGTTAGCAATTAAAATAATTATTATGAAAAAACTTTTATTCTCTTTTTCAATGTTGTGCTTAGCCAACGTTGTCAATGCTCAATGTGTAGATGGATATGCATATCCTGAAGATCCGGTTGCCATCACAACGTGTGACGGGACAACAGAAAACATTATCACCGATGATAGTTGGAGTGGCGAATATGCTATAGTAAGTTTAACTGCTGGAAGGATCTATACATTCACCACCACAGAACCGGACTATTATATTACCATTGCAACTCCATCAGGAACACCTTTGGTCTATGGAAAAGGACCTTTAGTTTATTCGCCTACAAGCAATGGTGAAGTATATTTCTATACTCATACAAGTGCGAACTGTGGAAGCACGTGGTTCGATGACCATTCAAAGATTGTGATATGTTCTCCTCCTCCAACTACTGCTCCTAGCTGTACTACCTACACTTTACCAAGCAATGGTGCAAATCCTAACGACCCTGTAATAATCAATTGGGCTATCGCATCCGGCGCAACTGGTTACAAACTATACTTAGGTACTAGCGCAGGTAATTACAATATTGCAAACGGCACCGCTGTAACAGCTACCAGCTATACTATTTCTAGTCCAACTCCTAACACTACATATTATGTAAAAGTTGTCCCTTTAAATAATATCGGTGAAGCAACCGGATGCTCGGAAGCCAACTTTGTTACCGGCGCATCAGATTATTGTACTTCAATCCCTACCAATGCAGGTTTTAATGATGGTATTACTAATGTTACGCTCAACGGAGAAACAATGAATATCAACAATACAACTACTACAGCTGCAGGCACTGAATATACAAACTACTCTTCTACAATTGGCGCTGACCTTACAAAAGGGAAAAGCTACAACTTAAGCGTTTCCGTAAATACTGATGGTAATTATACTCAATATCAAATTGCTTGGATCGATTGGAATCAGAATAAAGTGTTCGAAGCTTCTGAGAGATATGATCTTGGAACAGCTACCAATGTAACCAGCGGATTGAGCTCCGCCTGTCCATACAGCTTCACGGTTCCTACTAGTGCTACTTTAGGAGATACAAGAATGAGAGTAAGAACGTTCTACTATTCTGGCAACGTTGATAATCCTTGTATGAATGGTGACGATGGTGAGGTAGAAGATTACAAGATCACTGTGCTTGATAATCTTGCCGTATCTGATGTGAACAAAAAAGGCGTTTCTGTGTATCCTAATCCTTTCACTGATATCCTTAAGGTGTCTGATGTAAAAGGTGTGAAGTCCATCTCTGTAAATGATGTCTCAGGAAGAGAAATCAAGGCTCTTGCACCATCTGCAGAACTTAATCTATCAAGCTTAAAAGCAGGGCTGTACATCGTTAACATTAAAATGGAAGACGGAAGTGTTAAATCTTTCAAAGCAATCAAAAAATAATTCTTTGATTTTATATACAAGACCCACTCGATTGAGTGGGTTTTTTATTTTTTCAATTATTCATAGTGTTAACATATCAACTTTCAATTAATATTTCTCTAATCCTAATTATTTTCGAATAGGAAAATATTCTATAGTAACCTCATAAAAAAGAGATTACAAACACCATCGAAAACATCGAGACATTTTAGTGAAAAGGTCTCAATATTTATCTAAAAACGTCTAGACCTTTTTTGGAAAGAATTCAGATTAGGTTTTAATTTTACTATTCTGGCTATTCATTATGAAGACAGCAATAAAAAAAGTCCTGTGAAATTCACAGAACCTTTGTTATTATTTCGAATTTTATCTTACCAGATCTTGATTCTCTCTTCTGGTTTTTTGTAAAGTTTGTCGCCTTCTTTCACATCAAAAGCTTTGTAGAAAGCATCGGTGTTAACCAAAGGTCCAAAGCTTCTGAAGAATCCCGGAGAATGAGGATCGGTCTTCACTTGATTCGTAAGATACTTCTCAGTCGACAAAGTCCTCCAAACCGTGGCCCAACTTAAGAAAAATCTCTGATCAGGAGAATATCCGTCAATTTTTCCAGGATTGCCTTTATCTTTAAGATACATCTGCAATGCATCATAGGCAATATTAACACCTCCAAGATCGGCGATATTCTCTCCATTTGTGAAAGTCCCGTTCACTTTTACATCTTTTGCAGGTTCATATTTGTCATATTGAGCGGCAAGGCTTTTCGTAGCCTTTTCGAAGTTTGCCTTATCCTCGGCCGTCCACCAGTCCTTCAGATTACCATCCCCATCGAACTGGGCACCACTGTCATCAAAACCATGTGTCATCTCATGACCGATAACAGCTCCTATACCACCGAAATTAACCGCAGCGTCGGCATTAGGATTAAAGAAAGGAGGCTGCAGGATAGCAGCAGGAAAAACGATCTCGTTATTAACCGGATTGTAATAAGCATTCACGGTCTGCGGAGACATACCCCATTCTGTTTTATCTACAGGTTTACCCACTTTTTCCAACTCTTTGCTGTAATGCCAGCTTTCCACATTTTTCAGGTTAGAGTATAATGTTCCGCCTTCATTCTCAGACTTAAGGGTCAGCTTAGAATAATCTTTCCATTTGTCCGGATAAGCAATTTTTACAGTAAATTTATTCAGCTTATCCAAAGCTTTCTGTTTTGTTGTAGTAGACATCCATGTCAAATTATTGATGTGTACCCCGAAGCTTTTCTTAAGATAATCTATGTAGGTCAACATCTGGGCTTTTGCTTCCGGAGTAAAGTATTTATCAACATACACCTTTCCAAATGCTTCTCCAAGAACACCATTGATCAACGACAAAGCTCTCTTGTTAAGTGCTCTTTGCTCTTGTTGTCCTTGTAGATATTTACTATAAAAATCGAACTTGAGGTCATCCAATTTTTGATCAAGGTAACCCGCGCTTCCCGAAGTCAAATGAAACTTAAGATAGTCCTTGATCAGAGGAATATTCTTTTCTGTTAAAAATGTATCCAGGTTCTTGTAATAATTAAGTTCTCCAATGATGATCTTATCCGTCTTCACACCTACTTCAGCAAGATACTTTGGAAGATCGATATTTTTCACCAAAGCTTTCAGCTCAGGCAAAGTCTTTGGGTTATATTGTAAGTTTGCATCACGGATCTGCTCATTGGTCAGTAAGGTCTTCGCCATTTTCTTTTCGAAGTCCACGATCTGCCCCGCAACCGCATCTGCATTTTTGTAACCGATCTCTGTCAGAACTTTAGCAACATATTTTTTATATTCGGCGATGGTCTCTGCGTTTTTTGGAGATTCTTTTTGGTAGTAATCTCTTCCAAGACCGAAAGAAGCATCCCCTAGATATACTGCATTCATTTTAGAATCTTTCAAATCTCCATCAACACCCCATGCATAGAAAGCATTTTCACCACCTCTGGTTGCATCATTAAGATATTTCTGAAGGTCAGAAAGATTTTTGATCGCATCAATTTTTGCAAGGTCAGCTTTTATAGGATTCAGTCCGTCTGCATTACGCTTGTTCATATCCATATAAGTCTCATAAAGTGCCTGTATCTTCTGCCCTTCGGAACCTGTCGCGAACTTCTCTTTCAAGATGTTGTCCAAAAGTCCCAGAGAGTTATTGTCCGTAGTTTCTCTAAGTTGTGTAAAAGAGCCCCAGCTTGGCTTATCAGCAGGGATTTTAGCTGTTTTCATCCAGGTCCCGTTCACATAGCTGTAAAAATCATCTTGAGGACGCACGGACGTATCCATATAATTTAGTTCCAAAGCCGCCTGTTTGGACTGTGCAAAAGTAAGGCTGGAAAGTGATGCCAGCATCAATACACTTAATGAGATCTTTTTCATTTTTATAGATAATAATATTTGGATTGATATGTCTTCTATAATTTTAATTTGTTACAATCAGAACACACATATGAGATGTAAAAATAGCAATCTTTTACACCAATAAAGGCAATATAACCTACTTACAACTAAACATTTATATAAAATCTCAAATTACAAGACCTATTTATTCAATTAATTTATAGAATGTATAGGATTTTAATTATCAGAATCTTATTTTTACGGTAAAAACACAACTAAACCCTTATATCAATGCATCATAATTTATTATTGGTACTCGCATTACTTTTTTCAGTTTTCATGATGGTAATGGTTGCAAAGAAAATGAAGATCGCCTATCCTATATTTTTGGTATTGGCAGGACTGATCATCAGCTTATTACCCGGCATCCCAGAGATAGAACTGGACCCTGAATTGGTCTTCCTGATTTTTCTGCCTCCGCTGTTATACGAAGCAGCCTGGTACACCTCATGGAATGACTTTTGGAAATGGAAAAGACCAATCTCATTGTTGGCCTTCGGTCTTGTCTTCGCTACCTCTATTATTATAGCCTATCTTTCACAAGCCATGATTCCCGGATTTACGTTAGCTCTTGGTTTTTTGTTAGGCGGGATAATTTCCCCTCCAGATGCCGTGGCCGCCACTTCCGTCCTGAAAGGTCTGCCGGTCCCTAAAAGAATCGTCAGCATACTGGAAGGCGAAAGTCTTGTAAATGACGCATCATCACTTATCGTATTCAGGTTTGCTCTGGCTGCTATATTGACAGGACAATTCTCTATGAACGAAGCTGTAGGGCAGTTCTTTTTGGTCGCAGGGATGGGCATTGTATTCGGGCTGGTCGGAGCCGGGATCATGTATCTTATCCACCGCTATCTACCAACCACATCTGCCATAGATGCCGCACTTACGATCATGACGCCATATATTTTATACCTGGGTGCAGAACAGTTCCATTTTTCCGGAGTGATGGCAGTGGTTACCGGTGGACTTTTTATTTCATACCGTTCCCACGAGATTTTCAAAAACGGAAATACCCGACTTAACATGCTAGGCGTATGGACAACCGTTATTTTTGTAATGAATGCCATGGTCTTCATATTGATAGGATTATCTTTGCCAGCAATTATTCACGGATTAGAAGAAGCATCTCTGATACAAGGAATCAAGTATGGTGTGATCATTAGTATCGTTGCGATACTTATAAGGTTTTTATGGATATATCCCGCAGCATTTGTCCCAAGATGGCTATTCAAATCTGTAAGAAAAGAGCAAAGCCCGGGATGGAAAGGTCCTTTGGTCATCGGCTGGGCCGGGATGAGAGGAGTCGTTTCTTTAGCAACAGCGCTTTCTATTCCTTATCTATTACCAGACGGGTCTGCATTTCCTCACAGGAACCTGATCTTGTTGATAACCTTTGTCGTTATCTTCATCACATTGGTCGTACAAGGGCTTTCTTTACCATTCCTAGTAAAAAAACTCAATATGCCAGCGATGGATATCGTGTTGCCGGAGGAACAACAGGAGGCACAAATACAGATAAGGCTGAACCGACTTGCTTTGAGCCACATCAATACTAACTATAGTGAAGTTTTGAAGAAGAGCAATCTCCTGAAAAATTACCACATGCAGATCTCCATAGAGACAGAAAATACAGAAAATCAGCTCGACCTGATGGAATGCAACAACTGCTCTACCCAGGAGATAGACCAGTACGAGACCATCCTGAAAGAGATATTTGACAAACAGAGACTGGATATTTTCCAGATGAGAAAGGAGAAATATTACGAGGATGAGGAGATTAGAAAAGCAGAGCTGCAGCTCGACCTGAATGATCTGAAAATAAATCCTAATTTCCATTAAAATAAAAAAAACGTTTCCATAATCTGGAAGCGTTTTTTTATTAGCTTTTTTAAAAGAAAGAGCAACCCTATATATAATCTTTCTTTGGTAGTGATGGTCTTTTAGAAAAGCACAGCTACTTTAAGCTTCATTATTTTTTCATTTCCTAGAACATTAGGATTTGAAAATAACAGATTCATGACCGACTGCATAGCATGGTAATCCCTATTATCAATATGTTTTCTGATCTCCAGAATTTTCTCGTTAGAAATAAAGGTTTCAGATTCTGATAACTCATCCTCCAATAATGAAATAAAAGCCTCTAAATGCTCGAATCTATTGTTATTGTATATTTTTTCATCCATTTGCAAAAAGCTGTTTTTAGAAATTTCACATTTGCTCATTATTTCAATATTTTATTCCTCCTTTACTCACTTTCTCCATTATGAATTATATAAGAAAAAATGGGCGATATTAATTTTCCCAATAATTTTTTGCATTCTGGAGTGATCGTTTTAAATCAGATAACTGTACTTCATTTAGCCCTATTATTTTGCAGTACAGTTTTTTTGTTTTGTGCTCTTTAGATTTTATAATTAATACGAGAGACGTGGTGAATAACCCTTTACGGATACTAAACCCGACCAACATATCGATTGGGAACTCTATAGATGTCACAACTGGATTTGATTTCCAGAAATAAGGCTGCTTTATGGATATGAACTGTTGAGAATTTTCATATTCAAAAACTCTAAGCCTTAAAAGGGTATAAAAGCTCACAATCACCCCTGTTATACAGATTATTAAAAACAAGTGGTAAAATGATGCTGGCTTCAACATATTTATAATAATTCCCAGAAAGGCCAGAAGTATTAATATGACAACCAATATTTTGATATAAAAATCTATGATCTTCTTGTTGTTTATCTTTTTCATCATTCGAGTTAAAAAATTAAGCCCTCATCAGAAACATCTCTCTCATCATTTGTATATCTGATTTTATAAATAATAGAGGGCTTAAAGTTTAATTGATTATTATGATTTTTCTAAATACATAAACCATTGTGTTTTTGAAAATCAAAATTCACGGTTTCCAAAAGCTCCAGACAGTTCCGTTGTAAACAGCCAACTGTTTTTTAGTTACATCATAAACCATCATCCCAGCACTTGGGTTGATGATATTCAGATGCGGACTTGCCACTTTAGGTAATATCATGGCTTTGTTGGTATCAGTTAACACCAAAATACCTTGTGTAGTATCCGTAGAACCATTAACTCCGATAGCTGTCTTGGCCGTGGCCTTTTCTATCTTGTCGGGTCCCTGGATCATAGCATCTGCATTCCCAGTAGCATCTACGCTAAGGTCAAACCAATTCCCGCCTTTCAGATATTTCACTTTCTTATCTGTCATATCATAGATCACTGTACCGTCTTCTACAATACCACTTTTATCCTCGACATAAGGAAGTATCATTCCCCTGTTCTCTGTATCCGCAAATTCTAAGGAAACAGATGTATTGGTTAAAATATTTTTTCCTATCGCCACCTGAGATTTTATGGCAATGACAGAGAAGATCATTATTGTTATTATTATATTTTTCATTTTTTGTTATTTTTTAGGTTTAGAAGGACATTGAAAATTGTTTCAATTGATTCCCACAACTTTCATTTTCGTATCATTCGGGACAAGTTTGCGTACTGGTACAATACCAACCCCAGGCAGTACCATTATTGGTATAAATTTTCAGGCATTTGTTCGTCGTATCATATACCATCATACCCTCTACAAAATCGGTTGAATCTATACCTACAGGATTACCTGAAGCATCAAACGCCAATCTGTTTGGTACAAATCCCTTGGTCTTTGCTTCCAAAACCAACCAGGCCCCCTTTCTTTCCATTGGCCAATTATCTGCATGATCAGATCCCGCTCTGTCTAACGAACTAATACCCATTTTACCATCCAAAATAGGCCCGCCGTTGACAGCCCCGGGTTTATAACAAATGTTATTGGCACAAATAACAGGTGTGTTACCATCACCAGGCACCGTTATTACAGATGTTCTTGTATCTATATAAGCAGAATACACTCTCAATGATTGGTCTCCTAATGAAACAACACTGCCAATAGAGATTTTCACTTCATCAAAAGGTAAAGTTGCCTGGAAACCTGGAGTATAAATATCTGCAGGCGTACCAAACCATTGGGTAAAGAATGAAAAATCTATCAAAGCATTCCCACTTCTTTCTTCTTGATAATGACCATTTAGATATGTGGTTACCTTAACATTTGGTAAAAACGCACCGGAAAAAGGAAAGTTCTGTTTATCTACCATAAATCCTGCAAACGTACCTATCGGTAAAATTACTTTAGGGACAGCTATAGAGATAGACCCTGTAACACCAGCTGTTGCAGGCAAATGTATTGTTGCAAAATCTGTTTTACTCGGGCTTACTGCATTCCAAACTTTATCAATACCATACCCTGCCGATGCTAATCCTTCATACCCCGTATTGGCATATTCTATTACCGCCGGAATTGTAGGGGAAGTTGTAGTCGTAGGACCATCTGTAAGTACATAAGTACCATCGCATTGTAAAACTAACGGACATGTAGTGGTAGAAGTTGGACTGAAATCTCTTGCTACTACATTATAGATCCTAATTTCACCGGCAGAAGCACCCGCAGCACGAGTGATCACATAGCGCACTTCATCAAATGGTACGTGAGCTACTGTTCCTATTATCAAACGTTGGAAACCTCCTGCAACAACAGCAGTACTTAATCCGCCGGCAAGCTGAGTGCCTGTACTCGTCTGTACCAGAGTCCCGTTTTGGTATAATTCTATTTTGTTTTGTTCAAAAGCGCTTGCCTGTGCCACATCTAATGTTGCAATATCAAAACCGATATAAGTATCCGTAGGAAAATCACCAAAGCCATTCGCCACACTGAAACCCAATCCTGAACCGACACTTGCACCAAGTTGCATTGTTGCATAACTGTTTGGATCAGCATCTATGGCATTCTGAGAAAGACTGACAGAACTGTTGCCATCTATAAAAGCAGTAACCCCTGTTCTTTCCCCATTGATATATAACGGATATTTAGGAACGCTCACATTTTCTATCTCATCACATTTGATCATAGGTGTTGCACAGAATCTCTGGATAACCGCAGAATAGATCTCCAAAACACCCGCACTTGCACTTGCTGCTTTATTGACGGTAAGCTTAACACCAGTAAATGGTGCATCGGATGCAAAACCCAATATCTGCCGATTATTAGTTCCATTAAGAACAGACGTGTGCAAACCGAAGAAACTTGAATTCATCACAGCAGAATCTACAACAGTTCCATTTGCATTTAACGTAGAAATCGTGATGGTGCTCCCTGCCAATTCTGCTGCTGCAAGTGTAGGGAATGCTACATCAAAACCAGCGAAAGTACCGGCAGGATATAACTCATATGTAGCATCTCCTGGTACGCCAATGGCTTTACTACCGTCCTGTACCGCTACCGAAGCATTGGTTATACCACCTATGGCAGTGTACAATTTAGCAGGCTGACCGGTGTTTGATATAAGATCGTTCAAATCTTCAAAATAAGTATTTCCTGTTGCTAAACCTTGTACTCCGGTATTTGCAGCATCTATAAATACCGGGTAAGTTGGTCTTTTAAGTTCTGTAATAGTGTTACAGGTCTGAACCGCAGTTTGGCAAAACTTTTCTATCACTGCACGGTAAACTTTTGTACTGGAACCTGCCGATGCGCCCGCTAATAGTTCTACTGTAATTCTTACCTCATCAAAAGCTGCGCTTTTAAAACCTATAATATACTTTCCATTATTGGGTGTAAAAAGATTTCCTGAAGCTATGTTCAAGGTGTTGTATCTGCCAACTTCAATTCCGTTCTTATAAGTACTGATGATAAAGTTTTTACCCGCACTGGCTGTTAAAAAGCTATCATCCTGAATTTCGAAACCGGCAAAAGTACCATCCGGGTAACCGCGGTTAGTAGTATTGTCCGGGTCACCGGGATTCAACTTCTGTCTCGAAATAACTGAGATACCATAATTGGAATACAGCTGAATTCCCGTGGCTGCGCCTATTTCTGCATAATTACTTAAATCTGTATCTATCACTCTTTGTACATTGTTGATTCCGGGATTTCCAAGAGAAGCTGTAAGTACACTGGTACCGATGGCTTTTGCATAGACCGGCTGATTTTGTGCACCTCCAGGGGTAAGTTCTCCGGAAATAAGGCTTACCGGTGTACCACAAGTAATGGTGGCATCACAAAAACGCTGAATGATAGGATAATAAATATCTAGTGCGCCTACAGTTGCAGTGATATTCATCTGAATTTCAAATTCAATCGAATCAAACGGGAACTCCGAAACTGCGCCCACAGTCAAAAGACTCCCGCTTGCAGTAGCACTTAGAAATTCTTGATTTGTTATATCCGTACCTTGCTGGAGCCCATTTAAATAGAACCTTAGTGTTTTTGTTACATTTATCCCTCCGGATACGGCATTCAGCTGGTAAACACCGCCACCAAAAGTACCGGCAGGATATACCACTCCTTCATCTTTTAAACTACCCCTGTAAGTAGCCAAACCGAGACTGATAAAAGGAATTGTACCGTGTGTATCAGGTTTCTCATCCTCCAGATTAGGTACCAAAGTAGGCCAAGAAGCAGCAGGAATTAAAACTAAGAAAGGCGGTACCGGTATTGCTACTGCAGCATATCCTCCTGCTGTTGCACCTTTACCTGTAAGTGGTATCTGCGCATTACAGGTGGCAACTTTGTCACCAACAGTATCAAAACCACCACCGGTACGGGTGTAGCGTTGCAGGTAAATATTGTGCACCCTTTGGTTTAGTGTAGCAGTGCCAAAAGGATTTGCATTTGAAGCTGTTGAAACGAGCTGAACCTCCACCCTGTCAAATGGTTTGTGAACGTAAAAACCGACGTCTGTAATTTCTGTAAGAGCCCACCCTAAAGAAGAGCTGGTCTCTACCGGAATAGGATTGGTGCCCAAATAGGTCTTTATAACGATACTGCCGAGGCTGGCGACAGCACCACCATTAGTGGTTCTGCTGACATTTACCCCTAAATAATATCCCGTAAATGGTGTAGTATTGTAGATATTGCCATCACTTACGCTGACAGGAGTAGTCGTGTATGATGTGCCAAGAGTAAGAGGAACACTTGAAGAATATTGTGCATAATCTGTCGTTGCAAGATTGTTGTCAACTATCCTAGGGGTATTTACCCATCCTGTTACCGGTGGAGCTGTTACACCTGTGAAACCAGTCGGTCCTCCATTTACCCAAGCAACTTTTCCGGTAGCATCGGTAATGTCTTCATTAGTAGGAAATACCTTCACATCCTGAGAGTGGACTGCTATGCTTCCTGCTAAAGTTATCAGCATCATAAGATGCCTACGAAAGCTTTTTGATCTTTGATTTAAATTGTTGATATTCATCATATTTTGGTTTTTAGAAAATTAGATTTAGGTCAGCAAGTCCTTTTCAGGTCCAGTTCCTAAACTTTAAGGTTTCTGACCCTAAATTTTAGGTTACATAACCCTAAGTTTTAGGTCTAAAACCTAAAGAATAAGGCTTAAGACCCTATTTTTAGCGGCAAGAACCAGAAATTTTAGGTTGCACAACCTTATCGTTGTACTTCGGGGCGTAAAAAATTGAGTTTACCTGCCTATTTGTTATTTTTAGGAAGCTTGGTGCCGCCACTTCAGGGGAAGAATTGCCTGATCTCTTCTGCCTTAGTATGAAAACCGGGGCTTTCGGAATCATTCCGATATACAGAATATTGATAATCTACCAAAGAAGCCAGACAGTTGTCCCAGTCATGCAGGATCTTTGCATTCTCCAAACCCAGGTTTAGTCCCGTAAGACCGTTGACAGTTGATTGTAAAAAGCTGCGGCTCTCATAATCTTTATCGAACTCACCCCAATCAATTTCGGGACTGGACAGCAGGGGATTATTGTCCCTGTAATCTTTCACTTTGTTTACGATCAGCTTATTCTGTTCATTGATGCTCTCATATTGCCGCAGTTCTTCCGGCGTGAGTGTTGCAAATTTCCCGGATAGAATAGATTGTAAGGTCTGCAAGATTGAGTTTATTGCTGTTTTTTCCGAATCGGAATGGCGGTTTTCAAAATTCAAAAAAGGCATGGTCTTAATTTTTAGTAGTTACCGGTAATCGATTGGTGGTTAGTAATGTCAATTACTGAATTTTCATTGATCATGAATAATTGCTCACTAACCATTGATTATTATTCTATCTACTGCTCTACAATCGTAAGTGCATTATACTCGCCGCTATTTGTAACATTGAATTTGCTTAATGTACTATCATTAAACTGTAATGTAACCCAGGTAAATGGTCTTAGCTTATCCCCCTTCTTTAAGTAAACACTTACTGTACAGGCAGAACCTACAGGCAAAGTACCACTTCCCGAATCCGAAGAATAACCATTCTCTGTTTTTACTCTTTGTATGATAACATTTGTAGTACCATCCTTAACCTGCCAGATAGCTTCGGTCTGTTTATTTGTATTGGTCTCTACGGTAGTATTTTGCAAGGCAAAGGTAAATGTGGCAAAATATACACCGTCTCTCGGTGCTATGAATTCTCCTGTAACTGGGTTGAAATTATTGGCATTTACACCAGAATCTGAATCCAATACTTCCGACCAATTGGTCAAATAAGACGATCTACGTTGTACAAGACCAGCTTTAGGACCTAGTTCTGTCCCACTTCCTACAGGATCCGTGCTTTCAAACACATCGGTATCCTGCGTTGCTTTCCTTGCCATTACCACAATACGCGGTTTACCGTACGGGTAGAAACTTATCCAATTGCTACCATCTGAATACTCCAGATAGCCCAATACTCCAATAGCCGGGCTATTGACATAGCGCAATGCTCCTTTGCCAGCAACTGCTGCCGATTGATCCGTATAGCCTATGGCCACCGACCCATTGGTTCCGCCACTACGCAGATCTATCGCTACCCGGGGGGCAGCTACCAACACTCCCAGTCTTCCTGTATTATCTATAATAACATTTTTGGAAGTAGTAGTGGCATTGGTTTTGATTTCTACGGAATTTGCAGGGCTCAGTGTACCTACACCCATTTGGGCATTTGCATTTGTTACAAATAATACCATTGGCAAACAAGTACACACCAAGCTTTTTATTTTATATTGTAATCTTCTCATTGTTATACTTTTTTATAATTCTCTGATACTGAAATTATTTAATGTACCATCCGCCACAACAGAACGAGTTCCACCCGTGGTATGTTTTACCTGAAAATAAATCTTAGAACCAGAATTCAAGTAAAAAATACCATTGCAATTACCGCTTATATAATTCCTAACTGTAGAAGCTGTGGCACTTGCACCACTTGCCTGAAAGGCAGGGTAAGAATTTACTGTTATAAATCTCGGAATAGTTGTTGCCGGCGCATTCATAGTTTCTATGGATGTTTCTATAAAAGTGTTATTCAGTATATTAGCAGCAGCACCTGTGTTGGGTCCTAAAGTAATATTGAAAGTCACCAGATAGAAACCAGCACGAGGAGCTGTAAATTCATTGGTTGAAGTGTTAAAATAACCATCCGTGTTCCCCGTCATAGTCCAGTTAGTTATTTTCGTAGAAGTATTGTTAGGAACAGATAGCGCAGAGTTTTTACTACCGCTCATACTTACTTTGGCTGGCGCTATAAGCGGCAGAGGGACCCATTTTTCGCCGTCAGAATATGCTAAATATCCAGTAGTTTCTACTGCTGTTGTATTGGGATTATCTCCTGGAGTATAACGTATGGCACCCGCACCCGCATCGCCCGCAAGTTGAGAATTGCTGCCCACACCTATGACACCTTTACTATCCGAAGAATCTGCCGGGCGTAGATCTACTTTGGTAGCGGGACTCAAAAGACCTACACCTAATCTACCTTCTGCCGTTACTACCACGTCATTTGTGATATGCCCCGGCGTATCACTGCCATCCTTTTTTGAATCTATGTGCAGAAGAACTATCGGGTTTTGAGTAAGAATTCCCGTCTGTGCCGATATAGTCCCTGTAGAAAAAACAAGAGTACAAGCCAGCAATTGATATATAATATTAATTTTCTTTTTCATAATCTATTTTTTAGTGTTCTATAATGGTCAAATTATTAAACCCATCATCTGGGTTTGCCGGATCTGAAGGATTACCGGTAACTCTAAGTCCTATACTATTGCCAGTTAGGTTATGAAGCATTCTTACGGTAACAATATCACCCGCAGCCAATACAAACGTGGCAGTACTGGAGCCCCCGGCTTGTGTAGGTTTTAAAACGTTGGCATCGTCCGAAGTACCTGTCATCGACTGGCCAAAGGTTTTATACACTCTTGCTAGAAGTAAATTTGACGGAGAGATTCTGTAAAACTGTGATTCTACCAAGGTGCCGTCATTAATAGTAGCGCTTTTTAAATTAAAGGTCAGCAGAAAAGTGTAGGTCCCGTCGTGAGGAGCAGTGAACTCGCCTGTTGCAGCATTGAAACTACTGGTCATGTCGCGATCTTTGAACCAATCGGTAATTTTAGTTGCCGTGTTTGCTATATCTAGAGGGGTAACTTTATGTGCCACAACTACTGCTTTTTGTTGGGCTACAAACAATTTGTTCCATACTACACCATCTGAATATTCTATTTTTGCTCCTACAGGTAAATTAATTTCATCATATCTTATGGCACCTTCCGCTGCAGCGGCGGCCGTCATTGTGGTTGTGCCTAGACCTAAAGCATTCTGAGTGTCCGAAGAACGTATATCAAGGGCCACTTTTGGAGTAAGGGTACCTACACCGATAAAACCGGTTGTCTTATCAACAATCACATCATTGGCGGCCTGTGCTGATGTCGGCAGCGTTGGTGCGGTTGCGTCATTATCCTTAGCGCCATCTATGTGCAACGGACCCTGCGGGTTTCTCGTGCCTATTCCGGTTGGTCCGATTTGGGCAAAAGCCATACCGACCGAGCAATACAATACCGAAAGCATTAGTATTGCATTAATTCCTTTTTGTCTATTTTTCATTTTTCAAAGGAATTTGGATTACTTGTTATTTTTTTCTTTTATAAGAAACTGCTCCAACTTTTCGAGACGGGATATCAGGTCATTGATCTCTGTTTTTTGCTTGGCGATCTCATCCTGCTGCTCTATCGTATGCAGATATAATTCTTCTATCTTTTCCAACTGCTGGATGGACAACTCGGATAGATTGACCGTATAGCCATTCTCTGTTTTCAGGATATCATTGATAGATGTAACTCCCGGCAGGTGCTTATTAGCCTTGATATAGTCCGATACTTCTTTCAGAGATTTGAATTTGTAGGTTTCGTCGATCTTTGATTTCCCATCAAAATAATCTTCAAAAACGTAATCTGCGTATTTACCAGTAGTTGTGTAATAAGACCCTGTTGTAGCCACATTACCTGTAATAGACAACTTTGGAGTAATAGTGACCGAGTTGGATGTAAATGGAGCAATAGGTGTTTGCGAACCTATCGATACATTACCAACTTGATAGATAGCAGCAGTATTAGAAGTTGCGTTTGTAGCATCACTTTGATTTTTCCAAGGTTCGGTTGGGACAGTAATTAAGCTACTTGCATCTACCCACGAAAGTTGTGCACCCGTAGTCAATGTAGGTAAAGCCCCATTGGTTACCAGCACCTGGCCAGCTGCGCCATTATTTTTCGGGAAGGTATAATTACCTGATGGAGAAGATATACCTCCATATTTAAAGGTTACTCCATCTGTTTTATCGACATGTAGTCTGGTTGCTGTGCTTGCTACAGTGTTTTCGCTAAGCAATACCACCTTTTCATTTCCATCAGTTGCGCCATTACTTCCTACGATAACCACATTTGTTACAGTAGGATTGCCTGTTCTCATTTCTGCTCTTGTTCCGTTAAAGGGAGTAACATTAGCGCCCACGCTTGCCGTTCCTTCAGCTCCTTTCGCCTCTATTGTAGCCGCACCACCAGTAGAGCCATACAATGTAGATACTGCACCATACCCGGTAGCAGACAATACGTCTGTGTTATCGGCAGAAAACATCAGATTTAAAGGTAATCCAAAATCGGTGTTATTGGTTTCTAAAATACTGTATGTACCTGCGTTATTCACAACTGACTTTACATCTCCTTTTACCTCCAATTGTTTCCCGGATACAGCATCAGTACTTCCAAAACCAACAGCTACCTTACCTTGCTGGTAAATGTTTTGGTTATTGGCTGTTGCCTGAGTAGATGTATTCTGCACATACCAAGGTTCTGTTGCAGCTCCACTTTCTGACCCGCTACCGAATTTTGTCCAAACACTCCCATCAAAATAGTAATAGCCTTCTGCTGTAATGTTAGCCGTTTTGAGTGAAGTAGTTCCGACGGCAGATGTAGCATACACGATAGCTCCTTTTTGTGGAGTATCATATAATGTATCTCTTGACTTGATCTCGTCTCCTGTCAACCTTGGAGCAATAATACCTTCTGGTAGATTGGTTCCTGTTGTTTTTACAGTAACATCTAATGTAGCATGAGGAGTCTCTGTATTGATTCCTACCTGTGAAAATGCAAGGGAACTAATAGTGATAGCTCCTAAAAGAATTATATTTTTTTTCATTGTGAATTTATTTTTGTGTATTCCGACTTTACAGAATATCTGAATTAATGGGTATAAGAATCCCTGATCGGTCTGGACTTAAGACCAACTGGAAGAAAGGGTTTCGTTAAAAAAATCAGGATATTGAAGGAGGAGGAGGTCTTGAAAAGAAATAACCAGAATAGTATTCTATCACAAAAGAATTTGCAAAACCAAAGTTTTCTGTTGCATCTTGTGGTACTGTAGCTAATATTCTTTTATAATTTTCATTATAACAAACAACAGCTTTTATTTGTGTTTGTGAAGATGGAATCACAAAATTATGTCCTATGTAAAGAGAAAGAGTCAGCAAAGAATGGGGAATACTTTCGGAAATCCTTACTTTAAGTTGTTTAGCAGGAACTTTTATATATTCCTGTACGCTTTTTTCTGCGTGTAGCTGAAAACTTTTTTTGGCAATCTTATTTTTCGTTGTACTTTCTCCATGTGTCTTTTCGTAGGTGATTCTCAAATTACCTTTGATACTATCACCATTGATAATAGATGCTCCTTTCGCCACAAAAATTTCTACTCTGGAGATATCATGAATACCAATCGTATCTTTTGCTACGCTTTTTATAACCTCATCATCCTGTATAAATCCCTCCGGACCAGCGGCAAATAGCAATGTTGCCGATACAAAAAAAACAACCACAAAGGCTATCTTCCTCTGGAAGACATATAATACCTCAATGATTGCTTTTATGTTCATCATTTGTGTGAAAATTTTAAAGACCTTTTATAATTGGCCTTAATAACTTTCTGCAATATTATATGATATTATAATGCATAAAAAGAATTTGGGGTTAGATATTCCGAATATCTTTCTTATAAACAATCAATAATAAATAATATTAAAAAATAACATCATATTAATGACAATAAAACAATAAAATAATTAATTTTACAAATAATTTTCAAATAAAAAAGAAATAATATATATAATTTGTGATAATAGTAGCTTTTTTATAGCCAGTTTCCATATTAAAAAAAAACCAAGACAAAAACACTCACAACAAATTAAAAATCAAATATTTAACCGAAAATAGACATGTAAGAAATTCGTAATAAATCACACTAATTCTTCGCTTTAGACTTTTGCTTTGCACTTTCTTTGCAACCATTTCAAAACTCCACAAGATGAAATACTTATCGATATTCAATTTTTTTTTACTTGGTTGGATCTACCCGCAAACAACATTTTCCGAACAGTTAATTTCCAAAGCACAAATAAACGATGAGATAGAAAAAGCAAGAGAGTTGTCCGGTAAAGATCTAAAAAGAACCATAGAGATATTAAAAAAAATCAACCTAGAATCCGAGGCGATCAACTATAAAAAAGGCATATTGGAAAGTAACAATATGCTAATGGCCAAATATTATGACATGGGGAAATACAAAGATGTCATAGAGCTTAGTGAGGAGACCGAAAAATTGGCTTTAGAAAATAATGACAACGAAATACTCTCAAATACCTACAGATTGAGAGCAATTGCCTATACCGAACTGGGGTTCAATGATGAAAGCCTAAAAAATCTCAAAAAGGCCTTTGGTATCACAAAAAAAATAAAATCAAAAAATTATAAATTCTATCAAAAGGCTCTTATTTATAATGGATTTGCAAGCTACTCAGCTCATATCAATGCTCCCATAGATTCAGTTATATATTATCAGAAAAAAAGTCTTGAAACAGCTGAAAAATTAGATAACAACAAAGACTACATTGACAAAAAACATTTTACTCTGGCTTTAGCTTATATTAATTTAAGCAAGACGAGCGTTGCATTACATCATACAAAAGATGCAGAGAACTATTTATCTAAAGCATTGGAAATTTGTCATAATAAAAATAAATACCTTGAAGTTTCTACTTATAATGAGTTTGCTTGGCTCTATTATGATCAGAAAAAATATGATAAATCAATAAACTTTGGCAAGTTAGCAGATAAGCTGGAAAAACAGATAAGCTCACCATATACCCGTCGTGATATCTATGAAGTTATGTTCAAAGCCTATGTAGAAACCGGAGAGAAAGAGAAGTCTTCCATTTATATGAATTTATATACAAAACTGAATGATAGCCTAGTAAATCTAGAAAAGAAAACGATAAATACACCTCTAAAACTTATCAAAGACGAACAAGGAGAAATCTACATCAATAATATCTATAAAATATTAGCTATAGGCTTAGCTTCATTAATTGTTTTACTATTGATATTATGGGTTTTTTGGCGAAGAAACCAACAGATTTTGCATAAAAAATATAGGGCAATCATAAATGAGATCAAGGTAGATGAAAAAAGCAAATCAAAGTCCCAAGATTCCATCCAAGATAAAGGAATTGCAATCACAGATGCCACGACAAAAAATCTGTTGGAAAAATTAGCAAGGTTTGAAAGTTCCAAAAAATTTCTCAAAAAAGAGGTCAGCCGTGTCTATGTAGCCAATTATCTCAATACCAATACACGATATCTTTCCGATATCATAAAAGAATACAGGGGAAAGAATTTTAACAATTACATCAACGGACTAAGGATCCAGTACATCACAGAAATGCTTTACAATAATCCTTTGTACAGGGAATATAAAATCAGCTTCTTGGCAGAAGATTGTGGATTTGCCTCAAGAGAGGTCTTTGCAGTAGTGTTTAAAAAAGAAACAGGCGTAACCCCATCTTATTTCATCTCTCAATTAAAAAATGACTCCAAAGAAACAGCGTTATAAGTTTCATTATTCTTGAAAGATAATTTCGGAATTTCTCACACTCCGTAATTTTATAAATGACACAAATTGGACAACTTTGGGATATCAATTAAATATAATTTACAATTATGAAAAAAATCTACTTGCTTTCAGCCTGTCTTTTTCTAGGTAGTCTGAATGCGCAAACCAATCTAAGAGTGCTTACAGGATGGGGAACACGCCTATATGACATCAATAATAACGGAGTCGGTGTACATCCGGGAGGTTATTATGATTATAGCACTGATACCAGTACCTCTATCGAACCCGAAGCCAGATCGACAAACAAAATAAACAACGATGGAAACGTATCGGGAACAATGCCTTTTACGGCTACAGACGGTTCTAATCTTGACCAGGCAGCCTATCGGAAAAACGGAACTTGGAATACTATCGGTTATTTCCCAGGAGATGTCCCTGGAAACAGCTGGTTCAGCAATGCAAATGCAATCTCCGGAAATAGCAAATATATAACCGGGCAAACATCTGTAGGAGCATCCGGTTCTTATCCTTATGTGTACAATACGGAAACCAATACGCTTACAAAACTTACTGACGGGGATAACCTTTGGGAATATGGAAGAGGACAAGGGATCAACGATGCAGGATATGTTTCCGGGTTTGTAGATAGAGAAGACATTTTTAACATGGGTACATTTTGGGTTCCTGCTTATTTTGACCCAACTGGGACATTACATTATATTGATTTTGACGTCCCTGAGGCCGGTGAAGCTGCAGACATCAATAATGCGGGTCAAATTGTCGGATATAAAGGCGACAAAGCCTTCATCTATGATATCAATACAAACACTTACAAATCTTTTGGCTCTACAGATAAAATATCCAATCCTGTTTTCTCAAGCATTTCAGAAAATGGTCTGGCAATTGGATATTGCGGGGCGCTTGGGAATCGTGATGTTATTGTTTACCATTCCGGTATGACAGAACCAATACTTCTGACCGAATATCTAAAATTAAAAGGTGTTGATATAACAACATTCGATGGGAAATTAGGAACAGGAATGGGTGTTTCTGCCGATGGGAAATACATTTGTGGGTTTGACAATACTGCTCCAGTTCTTTTTGCGGCAGGCTGGGTTGTACATCTTGATGAATTCCCACACGCTGCAGGTTGCTTAAGCTCTCCTAATGGAATAAACCCGACAACCATATACTCTCCTGCGTGCGATGGAACAACAGAAACCATCACAACATCTGCAAAGACGGGAGAATATTCTTTTGTACAATTGACCGCTGGTAAACAATATACGTTCAGTAGTTCCGTGAGTACGGACTTCATAACAATCGCCAATGAAACAGGCACAAATATTATCAAATATGGTACAGGAAATGTGACCATCATTGCAACAGAAAATCAAACCGTAAGATTCCATCTTAATCTGGCAGATAATTGCTCCTACTCTTCTGACACCAGATCCAAATATATTAGTTGTACAACTCCTACCGGATGCCAATGGACGGTACATGTTTTTGATTTCTTAGGTTTTGGTGATGAAGTAAGCTGGACATTGAAAAACAGTACTGGAGAAACCCTTCTTTCCGGAGGTGGCTATGGTGCAGGCTATGATGATACTAAAACATTATTTGCAGATGGACCGCTTACTTTCTATATAGAATCTATGGGAACATTCGGGGATAATACACCTAGCTATACTATTTCCAATAGTACTACAGAATTAGCCTCAGGATCATTGTCTCCAGAAGCAGGTCAGGAAGCAACACACTCTGATCTAAATTGTGCTACGATGGCTGTTACAGAATCCAATAAATCTACTCTTAGATATTATCCAAATCCTATTAAAGATATATTGAAGATCTCTTCCGAGAAGAACATAAAATCATTAGCAGTATATTCTTTGGATGGCAAACTGGTCATGAATAATTTATCATTTAATAATAAATCAGGCGACATCAACCTTTCTACATTGAAAACCGGCAACTACATTATTTCCGTTATCTTTTCAGATGAAAGTGCTCAATCCTTCAAGGTTATTAAAGAGTAAGAAATCATTCTTCATTATTATTTTATTTAATCAAATAAAGGCTGTCTATAATTATATAGACAGTCTTTATTCACTAAAAAAACTAATATCCATACATGTACACATCAAAAAAACGCAGATACAGCATCAAAATGAATTTTAAAGAACTTATTTACAAAACAAAAGAAGAAACCTACCTGACACTGTACAACATGGGTTTTAGAAAAAATAAAGAAAGCTTGTTTGTCAGAAAAACAAACTTGTTTTTACCACCAAGTTAGAGATCTACTCTGAAAACAATATCACCCTTATGATAACAGTATATGAAGGCAAGCTGTTGTACTGTCTATCTTCTCTTTACTAGGTATTGTATTTTTCTTTTTATGCAATTTTGTTGGACTAGAATTTTATTTTCCATTTATGGTCCCTGCCATTGTATTAGCTCCTGCTTATTGGCTGGGAATAGCATTAATTACAAAACAGCCGTATATTAATAGATCAGCTTAGAGTCGTATGCTAAAACTGCAAATAAAAAGTGGGTCAAGTTATATTGCCCACTTTTTATTTATAATAGTCTGTCATCAGACTTTTCCTCTCCTTTGTTTCAAGGTCAATATATTCGAATTTCTTATACTGGCAGAAAGACCCCATATCTTTATCACCATTGATGAAAACAGCTCCTACCAGAATCACATACTTACATGGATAGTTGGTTTCTTTGACTAATACTTCAATCCTATCATCAATCGCCTCGTACATTACTTCAGTAGCTTCGAATATTTGATTTTCCGCATTCAGGATTCGGTCTTTCTGATGAAGAAAAATCTGCTCAATAGTATTCATCTGGAAATCCAGGGAAGTCATATTCCCCCCAATGATTTGATTATTTGCCAATTTTCCCAATGCACCTTTCGCAGCTCCACAGCACGCCGAGTTATCAGATTGTCCTACTCTGCTTATCTCACCAATATTTCCATCTTTGGTAATTCCGATATGTGGCGCATAAAATATAATCACCGCGCCGTCCTCCGGGACATGATGGGCAAAAGCATTCATCCCGGTAATCCCTGCAAAAGGAAAACCATCCAAACCTCCTAAATGAAAAGGCCCCAGCATCTCATATGCTCTTGGCGGATATTGTATGGCATTCACATCATCGCAACACATACTATCTGCATGCATGAGTTGATGAGGTTTTAGCCCTAAATGCTTTTCTATTGTATCTAAAAGACGATTCACGGTATCAATAGATGTTAATGCTTTTGGATACCATTTTCTAACAGATTCTATACTCATAACTTTTCTTGTGTTTTTTTATTTACATTAAAATATTATTATTTGGTTGTATTACCACAGGTAACTCTTTCTCTCCGAGCATTTCCCGCAGGTCTATTTCTATATTGCGACTGATCTGCGTAATCGGAATATCATTAGCACTTCCTTCAAACGGATTTTCTGTACTCTCACCTATTTGCTCTAACACCAGAAATACCCATCCCAGCAATACACTGAAAGGAACTACAAGCCAAATGATATTCTCACCAAACTTTTCTGTCATTTTCGAAATTTCACCAATGAAACCAAGTGGCAACAATAGACAAAGGGCATTGGTAAAATAAAGATTGATACTTGAAAACTGTCTTGGATAAGGAAAATTTTTGATACGCTCACATTTCCCTTGTTGATCATACAGTTCTTTCAATTGATTTTCTAAAGCCACGTAATTATAATCTGATATTTTACCTTCTTCATTCAGTTTTTTGAATTGTGAAGACTGTATAGCTATGATCTGTGTAGCCTTATTTTTTGTTGAAAGTATGTATTGTCTTTCCTCCTCATTGAGAAAAGTCTTCAGCTCTTCATCCAATATACTTTCCCACTCAGGAACTTTATAATATTTTAGATATTCCCGATTATAACTTTTAGTTTTTACATTTTCCCAACTCTTGACCTCTCTTAATTGAAACCTCAGCGCAGTGAGCCATGCAAAATGCCGATAGATGATCTCTTGATGAATCTTGGCAGACTCTTTACCATCATCCGTCCTTATAAAATCTTTTACCATAATACCAAAAGCCCGGCTATTATTGATGATAGCACCATAAATCTGTCTAGCTTCCCAAGTCCGGTTATAGGTCTGTGTATTTTTAAATCCTGAAATGAAAGCTGTAGCAGTTCCTAACAAAGCAACAGGTACCCAAGGAATAGCAAGCCATTTCCAATCTAAAAAATAAAAAAAAAGAGTAGGAATAATACTCAGAATAAGCATTTTGTAAATCTTGACACGTGTCCAAGGTATAAAATGCTGGAGCTTGTAATGACTTGATATGTTCATTTTTTCATCTGTAATTTACTCGTAAATTTAATAAAAGCTTTATAAACAAAAAACATAAAATCTCTTAGCATGAAATCCGTCTGAAAAAATCCAATCACAAAAGCATCCTTTTTTGTCCATTATATATAATCAAGCTAATCCGTCATTTATTCGGAATTTTCCATTTTGTTTATGTAAAAACATTCTTATTATTTTTAGAAAACGGATTGAGATATGTTCATCATTCGTATATTTAGAATCAATTGGATTGCCCAATATCCAAACGGTCAAATTTGCCTTCAGGATTTTGATGAAACTTAAAGAAAACCTTGAATATCCCCCATTTCCCAGCTTTGAAATTTCCATAGATGTCCTTACCATCATTCTCCACTTTATCAATGCTTAGAAACTTTTCCTCGCCCAAAGCTTTTGCAAAGAATGATTTGAAATCCACCCTGTTACCATCATCGGTCATTGTAGGATTTTCTGTAAAGTAAGAATACCAGCTTTTATCTCCATTCTCTAGAGCCTCGATAGCTTTTTTTACAGTCTCATTTGTAATTTTGTTAAAATCCATTACTTGTTGTTTTTGATTTGTAGTTATTTTTTCAGCTTTTTGTGCACATGCCGAAGTGGCCAAGCCTATTATCAGCATAAAGTATAAAATTCTCATAATGAAAAACCATCTTTGAAGGGATGCTGCAGATAGATGATTATCAGATTCAGGAGTAAAAATGGTAACTCTATCATTACTCCTTTCAAGTCCTTATCTATCAAATGGAAGCAAATAATCAATAGGATCCCAGCAGCCATGATAAAATTACCCCATACAAACGTCTTTGGAAAAATCAGCATGATTGCAGCAATCATAGTGATTGCTCCATTTATGGCCAATCCTGTTTTGGAAAATCCCCATTTGCTGAACATTTCCATCATTTCTGCTTTACCCGAAAACATAGCGTAACCTTGTTTCAATCCCATAATGAGAGCAACAAGAATCAATATAGAATTAATTATTTTAAGTATCATATTGTAGTTCTTTAGAGTAAAAAGAATGGATAACCGAATTTAATATTAAATCACAATTATCCATTCTACATTAATTCTGAAAAATCAATTGCTACCTAGTAGTGTAACCACCATTAGCAAAAATCGTTTGCCCAGTGATCCACCACCCTTCTGTTACCAAGAATTCTACTAATGGAGCAATATCCTTGATGTCCGTCAAACCTCCTAAAGCAGATGCAGATTTGTGATAAGCAACAGCATCATCACTTTCCTGACCATAGAAGAAAGGGGTATCCATAGGACCAGGTGCAACTGCTGTTACAGAGATACCTCTACTTCCAAATTCTTTAGAAGCCGCTCTTGTGAAATGCTCTACAGGGGCCTTTGCACCAGCATAAGTAGAATACAAACCGGTATAAGCAGCTAATAACGATGTTACAATTGTGCAGATCTTACCATTATCATTCAATTTTTTACCAGCTTCCTGCAAGAAGAAATAAGCCGATTTTGAATTAACACCGAACATGACATCATATTCAGCTTCAGTAGTATCTTTAAATGGTTTTTTCAATACCATTCCGACAGTATTGATGGCAATATCAATACCTCCAAATTTAGCAATCGTTTCATCAAAAAATCTGGTGATGTTCTCGACCTTGGTAAGGTCACCTTGAAACAGAAAAGCTTCTGCTCCCAAAGCCTGAACCTCTGCCAAAGTTTTTTCACTTTCCGCCCTAGAACTTTCGCTGTTATAATGTATCGCCAATTTTGCCCCTTTCGCAGCAAAATCCTTACTTAATAGTCCTCCAAGGTTTTTTCCACCTCCGGCAATTAAAACTACTTTACCTTTTACATCTTGTGTTGACATTCTTAAATATTTTTTAATGTTGATCTTACAAAAATCAACAATGAAAATCATATTTACATGGTGAACTTTTCGGAAGATAGAATAATTTCTGAATTATTACACCTTTTTTCTAAATTCGCCTGGTGTTATTCCTGTCCACTTTTTAAAAAATTTGGAAAAATTGGATGGGTCATAAGTCAATGACAGTGAAACCTTTGCAATAGAAATATTTTTATTTTTCAACAATTCTTTAGCCTTAAGAATTATTTTTTCATCATAAAAATGGCAAGGATTTTCCCCTGTTTCTTTTTTTATAGTATCTGTTAAATGTTGATGGGAAATTGCTAGTTCCGAAGCGATCTGATTAAGCTCCATAAACTCCAAAATCCTTCCATCAGCAACATCATTTATATGCTGATCTAGAAAACGAAAGTATTGCGATGTGATTTCTTTGCTCCGGGAGGTGAGTTGTGATTTCTTTTTCATTTGATCTGTGTATTTTAGGGTTTAAATATAATTCAAAATACGTAACCTCACATAATTAAAAAGCCCCTTAATATAAATTAAAGAGCTTTTGTCTGTCAATACTTATTCTGGGAATAAGTATTATTTTTTTGATTCTTCCACAGAAACCTTTCTGAATTCTTTAAAAAGTTTTGCAAGTTCCAAAGCCGATTTTCTAGCTCTTGTCCCTGCAGCCTTGTTTCCTTTTTCTGATTGTTGCTCTGCTTCTTTTGAGAATGCTTCAAATTCTGTGTTGATCTTTTCGATTAGCTCTTTCATTTGTTTATAAATTTTTTGTTAAAAATGAATGCAAATATAATTGTTTATCACGTCTTGGTATCTATTATCAATAACAATTTGCTTGTTTTACATAACAATTAATTGTGCAGCTCCTATTTCTTAAGCATGAAATAAACTGATATACAACTATTTACACAATCAATTTTTCCCTTTCATCATATAACCGAATTATCATTCCAGTCATTTTTAATTAAAAAAAATGACAAGAATAAATAATCAACAAAGGAATCTGTTTAAAATAATCCTTCCAACTGATTAAAGACAGGAATCAACAATCTGCCTTTCTCTGTGAGATGATATTCAATATGTAAAGGCTTTTGGGTGATAATTATTTTTTTCAGTAGCTCGGCTTCTGTTAAATCTTTTAACGCAATTGATAATGATTGCTTATTTGAACCTTCTATCTCGCGTAAAAGGCTATTGAACCTTAAATTGGATTTTGTGGCAAGCAGAAAGATCTCGGGCTTTAATTTGCCAGAAAATAGTTTTAAAAGCTTTTGCATAGGGCAAATTTTTAGATCATCAGGTGTGTTTTGGGTAGTCATATTTTATTTACTTATTGTGAAATAATTCTATAAGATTAATATTTGCATAAAATTTAATAACAAATTACAAAATAATATCAAACCTATTTAATTAACCAACAAATAATTTAGAAAAATGTAACAAATCTTGCTTAAAAGAACGAACAAAACACATAAGTACAACCAACAAAAACATGAAAATGGAAAAAAAATCTTTTTTAAAATTTCTATTTCTATTTCTGAGTCTAATGCAAATACCCATTTATGCTCAAAATACGATAGATCTAGATTCAAACATTCAAGTTAATCAGACAATCAACCAGAACGGTGCAGTTGTAATTAAAGGAAAATTCATAAAACCAATTACTGCAGGTGATGTAAAGCTCACCATCAAGTACAAAGACGCTCAAGGCAATTGGACAGGAATCTGGTGTAAGTCATTCACTGCAAATATCCAATATAATCAGGACCTTACGGCTACTTTTGAATTACCCTCATCCACCTTAGTTTTGCGAAATATAAAGATTGAACTAAGCTCCAATACTAGTCTTACAAATTGGCAGTCTATCACTTGGCAAAAGCAAGTAAGTCATTACAAACAATCAGATTATAGCGCAAATAATTGCGAATTGGATGAAAACGAATATACGATACTATTCACTCCTAAGAAAAATGGAACAGTTCTATTGAATTCAAATGGAACAGTTGCCGGAGTAAAAGACAGGGTAACTTCTCAACATCTAAACAAAAAACTGGATAATATTGTCCTATCGATCCAAGGAAACGGTACAATTGATAATACTGACATCAATTCACCAGCAATAAAAATCGAAAATCCCAATAATCTTGAAACGATCGCCAGTTCTCAAAAATATATCTATCAAGGAAGTGACACAAGCCCTTTTGAGTATTCTTACCATGATCCTGTTTATATGTTTGCTGGTAAATTCTCAAGTGCCGGCTTTTTCATCAACTTCAGTAATTGGTTTATGCCACCGGAAGAAGGAGGCGAAGCTTGGGGAAGAGGATATTTGGATTTTAAAAATCCCAATGCATTACTGAACAGATATTACAATCTCTATAACTACATCAGCAATAAACTCTCGGATGTAATCACAGATCAGGAACCTGTTGTAATAGTTATCAGCAAGGTTACCGGGTTGAGAGTCTATAAAGCCAATGGTAGTTATGTAACAATTGATGCTTTAAGTAATTATAATACAGTGAATGATTACGGTTATCCTCCTCTTTATGAAAAAGACAGAGGTCCGGGATCTGAAAATTTCTTTTTAAGCAATACTTCCAGTGCTTCATTATACGGAGTTGGAGCTATCAGAAACAGACAAGTAACCGCAGGTTGGAATGGAACATCCAGACCTTTGCCCGAGATAGAGGCTCAGGTTAAAAAATTCATCAAATATGTTGGTGTTTTTGGAAACTCAACAGCATATGATTCAACAGATTGTGCAAGCAATTGTGTTGTAATCAATACCGGGGCACAGCCGGATGAAATCGTAAAAGACTGGACCAGAGCTCCAAATAGTTATATCTTCACAGGAAAAGATAAAAACGGAAATAACGTAGATGGATTATATATTCCCGTAAAAAAAGCTTACGAAATGTGGAGAAATGGCGGAGAATTTATGAAAGATGATAGCGGAAATTATACTCAAATCCCATCAGGTATAACGACTGCAGGATTGTACTGGGAAGACGAAGTAGGATTAATAAAATCCGTGGTATTGGATGGAACGGATGAAAATGCAAAAATAAAAGTACTTGTTAATAAACTCAAAGAAGGCAATGCAGTAATTTCGTATCGAGTAGATAATGTTGTATACTGGACGTGGCACGTTTGGGTCACTGATGATCCTACCAACGGTAGTACTTATCATCATGGTTTTGAAAAAGACAAAGATGGTAATACAGTGACCGATTGGAAATGGATGGACAGGAATCTTGGAGCCACCAATGTCGACTTTGTAGGGAATGACTGGCACAAATCCGCAGGATTACAATACCAATGGGGAAGAAAAGACCCATTTCCTTCATTTTCACATAAAGATCTTGGGTTCTACGGAATAAGTGGAGAGGTAAACTTAAAACCGACCGATTCAGACTTTAGGTCTAAATTTTTAAGAATAAGAGGGAATAAATATTCTGCACAGCTTAATACAGGTACAGATACACCAAATGGTAATATAAGGTTTTCCATAAAGAATCCTATTAACATCATCACCACTCCGGTATATGTAGCAAAGAAGGGTCAACCTTTATTGAATGATGGTGAGGACTTTTTAAAACAAAAAGATAATGATTCCTGGATATCAATAAGTATGACCACCTGGTTTTCAAAAAATAAATATAAGGTATACAATCCCCCGTATCGTGAAAATATAGTTGCTTGGGATCTTTGGGGAGATACCCGTGGAGGATATTACTCTGACATAGATGATCCAAATGCAACCATAGCTGATCAAAGTAGCCGCTATGCTCTAAAATCGCCATATGACCCATGCCCATGTAATTGGAGAGTACCTTCCAGGTATTTTTCCGGAGGAAGGAACTCCAGCACACCTGCACCTAATGAAAACAGATCCAGCCCTTGGGGTAAACATACTGGAAGCTCGGTAAATCCTGAGTTTTTACCAGATGCTTTAAATACAGATTATCCAAACATAAAAATATATCCCCAATTCGGGTTCGATTTTGCAGCCGTCCCAGATATGAATCTTGGCAAGTTCCCTATCAACGGGAATTATGAAGCATACCCAAACATTACCAGCCCTACAAGAAATGGTACGGGTTGGGCAACACCAGAGTTAGCATATCAAGATTCCAGCGCAGATGGAGGCTTATTCACATCAACATTCACTACTGCTACAGAAGTTGTTGATGGACAACGTTATCCAACATATGGTGCAAATGGTTTATTATTATACTCTGATCCGTTGAGCTATCATACTTTAATAGGATGGAATAGTTTCAGAGAGAATGCCTATGGCTATCCTAGTACAGGCGTGCGTTGTATATATGACCCTAATAGTGCCTATACTTCACAAGAATTTGAAACAGAGTACATTGATTCTGCTACTGAACTTTATTCGCTTGAAACATTAAAATCTTGGACAAAATTGCCAAATAGCTATGTAGAATACACCAATTCAAATTTGGCAACTCCTAATCCAAATGGAAATATCATAGATACCAATAAGGATAATGATAGAATTATTGAGATTCCTTTGAAAAAGGCATATGCAATGCACAAACTTCATTTGAGTACAGATTTTTCTTTTCCTGCGCAAAGCGCTAAATCCTCATCTGTAGTTTGGACAAGCAATACGAATTTGATTCAAAAGATGGAAATCATAGACGGCTCTATTGATACAGCAATATTAAAGGTAACTCTTAAAGAAAACGAAATAGGCAATGCAGTTGTTGCTTTACATGTGGGAAGCGGAACCTGGGCAAACAACAAACATAATGATCCAGTAGTATGGAGCTGGCATATCTGGGCTCCAAAATCTGTTATCGAAACTTACTCTGTTGATCCAGAAACTATTAATAATGGAGGTATAAAATCAGCTAACAGTCAGTTTTTGAATCCTACCACCAGTGGTTATGGAGTCCCTTTGAAGACGACATTCATGGATAGAGATCTGGGAGCAAGATCACGTTTCATAAATGAACATTTCTATGGTTATGACAATGCCACCTTTACTGGTCCTTTAGGATCTTATGGAAATGGAAATCCTGCTGCTATCACGAGATTGGAGCAGATACGGGACAGTGGTGGTCTACACTTTCAATGGGGAAGAAAGGACCCGCTGCCAGTTTTCTATAACCCTGGAATTTTTTATAATTATTTTGCCAGTAATCGCAGACCTTTTAATGACTATTTTGTATACAGACAAAAGTCAGCAACACCAGCAAATGGCATTATGACCGCAGCTTTATATACAGCCAATATGACCGAAGCAGAATATCTAAGCTCATATACACAGCCTTTTGCAACATACTCTGCCAGCTCCAATATAACAGCATCTGACTCAAAAATAGATAAATTGAAAAAAGTCTTAAAATATTCTGTAAACAATCCTTTGAATTATCTATATCAAACTGATGCTACAAAATTAGACTGGATATCTGATGAAAATGGAAATATGCAGGAAAGATGGGGACATGCTACGGAAAAATCTCCATATGACCCTTGTCCTGCAGGATGGAGAATTGTAGACCTCCACAGCCTATCTTTGGGTGCGGTCTTAGGCAACCTTATATCAAAAGGAAACACACCATGGTTTTATAATGCCAAATTTGTAAATAATACATACGGAATGGATCCCGGCAATATTAATGCTATGGTAAGCAATGAGCCGTACGATATTAACAAAATAAAATATCCTGGCAGCTTCGTTTTCGGAAATGCTTCCGGATATGGATCATTCAGATATGGATATGTACTTAATAAGCCTGGATATAACATTGGACTATTTCCCAATAATGGTATCAGAGGATTCAACGGAGGAAATACATTAGATGCAACAAAAGGAGGATCCAATCCTACTTTTATGAAATCCGGGATTTGGACCGCCGCCAACCACGGAAGCGGAAATTCTCTGGGAATGCTCTTCAATGCAGATGTTTCAGCAGCCACACAAAGTGAATCCAGCTTATATTTCTTAACGCCTTCATATGTCTTTAGGCCGCAAGCAGCAATGTCTTGTCGTTGTGCAAAAATAGAATATGATGCTAACGGAAAAGAAATTGGAAGATATGAGCCCGATGCAATACCTGTTCCACCAGACGCACTACAAAAAGCAACCAATGTTTTTGCTAAGATCGAAGTAGAGCAAATGGCAGAAAAGCTTAAAGTTTTTCCTAATCCTGTAAAAGATATCATCAATCTTGACACTCAAGATGACAAAGAGTATTATTTTCAGATCTATAATATGTCCGGTCAACTTGTAAAGGAGGGTAAGTTTAACAATAGGCGAACAGATATGAGCGATTTATCTACGGGGATATACCTATTAAGAATAAACAATTCTGAAAGTGTTATAAAAATTATCAAACAATAGATTAAAAAAACTCCGCAAATAGCGGAGTTTTTATTTAGTCATTCTAAAAGCAAAAAAACGCTTTAAAAACATACGTTTTAAAGCGTTTTTATACTATTATGATTTAATAGTTGATCTGGACGGGGCTTGTATAATTTTCAACAAACGTCCTTGTAATTGTAATAATCTAACGTATATTTCTTTTACAACTTCTGATAAAGGTTTCACGTCAAAAAATTCAATTTCATTCTCTGGCAATTCTAATGTCTCATCATCGCAAGAAACCGACATAAATAGTTCAAGTTCATCAAACTCATTGAAATAATTTGATAAAGTCTCTTCTATTTGAAAGGAAATGATTGCCTTATTTCCTATAACAGTAACTTCTGTATACGGCTTCATAGAATCCTTTTCATTCTCATCTATTTTACCATCTTTATTTTTATCTATCCAACTAACATCAAATTTCTTGATCATCTGCTATAGGATCAATACATTCAGGAGTCGTAATTTGCTGAAATCATAGGCTTCCCAGTAAAAAACAAATCTTTGATTATCAAAATATTCAATAATTTATCATAATCTCACTTGGACTAACCCGCACTCATCACCCAAAAGACCACGCTCCTGTACTTTATCTTTTTTCTTAAAATTAGTTTTCGTTGCTTTGTTTCAAGTTACATATTTTTGGAAAAGAAAGCACATATATCTCTTTATTGGAAGTGCCAGCTTATCGGTTGGTCAGTAGCCGCGCTGTATTGGTCTTTTGAAGGTTGGTATCACGATGGATTCCGGTTGGATTTGGCAGTAATTCATTTTTTACTGGATGTTGCGATGTATATATTGATCACGCATCTATACCGCAATTTTGCAACAAGAAACCATTGGCAGGATTTTCCGCTTGATAAATTACTTTGGCGGATGTTGATCGCTATTCCGGTGATGGGTATTTTTTACGCCCTGGTAACCATTGGTAAACTCTATCTCGTTAGGCTCTGGTTTATGGGGATTGTAACGCAATCCTTTGTTGATTTCTTTAATTTAAATGTCCTAAGTATTTTGGTAGCAGGCTTCCGATTAATGGCGATATGGATTTTGGCCTATCACCTTTATCATTATGCGAAAAGAGAGATCCGTTTATCAGTGGAAAACGCAAGACTCGAACTTAACTTTAAACAGTCTCAGCTGGATAATCTTTCAGCTCAGCTAAACCCTCATTTTTTATTCAACGCACTCAACACGATAAAATCATTAGTTTATACAAGTCCCGATGCTGCAGGCAGGGCAATCGATTTGTTAAGTGAGCTTTTAAGAAGCGGACTTTATAAGGGCGATTCCATGTTTATCAAGTTAAAGGAGGAAATCGCGCTTGTGCGTGATTATCTCGAGCTGGAAAGTTTAAGGATGGAAGAAAGATTAGAATACGAACTTGATATTGATGTTTCTTTATCAGGGTTAATGGTGCCAAGGTTATGCATCCAGACATTGGTAGAAAATGCAGTAAAACATGGGGTTGCATTAGAAAAACATGGTGGCAGGATCGATCTGTTCATTGGTGAAAAGGACGGTTTTTTAATTATCAGAGTATTAAATCCAGGTCAATTGGAGGAGAATAAAATAATTGAAGGTATAGGGTTACGAAATTTGAAAGACCGACTCGACCACAGTTATCAACAGCTGGCCACTTTTAGATTATCCGAAACACAGCAAAAAGTTTGTGCAGAAATTAAAATTCCGATCAGATGAAAACAATACGGGCAATAATTATTGATGATGAACGTGGGGCCAGACAAGAACTGATAAGGATGCTGAAAGGTTATCCGAAGGTAATGGTATTAGGTGAAGCGGCAAATGCAGACGAAGCCGAAAAGCTTATAATGTTGTTAAAACCTGACCTGATCTTTTTAGACATCCAAATGCCTGGACGTTCTGGCTTTGATCTATTAGAAACATTAAACCATATTCCTGAGGTGATCTTTGTGACCGCTTTCGACAGTTTTGCCTTAAAGGCTTTTGAAGTGAGTGCAATGGATTACCTGATGAAACCTGTGCGCGAAGAACGCTTTAAAAATGCAATGGATAAGGCTATTGGAAAGATCAGCGGAGAGGATGAGCCTTCTGTTTTTATTAAAGACAGGGGTAAATATCAACTCATTAAATGGAAAGAGGTACACATGATCGAGTCGGTTGAAAATTATGCCAGGCTCTTTTTCGGAAAGGAGCATGTATTGCTTAAAACATCCTTGAATAAACTCGAAGAAAATCCCGATTGCCAAAGGTTTTTTAGGGCAAGCAGAAGCATTTTGTTTAATCTGGATTATATTACTATGGTTAAAAAAGATATTGAAGGTACACTGGTTGTACTTAAAACGGGAGACCAAATCAGGATATCAGAACGGCAGGCCATAAAATTCAGGAACCTCATTAAAAAATAAACCAATAAATTTTTCAATAATGAAAATAAACTTAACAAAATTAGGTATGGCTTTGCTGTGCCTTATAATGAGCATCGAAATCTTTGCACAACAAAAATTAACCTTGCCTGATACGGATCATTATATTATTAATGATAGTGTAATGATCAAAACCAAATATGGCATCACCTTATCTGCTGTTGTGGTCAGGAAAAAAGGCGTGGAAGAAAAGCTGCCCACTGCCCTTTTCTATTTTATTTATTCCAATAACAACAGGAGTCTGATGGAAGCAAAATATGCTGCCGATCATGGCTATGTAGGCATTGTGGCAGATACGAGAGGCAAACGTCTGAGCCCTGATCCGATTGAACCTTACGAACATGAGGCACAGGATGTCAATGCGGTTATTGATTGGATCACAAAGCAACCCTGGAGCAATGGCAGTGTGGGAATGTATGGCGGAAGCTATTCTGGTTTTGCACAGTGGGCTGCAACCAAATACCTGCATCCGGCCCTTAAAACAATTGTACCTTACGTAGCTGCAATTCCGGGGCTGGGATTGCCTATGGAAAATAATATTTTTTTATCGGCCAATTATCAATGGGCATTTTACGTCACGAATAATAAATATACCGATGATACTGTGAATAACGATAATGCGAGGTGGCGCAGGATGCGGAACAACTGGTGGGAAAGTGGCGCAGCTTACAACAAGATTGATAGCATTGACGGCACTCCAAACCCCTGGATGCAGAAATGGCTCTCCCACCCCGATTATGATACTTACTGGCAATCGATGGTGCCTTATAAAAACGACTTTAAGCATATTAACATTCCTGTGCTTACCATCACTGGTTATTACGACGATGGACAGGTCTCTGCACTCGAGTACCTGAGGGAGCATTACAAATACAATCCGTCTGCCCAACATTATCTGATCATAGGCCCTTACGATCATTTTGGAGCACAAACAGGGGGCGTGCCGAAATTGAGGGATTATCAGGTAGATCCGGATGCGCTGATCAATACCCGCGAAATTACTTTTCAATGGCTTGATCATATACTTAAAGGAGGAAAAAAACCTAGCTTATTAAGAGATAAAATCAATTTTCAGGTAATGGGTGCAAATAAATGGAAGCATGTTCCCACATTGGAAAAAATGGAAGACCAGCACATCCGATTTTACCTTGATAGTATTCCCGGAGGTAAAAAGGTTCTTTCTGATCACACGCCTGTGAAAGAGATTTTTATGCATCAAAGGATTGACCTTGCAGATAGAACTTCATTTTATAACGATTATTATCCAGATCCCATTATCAAAAAGGAGCTTGATACCATTAACGGACTTTTCTTTGTAACTAAACCATTTAAGCAAGCAGTTTCAATTTCTGGTAGATTGCAGGGGGAACTCAAGGCAATAATTAATAAAAAGGATATGGATATAGGCCTAACATTATACGAAATCACACCTGCAGGAGAATATTTTCAGCTTTCTTATTTTCTGGGAAGAGCAAGCTATGCTTACGACATGAGCAAGCGTCAATTGCTGGTGCCTGGGAAATTAGAAACCATCCCATTTCACAGGTCCAGGGTTTTTAGCAGACAATTTCAAAAAGGCAGCAGGCTACTTTTGGTGCTTAATATTGATAAAAATCCTTTTGCACAGATCAATTACGGCACGGGTAAGGATGTGAGTACAGAAACAGTGAAAGACGCCGGTGTTCCTCTCGACATCAACTGGTCTACTGGAAGTTATATTGATCTAGGTGTGTCTGTTGCAAAGGCGTTGTTTTAGAATCACTCAATAATTTACATAAGTATTGATTTATGCTGGAAGAGAAATCACTGGATTCTAAATGAACTTTTTTTGCATTTATTACACTGATAACGCTGCTTATTTTGTGATGTTCTTCCTTCCATAATACAGTAGCTGTAATTACAGTGAATACATTTGTTCCGACGTTTATTCATAATCATATAAGCTAAAGCAACAACTCTACGTCGGGTATAAGAATAGTACTTCCGGAGTCGCTATTTTATTTTTTATTTATCTTTATATAGAGCATTGATAATCAATAAAATTAAATAAAAACTCCAAATCTAAACCATTAACTACACACACATAAAACAAAAAACGCTTTAAAACATACGTTTTAAAGCGTTTTGAACTATTTTGATATAATAGTTGCGATCCGGACGGGACTTGTTATTTTTTCAAAAAAGCCCTATCCATAAGCTTTATATTGTTCTCTTGTCTAAGAGGTCACCGAATAGGTCACTTTTTTAAACAATCTAGAGATCGTCGTTTTTACTGTTGCAAAGATATAGATTTATTTATTTTTTGCAAATAAATTTGATCTTTTCTTTCGCAACATATTATAAACAATAGATTTTCAGATACTAAAATTTAAAAAGCATACGAGTCAATCAACCAAAGAAATCTTCCTGAGCTTTTTTTCTACAGCTAGATTATTTTTCAAAGCTAAAAATCCTTCCTTAAGATCCAGATAAGGAAAACCCGTTTCGTGGTTTTTTCTACTGATTTCTGCCATTATTTTCCAGTGTTTGGTGATTTCTTTCCAAGCAAAAAATAAGGAGTGTTTTGGGTCGTACATATGTGTTGGTTCGCTTTTAGCACCGTTTATTTCTATGATTTTAAAGCTTGTACCTTCTTGTAATAGTTCCAAATTTTCATGCATAACATCAAGCCTTCCGAAATAAAAACCATTCACTTTTGTACAAATTTCATCTATTTTTTGCTCTAATTTTCCAGTAACTTCACTTGAAACATCAATAAACTTTGCACCCCTCGTATGACTTCCAAACGGAATGAGAATAATTTCCTCATTTTCAGGAATTATTTCCTGCATCCCATTTACCATTTTTTGTTCTATGGCTTTGATTTGGAAGGCACTTCTCGGATTTTCCAGCACCAGTTCTCTCAAGGTTTTTTCACCATTTCCTTTTACGGATAGAAATTCTTTTTTCACCATTCCTGTGATTTTTCCTGATTTTTGGTCTGGAAATCTGTGGTAAAAAATGCCGACTTCATTCTGATAATTTATTTTTTCCTGAATCAGAAAATCGCAATCGCTGTTGTTCTGATAATCTTCCAATTCATTTAAATCTTCGAGCTGAACAACTCCTAAACCTTTCAATCCGATGTTTGGTTTTACAATAACAGGAAAGTTAATGACTTGTGATTTTAATTCAGATAAAATCTTCTGAAATGGGATTTCTGAGGAAGCAAAAATGGTTTTCGGAATCCAGTTTTTGGGAATCAAATCGTAGATTTCTTTTTTGCTTTCCATCGCCATTCCGCCATATTTTATAGAAGGATTCGCACCGTGGAAGAACAACAGTGTTCTTGCTTTATATGCACAGTACAGCCAAACCGGAAAAAGCGGCAGGTAAATGGAAAAAGTAGACCAGTATTCCCAATGTGCAATTTTATGAAGGCGATGTTTGAGTTTCATTTTTAAGGGAAATTTTTTCGGGTTTTGAATCTGGGTTCAGTCGGTCGTAATGTTTCAGTGTCATTTCATCGGAAATAACGAGCTGTGTCGTACTGATGGTTTGTATCGTATTTTGCCTTTTGATAGTAATTCCGTTTTCCAGATCATCGGTTTTCTGATGGTGGAAATCTAAAATATCTTCATCGGAAATCTTCTCGTTTTGCAGAAATTTCTGAAAAATTTGTTCCCTTTTTTCTCTTGCCGATTTATCATACAATGTTGCGGAAGACCAAATATGTGGACAATTTATATCTAACATTTTAAAATATTTTCCACTTCCATCCCAACGAAATTCTGCCAGTTGGTTTTCCTGAAAAATGACCAGTGTAAAAGGTTCAATGTTTTCCAAATCAATTAATTCCATTGACTTGAAAATGTTCTCTTCCTCTATCAAATCCAAAACAATCAGTCCTCGGCTTTTCTGGTAATTCGTTTTTTCCGGATGATTTTCAAAAGCACCGTTTAATAAAATTAGGGCATTTCCGCTTTCGGAAACCGCAAACCAAGTTCCGTTTTTGGTGGCATCTTTCGGATAAAAAACACCTTTTTCACTATGGATTTCTTGTGCAGAACGATTGGGTTTTTCGTCCCGGTTGGAAGTCAGAACAATTTTATTTTTAAGCGGAAAATACGTTACAGTACACATTTAGTTTAAATTTTGAGTTTCTCTGTATTGAATCGTTGAAGGGGCAATTCCGAAATTTTTGTTGAGTAAATGACTCATTTTCATTTCATTAAAAGCTACTTTTATCAATGCTTGATGATGAATGCAATGCTCAATATTGTACAATAATTCCCGATAGAAATTAGTCGGAATTTCTAAAGAAACAGTTCCTACGGTTTGCTTTAAAATTAAATTTTTGTTCGGCAAATCGATGTTGGAAAGTATTTCGAAAATCACTTCCATCGCTTTTTCAGGATTTTTTTCTAATTCCAGATTTCTTTGTCTTTCGTCATAATTAATCTGATTCGTATGATAAGAGTTCCGTAAAATTTCCAGAAACTCAATAATGTGTCTCGTGTGTCCACCAATCGTAGAATTGTCTAAAGATGGAATTTGATGAGTGTATATTTCTGTTGAAACTTTTTGCAAAAGCTCTTGTTGCTCGGTAAGAATCTCGTGTAAGATGACATAAACCGATTCGTCTTTATTCATACTTTAGCTTTTTTAAATTTAAACAGAAGAATTACACAAAAAACAAGAACGGTAAGCGCAAGATAAAATAATTTTCCGCCATCGTCATTGGTGTCAATTCCTAGAATGAAAATGTGTGAGGCAATTGCTCCAATCATCGTTACAAATCCCAGAACAGCTCCCCAAAAAGTGGTTTTCGGGTTTAGAATCAAAACTGCAGTGATGAGTTCCAGAATACCTGAAAAAATTCTTCCAAATGGTTCTGCGTGAAGTTTAGAAAAAATAGCAACAGAATCAGGATGTGCCGTAAACTTAAAATACAATGTTTGCAGTAAAATAACGGCGGGAATTAATCTTAATGCCCAATTGATATAGTTTTTCATCGTTTTATAATTATTTTTTTTCTAATAAGGCGTAAGAAAACAGATGATTGTATTGTTGACAATGAACGACTGCGTATTTGTACTCATCGAAGTTTACGGAACCCGTAAAAGTGTAGGTTTGTCCGCCGTTCACAGATTTTAGCAAGCCCAAAGAAATAAACTGCGACGGTTCCTGTTCTTTGCTTACATAAACGTATAAATCCGGACCGTTGCTAACCGTGAAACCATCATTAAAAACCAAAGTATAAATTCCGTTTTTTTCATAGATTTCGGCTTTTCCGTTGACGTTATTTCCGTAAGGTCCCTGAATAAAATTTCCGGAATATTTCAGAGTAGCATTTTCGGGAGCCATTTCCATTAAATCTTCTGTTGCGGTGTTTTCTCTGATGCAGGAAACTAAGAGAAGAGAAGAGAAAATAAAGGTGATCATTGTTTTCATCATTTTAATTTTTTAGTAATAATTAATTGGTCAGTTTCTTCCAGTTTTGGTCTGCGCTTTTTTTCAGTTTGACTTCGTTCTTATTCCACGAAGTCAGCGTATTGTTGAAGAATTTATTGTAGAACAGATGCGTTTTTCCGTCAATTATTTTAAAAGTCGTAGGATTGATTTCCACTTTTTCGCCATAATCTCCCAATGCAAAAGCGCACCAACCGCCGTAAACAGGTTCGTATTTGGCTGGATCTTTTTTGAGGAGTTCTTTGTTCTTTTCCGAAGAAGTATAATAAATGGCTCCGTTTACATTAACTGCGAATTCTTTTTTACCTTTTACCGCTTTTTTCTGTTCGATGTAAGAAACAGGATCATACCCCTGAATTGCCAGTTTGTTTTCTAAATTTCGGTGTTCATTTTTTTGAGCCAATACAAAAAAAGGAAGCAGAAAAACGAGAATGAGTGTAAATATATTTTTCATAATTTTTAAATTAAAGTTGTTTTAAAATATCTTCCAATGAAGCTCTTTCTTTATAATCAGGATTGAAATGTCTCCAGATAATTTTTTGATTTTCATCTAAAATGTAGGTCGCAGAAACTGGTAATCTTCCAGACTCATCGGAACGGCTTTTCTTGAAATCATCTCCTAAATGTTTTTCGTAGAAATCAATCGTTTTCTTTTCTGGTGTGTAAAGCACATCAAAAAGTTCAGCAATTTTGTAGTTTTCATCATACAAAACGGAATATGAGGTTTTGGTTTTGCTGATGGTTTTCTCTATAAATTCAGGCTTTTCGGGAGAAATGATTACCAATCTTGCGTTTTTAGATTGTAATTCGGGAGCAAGATTTTGAAGACTTTCGATGTATTTGTTACAGTACGGACACCATTGTCCACGAATGAAAACCAGCACGGTTTTCTTTTTTTCTGCCGACAAGGAGAAGTTTTTGTTAAATTGATCTTTTGCTGTAAAATTGGAAATAGTTTCGCCCACCATTTTTCCCTTTACCTCATCTAATGTTGGTGTTTCTTTATTTGCGGATTTCTTTTTAAGAACCGATTGTCCTACATTCAGAAATTGAGTTGTGTTGTAATATCCATATTCGTACTGCACCAATTCGCCGTTTTGGTCTAGGAAAAGAAAGGAAGGATAATTAACAATTTTGAATTTTTTTGCAAGTTCTGTCCCTTCTTTTTCAGCATCAATATAAAGGCTGATGAAATTTTTATTGAAAAATTCTCCCAGTTCAGGATTCGGAAACGTATTCTTTTTCATCAGTTTGCACGGACCGCACCAAGTTGTGTACAGATCGATGAAGATGAGTTTATTTTCCTGTTGTGCCAGTTTTTTGGCTTCATCTAAATTTTTAGCCTGAAAATCGATTCCGGTTTTGCTTTGTGCGGAAAACGAAATGGCAACTAAGAAAAAGAATGTATAAATTATTTTTGTGAACATAAGATAAAGTATTTACTATGAAGTTCCCAAAAACAAAAAAAATCACCCTGTGAAAAGGTGATTTTTTTAACAATTCTATTTAAAGTATTGATAATCAGTTTAAAAATTATCTTATTTTTTTTTATTTTCCGGATTTGCTCTACACATTTATGCTTTTGGTTTTGCGCATTGTGCTTGCTGGAATACTTGTATTTTTCCTGTATTTCTTCGATATTTTTATTCTTCATAAAAATATCCTGGATGAGGTTTTGGCAGTGCGATGAGATTTCATTAATATAATCATTGAGTTTGTCCCAATAATCTCTCTCGTTTTCTATAGCTTGGTTGATTTCTTCTTTGTTTTCAAAATAATAGCTTTCGTGAATTTCCACAAAAAAGTTTCGGTTGCGTAATTTTTTCAACCACAGGTTTTTAGAAATTCCGGTGACGTAATTGGCAAGACAGGTGTAAGCTTTGAAATCATCATCGTACAATTTCTCATACAAAATAATCAAAGCATCCTGAAAAACATCTTCCGCATCTTCCAGATTTCCTTTGTTTCCAAGAACAAATTTCCGTGTATAGCCAAAATATTTTTGATACAGAACACCAAAGGCAACATTATTGTCTTTCTGGAAATCTTCCACTGCTAAGGCGTTTGTTGTTCTCTTATTCATATCAATTGATAAGTTTGAAAATACAAAATATTTTTCTTAATGGCGACACGTATTAATTATGTTTTTTAACGACTTTAATTAATTCCTATCTAAGCATTCTTAATAGCAATTATTAACGGAATGAATTGATTAAATCAACTTAATGCTTATAAGAATTAATAAAATCTTCTATTCTATGTTTTTATTCTTCTTCAATCAAAATTAAAATCTAAAGAATAAGCCTGACTCCTCCAAGTTCATCAACTCTGTAACTGAATTTTTCCCCGGGACTGCTGATAAACATGAAGTTCTTTGGGATTCCCCATTTGTTACTAAGCTCTTCCACAAGTTCAGGCGTAAAGTTGCCCAAAATGGTAATATACTCCATATCGACCTCAGGATAGGCACGGTCCAAAGTGTCAAAATCAGCGAGGAATTTTGGATCCGGTTGCTGTTGTTCTTTTAATACCGTAACGATCTTCATCTTGTTTGTCACCTCATTTTCGTGCAGGTACATCATCACCTTATTAAGGGTTGCTATATCATCACCTTTTGAGAAGAAAACAAAATCCTGCTCATAGAGTTTTTTCAGGCTTCGGTACAAAGATCTTTGTCTTGTGAGCGTGTATTTTTTATAGTTCTTCGACAGCGACTGCAGCAGATTAACAATAAAATGCATAATATCCTTTCGCAGCAGCATAGCCAAAATGATCAGTACCGAAGGAATAAAATATTGCAGAAAGGTGACAAGATATTGTGGCTTGGTCATGATGTTCCCATATAAAGCAATGATTATGGCTGCAAAAGCCAACAGCACAACTCCGGGTTTGGCGTATTCCGGACGTGGCAGACGAGACCTTCTGAGTTTAAGCAGGATATTTCCTAACGCAAATGATGCCATGACAGTCAGGAAAGACAGGGCATAAACAGCGGCAAGTGGTGCCAATTGTCCTCTGGTCACCAATAGCACTGAAAGACATAACAGAAAGAAAAGGATCAGGATCCTGTATGTACTGCCCCTTTTATTTTCCTTCAGAAAATAATTTGGTAATATTCTATCCAAAGTCATCCTTTTGATAAGACCATTGACCCCAACAAATGAAGTTAATACCGCACCACTTAAAACAGAGACCGCATTGATCGAAATGATCGTAGCGAGCCATTTTCCACCAGTCAAAGTCCCAATATAACTTAAGAAAGAATTTTGGTGTGATTCTACTGCCGATATGGGAATGATGCATATCACAAGAAATGCAATCATCGGGTTTAGCACTGATACTGCGATCCACATATTTCTTAATGTTTTCGCAAAAACACCTCGCTCCTGCTCCTCCACAAAATTTGAAGAGCTCTCAAAGCCTGAGATCCCAAGCATAGCAGCTGAAAATCCAAAGAAAATAGCGGTTAAAATACTTCCATTTCTGGCAGGAAGATGGAAATTGTCGATCAATATTGAGAATCCGTGCTGCCAGACAAAGAAAAAGCAGGAACCAATTAACAGTCCCATTGTTGCAAGATGGAAAACAAAAATGACCAGGGCAACCACTGCACTTTCAGAAATTCCTAAAATAGTCAGCTCTAAAAATATGAGCAAAAGCACGAATGTTGCTATATTCACATTGAAATATGGCAAAATATGATGTAGGTAGTGCATCGCCTCGCTTGAGGAGATTACTGCCGTTGCCATGTAAGATAATATGGTAAGACAGGCTGCAATAGACGCATTACTTTTCGTTGTAGTATTTAACAATACGTTATATGCACCACCATTGAGGGGCAATGCTCCGACCACCTCGCCATAGATCTTTCTGAATAGAAATAGTACCACGGCCACCATCAAAAGAGCGACCCATGCATACTGACCTGCCGCTACAATAGCCAGAGCCGAAACATACAGACAAGATGAAGTTATATCATTGCCGCAGATCGCAGTGGCATACCATTCACTAAGCTTTTTTGTTGACATTTTTTTATAGATTAATGAGATTTCAAGCGTATAATATTAAACAAATTAATTTTAAAACGTTCATTCTTTTCTGATAATTAACTTTAAAATTACAATTGACCACATATGACATATTCTTTTTAATTCTTTACAAATTTCCGAGCTAAATATCTAAGTATATTAAAAATAACTTTCGCAATGTTCCTCTATTTTTCCCTTTAGTATTCATAAATTTGCAGTTATCTATATTAAATAAACTATGATCAAAAGTTACCCCACAAAGCCGATCGACAAGATCACACAGCCCGTTCAGCGATTTATCCAACAGGAAAAGTCGGGAGGATTACTTTTAGGGATCAGTGTGATCATTGCTTTGATTTTGGCCAATTCAGCATTATCCGATGGCTACCATCATTTTCTGGAGCAGACCTTTGGATTTCAATGGAATGGGGAAAGTTTTTTCGATTTTACCGTCCATCACTGGATCAATGACGGATTGATGTCTGTTTTCTTTTTCGTGGTGGGGCTTGAGCTTAAACGGGAGATAATCGGTGGGGAGCTTTCCAATCCGCGAAAAGCCATGCTTCCGATAGTTGCGGCAGTTGGGGGAATGGTAATGCCGGCATTGATCTTCCTGCTACTCAATACGACCGGGGAAATGCACAAAGGTTGGGGAATACCTATGGCCACGGATATTGCTTTTGCATTGGGCGTGCTTTTTCTGTTGGGAAAGAAGATCCCACTTTCCCTCAAGGTATTTTTAACTGCCTTGGCAATTGTGGATGATTTGGGAGCAGTCCTGGTAATCGCATTTTTCTATACATCGAACATTGAAATGACGTATTTGCTGATAGGACTTGGCATTCTTGCAGTGATGTACCTGGGGAATAAGCTTGGCGTCAGATCGATCCTTTTTTTCGCATTCCTTGGCATCTGCGGTGTATGGACATGCTTTGTAATTTCAGGCGTTCACGCCACGATCGCTGCTGTCTTGGCTGCTTTTACCATTCCGGCAGATGTGAAGATCAAGGAAAATCTGTTCATCGCCAAGATCAGCAGCTATCTGGAAAGGTTTAAAAATTTAGACCCTACTGAAAATACACCTACATTGACCAACGACCAGCTGCATGTTCTGGAAAAGATCAATGAGGCGACAAATGCCGCCACTCCTCCCCTTCAGATACTGGAACACGCGATGCATCCCGTTGTAACTTTCGTTATCATACCGATTTTTGCAATAGCCAATGCCGGTGTATCTTTAAATATTGACCTTAACAGTTTATTTGACACCAATATCGCATTGGGTGTGGCATTGGGATTGTTGGTCGGAAAGGTCTTAGGTGTTGTAGGCTTCACTGCTGTTTTTATTAAACTAAAAATTGCTCAATTACCTGAGGGGATGAATATCCGTAATCTGCTCGGACTTGGTTTTCTGGCATCCATTGGATTTACAATGTCCCTGTTTGTAACCTCCCTTGCCTTTAGCCACGAAGAATACCAGACACAGGCAAAGATCGGCATATTTGCAGCCTCCTTGATCGGAGGAATTATAGGCTATATCATTCTTAACCAAGATTCTAAACCAACTCAAACCGATGAATAATATCTTTAATTTTATTAATCTTCACAATGGTGAAGAGAAAAAGGATAAGGTACTGGAAAATGTCACGTCCAATATTTCATTCAGAGGTTCCAATCTCTGGATCCTAGCCTGTGCGATCATTATCGCATCCATAGGCCTTAACGTCAATTCCACTGCGGTTATTATTGGGGCCATGCTTATTTCTCCGCTAATGGGTCCTATTGTCGGAGCAGGATTTGCGCTTGGAACCTATAATTTTCCTCTGCTTAAGAAATCTTTTAAGAACCTTCTTATTGCAACGGTAGTAAGTTTATTGGTTTCAGGATTCTATTTTTACATAAGTCCCTTCAAAGATGTACAATCAGAACTTTTGGCAAGGACTGCACCCAACATCTACGATGTTCTGATCGCTTTTTTTGGAGGACTGGTAGGTGTCATAGCCATAACAAGGGTAGAAAAAGGAAATCCTATTCCCGGTGTTGCCATTGCAACGGCATTGATGCCTCCCCTGTGTACGGCCGGATTTGGTCTTGCTACTTTTAATTTTTCTTATTTCATCGGCGCATTCTATCTTTACAGCATCAATTGCTTTTTTATATGCATTGCTACTTTTCTTGTCGTGAAATATCTGCATTATCCTTCCTCTATTGTCGACAACAAATATGAAAAAAGGATCAGATACAGCATATCGCTGTTAATACTGGTAATGATCGTTCCCAGCTCGTATTTAGCCTACAACCTGTACAATGAAAAGAAATTCACGAAGACCGCAGAACTTTTCCTCCAAAAAGAATTTGAAAAGAATGGATATACATTGATCTATAAAAAGATAAACTACAACGCCAATCCCAAAACCATCGACGTTGCATTCCTAAATAAAAAATTCACTACTGAAGAGATCAAGTCTTACAACAAGATGCTTTCTGATAACGGGCTTGCAAACACAAAGATCAACATCAGGCAAAACAATTCCGATCTGAAATCAGAGATACTGAGTGAGATCAACAAAAACAATACAAACCTGTCAGAAAAGGACATAGCTTTATCCAGCCTGCGGTCAGAACTCGACAATTATAAAGTTTCAGACTCCACATTACGCAAAGAGATACAAATCCTATATCCGGATATGTCCGGCGTTTCCTACGGAAAAATTGCCCAATATCCTGAAACGGACAGTGTAAGGCTGCAATTCGTGATGATTTATTCGGGAAAGAAAGTGAATGAATTACAGCTTAAAAGCTGGCTTGAAAAAAGGCTGAATGAGAAAAATGTCAAACTTTTAAACAATACTGAAAACTAGATTAAAATAGCCTTCAAAAAATGCCATTCCAAAATTGGAATGGCATTTTTTCAATTGATAGATTTTAAGATAACATATCTGGAGTCTGAGCGAAAAAGTAAGGTCGCAGGATGTCTTCAAAATTATATAATCCTTTCAGTTTGCTTTTAAGGTTCTCAGCGACAAATAATGCACCGCTTCCAAATGCTTCCCGTGATATGGATTCGTGGACAAGACGAACGGTCTGGTAGGGAAACCCAAATATGACCTCGTGTTTTCCAACGATACCGCCAGCCCTGACAGAGTTGATGCTTTCTGTCTCTATATCCAAAGTTTCCGCAATTTTCACTGCTGTTCCCGACACGCCGGATTTGGCTTTGAAGTGTTCCTCGACCACCTCTATATCAACACCAGGCGCTATATTTTTTAACAGCGATGCCGCAAACAGCAGGTAGTTGACGCCTAATGTGATGTTTGGCGACCAAAACACCACAGTGTCAGTTGCAAGTTCTTTCAGAACTTTGATCTCATTTTCTCCGTAATGCGAAATGGCTGAGATGATCTTGATCTTTTTACGGGCTGCGACCTTGCCATAAAGATGAATGCTTTCTTCGTTGGAAAAATCAATAACAAAGTCTACAGGATGATCCTCAAGTAATGTTTCAATGTCCGTGCTGCTTTGAGAATAGATCAATGCGTCATCCGATGCTGAGATTCCAAGAATATCTTTTGCAGAAAGCTTATTCAGCATATCAGTTTTCTTCAGAACCCATTCCAATGAAAAATCCTTGTGCTGAAGAATAACATTTGCAACCGCTTTACCTGCCTTCCCAAATCCTAATAATCCTATTTTCATAATTACAATTTTTATATTTTTAATTGATGATTTCGAATAATTGACCGTAGTAAGATACAAAAAAAATGAAAGATCGTTTTCTACCATACTTTTAGGATACAGATCTTATTGATTTCGCAGATATAGAGATGCCTATCCCATAAGCTTTTGGTATATTTGCAATAACCCTAAAAATTGCGCATTCTAATCAAGATCCTAGCGCAAATAAAAGCGATTATAGTAAGTGAATATCAACAATAAAAAAAGATATATAAGTTTTCTCAGGTTCAAGAGGGACTTCCAAAAATATGGACTTGAAAAGGCCCGCAGCTATGAATTGATCCTCCACTGGCTCAACAACAGGCTCAGCCGCAGCCAGTTTTTACTTCTCTCCGGAATTCTAGTGGGCTGTACAGCAGGTCTGGCTGGTGTCCTGCTGAAAACAATAGTACACAATATCCATTTCTTTATCACGAACAAGGTTCATTTTGAATATCAGATCCTGTTCTATATCATTTTTCCGTTTTTGGGAATCGTATTGACAACCAGCATCGTATTGACGATATTCAAAGGACAGGACAGAAAAGGGATAGGTGCCATATTGTATGAGATCGCTCAGAATTCGAGTATTGTCTCATCCGTTAAGACCTATTCACAAATTGTCCAAAGCGCGATAACCGTAGGCCTCGGAGGATCTGCCGGTTTAGAAAGCCCTATCGCTGTGACTGGTGCTGCCATTGGTTCCAATTATGCGCAGACTTACCGCCTGAATTACAAGGAACGAACACTACTTTTGGCAGCCGGAGCCACAGCTGGTGTTGCCTCGGCTTTCAACGCTCCTATCGCAGGGGTCATGTTTGCCTTTGAAATCCTACTGACAGGCGTGGTCTTTACGGATTTTATCCCGCTGGTAGTTGCTGCGGTATGTGGTAGCCTCTTATCCAGAATTCTGCTTCAGGAAGATATCCTTTTTAGGTTCCATACCAGAGAAGCATTTGATTACAGGAATCTTCCCTACTATCTTATATTAGGTATTGTCACAGGACTGTATGCAAGATATTTTTTAATGGTTTCCCAAAAGGTAGAGCATTTTATAAAAGGTTTGAAAATGTCCAGATTGCGGAAGGCAATGCTGGGCGGTGCCATCCTATCGTTACTCTGCGTGCTTTTTCCGCCACTATTCGGCGAAGGGTATGACACAGTCAAGGCCTTTACCAATGGCAGTACAAACTCGATCATTGAAAACAGTCTCTTTAGATACTTTGATATCAAAGAATAGACGATCATTGTATTTCTGGTTTGTGTATGTCTGTTAAAAGCTTTTTCAACATCTTTCACCATTTTCAGCGGTGGAAATGGAGGTAATTTTGCACCATCACTTTTTGCAGGAGGAACCGTCGGATTTTGATTTGCCGTAATCTGCCAGCAGATCGGCTTTAAGGACGTTCCTGTATCAAACTTAGTTCTGGTAGGAATGGCCGGTGCGATGAGTGGTGTCCTTTACGCCCCGCTAACTGCCATCTTTCTAATTGCTGAGTCCAGTTTTGGATACGACCTTTTTATACCTTTGATGATCGTTTCAGTGATCTCCTATCTCATTGCAAAATGGTTTTCACCAATATCCCCAGAACTAAAATCTTTGGCCGACCAGGGTAAGATTTTTACGAATCAGCATGACGAGAATCTTCTTTTCTCACTCCATACAGAAGATTTCATTGATAGATATTCCCAAACAATTAATGAAAATGCTTCAATAGAAGAATTGTCTGATTTAGTTAAGAACGGGAACAAGAATTTTTTTGCAGTTATCGATAATGATAAAAAGTTGAGAGGTATCTTAACTTTAGACGATATCAGACCTTATTTTTTCAATGATGAAAATTATTTGCCGCTTACGATAACAAAAATAATGAGAGCCCCGGCAGCTTTCATCCATCCCGAAGATAAGCCGAGAGAGATTCTCCAGGTCTTTGACAATACGGGTACGTGGAGCTTGCCTGTCGTCGATCAGCAGAATATCTTCCTAGGGTTTATTTCGAAATCATCGATTTTAATGAGTTACAGGCAGTTGCTGAAAGGATACTCCAATTAAACATTACTATCAAAAGGATCTTAAATTATGTACCTATTAGTAGACAATTGGAGTAGGAATGAATTTTGTTATGATTGAGAAAAAAAATGGAAGGAAAGCAATTATTTAATTACGAAGACAGCGAAAGTAAAGATAATTCAGCTGAAGACAGACAGAAACCTGATGTCAATATTTTTTTAAAAGTCATTCAAATTATCTTGAGCATCATCTTAGGCGCAATGCATGTTTAAAAATTTAAATATTTCATATTGGTTTATTGGAGGGCTTATCATTTGGGGAATTATCGCATTACTGAGAAGGAATGGAATAATCGTACCTCTCAATGATCATCTTACTGATCTATACAGTGTCCCTATGTTCAGCTATACTACAATGAAAATCATGAAGCTCACCTATTATCCGGATTGGAGACCGGATCTGAAGTTTTTGCTGGGAGCAGCACTTAATCTGACCATTGTATTTGAAATTATATGTCCGTTACTATCAGCAAGATATACAGCTGATTTTATGGATATTATCTGCTACTTTTCAGGTGCGCTAATATATCATTTAGTATTACAGAGAATTTATTATGTAGATTCAAAATCATTGTAATTGAATTCAAGGCCATCAATACGCTAAGGATACGTTACTGTGGTCAGGAACAATGTATTTCTTAAAATGTGAGGCTCTTTTCTGTAGAACCCTGTATTACTGATCCTATGCTTCTCTTTTAAGATATTCCATGACACGCGTCGCCGTAAGGCCATGAATCAAAATTGAAAAGAGGATCGTTAAAGAAACAGCAGCCCACAATTCATCCTGATGGTCAAAATTATATTTGCTGAAAGCAAATGCAAGATAGAATATCGAACCCATTCCACGGATGCCAAAATCCGATCGCCAGCCTTTCTTTGTTTTTCATTTTTGATGAATTCAATGCCAGCCATCCAAAGACAGGTCTTACTATTAAAAGGAAAGCTACTCCGTCATTTAGTCCAGGCTCTGATGTGAGCGCAAATTTGGTCTCTGATTTCATTCCCTCATTTGGAGGCCCCACCTGTACATCCGATGCGAGAACAGGATCGGTTGGAGCAATAACAGTACCCAGCAATACTGCCGACGCAAGACCTAAACCTAAACCTAAAAAATAATACCCCGTTGCCGTTGCTGCACCAATACATAATAACATGGTAAAACCTACCAGTATCAATGGTGATGATCAGCTCTTGAAAGAAAATTTAAGTTCGATCTTGATACCCGTACCCATAAGCGAGATAATAACAATTAATTCGGCTAAATGAAGAGTCAGGTTTTCATTTTTTTGAGAGAGCGGATATATGCCTTTTTTTAGTTTTTCCAAAAAAAAGATAATTTTCGAGTTATATATTTCACTAAACCACAGACTATCAAAGATAAAAATTTCCTATTTTTTTTAGATTTATCACTTTAGACCAAAGCGATAGAAATAAAATTAATATATATTACCCATAAAATATATACTTATTAGTTGTTCTTTTGTTATTAACGCTTATTCCTCTTTTAAAAGCTTTAGCCTTCGGTTTATGTAGATTAAAGTATTTTCTCTAAACTCTTCATACCAAGAATCAGACAATATATCTGCAGGGTCTACTTTTTCAAATCCGAAATTCGCACTAATTAATCCTACTTGAATACCAAATTCGCGAACTGCTATATTAGGATATTCTAAATAAGTATGCGTCATTATTGCTACTGCTTCATCTTGAGTGTATTCTTCATCGGGAATCAGTTCAAAAATGGCACTAGGCAAAAAAGACAGTGCGTTCAATATCGCTTCGCCAATTAGATTCATATTTCCAACTTTATAATATTCTTCAATAGCATCACTAAAACCTTTTGCAAAAATCAAATCCATTATCTCATAAAATTCTGACGATATTGAGTGATTTTGGGACATAAGATGATTCAGATACCTGTTCAATGGATAAGTTTGTCGAAGGGTTAAATATTTATCATAATGCAATAGAAATTTTAATAAGTCTTGTAATTTTAACACACATTTTGTAAGTGTACTTGAATCAGCAAATTTGACGATTGGAGTATACTTTTTAAGCAATACAAGAATTGTTTTTTCGTCATGAATTTCTTTAGCTTTAATCAAATAGTATAAGCTTTTGAAATGGTTATCTAATTCAAGTCGATATTCAAAAAATTCAATAGCAGTATTCTTTAAATTATCATCTTTCTCAAAATTAGAAGCTAATAAATTAGTTTTAAAATCAAGCATAAATAAATTCTCGGGATCAATGCTCAAACCTTTATCAATAAAGTATAATGATTCATCAATCTTACCGAGTTTCTCATAAGTATATGCAATCCAAAAATATCCAACCGGATATCCATTCATCATTTCTTCTTCCTGTTCATTTGATTTTAACATGAGGGATAATCCCTCGGTATGTTTTTTATAAATATGAGAGAGGGTTACACCTTTGCTAAATAATGCCTGTGGAAGTTTGGGATTAATTTTTAAAGCTTTGTCATAACAAACAATTTCTTCCTCATGATTATGTAAGTCATAGTATATTGAGCCTAAATTTTTCCATGCTTGGGCATTGTTTGGATTTATCTTTAAGCATAGTTTATATTGTTGAACAGCTTCTTCCAGTTTACCCAAACTTTTTAAAGTATTAGCAAAATTGTAATGTCTAACTTCATTATCATTTCCCTCTAAAAGATACTTATAAAAAATATTTTTCGCTTCAATGAGCTTGCCTTTGCTTCCTGTTGCAGCACCATCTTCTGCCAAAATACAAGCTTTTGTTAAATATTGATTTTCTGTACCAGCATTTTCAATACATTTATTAATCGTTTGTAATGCATCCTTGTAATTAAAGGACATATATTGACTATGTGCCAAACCTTCAAGTATTACTACATAATTTTTATGTTCTTCCTTTAAAAGGCTTCTAAAATAGAAAGAAGCATCCTCATATTTACCAGCATAATAATTTCGCCAAGCTAAAACCTCTGTATTCGACAATTCTGTATATTCTAATGCTCTTACGCCGTCAATTAATGTTTTTATGCTAAAAATATCTTGAACATATTTTGTAACAACATTCCAATCAATCTGACTTAACTTATTAGCCCTTGGAATATTAATCCTAACCATTTTTTGTACTTTAGTTAGGTCAAGATTTAAATCGTTGTACCAATACCAATAAGCTTCCTTGTCCTCTTGCACGTATGCAACCAGCAAGACAGGTTCAAGTTTAGTATTAAACAATCCTAATGTTGACTGTTTAATAGATATTGAAACATGTTCTTTGTTAGATTCTTTCTCTTTGCTTTTTAATTGTACAGAAAAATTTAATCCTGTCACTTGTCCATTTACAGATATGTGGGTTATGTAATCTATTCCATAGTCGTGGTCTGGTTTATCTGCAAACCATTCATTCGGCAAATAATTATTATAAAACTTGTTGGACTCTGTTTCTAAAATGTGGTTTCTATGTCTGTTTGGTTTGCTCATTGGAATAAAGTTCTCGACTCAATTAGTGATGAGCATAAAAATACATATTGCGGTAAACATATAAAAATTATCTACAGGGTATCATAGTGTCTCAACTTTATTTTGCATCCGATCGAAAAGATAAGTGGGATAATTGCATTTCCTCAAAAGATATTTTTTTCCACAAAACAAAAAAATTAATTTTATTGTTCATAGAGAAGTAAAATTAATTTTTCAGTGTAAAAATAGGTCTGGTACGTTTAAGTATATAGTAAAAAATAGTTTTGCAAACTTGATTACGCATTGTTATTAGGAGAAAAGTCCAAAGTACGATAAGATATTTTAGGATTTTTGCTTAGCAAAACATAGCTTAAATACCATATAATACGTTCAAAATATTATCAAGCAATTCCAATAATTATTATTGCCTCATTGGGTTTTGTTGAACTTAAATTGGCGAGATAAAGAATGTAACAGATAAACTATCTTAACAATTTTAAAATATTTATCTTAAACATTTTCCCAATTGGAATTTGGTAATTTGAAATAAATATAATGTTTCCTTCTATACTGTTAATCTGCTTTGGAGCAACGGCAAATGATTTATGAACTTGCACAAAATCGTTTTTGGGCAATTGTTCTAAAAAAGTAGAAAATTTTTCACGAATGGTAATGGTTTCAGTCGTGGTTATTATTTTGGTATAGTTGCCCGTTGCTTCTATGTATAAAATATTTTCTGTTTCCAGTTGAATGTGTTTTTTATTGCTTTGGACAAAAATTCGGTTAGAACCCTCACTTTTTTCATTAGTTACAACCTTTTGATTAACAGAACCAATCGCTTTATTTACAGCTTTTAAAAACCGTTCAAAACCAAAAGGTTTTAGCAGGTAATCCGAAATGTTGTATTCATATCCTTCCAGAGCGAATTCCTGATAAGCAGTTGTTACGATTACCTTGGGTGGGTTTTGCAAGATTTTCAGAAATTCAAAACCTTTCAAAACAGGCATGTTCAAATCTAAAAAAATTAAATCTACTTTGTTTTTGCTCAGATAATCAAAGGCTTCCAAAGCATCATAACAGTTTTTCATCAACTGCATATTCGGCAATAAATCGCAATATCCTTTAATGATGTCGTGGGCAATATGTTCATCATCGATGATTAAATAGCTTATCATAATTGTTTTAAAATTAGTTGGGCTTGATATACATTTTCTGTTTCCGAAAAAGTCAATTCGTATTGATTGGGATAAATTAATTCTAATCTTCTTTTCAAGTTTTTCAAGCCAATTCCTGATTGGTTTTCGGCTTTATCATAATTATTTTCAATGGTGAAACATATTTCTTTTTGAGATGTAGTCAAACTCATTTTTATATACGCATCCTCTCTTAAATTTTCTACGCCGTGTTTGAACGCATTTTCTAAAAGAATGATAAATAGCAGTGGAACAACTTTCCGATTTTCATCAATTTTACATTTAAAATCAACGTTTATCTGTTTGTGGTAACGCATTTTGTGGAGTTCGATATAGTTTTTCAAAAAATCAATTTCTTCCTGTATTGTAACTGTTTCTTTTTCGCCTTCATAAATGCTGTAGCGCATCATATCTGAAAGTTTCAGTATCAATTCTTGTGCTTTTTTGGGGTCTTTTGCAATCATACCGTACAAATTATTGAGCATATTGAAAAAGAAATGCGGACTGACCTGGCTTTTCAAAAGCATTAATTCGGCTTTGGTTTTTTCGTTTTTCAGTTTGGAAATAAAAATAATCTGACGAACTAGCCAAAAAACACCCAAACTAAATAGAAACAAGTAATAAAAAACAACAAGAAATACGACATTTGGATGGTAATTTCCTAAAAACATAACGGATTTATCTCCCGTAAAAATCACTTCATAAACCGTGATTATTACAGGAACAATTGCCATTAATAAAAGCGCAATCACAATCCATTTATTATTTTTTTTCAGAATCATCATACTGCAATATTACAACTATAAATTGCCCAGCGCAATAACGTTGACAAACAACCCTTACAATGTTTTGAACCTTTGAAAATGAGTGATAAAAGCAATTTGAGTTGATGCAAATACTGTTTGTCCAATTGCAGAAGTCGTTTGTCACAAAGGTTTTGAAAACGGAATCAGCTTTTTTAGGTTTGCTGAAATTAAAATTAAAGAAAATGAAAAAACGAATTTTTAGATATTTAAAACATATTGTAGTTACCTTTCTGATACTTGGTGTTTTGGCAATCTCATTTGGGTTGTATCACGGAGCCAGTTTTCGGTATGCAGAAAATCCTGAAATGATGAATTGGGATAAAGATGGCCCATATATTTTTGATAAAAATGACAGCGTTGTAACTGAAAATTACGTCAGAGGAAATCAAGATGATGGATTTTATTTACACCAAAAAGATTATCCTTTGGATTCAAAAATCTCAACCTATTGCTATTTTCCATTAGATTCAACACGATTTGAATTTACCATCAACAACAAAATCGAAATCCCGAAAAATACCTATAATGACAACTCTAAAATTTTAGCTATTTCTGATATTGAAAGCGGTTTTAAAACTTTTCGTGATTTTTTGATTACCAATAAAGTCGTTGACAATAAGCTAAATTGGACATTTGGAAATGGACATCTTGTTTTGCTTGGAGATTTTGTGGACAGGGATTTTTCTACTACGCAAGTTCTTTGGTTTATTTACAAATTGGAGCAAGAAGCAAAAGAAAAAGGTGGAAATGTTCATTACATTTTGGGAAACCACGAACTGAAAAATATGCAGGGAAATTTTGAAAATACTTCACCGAAATATTATCACGTTTCTTCTATCCTAAAGAAAAAACAAACCGATTTATATGGAATTAATTCCCATCTTGGAAAATGGATGTCGAGCAAAAACGCGATTGAAAAAATCAACGGAATTCTCTTTGCCCACGGCGGAATACATCCAGATTTAGCAGGTTATAAAACAAATCTGGACGATATCAATCAAATTATCCGTAGCAATTATTATAAACCTTACTATCCGAATCCGCAGAAAAACTTGGAGCAATTGTTAATTTCTTCTCACAAAGGAATTGCTTGGTACAGAGGTTATTTTAAAGATAATTTGACCCAGGAAGAAGTAGAACGAGGATTAAATAAATTCAGTGCAAAATCAATCGTTGTTGGGCATACACTACAATCAAAAGTCAATAGAAAATACAAAGAAAAAGTAATAGGAATTGATGTAAAACACCCAAAAGATTACTCTAAAAGTCTTCCCAACCAAAAATCAGAAGGTCTGTTGATTGAAGGAAATAAATATTACAGAGTTTTGCATAATGGAGAAAAGAAAGAGATATAGAATGAACATTTTTATATTGAATCACCAAAAAACACTATTTAATCTAAATGTGTTTGCATTGCAGGTGTATTTACTATTGGCATTGATTTATCTTAGACCAGTTAAATCCGTTGCATTCGTAGCACGCAACGGAAACTAAACTACTAACCATTTTTTTATTTAATGGTTTCTAATTTCTGAATCATTGTTTTTGCAGCTTCTGAATTTGGTTCTAACGCTAAAGCTTTCTGATATGATTTTAAGCGACGATATACTTTATTGTATCAATTCAATATCAATAGAATTTCACCAGATCATCACAAAAAACGGAGATTTTGTTTTAATTATTCACGTTGAATTATAATTTAAACATCATATAATATCCTCAAAATGTTATCTATATCTGTCAATAAATGATTTGAATAAATTCCTTTGGAGCTCACCAACAGCCAAATGGCGCCTGCGGAAGACAGTTGGCGCTATTTCTTGTTTGTGTTAATAGAAATTTACATAATTTTATTTCCTAATTGAAAAAAATGAACAACCCCGTTTTATTAAAAGAATTTCCTAATTCAAAAGATTTGCTGGATAAACTCTACCAAAACGGTATTACAAAGGCCTACCGCGAAGGCGACATCATTCTCGATGAAAACGCTTCTATCCGCTCTATTCCTATTGTGATGAAGGGAATGATAAAAGTAATGCGTACCGAGGAAGATGGTCGGGAGATTTTGCTGTACTACATCAAAGCCGGAGAAAGCTGTATTATGTCTTTTCTTGGCGGTATGCATAAAGAAAAAAGCATCGTAAAAGCCGAAGTGGAAGAAGATGCCGAAATTCTGTTTTTACCGGTGGATAAAGTTTCGCTTTTTATTAAAGAATATCCCGAATGGCTCGACTATATTTTCAGACTGTATCACAAACGCTTTGAAGAATTGCTTGATATTATCAACGCCATAGCCTTTAAAAAAGTAGATGAAAGACTTCTTAATTTATTGTATAAAAAATCGTCAAACCTTAGTTCAAAAACTATTATTATAACCCACGAGCAGCTTGCCAACGAATTGGGAACGGCAAGAGTGGTGGTTTCCAGACTCTTGAAACAACTCGAAGATTCAGGAAAATTAAAACTTGGACGTAACAAAATCACACTTTCAGAAAATTAATTATTCTTATGTAACAAAAGTAGCGGTACGTGTTCTACAAGATTTTCAATTTTGCATCATAAATAAAAGCAAATGGAAATTTTTGGCTATATCGCTTCAGTTTTAATTGGGATTTCTTTAGGATTAATTGGCGGTGGAGGAAGTATTCTTACCGTTCCGGTCTTAGTCTATCTTTTTGGATTGGATGCATTTTTAGCAACTGAATATTCACTTTTCATCGTCGGAATCAGCAGTATTGTAGGTTCTTTTGCTTACTTTAAAAAAGGTCTGGTCAATCTGAAAACAGCTTTCATTTTTGGAATCCCTTCTATTATTTCAATTTTTCTAACCCGAAATTATCTTGTTCCACTTATTCCTGATGAAGTTTTCAGCATCAGCAATTTTGTGGTGACCAAGAATATTTTTCTGCTTCTCATTTTTGCTGGTTTAATGATTTTAGCATCGTATAAAATGATTAAAAAAAGTCCAAAATTAGAATTACAGGCTGTAGAAATTGATAAAAACAAAACAATTTTGGCCGCAGGTGAAGGCTTTGTAGTGGGAATTCTTACCGGACTTGTCGGCGCAGGTGGTGGATTTATGATTATTCCCGCACTCGTTAATTTGCTGAAGACACCAATGAAAGTAGCCATTGGAACTTCTCTGGTGATTATTTCTCTCAATTCTCTTATCGGTTTTTTCTTATCTATAAAAAATATCGAAATCGACTGGAAACTTCTGGCTACTATTTCTTCCATCGCCATTATCGGGATAATTATTGGTGCTCAACTTTCGAAAAAGATTGACGGAGAAAAACTGAAACCCGCTTTTGGATGGTTTATTTTGATAATGGGCATTTACATTATTGTGAAAGAATTATTCATCTAAAATACTTATGTAACAAAAGTAGCGGTACAGAAATTTCTAAACCGAGAACTTTGTATCAATAAAAAATTTAAAAAAATAGAATAATGAATATAGAACAAATTTATACCGGATGTCTTGCCCAGGGAGCTTACTATATTGTTTCAAACGGAGAAGCAGCGATTATTGACCCGTTAAGAGAAACCCAGCCTTACATCGAAAGATTGCAAAAAGACGGCGTTGTTTTAAAGTATATTTTTGAAACCCACTTCCATGCAGATTTTGTGAGCGGTCATGTCGATTTAAGTAAAAAAACAAAGGCACCAATCATCTACGGACCAACCGCAAAACCAGAGTTTGAAACTATTATTGCAGAAGACAATCAGGTTTTTGAATTGGGAAATATCAAAATAAAAGTGCTTCACACGCCAGGTCATACGATGGAAAGTTCGTCTTTTTTATTAATGGATGAAAAAGGAAAAGAAACAGCACTATTCAGTGGAGACACTTTGTTTTTGGGTGACGTCGGTCGTCCGGATTTGGCTCAAAAAGCGGCGAATCTTACGCAGGAAGAATTAGCAGGTTTGCTTTACGACAGTTTATACGAAAAAATATTGCCATTAGAAGATGATATTATTGTATATCCAGCGCACGGAGCAGGTTCTGCCTGCGGAAAAAATATGCAGAAAGAAACGCTTGACAGCTTAGGAAATCAGAAGAAAACAAACTATGCGCTTAACCAAAAAGATAAGAAAAGCTTCATAAAAGCAGTTACAGATGGGCTTCTGCCGCCACCTGCTTATTTTGGGGTGAATGTTGCGATGAATAAAAAAGGCTACGAAAGTTTTGATGAAGTTTTATCTAAAGGACTTCACGCATTGTTTCCTGACGAATTCGAAGAAACCGCGGAACACACCGCAGCTTTATTGTTAGATGTACGGAACAATAATGATTTTGCTAAAGGCCTCATTCCGCAATCTGTAAATATTGGTTTAGACGGAGATTTTGCACCTTGGGTTGGAGCTCTTATTGTAGATGTACAACAACCGATTTTATTGATTACAGACGAAAATCAGGAGCAAGAAGCAGTTACAAGATTGAGTCGTGTAGGTTTTGATAATGTGATTGGTTTTTTAAAAGGCGGTTTCGATGCGTGGAAAAACAGCGGTAAAGAAATCGATACTGTGAATAGAATTTCTGCTAAGGAATTTGAGAAAGAAATCTCGGGAAAAGAGGTAAAAATTATCGATGTGAGAAATGAATCCGAATACAGTGCAGAACATATGGATGAAGCTTTCAACAAGCCTTTAGCTTATATCAATCAATGGATTAACACATTAGATTCTAAAGAACATTTCTACTTACATTGTGCAGGAGGATACAGAAGTATGATGGCTGCGAGTATTTTGCAGGCAAGAGGATACAGGAATTTTAGCGAAATTGCAGGTGGTTTTGGCGAAATTGCAAAAACGGCAGTTCCGAAAAGCGATTTTGTTTGTCAGAGTAAAGTTTTAAAATAAAAATAAAATTAATGTTAGAATTAATAAAAGAACCTTGGCCGTGGTATGTTGCAGGACCTCTCATCGGCCTTACAGTTCCTGTTTTGCTGATTTTAGGGAATAAATCTTTCGGAATAAGCTCTTCTTTGAGACATATTTGTGCGGCTTGTATTCCTGCGAATATCAGTTTTTTTAAATATGACTGGAAGAAAGAATTATGGAATCTGTTTTTCGTTTTCGGAATTTTTCTGGGTGGAATAATCGCTTCTCATTATCTCATCAACAACGCAGAAATTTCGGTAAATCCTAAACTGAAAGCAGAATTAGCGACTTACGGAATTACGGATTTCAGCAATCTCGTTCCCGCTCAGCTGATGAATTTTGCAAGTCTGTTAACTTTGAGAGGTTTCATTACAATGGTAGTCGGAGGTTTTCTCGTAGGTTTCGGAACCCGATATGCAGGAGGTTGCACCAGCGGTCACGCTATTATGGGATTATCCAATTTACAATTACCGTCGCTTATTGCAGCAATCTGCTTTATGGCAGGAGGTTTTTTAATGGCAAATGTCATTCTGCCGATTATTCTTTCACTTTAATAATTTTAAAAATGATAAAAGAAACAGAAGATATACGTCATCAGGACACCATTTGCGTTAACGAAAGTGAACTGAAACACAACTGGTACCAAAATCTCAAATACCTCATCGTCGGAATTATTTTCGGGATTGTATTTGTAAAAGCGGAAGTTATAAGTTGGTTCAGAATTCAGGAGATGTTCCGTTTGCAGTCTTTTCATATGTATGGCGTGATTGGAACTGCAATTCTCACAGGAATGATTTCCGTTTGGCTCATCAAAAAGTTCAACATTAAAACCATTCATGGCGAACCCATCAAAATTGCGCCAAAAAAATTTAACAAAGGGCAAATCTATGGCGGATTGATTTTCGGTTTTGGCTGGGCAATTACAGGAGCTTGTCCTGGACCTCTTTTTGCACAAATCGGAACCGGAGCATTAGCAGTTATCGTAACTTTGGCAAGTGCCATTTTGGGAACTTGGGTGTATGGTTATTTCAGAGAAAAATTACCTCATTAAAATCTTAAATAGATAAAGACTGTAATCCAAAACTACAGTCTTTATTTTTTATTTAATAATATTACTTACGCCACAGAAACTCCGAAAAGATGTCCAATCAAAGCCGTAACGCCCATTGCGACAGTTCCCCAAAAGCAAATTCTCAAAATGGCAATTCCCATCTTGGAACCGCCTGTTCTCGCAGAAATCGCTCCCAAAATCATCAAAAACATAATGGAAAATCCGTATTGGAAATAGACCATTTGTTTGATAGGTGCCAAAAGTGAAACCGCAAATGGAAGCAACGCTCCCAAACCAAAAGAAGCAAACGAAGCCATGGCCGCCTGCAAAGGTTTTGCCTGTGTGATTTCGTTAATTCCTAATTCATCATGAGCGTGAGCTGCCAAAGCATCGTGATTAGTAAGTTCTGTCGCCACTTGTAGAGCAGTTTCCTTACTTACACCGCGCTTTTCATAGATTTTAGCCAATTCTTTCAGCTCTACTTCCGGCATTTCTTTAAGCTCACTTTTTTCTCTCAATAAATCCGCCTTTTCGGTATCTTCCTGCGAACTTACAGAAACATATTCACCTGCAGCCATCGACATTGCTCCAGCAATCATTCCGGCTAATGCGGCAAGAATTATCGTATTTCTATCCGGAGAAGCAGCCGCAACTCCAATCACGATACTCGTCGTTGATAACAAGCCATCATTCGCACCCAAAACCGCTGCACGAAGCCATCCTACTCTATTGACGTAATGTTTTTCTACTTGATGATGCATACTTTACTCGTTTAAAAAATTACTTGTCAAATATCATTCAACAAGTCAAGTATTACAATTCTATTTGAATCTTAAATTTAACGAAATAATATCAGAAGTCATCCCGACAGATTTCGTGTAATGGCCATACCTGATTTCCAACATATTCAACCTTTGTACTCCAAACAGACCATTTTTAGGATTAAATCTAATTCCTGCACCGTAAAAATTACTGTTGAATTTAGACAAATCATAATTGCTCGTGTAATAATCGTCGAAAGCCGTATGTTGTTGGTAAGGTGAAAAATATTTCGCTGCAGTTTGCGAATAATACCTGTAAAAAGGCGTAACAGAAACAAAAGGTGAGATTTTAACAGGTGTTTCCAGACTTACAGTGTTCGATTTCAAACCCCAATCGTCGGTGTAATATCTGTAGTACGCTCTCAGAATCACTTTATCTCCAAGAAAATAATTCGCTCTCACACCAACCGGAAGTTTAAACCTCTTATCCGGCAACGTTTCCTGATGAACCGAATTATCATTAAAATAAACCCTGTGAAATGGCAAACTTAAATAACCCGTCTGTTGAACGGCATCGGTAAGAAATTCCATCTGGAAATTCATCATATTAAGATTTAAAAAAATTTAATATAAATTAGTTGCAACAACAACTATTGTTTAATTAACTTTGTTCAATAAATAATTTTTATATGAAAGCTGAAAAAATATTAACTGAACAAGATCGATACAATCTGCTTACTGGCAATGTACCTATGCTGTTTAATCGTTTTTTGGGTCAGCAATTCAAATTGAATAATATTGACCTGACCCGGGAACAATGGTCGGTGCTGGTACCGCTATGGAAAGAAGATGGATGTTCACAACAGGCAATAGCAGATTTTACCCACAGGGATAAGCCCAGTATAACCAGACTTATCGACCAATTGGAAAAAGAAGGCTACGTAGAAAGAAGGCCCCACCTTACCGACAGAAGGCAAAACCTGATATATTTAACAAATAAAGGAAAGGAGATAGAGGAAAAAGTAATGTATATTGTTAACAATGTAACCGAAAGGGCAACCAAAGGACTTTCAGAAAATCAAATCATGGAGATAAAAAACTTCTTTCAGCATATTCAAAAAAATATTCAAAACGAAATGGTATGAAAAAAATAACGTTAGCCATTACTTTGATCCTATTCGGCACTATCACAAAAGCACAGATTCTTATAAGTAAGGATTTGGATTACGCTATCGGAAAGGCATTGCAAAAAAACACTGAAATAAGGAATCAAGATCTTGAATTACAAAAATTAGAATTGGAGCGTAAAAGTGTATTGGCCAAATACATACCGAAGATCGAGGCTGCAGGGTTGTATTCCTACATCAGCAGCGATGCAAAATTGGATTTAGCTACCTTGAACTTACCCGTCACAGGATATCCGGTTTTTGCGGGATCTTCCGATTTCAGCACAAATGCGAATATCCTTTATGGAGGTCTTACCGCAAAAGCTGTACTGTTCAGTGGCGGACAAATCCTAAATGGAGCCAAGGCTCTCAAAGAAAAAAATACAGGCACAGCTTTTATGATGGAAAATCAGAAAGATGAGGTCATAAAAGATATCATAGGGAGCTTTGACCGTCTCAAACTTCTTGAAACCGCCGAAACACTCATCGATAACAGCGAAAAGAGATTGAATAAGGAAAAAGAAAGAGTAGAAAAGGCAATATCCGAAGGGTTAGCAATTCCTTATGACCGAGATAAAATCAAACTCTCCACTCTGGAATTGGCTTCCAAACGTGCAGATGTTCAAAATAAAAGAAAACTTTTGATACTCAAGATAAAACAGTCCACCAATCTTTCTGAAGAAGAAATTCTTAAAACTAATCATCAGTTGGAACCCATCATTATTTTGGACAGCCTGAGCACAGCAGAACGAAATGAGATAAAAGCACTGGAATCTTTCAAAAAAGCTTCCGAATATGCCCTTAAAAAAGAAAAAGGAAGCCTTCTTCCCACAGTTGGGGCTTTTGCGGGATATAGCTATGCATCATTATATAATGCCAATACAAAAGTGCCGATTGAACAATTAAATACGACCGCCAATTTGAAACTAAATGAATTGACACTACATCCTAACTGGATGTTGGGCGTGGCTGTGAAATGGGAACTCTTCAGCGGATTTGAACGTAAACATAAAATAGACGAAGCCAAAATAGGACTCGCCCAGGTTGAAAATAAACTGGCTGACACCAAAGAAAAAGTAGATCTTGAATTGGAAAAAAACAAGGTAGAATACAATACCACGTTACATAAGGTAGATATTGCGATCCAAAGGGAAAAAATAGCACAAAATAATAATGAAATAGCATCAAAGCAATACAGATTAGGGCTTATTAACGTCACTGAACGCCTTGGAGCGGAAAATGATATATACAAAGAATCCTTAAACAAAGTAGAAACCGTGATTGAACAGCGGAATGCTGCTATTGAAGTTTACCGTGCATCGGGAAAATTATCAAACTTTATTAAAATCCAAAACTAAGCAAAATGAAAAAAATTATTTACATACTCAGCATTGCAGGCATTTTAGCTTCTTGTGAGAATAAACCGAAAGTATCACAAACCATCCAGGGAAAAACCGAGCGGGAAGAGATTGCAGTAGTAGGCAAAATAGCAGGCAGGATAGATAAAATTCTGATCAGCGAGGGAGCTCTTGTAAAAAAGGGAGATACATTGGCGATATTGGAAATCCCGGAAGTAGACGCAAAAAAATCACAGGCACAGGGTGCCGTAAAATCTGCTCAGGCACAGTACGATATGAGTGTACACGGTGCTACTGCCAATCAGTTGGCACAGCTCTATGCCAAAAAATCGGCTTTGGTAGAGCAATATGAGTTTGCAAAAAAATCCCTGGCAAGAATGAATGCCATGGTAAAGGATTCATTGGTTCCGCAACAGCAATATGATGAAGTATTCGCAAAGTATCAGGGAGCCAAATCACAAATGATAGCCGTAGATGCAGAAATTGCCGATGTTAAAAACGGGGTCCGCATAGAACAGCAAACAATGGCGTTGGGACAAAAAGACCGTGCACAGGGAGCTTTGGAAGAAGTACAGGTTGCCGAGAAAGAAAGGTATATCATTGCACCACAGGATATGAAAATAGAATCGATCACATTGAAGCTGGGGGAACTGGCACTACCAGGATATACGCTTTTCAAAGGTTCTCTTAATAATTCCATATATTTCCGTTTTACTATTCCTGAAAGTCAATTGGCAAATTATGCAGAAGGAAAAGAAATCAATGTGCATATACCTTACAAAAATCGGGATATCAAAGGGAAAATCAGAAATATAAAACAAATAGGTGCCTATGCTAATATTGCTACAGCATATCCTGATTATGAAGTGCAGGACGCTTTGTATGAAATATTAATAGACCCTATTAACATCCAACAAGCAAACGATATCCTAAGCAAAACAACAGTAACGCTAAAACCTTAATAATGAAAACATTTCTCAATCTGATCAAACGGGAGTTCGGTTTGTTCTGGAGCAACAAGGTTCTCCGAATTTTGTTTATTGGGGCTCCTTTGATGTACGGTGTTTTGTTGGGATATGTGTACAGCAAAGGGAAAGTGACAGATTTACCAATCATAGTGGTAGATTATGACCAAAGCGCACTCAGCCGGAAAGCAATCGAAATGATGAATGACAACGAAGTTTTGTCTGTTGCAAGGCTGCAGTTTGATGAGACAAACCTCAATCGTTTGATGATTGAGAAAGATGCAACCTGCGTCGTTATTATTCCAAAAGATTTTGAGAAAGATGTGCTTACAAAACGATATCCTGAAGTCACTACCATAGTCAATACAGCAAATGTATTGACCGCAAATTATTCTTCATCAGCCCTTCAGCTGGTCTTAGGAACCCTCAAAGCAGGAACACAGGTCGAAACCTTACGTAAACAAGGAGTTCCGGAAAATTTGCTGATGAGTCAGTATGAGCCATTTAAAACCACATTTATAAAAAAGAACAACAGAAGCACCAACTATATGTATTTTTTGTGGCCTGGTGTTTTGGCTACTGTGCTTCAGCAGGTATTACTATTGGGACTGGCTCTTTCTTTTGCTTCCGAGTTTGAAAACGGCACTTTCAAATATCTGGTACATAAAAGCCGTTCTGCATTTATGCTGATGCTGGTTAAAATCGTGCCTTATCTCATAATGAGCTTCGGGATATGGCTGATGTACTGGGGTTTTACGAAGTGGTTCAGAATTCCTTTTTATGAAAACATTTTTCCGCTTACCCTAATAGCGGGTGTTTTTGTAATCTCGGTCTGCTTTATAGGAATTTTGGTGAGCATCCTTGTTCCGAACCAGCTGAAAGCTACGGAAATCCTTATGGTTATTGCCACACCCAGCTTTATCCTGTCAGGATTTACCTGGCCGCTCAGCCAAATGCCAGTTTGGGTTCAGTATATTGCAAATATCATCCCGCTTACGCATTTCCTGCCTGCCTTTAGAATACTTATCATAGAAAAAGGCGCTGTAGACCTCACCTATCCTTATGTTATAAAAATGATAATCATAGGAACAGTAAGCGCCATTGCCAGTTATAGTGTTTTATTTTACAAAGTCCGAAAGATTAAAAGAGAGGAGCTGTAGCGAGATAAATATAAGGCGAAAAATATATCTTCCTGCATAAATCCACTAAATAAGAAGCTATGAAAGCTTACGAAAGTATTAAAGAAATATTATCTTTTTATCACGTACATTGTGAGAAACCTTACTTTATATCGTCAGGAAAACTCATTTTTGAATTCCCAAAAAGACTCTTCCGAATGGATTTTTATGCATTCTGCATCTGTGTTTCTGGTAGTATAGATTTAGAAATTGATAATCAGCATTACAAGATATCCCAAAACGGATTCCTGATATCTGCTCCATCAACAATTATAAAATTTGTAAATAACAGCAAAGATTTCCGTCTGAAAGTTCTTTTCTTTGAAAAGAATTTCCTGCTCAAGAACATTTCTAATCCATTTTTTATCGAGAATCTGTCTCTATTCAATAAAAATAGCTTTAACGTAGTAATTTCCAACGAATCAAGTAGTACGCACTTAATCAATTTATTGGATTATCTTCAACAGCAGACCACGAGAAATGGTCGTTTTACAGAAGATATTGTTCGTACTATTATTATTAATATTTTATTGGAAGTTGCCGTCCTAACTGATGAAGGCAGAAAAGACAACGCATATCCCACTCCACAGTATAACAATCATATTTTTTTTAAATTCAATGAATTGGTGAAAGAAAATATTTTGCAGCATAAGGACGTACAATACTATGCGGACAAGCTATTCATTACCAACAAATATCTTATTCTGATTGTAAAAAAAGCGACCGGCAAAACGCCACATCAGATTATTGACGAGGCCTTATTAAAAGAAGTATGCGTTCTGCTCGGCTATCCAGAAAAAAATATTTCTCAGATTGCATTTGAAACGGGCTTTAATTCTACCTCTGCATTCGGCCGTTTCTTTAAAAAGCATGCGTCAATATCGCCCCAAAGGTATCGAAGACAACAGCATTTTTAAAAAAGAAATTCCGTATATGATTTTCGAATTTAGGGATACCAAGGAATTAATGTATATCAATACCTTTATTATATAAAAATAACCTAAAAAAAATATCATATGAGCAATTCGAACAAACATGCATATTTCATCGGAGGCGGATTGGCAAGTCTTGCCGGTGCCGTATATCTGTTAGAAGACGGTGACTTTAAAGGCGAAAACATTCACATCATTGAAACCCTGCCGATTTTGGGCGGTAGCAACGATGGTGCGGGATCTAAAGAAAAAGGGTTCATCTGTCGTGGCGGGCGTATGCTCAACGAAGAAACCTATGAAAACTTTTGGGAATTAACATCCCGTATCCCTTCTCTGGATGTCCCGAACATTTCCGTAAAAGACGAAATTCTGGCATTTGACCACGCGAATCCTACCAATGCAAAGGCGCGGTTGATTGACAAGAACGGAAACATTTTACCCGTAACGGATATGGGTTTCAACACTCAGGACCGGATGAAATTTTTGAAATTGTTTTTTGCCGATGAAAATGATTTAGACAACATTACTATTCGTGATTGGTTTGACGATCATTTTTTTACGACCAACTTCTGGTATATGTGGCAAACCACTTTTGCCTGGCAGGAATGGAGCAGTATTTTTGAATTTCAACGCTATATGAAACGTATGCTGTTGGAATTTTCAAGAATCGAAACACTCGAGGGGGTTACCAGAACACCATACAACCAATATGAATCCGTTATCTTACCGTTGAAGGCATTTTTGGAACAGCATAAAGTGGACTTTTCATTAAGAAAAACCGTTACCGATTTGGATTTTGCCGATGATGATGGCATTACCGTGACGGAAATAGAATGCATCAATGCAGAAGGAAACACAGAGAAAATAACCGTAAATGAAGTCGATTTGGTATTCTTTACCAACGGATGTATTACAGACAATTCTAATAACGGCGATTATTACACGCCTGCAAAATATTTGCCGTCAAATCCGCCAAGTTTTGCATTATGGCGTAAAATTGCCAACAAGAAACCCGGCACGTTGGGTAACCCAGACCCGTTCTTTACCAAACCGGACGAAACAAAATGGTATTCATTTACGCCAACATTCAAAGGAAATAAATTTCTGAAACTTATTGAAGAATACACTGGAAACAAACCGGGCAGCGGAGCTTTGATGACGTTTAAAGATTCATCGTGGCGAATGTCAATTGTGGTGGCCGCACAACCGCATTTCAAAGCGCAAGGCGATGATACTACCATCCTTTGGGGCTACGGATTATATCCAGATGCAGTGGGAGATTATGTGAAAAAGCCGATGATTGATTGCACGGGCGAAGAAATTTTGACAGAGTTGATTCATCATTTGCATTTTGAAAAACACGAACAGGAAATAAAAGATAGCGTTATCAATGTTATTCCGTGTATGATGCCTTATATCGATGCTTTGTTTCAGCCGCACGCTAAAGCAGACCGCCCTGCAGTTGTTCCTGAAGGCAGCACCAACCTAGCAATGATTAGTCAGTTTGTAGAAATACCGGAAGATATGGTTTTCACAGAAGAATATTCGGTACGTGCAGCACGTATCGCGGTATATACCCTACTCGGCCTCGATAAAAAAGTAACACCAGTAACAGAACACTGGAAAAAACCAGACGTTTTGGCAAAAGCCATCCATACCTCTTACAGAAATTAAATATAAAAAAAGAGCTGCCTTTACACTTTATCGAAGTTCTTTCTTGCTAAAGGCGTATCTCTTTAACCGATAAAAGAGATTGTCTATAATAACCAATTTATCTAACTTTATTCTGCTCTTGCTTTTATCAAGGGCAGAATTTTTATTTTTGTACAAAATCAACCGACTATGGCAAAACATTCATCAGGCTATATAAAAAGGCAAAAAATTGCCAACTCAGGTACGCACCAACTTTTTTATGAATTATTTGAACCAATAAATGAAGCTCCGAAAGCTACTGTCCTCATTCTACACGGGATGCAGGAGCATAGCGGTCGTTATAAAAATTTTGCGGAATATCTGGCGAACAAAGGTTTTGCAGTTCTATTATACGACCATCTCGGACACGGAAAAACGGCGGTAAACCGGGAAGAACTTGGTTATTTTCAAAAAGAAAATCCCGAACAGCAACTGATAGACGATGCAGCAACGATGGCAGCATTTTTAGAAAACAAATACCCTAACATTTCTCACTTTTTATTGGGGCATTCTATGGGGTCTTTCGTTGCAAGATGCTTACTTCAGAATCAGGAAGCTGATTTTAAAGGCGCGGTCATCGTGGGAACGGGAGGAAAAATCAACGGAATCGGTTTGGCTAAATTTTTCCTGTCCATCAGCAATATTATTGCACCAAAACACAGGAGCAAACTCATCAACCGAACTTTTTCAATAATTAATAATCAACATTTTAAAGGCGAGAAAGATGGCGACCTTACCAGTTGGCTAAGCCTCAGCAAATCCAACCGTGGATCATTTTGCCGGGACAGCCTATGCGGAGTACCTTTTACCAATAATGGTTTTTGCGCATTAGTTTCTCTAAATCAACAGGCAACGGAAAGAAAATGGGCAGAAAAAATACCAAAAGAATTTCCTTTTCTTTTTGTAAGCGGAGGTGATGATCCCATAGGAGACTTCGGAAAAGGTGTCGAAAAAACGGTAACACAAATGCAAAAAGATGGTTTTACAGATGTTAAAGCAAAAATTTATCCTGCTATGCGACACGAAATACTTAATGAGGATATTAAAGAATATGTATATGAAGATATAAGGGATTGGCTCAATAAAAAAATACAGCAATTGGAAAAGTAGACTAAAAATATTTTAATTTAAAAAAATAATTTGTTAATGATTAAAATACGTAGTTTTTTACAGGAAACAGGCAATATCACACAGTTTACCAAAAATTACTTTCTATTAGGTTTCCGTCCACCATATGAAATAAAGGAACTGCTCGCACAATGCTATCTCATAGGTTACAAATCTTTGGGGCTTATTGCCATGACAGGCTTTATCATCGGCTTGGTTCTTACGATGCAGCTGCGGCCAAGCCTCGTACGCTATGGTGTGGAATCCCAGCTGCCTGTAATGGTAGGCATTGCCATCATCCGTGAAATAGCACCCGTAATCGCCGCTCTCATCTTTGCAGGTAAAATTGCCAGTAGCATCGGGGCAGAGCTGGGCTCGATGCGGGTTACCGAACAGATAGACGCAATGGAAGTAAGCGGTACACATCCTTTTAAATACCTTGTTGCCACACGTGTCCTGGCTACAACATTTATGCTTCCCGTACTTATCATCCTGGCGGATGCCATTTCACTATATGGTGCCTGGATAGGTGTTAACATTGGCGGTACAACTAGCCTGTCACTTTTCTATTCACAGGTTTTTGACTCCTTGGATTTCAGTGACATCATACCAGCTTTTATCAAAAGCTTTTTTTTCGGTTTTGCAGTGGGAATTATGGGTGCCTATAAAGGCTATAATGCAGTAAAAGGAACACGGGGCGTGGGGAACGCCGCCAATTCAGCGGTCGTGCTCTCCTCTATCCTTATCTTCGTTTTGGACCTGATTGCGGTACAGATAACCGGCATTCTCGGATATAATTAAATCATCATTATGGCGGAAACAAAAACAACAGCAAACGGCAATAATGACAATGGACCGGCCATCGTCATTGAAGATATTTATAAAAGCTTTGGTGAAAAAAAAGTGCTTAACGGTTTTAACCTAACGGTCGATAAGAACGAAAATGTTGTAGTTCTCGGAAAATCAGGCACGGGAAAATCTGTGCTTATCAAATGTATCGTCCGGCTTTTAACACCTGATAGCGGTAGGATAATGATTTCCGGGCAGGATATTGTCCAACTGGAAAATCAAGAGCTGGACAAGGCACGCTCAAAAATAGGTTTTCTTTTTCAGGGAAATGCCATCTATGACTCTATGACCATCCGCGAAAATCTGGAATTCCCTTTAAGAAGACGGTGGTTCCGGCTGAAGCAGGTTGAAATTGACGCACGGATTGAAGAAGCACTCGATAGTGTGGGGCTTAAACATACCGTAGACCTTATGCCATCCGAATTGTCGGGAGGGATGCTGAAAAGAATAGCTCTGGCACGTACTGTCATCCTCAAGCCGGAAATCATCCTTTATGATGAACCTACCACCGGACTTGATACGGTAACGGCAAAAGAAATAGACAGCCTTATCATGGATATACATAGAAAATACAAAACATCATCAATCATTATCTCACACGATATGAACTGTGTGAAAAATACGGCTGACAGAGTAGTCTTGCTGCTTGACGGAAAATGCTATGCACAAGGTACTTATCAGGAATTTGAAAGTTCTGATGACGAAAACATTAAACAATTTTTTGATTAAAATATGAATAAAAATAATATCAAGCTCGGCTTATTTGTAATTTCGGGGCCTATACTTATGATGGCTGTTTTCTTTTACATTGGCAGCGGTTCGGGTATTTTTACCAGCAAATTTGAGCTCAGGGCAAAATTCAAAAACTCTAATGGGCTCAGGGAAGGAAGCAATGTGCTATTTTCAGGGATGCAGGCGGGTTCTGTAAAATCTGTAAAATTGTCCGAAAGGGATGATATAGAGGTCATTATGCTTATAGACAAAGATATTGCAAAGCATATAGACAATAGTGCCAAAGCCTCGATTGGAACAGAAGGCATTATCGGCAATGCGGTGGTCAATATTTTACCTTACGGGAAGCCGGGCAGACCGGTGCAGGAAAAAGAATATCTCACGGCAGATACCAAACCAGGTGTGGATGAAATACTCAACACGCTATCGGCAAGCAACAACAATATACACGATATATCCAAATCTCTTAAAAACACTGTGCATAAAATTGACAGCAGCCAGATTTTAAAATTAATTAATGACAAGGCATTTGCCGAAAACTTAAAATTATCCATCCTGAAAATACGCCAAAGCACGGAAAATATAGAAAACCTGAGCAGTACTGCAGAAGCCATCATTACGTCTACACGCCAGGGAAAAGGAGCAACGGGACTTCTCCTTGCCAACAAAGATTTTGAGTCCCAGCTTAAGCAGACTTTCAATAACGTCAATGCCGCCAGCAATAATCTTAATACAGTAAGCAATGAACTTATCACAGTTGGTAAAAACCTGCAGACATTCAGTAAAAATATAGAAAATGGAAAAGGACCGGTAAATGCCCTTATCACTGATACCGTTCTTACAAAAAACATCAATAACAGCCTTTACAATATCGAAAAGGGAACCGAAGGCTTCAACCAGAATATGGAGGCTCTGAAGCATAATTTTCTCTTCAGAGGTTACTTCCGCAAACAGGAAAAAAAGAAAAGGGAAACCGAAAAACAGAATCTCCAAAGATAACATTATTGGAATATCAGCACATACAATTAGAATTTTGGGATATATAAAGTGAAAGCAATATGTGTAACTTTATTAAACAAAAACAAGGTTATTTTATCATATATTATAAACTAAAAAAATCTAATTATGTATTACAGTAATGGGAATTACGAAGCATTTGCCCGCCCGAAAAAACCGGCAAATATTGAACAGAAATCTGCCGTACTTATCGGTTCTGGATTAGCTTCATTGGCCGCCGCAGCTTTTTTGATACGCGATGCGCAAATGGAAGGAAACAAAATCCGTATTCTGGAAGAATTAGCTTTACCCGGTGGCAGTATGGACGGTATCTGGAATGAGCAGAAAGGCTACATCATACGAGGCGGACGGGAAATGGAAACACATTTCGAAACCCTCTGGGATTTGTTCCGCTCGATACCCTCATTAGAAACGGAAGGCGTTTCCGTACTGGACGAATATTATTGGCTCAATAAAGAAGACCCTAGCTTTTCCCACGCCCGTGTTATCGAAAACCGTGGAGAAAGACTGCCCACGGATGGCAAGCTTACACTTTCCCAGAAAGCCATCCACGAACTTATAGCGCTGGTTCTTCTTCCTGAAGAAAAACTACAGGATGTACAGATAGACCAGGTATTTACAGAAGAATTTTTCCAATCCAACTTTTGGACCTACTGGGCTACGATGTTCGCATTCGAACCCTGGGCAAGTGCGATGGAAATGCGCCGATATGTTCTTCGTTTCATCCATCACGTTGGCAGCATAGCAGATATGTCCTCACTACGCTTCACGAAATACAACCAATATGAATCACTGATTCGTCCGTTGGTAAGCTACCTTGAGTCCCACGGTGTTACCTTCCAGTATGATAGCCAGGTTCAGAACATACTTGTAGAAAATGAAAACGGCAAAAAAGTAGCGAAGAAAATCGAATATATTAAGAATGGCAATGCAGAAAGCATCAGCCTGACCGAAAACGACCTGGTGTTTGTTACCAACGGCTCCATTACCGAAAGCAGTACATACGGTGACAATCATAACCCTGCTCCTGTTGCTGACGGCATTGGCGGAAGTTGGCAACTTTGGCAGAATCTGGCAGACCAGAATGATGCCTTTGGAAAACCCGAAAAGTTCTACAAAAACATTCCCGAAGCCAACTGGGTAATCTCCGGAAGCATTACCTTCTTCGACGAAAAAGTGATTCCGTATATAGAAAAAATAACAAAAAAAGACCCAAGAAGCGGTTCTATAGTGACTAGCGGACCTGTCACAATAAACGATTCTAACTGGTGGTATGGCTTTTCCATCAGCAGACAGCCCCACTTCAAGGCTCAGAAAAAAAATGAAGTAATTGTTTGGGTTTATGGGTTGTATTCTCATAAACCAGGAAATTATATCCAAAAGAAAATTACGGAAGCCACGGGGATAGAGCTTTGCAAAGAATTTTTATACCATATTGGTGTTCCTGAAAATGAAATTGCAGAAATTGCACAAGCTGCCAACAGCATCCCTTGCCGTATGCCTTATATCACATCTTACTTTATGCCTCGTGCATTGGGAGACCGCCCATTGGTGGTTCCGGAGGGTTCTGTGAACCTTGCTTTTATCGGTAATTTTGCCGAAACTGGAAAAGACACCGTATTCACGACCGAATATTCCGTGCGTACAGCAATGGAGGCAGTTTACACCCTTTTGGATGTAGACAGAGGTGTCCCGGAAGTTTTTGCTTCTTCATATGACATCAGGGTACTGCTGAAATCCATCTATCACCTTAATGACAATAAAAACCTAAATGAAATTGAATTTCCTTGGTTGATTTCAATCCTTGAAAAATATGGTGTCAAGAAAATAGAAGGTACTTATGTTGAAGAGATTTTAAAAGAAGCCAAGTTGTTATAAAAGATTTTTTTAATTTAATTATTTATACAATTATAAAAAGAGGCTGTTACAAAGCAACAGCCTCTTTTTATTTTGAAAATGAATCTACATATACTTTTCTAATTCCCCTCTGTTGAAATCCATTTCTCATCTTTAAAATAAAAGGGAAATTTCCTAGAAATAGCAGTATCACATAAATTTCCAGGATATTAGCATTTGATTTTCGATTTTCTTATTTATAATATTTTACAATTTATAAAACTCCGGATTGAATGCTTCCTCCAAGTTCTTTGGTTCTTGACGTTTTTTGTGGTTCAGCTCGTGTCTTGAGGTTGAAGATGTTACATACGCTGACTGTCGTGAACGCTGTAAATTTCCAATCGGTGAATTTTCTTCGATGGTTCTGAACGGTGTAAACGACATATTTTCCATAATTTCGAAATTACCGTCCTCAGGAACTGTTTGTTTCGGTATTTTGATTTTTGCTACTGTTCGGAATGGTGATAATTCCTGCGACCATTCTTTTGTGAGGTCGTTGACAGGCATTTCTTTCAGGTCTTTGCAAAGTTGTATTTGCAGCTCAAACGTAAGGTCATTTTGGGCTATTTCTTTGATAATTCCTTTCCTGTAAGGCCATTCTGCGCTGTCTATATCAATATCTTTTTCCGTGATGGCGTTCTTTGTCTGCTGAGTTGGGACTACCCTTACTTTGGCAATATAATCGCCGTGGCGAACCGCTCCCATACTGTAAAATTCGTAAAGAAAACTGTTGATGGAAGGGATTTTCTCAAAAGTTTTAAGAGCGCCCAATTCCTTCAAAGCCTCAAAATTCGGGAATGCTTTTTTATTTTCGGTGACCCAAAGTGCGGCAAATTCCAATTTTCCCAAAGCTCCCCTTTCAAAGAAATCATTTAGTTTTAAAAAGAGCTTTGAAATGAAAACATAATGTTCTGCCGAGTTGCAGAAAAACACAGGGTTATTAATCAGGTTAAAATCCACATTGGGCGAATCTTCTTCTCCGGAAGATAATTTTTTGCCTTCTACCTCAAAAATCTTTAAAGCAAATCCCTGTGCATTACCGCTCAGTTTATCGGGCAAAACTCTGGACGAACCATTGGACAGGCGAACTGCCGCCTGGTGCTTTCCGGGCTTGGCGTAAATGCCCTGCGCCAGTTCTTCGGGCAGATTATCCAAAATTTCTACCTCTGCTTTCAACACTGCGTAGCCGTTGGCGTGCGCATCTCTTGTATGTTGCGTTGCCCTGCTCAGGTGCGGCGTATTTTTGATGTATTCCCGGATGTCGTTATTAATGGTGGTAATATATTCGTCGAAATTTTCGGGAATTTCTTCCAGCTCGTAACTGTATTTGATGTATTCTTCCATAATTCTTTTTTTTAGGGGAGTTCGCTAATCCATTTTAATGCGGAAATGCTTGGGATAAAACAATATTCGCCGCCTTTCACGATGTTGTAGGTCTGCAAACCACGGTATCTTTTGATGAAAGGGTCTGCCGGTGCAGAAAACAATGCGTCTTTGTCCTGAACACCGATTACAGGGTCTTTTTCTGTTCCCAGATTTTGGGCATTACCATCGTTCGCCCATTGTTTTTGAAGAAATTCCAGTGTTCCCATTGCATTGGCACTAATGCCAATAAAGTACTGGCCGCGTTCCTTACCGTCATTTTTGGTTATATCCGGTGGAACAATATCGCCAAAAGTTACACTTCTTCTGATAATCCTGTGCAAACGTTCATCCTCCAAAACAAAAGATTTGGAATCTCTCGGGTTCATCCTACGGATATGCGAACTGAACGGGCATTTTTTACCGTATTCATCATCTTTGAAAGAAAAGTCATTGTTCTTCTGCAAATCATCGCCCAGCTTTTCATCGTCTTTTTCGGGAGCTAAAACCAAAGGTGCACCACTTCGCCAGCGACCCACCATTTTAGCGGCCAAAAGTTCGCCTTCTTCCGGCGAAGAAGAATTTTCCTTAACGAACTGATTAAATTCCGCCACTTGGCTCTGGTACTTTCTGAAAACCATAAAAGAACCGTTCTTCCCTAAAACTTCAGGCTGTGGAAACGGCTTTATGGTGCCGGCTTCTCCAGGATAGCCCAGTATAAATTCGCCTGCTTTAAGCGGGCGGTCAAATCCAGGCGGAACTTCTATCCCACTGCCTTCAATTTCCGGGTTGCTAATACCGTCTCTGAATCCGAACACATTTTTAACCTCTTCAGATACGCTGAAATTGTGACTCAAGATTACTTCTATGCCTCTATTATCAGCCAATTTAGACCGAAATTCCTCCAGCTTGCTTTTCCACGCCTCTTCATTGTTGGCGATAATCGCCGCAGCGATGTGAATATGCGACCTTTTAAAAACCCTTTCCCAGTTTTTGGGGTCATTGACACCAATGTCATATAGAAAACGGGAGCGGTCTGCCATTCCTTCCTTGAAGGATTCGGGGAAAGTCTCAAGCGACTCTTTAGGCACGCCGATTTTTTCCAGACCTTTATAAGTGAACGTCAACGTAACCGATGCCCCTTCATTCTTATGCCAGTCTTCCGCAGAACTCACAATCGGCAAGAGTTTTTGGAGCATTTGTCTGGCTGCCACAGCATCTTTGATTTCAATGATTGCCACCGTTCCGAAATACGGAATAGGGCGGCTTCTGAGAATTAAGGCCTGTATTTCGTTCAGCTCAATTTCTACTTTATTGGGATTGAATATCCGCTTTAAAAATTCCAATGCCATACTTAGATTTTATTTGCTTCGTCAATCGCCCTATTAAGTCCGGTAATGATTTTATCATTTCTCCTCACATCATTTACAGTAAGATGCGGAACACCAACATACCAGCCGGTCGCGGTAATCTGATGGTCTAGAATGAACTGTTTTACACTCGGGTCTTTTATGCCCGGCCAGCCTTCCACATTACCGAAAATGATGTCCATCAGCTGCGGAATTTTTGTGGCGAAATCATCAATATAAGCATCCCAGTCGCCATCATAAGCCGTGCAGAAAAGAATCTTGGTATCGTTATCAAATAAAACGATACGCAGGTCGTGCAGTGTTCCTACTTTGGTTGCCCCTTTCAGGTTTCCGCCTGCAATTTCCATTATGGTCCTGAGGTTTTCTGCACCTCCCGGTTTAAGGTCTGCCATCGCCGTTAACTCAGATACACGCCCAGAGCGTAACCCTTTTTTGCCGGCAGATGTAGTGGAATGGTCGTAACCATCATCAATACCTTCACTGAAATTCGCCTTTGCCAATTCGGCAGTCAATTTGATTTTGTCTATGAAACCCATAATTCAGATTTTTGATTAATTATTCACATTGTTTTTTGAGATAAAAACAATAATTTTCAAGAGTGTACTACAAATGTAAAGCCACAGGCAGCCTTAAAAATATACCAAAATTCGTATATTATGTACTAAAACTCCCTAATCCCACCTATTTGCTTTAAAAGCTTCAATTGATAAAAGGAAATATCTTATCTTTAATCTTGTTGTAATTTTGAGAGAATAAAACCTATTTAACTATAAAAAATCAATCTTTATAATTGAGATTTCTCAATATTTACTCAATAGAACATTCAAAACAAAAACCTTCCTCAAAACAGGAAGATTGCAACAATTAAATTTAATTATAATGGATTTTTTGTAAGAATAGTTAAACGCAAAAATACAATGAAATTTGCCAATATTAAATTTTTAATGAAACTGTGCTGTTTCTGTCGAATCTCTCATCGCCACTGTTGCTGCCGAACCATTGGTTACAATATTTTGAATTTCATCAAAATATCCTGTCCCAACAAAAGACTGATGTTTTACCGCTCTGAAACCCTGCTTCTGCAAAGCAAATTCGCGTTCCTGCAATTCAGAATAACCTGCCATTCCTTTTTCTTTATATGCCAAAGCTAATTCAAACATCGCAGTATTCAAAGCATGAAAACCAGCCAATGTAATAAACTGGAATTTGTAACCCATTTTTCCCAATTCTTCTCGGAAATTCAGCATTTCATCGACACTTAATTTTGCAGCCCAATTAAAAGAAGGTGAACAGTTATAAGCCAACATTTTATCTGGAAATTTTGTACGAATTCCTTCTGCAAATTTTCTTGCCATCTCCAGATCCGGATTTGACGTTTCCATCCAGATCAAATCGGCATAAGGAGCATAAGATAAACCTCTGTCAATTCCCTGCTCTACACCATTTTTCACAACATAGAAACCTTCGGAAGTTCTTTTCCCTGTCACAAACTTTTTATCCCTGTCATCAATAACTGAAGTCAACAAATCTGCCGCATCTGCATCTGTTCTAGCAATAATTACAGTCGGTACTCCCAAAACATCTGCTGCTAAACGAGCCGATATTAGCTTATTAACCGCTTCTTGAGTCGGAACCAAAACTTTTCCACCCAAATGCCCACATTTTTTCGCAGAAGATAACTGATCTTCAAAATGTACTGCTGCCGCTCCCGCCTCAATCATTTGCTTCATTAATTCATAAGCATTTAAATTTCCGCCAAAACCTGCTTCTGCATCGGCGATTATTGGAACTAAATATTCTTTTTCTCCACCTCCGTTTACGGATTGAATTTGATCTGCCCTTAATAATGCATTATTAATTTTCTTCACAACAGAAGGTACTGAATTCGCTGGGTACAAAGATTGATCGGGATACATTTCACCAGACAAATTAGCATCTGCTGCAACTTGCCAACCTGAAAGATAAATTGCTTCCAGTCCCGCATCAACTTCCTGAACCGCTTGATTTCCAGTTAAAGCTCCTAATCCGGCAACAAAATCCTGAGAATTGAGTTTTGTCCAGAATTTCTTTGACATTTCGGTAGCAATCGTATAATCTAATTGGTAAGAACCTCGAAGTTTCAGTACATCTTCGGCTGTGTAAGGTCTTTTCACGCCATTCCAACGTGGATTATCCAGCCAGTCTTTTTCTAATTCCTGAATTTTTTCCATTTTTGTTTTTTTTGTTTGGGCATTAATACCTGAGCTGACCGCAAGTATGATTAATGCTGTTACTGACATTATTATCTTTTTCATTTTTCAATTTTTTGCAGTTTATTTGGGATTATTTTTTAAAACCTCATTTAAAACTGTTTTAACTGCACTTGATTTTTCCTTATTAATTGTAGAGCTTACAACAGAAACAAATTCAGTCAATTGCTCTGGCTTCCATCCAACCTTTAAAGAAATACCTAAATGAGATTGCAACATTGGTTCTGCATCACCGATGGCGCTGATTACAGAAATCGTCACCAATTCTCTTTGAGCATAAGTCAAAACATCTCTCTCAAAAATATCGGCGAACAGATGTTCCTTTAGAAATATATCTATTGCTGGTGCAAATGCTGAATAACCCGAAAGTTTGTCTGGTTGTTTTGTTTGGGTAAGTTCACCAAGAATTTCCTTTCCTCGTTCATACTTACTTTTGTTATCTTCTATTGTTGAAGCTTCTTTTCCAACGACATCATTAATGCCTTTTGCCTTTCTTTCATCAAGAACTTCCATAAAAGTTTGTAACCCTCTGATGCTTCTTGGAAAACCACAATAAGCATAAGTGTGAACCAAAATTTCTTTTATTTCATTAATGGTTAGACCTGACTCAAGTCCGGAATTTAAGCTACTTTTTAATTCTGGTAATTTACCTTGCGCTGTAAATGAGGAAATGGTGATGATATTTTTATCTTTTTCGCTTAACTGTTGATTGGAGGTTTTCATTTTTTGTGCGTATATGGTATTTGTAAACAGTGAAGCAGTTATTAATAATGCTATAAAACCAAAATATTTCAATTGTTTCATTACTTTACTTTTAAAGATTAATTCAATGGCTTTATTTTCGACATTCCGATTTTAGTCATCCATTCTTTCACTTTTTTTTCTGCTTCTACTTTCTTTTTTCCTTCCATTACGAATAAAATTCCGTCACGTTCTATTCCTCCTCTGATGGTAAATCCTTCTAATACTTTACTATTTGGAGCTAATTTTTTCACCGTTTCAAAACTGCTTCCTATTCCGTAACCTGCATTGGTATTAAATGGAATAATTGTTTTTCCTTTAAAATCATTCTGGCTTAAAAAACTTTTTATAGGTGGAGGCAATTGCATTCCCCAAGTGGGAAATCCTAAAAAGATAACATCATATTTTTCTATATCCTCAATCTTTGTTTTAAGCGGAGGCAAAAAATTGGCTTCATTTTCTTTGGCAACCTGATCAACGATTGACTTATAATTTTCAGGATAAGGATTTTGTAATTCCAGTTCTACTAAAGTTCCACCAACATTTTGATGAATGATTTCTGCAACTGTTTTTGTATTTTTTGTTCTCGATAGATAAACAATCAATACATTTTTGTCTTTAGATATTTCCTTTTTTTCGGACATCGATTCCTGAGCTTTAGAACAAGATGACAATAGGAAAAGTACTGCACAAAACCATACACTATAATTTTTCAACTTTTTCATATCTCTTATTTTATTATTACAAAGTTCAGAAAAGAGCATATTAAAATCGGTAGACAGATTACGGATAATGCAACCAAAATTACTTATCCAAACCTTTATCTTTCAGCCACTTTGACATCAAATCAGCTACTTCTATATTATTCAAATCTGAAAATGGAAAATGTGTATTTCCTTTGAGACCAACTTCTGGAAGATGGACAACAGTTACATCCCCACCATATTTATTAACAACATCCCGCCATAATCTCGCCATTTCCAAACGGGCTCTCCAACCATCTGCACCTGAATTTTCAGACGGTTTTTCTGGGATATTATCTCCGTAATAAATCACAATTGGGATTTTAGTCAACTTCATAAAATCTTGCATTGGCACAGTTGAAGCTTCTAAAGCTCCAGCAGAACTTGCAATTGGTTTTGGTGCTTCTCCTTCAGGAAATAAAAATCCGCTTCCCGGTTCATACGATACTATGCCTTTAACATTCTGATTTTTGATAGCAGTTATCCAACCCATTCCGCCAGAATGTGAGTGAGTAACCAAAATTGCAGGACCTATTTTACTAAATAAAGCAGAAGCAGCATCTGTTGTCACATTAATATCAATCGTCCCAAGATTAGGAGTCATAGAACGGAAATATTGATTAAGTGTAGCCGAATCACGTGCAAACTGTACATTGTCGTAATATTTCGGCCACAATCCTACACGAAAAACATTGAACCACTGCTGCTCATCGGGAACTGGGTCAATTTTTGAAGAAACTGTACTCCTTCCTGCATTTCCGCGTCTTGGCTGGTCGATGATGTAAACAGGGAAATTTCTTCGCAAGAAAATATTTTGATATCCTTCTCTTCCATCAGGTGTTGTTTCCCAGGTTTTAGAAAACTGCCCGATGCCGTGCCACATTACCAAAGGATATTTACGGGGTTTTACAGGAATTTGGTAGAAAAGATAGGCGTGGTCGCCACGATAGGTTTGTCCTTCAAGTAGGTTTGGAAGGATTAAATGTTCCGGGATTGGTAATTACTGTTCCACCCACGGCAAAACTTCCCTGTTCAGCAATCATTAAAGGTTGCCTTTGAGTTTTTTGAGCTTGAATATTTATCGTGCTGAGAAATAATAAAATTCTATCTTTCATATTTTTATTTTTCGGATGTCATTAATTTGGTAAAAGACAATGAACCCAATTTCCATTCTTCATTCTCTTTGATGTAAACTTCTGTTACCATAAAAGGATTCGTAACTTCATTTCCGCCGACTACCGCCAGTAATGTAATTCTGTTTAAAACAATTGCCGTGTTTCCTATCAATTTTACAGAAACATCGTGGATGTCTGCTTTTTTGTACCAAATACCTCCACTTTTAATGATATTTAATTCCTGCTCTTTTCCCCAAGCGCCACCCATATGAACAAACATAGACTGAGCATCAAATAAATCAGCGAGTTCCTCTGATTTTTTGTCAGCCATCCACTGCCATTTTTGTTTGGATAGATTGATAATTTCTTGTTCTGTAGGATTATTTGAACTTTGTGCAGATAATAGATTCATATTTGCAAGAATTAAAAAAAGGCTAAGAATTAGATTTTTCATAGTGATGGTATTTAATAATAAAATTTTGTTTAGAGATAATATATCGGGATTCTACTTCCCTACTCTCTCTTTTAAATGCTGTGGATATCGTTCTCCAACAACTTTAATTGCAGAAAGAGCCTTTTCGATTTCAGATAAATCCTGAGAAGTCAGTTTCAAATCAGCTCCACCAATATTTTCGTTTAAACGATTTAGTTTTGTAGTTCCAGGAATCGGTGCTATGAAAGGTTCTTGAGCCAAAAGCCAAGCCAAAGCAATCTGAGCAGGCGTAGCTTCTTTCTCTGTTGCGATTGATTTTACCAAATCTACTAAAGCCTGATTTGCCTTTCTGTTTTCTTCTGAAAATCGAGGGACGATATTTCTAAAATCTGAGTCTTCAAATTTTGTTTCTTCATTAATCGCTCCCGTTAAAAAACCTTTGCCTAATGGACTGAATGGTACAAACCCGATTCCAAATTCTTCCAATGTTGGAATGATTTCTTTTTCAGGTTCTCGGTAAAATAAAGAATATTCACTTTGTAAAGCGGTTACCGATTGTACTGCGTGGGCTCTTCGAATCGTTTCTATACTAGCTTCTGAAAGTCCGAAATGATTTACTTTTCCTTCTTTAATTAAATCTTTTACCGTTCCTGCAACATCTTCAATCGGAACATTGGGGTCAACTCTATGCTGGTAAAATAAATCGATATAATCGGTCTGCAATCTTCTCAAAGAATCTTCAACTACTTTTCTGATTCTTGCAGGGCTACTGTCCAGACCTTTTGTAGAATCCCCATCCTCAAACCCGAATTTCGTTGCAATCACAACATCTTTTCTGAATGGTTTCAATGCTTCACCTACTAATTCCTCATTAGTAAACGGTCCGTAACATTCAGCGGTATCAAAAAAAGTTACACCATTTTCAAATGCGGTTCTTATCAATCGAATGGCTTCTTCTTTTTCAGTCACTTTTCCATAACCAAAACTTAAGCCCATACATCCTAATCCCAATGCGGAAACTTCTAATCCATTATTTCCTAATATTCTTTTTTTCATTTTTTTACTTTTTGCTAAATTTTATTTTGTTTTTAAAGGCGCTTCCACATCAGAAAACTGCTGTACAAATGGAGGAAGTCTGTCTCCCGCTATTTTAATAGCATCTAATTCTTTACTAAATTGCTGAAATTCAATGCTTGAAAATTTGACATTATCCGCTCCTGCATTTTCCAGCATATGTTCCATCTGTGTCGTTCCCGGAATGGGTACAACCCAAGGTTTTTGATGAAGTAGCCACGCTAAAGAAATCTGTCCAGGTGTAGCATTTTTCTTTTCAGCCCAGTTTTTAAGAACTTCTACCATTGCCAGGTTTTTAGTAATATTTTCTGGCGAAAAGCGAGTTTCACCACCTCGAATATCACCTTGGGCAAATTTTGTATTAGCATCGATGGCTCCTGTTGTGAAACCTACTCCAAGCGGACTCCAAGCCACAAAACCGATACCCAGTTCTTCACAAAGTGGTAATATCTTTTGTTCCGGTCCTCTCCACAACAACGAATATTCATTTTGAATCGCTGTTACAGGATGAATTTTGTGTGCGCGTCTGACGGTTTCAACGCCTGGTTCTGAAAGTCCGTAATGCAGAACTTTTCCTTGTTTTATTAAATCCTGTATTGTTCCCACTACATCTTCAATTGGAACTTCAGGGTCAACACGATGCTGAAACAACAAATCAATTCTGTCGGTTTTAAGACGTTTCAACATTCCTTCGACCACCAATTTGATATGGTCCGGTTTACTGTTTAATCCCGGTAAACGAGCTCCAGTCTGCTGATCGATGTTCCAGCCGAATTTTGTTTCAATAACAATTTTATCTCTAAAAGAGGATGTTGCTTCTCCTAAAATCTTTTCGCACTCAAAAGGTCCATAAGCTTCTGCCGTATCAAATAAAGTCACTCCATTATCAAATGCTTTCTGAATGATACTGTGCATCTGTTTTCGGTTCGGTATGGTTGTCTGATACGTTCTGCTCATATTCTGAACGCCTAATCCAACAGAAGAAACTTCCAGAGATTTCCCTAATTTTCTGCGACCACTTAAAAGACCTGTCTGATTATCGTTTTCAGTTAATTTATCATTTGTTGGAACTGCTCCCTTTAACAAAGAGTCAAAAGGCATTAATGCACTTCCCACTGCTACAAGACCTGCGGTTTTCAAAATATCTCTTCTGTTCATTTTATTCGTTTTTATTGATTAATAGAATTATAAATCTAATTTTCTTTCGCTAAGCCATTTAACCATATTCGGGTCTCTGTGGTCAAAGAATAGACTTGAAGCAGTATCCAAAGTTGCAATAGCATTCATATCCTCAGAAGAAAGCTCAAAATTGAAAATGTCGAAATTTTCGGCCATTCTTTCTTTTCTTACAGACTTTGGAATAACAATGACATTTCTGCTAGTCAACCAATTTAAAATGACCTGAGCTACCGATTTGTTATATTTTTCTGCTATTGATTTTAAAACCTCATTATTAAAAATATCATTCTTTCCCTCTGCAAAAGGTCCCCAAGATTCTATCTGAACATTATTTTCAGTCAAGAATTTTTGAGTTTCTGTTTGTTGATGAAATGGATGAGTTTCCACTTGATTGACTGCCGGAGTAAATCCACTGTTAGCAATCAAATCTGCAATCCTGTCGGGGTGGAAATTTGAAACGCCTATTGCTCTTATTTTTCCTGCATTATATAATTCCTGCATCGCTTTCCAAGAACCGAATATATCTCCGTAAGGCTGATGAATAAGGTATAAATCCAAATATTCTAATTGAAGTTTTTTCAGCGATTTTTCGAAAGCCTTTAAAGTATTTTCATATCCTGCATCCTGAACCCAAAGCTTTGTCGTTATAAAAAGTTCTTCTCTGGCAACACCGCTTCTTTTAATTGCGTTTCCTACTGCTTCCTCATTTCCATAAGATGCTGCTGTGTCAATCAATCGGTAGCCTGTTTCAATTGCTTCAACAACAGCTTTTTCACATTCTGCCAAATCTGCCACTTGAAATACTCCAAATCCTAAAACTGGCATTTCTACACCGTTGTTTAATATTACTTTTTTCATTTTTTTTATTTAAATTATTATTGCTTCAAAAAGAAGTAAAATTGTTTATCAACTTGTTATTGCAAATTTCCAACCTATTAATATGTATAATGGTAGATAGATTACGGAACTTATTACCAATATTACTGTTTCGGGACAGAAGATAAAAAAGAGGTCGTTTTTATATTTAGATTTGCATTACAAAATGATACCGTTATGAATCAGTCCATCTATTTTGAGACCGTCGATGATTATAATAAATTCAATAATCACGAGACACTTCATCCTTTGGTAAGTGTGATAGACTTTTCAAAAGCGCATAAAAGAACAGGGTCTAAAATGTATTTTAATTTGTACTGCATTTTTTTAAAAGATGTAAAATGTGGTGATTTAAAATATGGCAGAGCAACATATGATTACCAAGAAGGAACATTGGTATTTGTTTCTCCGGGACAGGTTGTTGATGTAGAAAATAAAGTCGATATCTACCAACCATTAGGTCACGGATTGGTTTTCCATCCAGACTTGATTAAAGGAACTCCTCTCGCTAAAAGTATTTCAGATTACGGTTTTTTTGACTATCAAACCAATGAAGCACTTCATCTTTCAAAAAAAGAACAGCAAATGGTTTGGAAATGTTCGCTAATATTCTATTTGAACTTAATCGACCTGTGGATAAACACAGCAAGAAAGTTATTACCTCCAACATCGAACTTTTTCTCAGTCATTGTGAACGTTTCTACGACCGCCAGTTTATTACGCGGGAAAACGTCAATAAAGGAACATTAGAAAAATTTGAAGAACTACTCAATGGTTATTTTTCTTCTGAAAAGCCTAATTCGATTGGACTTCCATCTGTTGCTTACTGTGCTGATGAACTGCATTTTTCAGCCAATTATTTTGGAGATTTGATAAAGAAAGAAACGGGAAAAACAGCACAAGAGTTTATCCAAAATAAGATTATTGATGTCGCAAAAGAAAGAATTTTTCACGTTGATAAATCCATCAGCCAAATTGCTTATGAGTTAGGATTCAAGTATCCACAACATTTCATTAGGCTTTTTAAGCAAAGAACTGGCGTTACTCCGAATGAATATAGAAGTTTGAATTAGGAAAATGGCTGATTAAAAAAAACAGGTCAATAATATACTCTAATATAAAATTATAAGTTTTTACATTAGACTATATTGCCACCTTAACTAAATCAATAATGCTACCTAATTCAAATAAGACAAACTCTTAGATTCCTTATTTTCATTAAGAGAAATTCCCCAAAAATAGATTTTCAATATAGCATCTGTATATTTATCTCTTTGAGCTTTATTGATACTCTTCCTTCCCAATCGTTTTATATGAGTTCGTAAATCAAGAAATTTACGCTCAATATGATTGGTTTCTCTTCGTTTTGTACTGTGGAGATGCTTTGGAATTAATTTAGGATAGATATTCAAGCGATCACTGTATATCTTTTTTGGATTTGCATAAAGTAAAGTATTTATAATACATTGCAGTGTCTTGGTTGTTCTTCTCCCAAGCTTATAATCAATTACTTTCTTTGTTTCCCTGCAATAAGCTGCAACTACCCACCGTTCATTGGTTTTACTTTGAGTATATGTTTTTAACTCATCAATTTCGATTGTAATATTCTTAGGAATTGGTGGCTTAACAACTTTAGAAGCAATCTTTAAAATCTTTCTAAGTACAGTTGTTTTGCTGACATCAAGTAATCTGCTGATACCTCTAATACCAACTCCTTCTTTTATCAGTTGTTGAATATTATGATTAGTATTTTTATGATACCAATTTTAAAAAACATACATTATTTCCTGTTTTATAATTTGCTCCAGAACGGAAAAGAGGCTGTATTCCTACATAAAATATTGCTCATAAATATAATACAGATATGCGTACATATCTGTATTATATTACAAAGATTCAAGATGAATCTTAATAACTATTTCAACACCACGAGCAGGTTGTTGAATTTATTTTAGTAATTAAGAGATAAGCCTACTCCCCATCCCATATCACTATCATAATGTGTACGAATGCCCACATTTTTATTGATAATATATTTTAGTTCTGTCATATATTCCATATCGGTGTTGACCATAAAACCTGCTCTCAACCTTTTTGTAATGGGGATATCTTCACGCATTAAGGAAAGACGTACTATACCATCGTGATAGACTTCTGCCTGAAAGTTCACTAACATTGGCAAAGTGTACATAAAACCTAAACTAATGGCTCTACGTGTATCTTTTTCATTTTTCTGACCAAATAAATTGGTTTCGTGTTCATCCATACCCATTTTACGATACCTCCAGTCGAAACCGATGAATGGCATAAACCATTGCATTTTACCAATATATCTTCCTAAATGAGTTTCTATCTCATAGCCGTGCATATCATTATAACCTAAACGCCATTCTGTACCTAAACTCCATCTTGCATTTTGAAGCATTGCGTCACCATCATTTCCGTTAGTTGCAAAATCATTTTGTGCCATAAAATGAGGCATATTGCTTTCTCTTTGCAACATATTATATGCTTGTTTCTTGTCAGGCAAATTTGGATTTTGATAATCATCAACCGCAAATACCCTGTTCATTCCTGACATCATATGATAAAGGATATGACAGTGGAAAAACCAATCTCCTTCTTCGTTTGCTAAAAACTCAATAGTGTCAGTTTCCATCGGCATTATATCTAAAACATTTTTAAGTGGAGATTTTTCACCTTTGCCATTAATAACTCTAAAATCAAAGCCGTGCAAGTGCATCGGGTGTCGCATCATTGAGTTATTATGAATGGTAATTCGTAGAATTTCTCCTTTTTTTACAGGTATTTTATCAACTTCTGAAAGTATTTTATTATCCATACTCCACACATAACGGTTCATATTTCCTGTAAGGGTAAATTTCAATTCTTTTACTGGAGCATCTTTAGGAAGTTCCGTATTGGAAGGAGATTGTAACATTGCATAATTAAGGGTTTTAATTTCTCCCAAAGCATTTGCATTGTAACGGTTGGGATCATTTTCCATATTCATATTCATATTGTGTTGGCTATGGTCTTCTTTCTGCTTACTATCTCCTGTGATTTCAGGATACATTACTACGTTCATATCCATTTGGTTCAAGCTCATTTTCATTCCCATATCGTCCAAATCTCCGTTCATCTTCATCATATCGTTCATCATTTTCATTCCCTCAAAATATTTCAATTTAGGAAGTGGTGAAATGAGTTGTTTGATGCCATTACCTACGAAATAGCTTGCCGATTGTGTTCTGTCTTCAGTAGTAGCTAAAAACTCATAAGAAACTCCATCTTCAGGAATCGTAACAACTACATCATATGTTTCTGATACTGCAATGATTAATCTATCTACTTCCACAGGTTCTACATCATTGCCGTCATTTGCAACTACGGTAATTTTACCTCCTGCATATCGCAACCAAAAATAAGAGGATGCACCACCATTTGACACTCGTAATCTTACTTTATCTCCTGCTTTTAGCGTTTTGCCATCAACATTTTTTAAATCGGTAGTATGATTTCCGTTGATTAAAATTTTGTCATAATATACATCGCTTACGTCCATTGCCAACATACGTTTCCATTCGTTGGTTACTTTTGTTTTGAAATGACCTTCTTTGATAGCTTCTGCGTATGATTGTGTAGCATTTTTTTTAATAGCCGCCCAATCATTGGCATTATGTAACATCCGATTAATGTTATTGGGATTGAGGTTTGTCCACTCGCTTAAAATGATGGGTACAGTAGGCAAATCATCTATTCCTTCTCTAAAAGTTTTATCATCCTCACGCTTTTTCATCACAAAACTACCATACATACCAATCTGCTCCTGCAAACCAGAATGTGAGTGATACCAGTGCGTGCCATGTTGGATAATCGGAAAACGATAGGTATAAGTATCGCCCGCCTTAATTGGTTTTTGTGTAAGCCAAGGCACACCATCCTCTTTATTGGGTAAAAAAACGCCATGCCAATGCAATGATGTACTTTCTTTTAATTGATTATGTACGACAATTTCGGCTGTATCGCCTTCTGTAAAAGTGAGTGCAGGCATAGGTATTTGACCATTTACGGCAATAGCTCTCTTTTCTTTCCCTGCGTAGTTTACTAGTGTATCTGTTACATATAATTCGTATCGAACTGTTTTTGGAGGTTTTGTGTTTACAATTCTTTTTACGGTTTGAGGCTTTTCTTTTTGCATAGACATATTGTTCATTTTGTCCACCTTTTTCGGCTGCTCTTTTGGAGGCATCTGCATTTCATCATTTTTTTTGTTTGATGACTGCTTTACCGTTTTAGCCTTTTCTTTTATCAATTTCATACCACACTTTGGGCAGTTGCCTGGTTTTGTGGCGTGAATTTCGGGATGCATCGAGCAAGTATAAGTTGCCTGTTGAACCTGTTCTTTTTTAGTCATATCCATACCTTTCATATCCTGTGATTGTGCACAGGTGTACGTTGCAACGATGAATATTATTAATGTTATCTTTTTCATTTTATTTTTTTACTTTTAAAAAACTTGCATTGATTGCAACTACGACTGTGCTAACCGTCATTAAAACCGCACCTGCGGCTGGGCTTAACAATATGCCTTGCTTGTACAAAACACCTGCTGCCAAAGGCAATGCGATTACATTGTAACCCGTAGCCCAAATTAAATTCTGTATCATTTTACGATAGGTGGCTTTGCCAAATAAAATAAGATTTACAACATCCTTAGGGTTACTGTTCACTAAAACAATACCTGCGGTTTCGGCTGCAATATCACTACCGCTGCCAACTGCTATACCAACATCTGCAATTGCCAGTGCTGGTGCATCGTTTACGCCATCACCTGTCATAGCTACGAATTCGCCATTGCTTTGCAGGTCTTTTATCTTTTCTAATTTTTGATGTGGTAATACTTCGGCAATAAAACTATCCATACCCAAAACATCGCTTACACTTTTTGCTACTTTGTTATTATCACCGGTAAGTAAAATAGATTTGATATTATTTTCTTTCAAGGTCTTTATTGCTTCGGCAGCTTCAGGTCGAATTTCATCTGACAAAGCAATATAACCTGCCAACTCATTATTTACGATTACAAACACAACCGTTTCCGTATCGTTGGCATTAAAGCCTTCGGGAATTGCTAAATTATTTTCTTTTAAATATCCCGGACTGACTACCAATATTTTTTCGCCTTCAACCGTTGCTTCAACCCCTTTGCCTGTTATGGCATTAAAGTTTTCCGTTTCAGGAACGGTGATCGATAGGTCTTTTGCTTTTTGCAAGATGCCTGTTGCAATGGGATGTTCTGATTTTTGTTCTAATGCAGACGCAAGGCGAATGATTTCATTTTCATTGAACTCTTTTTGCAGCGAAACAATTTTTGACACTTCAAATCTTCCTACAGTTAATGTTCCTGTCTTGTCAAAAACGATAGTGGTTATTTTTCTTGAATTTTCAAACGCTGTACGATTTTTAATAAGTAAACCATTCTTAGCTGATAATGCTGTTGATTTTGCAACAACCAATGGTACTGCCAAACCCAAAGCATGAGGGCAGCAAATAACAATTACGGTTACCATTCTTTCCATTGCAAAAGCCAATGATTGCCCTGTAAGATACCAATATAAAAATGTGGCAATGCCTGTAACCAATGCTATAATCGTAAGCCATCTTGCTGCTTTGTCTGCTAATAGCTGCGTTTGTGATTTTGATTTTTGTGCATCGTCTACCAATTTGATAACCTGTGATAAGTAAGAGTCTTTTGCGGCATGGGTAACGGTAACTTTTATAGAACCGTTGCCATTGATTGCACCTGCAATTACTTTATCGCCTTTTACTTTTTGTACTGGTTTGCTTTCGCCTGTAAGCATACTTTCGTTCAGGTAGCTTTCGCCTTCTAATATTATTCCATCTGCTGCTACTTTTTCGCCTGGCTTTACTAAAATAATATCGTTCTCTTTTAGTGTGTCGGTTTTTACATCATGCACCATGTTGGGCATTACCATGTGTGCATCGGCTGGCATTAACTGCACCAATAATTCTAATTCTTTTGATGCACCTGCAACAGATTTCATTTCTATCCAATGCCCCAAAAGCATGATGAGTATAAGGGTTGCCAATTCCCAAAAGAAATCCATGCCCTGTAACCCAAACACAATTGCAACGCTGTAGATGTACGCAACTGTTATGGCGAAGCCGATTAAAAACATCATGCCGGGGTTCTTTGCTTTTACTTCGTCAACCAATCCTTTTAAAAATGGAAAGCCGCCATAAAAAAACACAACGGTTGACAATGCAAAGAGTATGTATTGCGAACCTGCAAACTGCCAATCAACTTTTATAAAATGTTGTATCATGGTTGATAGCAACATGATTGGAATGGTTAGGATGAGCACGACATAAAACCTTTTTTTAAAATCGGCTATCATCATGGCATGATGGTTATGTCCTGCCATTTCCATTGATGGGTTTGCTCCATGATGCATATTGCTCATTTTATGCCCTGCACGGGTTTCTTTATTTTCTGTATGTTGATGTTCCATATAAATAATTTCATTTGCAACAATCCTGTTTATGAATAAAGATTGCTTTAAAAATGCTGATTAATATTTGTTTAATTTTTCGCATTGTATTTAATTTTCTGTTGAAAGGCTGTCTGCTGTTTTGTTCATCCAATCCACTATCATTTTTTTTTGCTCCATTGAAAGCTGTGCATTTCTGTGCATTATTTTATAAGAAGCTAAAGGCATTTGTTCGTCTTTAATTTGGTTTGCTATTCCTTTCAATTTACTTATTTGCCTTCGACTAGTAATACTGCCAAACTCACTAAAGTTTAATTTTTCTTTGCCATTATCAATATGCTTCTTCATCAGCCACGCAATTGGTTGAATGTTGGAATACCAAACATTATTGGTATTGTTGCTATGACAATCGTAACAGGCATTCTGTAAGATGTTTTGCACATTCGGCGGAACTGTATAAACTTTCGAAAAATCGGTTGTGTAAACCTGCCCTTTATTTACATTAAGGGCAGGTTGATAAAATTGTATTGCAATAAAAATAAACAGCACTATTGCCAACATTATCTTTAATACTCTCTTCATTTAGAACTCTTTTTTTACAGAGCCACAAGTAAGCATCTTGCTACCGTAATAAGGATTTTTTATTGTCTTAGCTTCGCTAATCCAAACAGCACCTTTACCATCATTATACATTGGGCAGAAGTCCTGATAAACTTTTTGAGTTGTGCCAAACAATACGATAAGGTCTGAAACATCTTTACTCAACATTGCTAAATGCTCTCTTTGGTGGTCTATCTTTCCCGCGTTGTCACCAATATGCTCAGCATTTTCTTTTGCACTCTCCGCAATGTCCATAAACTCCTTATGCTTGTTTGCGGCTATTGATTTCATATCTACATTGTTTATAGTTGTAAATAATTGCTTCCCTGCGTTAGCAGCTACTTTGTCATTATCTGCAACGAGTGCATTTTTTAAAACCAGATAATCTTTTACAATTGGTTCAATAGAGAAGTTTTGTGTCTGCTCTTTTGAAGCAGACTTTTCCATCTTTTGAGATACTGTATCTCTTGAAGTAACGGAAGGCGCTGTATCATTTTGTGTTGCTGTCGACAAATCTTGGGTTCTAGTTATCACTGTGCTATCATCGGCCTGCTGGTCGCTATTATTATTGGAAGATTGCTTACAGGAAATTGTTGCCGCTGCAACTGTTACTAATGTAATGACTGAGAAAATTATATTTTTCATTTTATTTAAATTTTGATATCATTAAAAGAATTTATCTTATTTATTTGTTTTCAAATTCATTTAGCTTCCGCTTCATAAATTCTATTTCTTGTGCTTGGGTTCTGAGTATGTTTTTTTGCAACTGTATTAGTTCGGGATCGGTAAGGTTTGCTTTTTCGGACATTAGTACTGCCGCTGCGTGGTGTGGTATCATTCCTTTTACAAACTCCTTATCACCAACAAATAATTGTTCTCGAATACCAAACCAAGAAAAGATGCCAACTGCAAGGGAAACTGTAATGATTGACCAGTTGATTTTTTTGTTTTCATACATTCCTTTCATTATCCATAATTCAATAACCAGCATTGCCGAAATCATCAGCAGGGTCATATATAAATTATTGATGTTCGGAATAAGATTATCAAATCCGTCTATCATAGCATACATAATAAAGTACATTGCTACAAACATTGCAACAGCCATTACAGCAAAGCGTTTGTACATTGCTAAAGAATTATTATGGTCATTTTCTGCACTCTTTTGCGTATGTTGCATTCCGTGTTGATTTTTCATACTTTCCATAACATTTTTTTTATTTGTTATTAATAGTTTCTTGTACACTGCCACAAGTGAGCATTTGAGAACCGTAATACGGGTTTTTAATGGCTTCTTCTTTACTTAACCAATTTGCACCTTTGCCATTGTTATACATTGGGCAATGCTGATAATAAACAGGTGTTTCCTGTTTTGAAACTTTGGCTAATTCGTACATATTGTTAGCCAGTAAAGCGAAAAATTCTCTTTGTTTGTTAACATCTTTTGCCACAGCAATTTTTTCTGCATTAGTAGTTAAATCTTTCATTATTTTCATCCAGACGGTATGTTCTTCGTTGGAAAGTTTTGTCATTTCTATAGCTTTTATTGCCTTTAATAATTCAGCAGCTTTTGCAGATGAAGTGCCTGCATCAGTTTTTACCAAAGCATCTTTCACTGAAAAATAGTTATCGAAAATAGCTTTCAGTTGTGGCTCATTTTGGGTAGTTGCCATATTTGTGGCTGGCATTTCTTTGGTGTTGTGGTTAGCGTGATCAGCTTTCATATCCATACCTGCATCTTTAGATGTGGCAATTGGTTTTAGTTCCCTGTCATACTGGCAACAACCTGATAACTTTGCATAAACATCATCAGGTGCTAAAAATTTTTCATTGTCGTACCCTGCTAAAGCAATACGTTTCAGAATCTCATCCTGATTTGTTTTTTTACTATCGTAGTCGATTGTAGCCATCTTGGTATCTTTATTCCAATTTACTGTGGCTACATTTTTTACATTTCCTGCTTTCTCGATTGTGGTTTTACACATTTCACAGTTACCATATACTTTCACTGTTTCTGTTTTTGCATTTTTAATTTGGGCAAAACTGCTTATGGCTGATAGTAATACGGTGATTACCATCAATATTTTTGATATTGACTTCATTTTGAATTTTTTAAATTATTAAGGGATAGAGAGTTTTACGAAAACTAATATTAGCTTTCGACAAGACATAACTGTGGCGTACAAGCCATCTTTTTAACCTATTTTAGGCGGTTGCCAAAAGGAATGGAAGCCCGATGAATAATAGGCTTGCTTGAAACCGAATTTTTGCGTTTTAATTTCTGCAAACTGGTTTTCTGTTTTTATATCTATAAGTATTGGTAAACCAAATGAAGATGAAGAAATGCTACATTTGCAAGAACTGTGTTTACATTTACCGTTGCAGCCGTGACCATCGTTGCATTTTTCACAGGACTTGTCCTTGCAACTGATTTTATCTTCTGATTTTTTGGATTGTTCTTTTGAGCAGGACTTTTGCTCTGTCTTAACTGCTTTTTTAGCACAAGCATAGGTTATGTTTGGCATTAGGAAAAAGCCCAAACACAATAAAATGACAAAGCTGATATGTTTACTCAAATTTTTCAACGCTACAAAATTATGAATAAATTCTTTAAATTGCTATATTTTATTCTATTTAAATCGTATTCTAAGCACCAGAGGCAGAGTATTTAATTTAGGTGATCCTTTCCCCCCCCTCTAACTTTGTTTTAATAATAATCTGCTTACACTAGTGATCTGAAATATACTATGACTTACAAAATACTTTAGCTATATTTATAAGATTCATTTACCTTTTTCTGATTACAGTTGAGAGATCTTTCAAATTTGCATCTTCATTTTCGTTTATTGTTATACCGAAAGAATTTTTAGTTTTAAAATCATTAATAGAATTAGCCTTTATTAAAATATTATAGAGAGTTCTATTCTCATCTTCCCTTTCCCTCACATAATCCCTATTTTCATTCGCTTTAAGCATTTCAGCCTTTTCTATTTTATACAATGTCACTAAATTCTCCCTCGTTTCCGTAAGTTCCTCCAGCTTTTTATCCAGTTCTGCAATTTTATCTTCAGTAGTTTTGGTTTGAAATTCAATTTGAGAAACATCTATTCCTTTCTGAGCTAAATTTTCAATTACTTCTTGAACTTGAGCTTTATGAAGTTCAATAGTTTTTTGATAAGATGGCAATTCTTTTTTCCAATAGTCAGCATTTGCATCGCCATTTTTCGAATAACCTTCAATCCTGTTATAAGAATGTTCAGCTTTGGTCACCAACTCTTTTACTTTCAAAACATCTTCGTATTTTCTTAGCACAAAAGCACTATCAGCTAAATATTTATTTTTCTCGACTTCAATTCTTTTCTTCATCAGTTCAATCTCGATATTGGCTCGAGTTTCAGGATTGGTGATGATGGATGTTTTAAGTTCTTGGGTACTGATATCTGATATATCCAGCAGATCAGCACCTTTTTTCATTGCCTCTAAATATCTTGCCTGTTTAGCCTGTAATTTCTGAAGCATAAAAACATCGATACTGTCATTAGCCAGCATAAAATTGATTCTCACATTTTCGTTTTTATTTCCTTGTCTCCACGCTCGTCCTTCCACTTGTCGGAGTGAAGTAAAATTATAGGGTAATGTAAGCATATAAACATCTGTTGTTTGTTCCTGAAGGTTCATTCCTTCCTGAATGGCCTCACTTCCAATAACCACTTTTATTTTTCCTTCATTAAAATCATTTTGAATAGAAATTCTCTGATTTTTATTGGTCGCTCCAGTAATAATTCCTATTTCTTCAGGTTTGTAACCGATTTCTTTAATGAGATATTCTTTTAGTTTTGGAAATTGAGCAACCGCCAATTCAGAATAAATGATTTGTCCGGATTCCGGAATGTCTTTTTTATTTTGATGAATTAAATCCATCGTCTGTTTCAGCTTGGGAGAATTTTCTATAAATTCTTTTACATAAGGCTCTTCTCCATCATAATATGGTGATAGGTACGGCGAAATTGCAATCAGTCGGGCGTTAAGAATATGCGTAAGAATTGCTCCCTTTTCAGTTTCGCTGAAATTTTCATTGAGCATGTCATATTGTTCTTTTGTCAGATCATTCTGCTCAATTTTATACTCTTTGTTAATTTTATTCGGACGAATCAATTCAGGATTGTCTTCTTCTCCTTTTATATCAATGAATTCCGAAAGTAATTGCTGAAACAGCGAATTGTTTTTAAATCTCCGAACATTGGCTTTAAACTTCACATCACCTTTTGCATCAATTTCCATATCATTATCCGCTTCCATAAAGGTCTCGAAGAATGTATTCACATTAAAATATCCCGATTCTTCTAATCTTTTATTTGCTATTAAAGAAAGAATGGAATAATATTCCAAAGGCTTGTTGGTAAAAGGCGTTGCTGAAAGCAAGGTTACATTTCTTCCGTCATTTTTGTCTTGAATGTACTGAGCTGCCATCCAGGTATTGATTCCCAAGTTAGAAGTCTGTTGGTTTTGGCTTCTAAAATCGGACGCAAATCTTCGGTCTTCTACTTTTACTTTTCCTACAATGTGATTGGCATTGTGAACTTCGTCGTAGGTCAAATGGTCGAATCCAAAATCTTCCCAATCATAGATTTTACCACGTTTCATTTTTCCCTCGATCTCCTTTTCTTTCTGAAGTTCAATTTGGAGGTCTCTTTCCGTATTGGTAACACCTTTCAGTTCGCTTGTAGAGATGTAGCTGAATTTTGAAGAAAGTTCTTCGGTTATTTCTGATGAAAACCCGATATTATTAAAACCTTCATAAGTAACGATGGTAATTTCTCCGTCTTTGTTGTCAAATTTTGAGAGATCATAATCTTTCCCCAAATTCCCTAAAACATTAACTTTCGCATTGGGAATCGTTTCAAAAATCGTTTCCACCCATTGTTTCAAAATATTGTCATTCGGGACAACAATGATTGGTCTTTTCGCATTTCCCCTTTCCATTGCTTCGTGCATAGAAAGGATTCCTGATAATGTTTTACCAAAACCCACTTCGTGCGCTAAGAGCCCTACTCCTTTTGTGGTCTGTCTTCCGATTCCTGCTTTCTGAACTTCGGTCAAACGCAATTCCTGACCTTTGAAATGCAGATAAATTCTTGAAAATAATGGGAACTTAGAATAATCCGGAACGTGGATATTATTGTAATTTCGATTAAACTCTTTTACAAAACGAGTTCTAATATCATCGGAAAGTTCCTCCCGGACAAATTTGTAAAACAAATCATTCGCAGCAGCTTTTCGTCTTTCTCTGATTAGCGCATTCCTCTCTTTATCGCTTCCTGTAACCGTTTCATTATCTACAAAGCTTCGCACTTCCCAAGCTGAAGAACCCGCAAACGCTTCACTTGACAAGGTGCCTACAAAATCTTTAAATTTTTCCGCAAGATTGTAATCTACAATGACCGATTCGGTACGTTTTGTAATGTGATTATATTGGTCTTTTTCTATTTGACCTAGCTCAAATTTGTGTACGAACTCGTGGTTCGGACTGATATAAATCTCATCTAGCGATTTCGCTTTTGGTAGGACATTTTCTAATAATGCTTTTTGTTTTTCGTATTGATTTTCTGTTCCTCCAACTGCATTTTTATCAGAAAAATCCCACTCCAATTGTTCCAGTTTCGCGTAAATATTTCCTTCAGTATAATAAAAATCGTGAACCCAGTTTCCATCAATGAAGTTGGCAAACCTATAATGCTTTCCGCGATTATTTAATGTGCCGTCATAAGACGTATCTCTGAATGCTTCAATTTGTTCTTTTGTAATATCAGAACTGTTTTGTAATGAAGTATTGACAATTCTATCCTGTTTGGAGAATTGATATTTTAAAACACCTTTTTTGAGTTCGGGTTTTGACTGAATTTTATACTCAGTCTGATTTTTTATATTGTGAATAGAAATAATCCTGTCACTTTTTTCAATCAATTCTTTTAATTTTTCATCAGAAAACGATGTCGGCTTTGTGATTAGATCTTTGCGCAGTTTTTCATACTTGCTAATTTCAGTCGTAATTGTGGGAGATTTAAACTTAATGTCATTGAGTTTGGAAAGTACTTGGTCAATTTTTTCTTGAGCTTCTGTTACATTGAGTTCATTTTTATTTTTGTTTTTGTTTTCAATCCTCGCAGGATCTTCAATTTCTGCAATCCCTTTTTTAGGTACAGAAACTTTATTTTCAACTTTAGCTTCTTCCTCTAAAAACAAATCTTCAAACAGATTTCCGATCCGTTGGGTTTCTATCCTATTTTTAAACTGGTCAATCTTAAATAAAGCTTCATCTAAATTTCCGCGAATATATTTTTCTAATCGCCCGAACCGGTTGGTTTTCTCTCGGGTTTCACCCAAAATTCTTGCTGGGTTATCATCGAAATAATTAGAAATATCAGTAGAGATATTTTGAGTGTTTTTTCTTAGAATGATAATGTCGGTTCCGATTTGTGTTCCTGCAAAAGCTCCATTGGGTAAGCGGAAACCTTCCAGAATATTGGCATTTTTTAAATTGCTTCGACGGTTCAGCCAAGATGATGGAAGTACCATTGCCAAAACTCCATTAGGTTTTAGTGAATCCAAAGACCGTTTAACGAAATAATCTTCGTATTTTGAAATTTTAGGCTCCTCTCCCAACCCCTTGTAAAGTCCCCGATGTTCACCATAGGGCGGATTCCCGATGACCAAATCATACTTTTCTGAAAAATCTTTTGAGTCTTTTCTATTACCTCGATCATCAATAAATTCAGTTTCAAACGAACGAAGATTAATGTCCGCCTCGGGATGTAGAATTTTGGCAATTTTTGCGGTGGTCTCGTTGATTTCAAAACCTGTAATTTTAGAATTTACAGATAATCGGTGAGTAGCATAAATGAAATTTCCGGTTCCAATACTAGGTTCTAAAATAGAAATTTCTTTTTGGGTTTTGAAATGGTCTTTGATTAAATTACGGACGGCATCAACGATTTTATCCTGCGTGTAGTATTCATCTAAAATCCCTCTACCCTCTTTTGAAGTTCCACCACTTTGGAATTGGTTGCAGATTACTTTTAAATTATCAGTGATGTTAAGATTTTCCTTTAGAAAGATTTTGTGGTCGTCAGAAACAAAACAAGCTGCGGAAACCAATTCTGCAACTTGTTCATTATTCAGTTTTCGGTCTTTATATCTTGAAATGAGAGCATCAAGCTCTACATAATTTGTTGAATTTTCGCTTACCTCGGAAAATCTTCCTTCGGATCTTCGTCTATCGGATACAGGTCTCCCGGATATGATTCCGCCCAAGGAATGTTCTCTTCCCTCATTTTTTTGAGCATTTTTCGATTGTGTTCCACCATCGGATCCTCTTTCTCGGTCTCTGTTTCCCAAATTGCTCCGCTCTGTGCCTGCAAGTCCATTTCCAGCATTGTTGCTGCCCAATGATTGTCCGCTTCCGTAACTTCCGATTTGCTCGGATTGGTTTTTTGAGCCAAGTTCTCCAGTGTGTTGTTCAGGTGTTCCGTTTCCCACTTGCTGAGAATCGGATGTTCTTCCGGATTCAATTGCATTGCTTTCATTTTCAGAAATTTTTGGTTCAACTAAATTAGTATTTTTATCTTGACGATTGAGTTTATTGTCTAAATATTCGCTTAGGTCTTGATTCCCATTTTCAGAAATTTCATACAACGGACGAACGTCTTTGATATTTTTGCCATTAAATTCTGTAAGAATTTTCATGGTTATTGCATTTCCCGTTCTGTCCCCGGTAAGACAAAGAAACATTTTACCATCATAATTCTGATATCTATTGAGGAACTTTTTGCTATTTGAACCGGAATTAAGCGTAATCAATGTTCTATTATTGACTTTCTTATTCATTTGAAGAAGCTCCAAGAATGAAAGCATATCCTTACTGTTTGTGAAAACAATAAGTTCCTTTTTATTTCCTTCAACTACAGAAATGTCATTATTTATCTCATTAAAAAAATCTTCATCTTTCACTTTTTCTGCTTTTTATGAAGTGGTTAAATTCAAAAATTTCTTTGGCTTCACTGTCCCAGTTTTTTCTTGCTATCAATTGAAGCGTCACGAATATGTCCGTCTTTTTATTGTAAGAATCAATCCTTTCAAGCCTACCTTGGTAGTCCTTTTCCACGTGTTTGTAAATAGAGTACGGTAAAATAGTGTCCGTTGGATAAATGTAAAACCGGGTGTACATCCAAGGTGAGTTGATTTCAAATCGTTTGTATTTTTTCTTAAACAAAACCGTATCACTCAGATTTTTTCTGTTTCTGTAATTGGGGATTTTTTCCTGAGAAAACAATGTTCCTCGTTTTTTCTCTTCAACCGAAAGCGGCTTTTGTTTTTTTATGACGTCTGACAGAATAATTTTGCCCGGATTTTCATTTTCAATGGTATAGCACAATGAATCTTTAATGAAATAAATCTGTTGGGTTATTTCGGGAGCATCAGCATCCGGAATCCTTTCTATAATAGAATCTCGCGAATAATTAAGGCTTGACAAATGAAAACTTTGGATGTTGTTCAGATTTTTGGAAACATCAAAATACACATTGGAGAAAACATCGATTCCTCCTTTTTCGGATTTGATTTCTTTGTGGCAGGAAATAAGGGCAAGTAGTAAAAATAAACAGGGAAGTATTATAAGTTTTTTCATTTTGGTAGATTTAAAAAAAGCGGTAGCCAAATTAATTTGACTTACCGCTGGGATATAAATGATTGGTTGTAAGTCTTATCTATCGTTTAATGCTTTGTTCCTTCACATTGTTTTTTTCGTGCTTGTTATCCTGTTCCAATCCTTCTAAAGGTTTATTGGTGTTGATTCTGTTCATATCCTGATCGTATAGGCTTAGATTTTTATACTGCGGATTCAGCACCGCTTTACCTTCTAATATTTTATCATCTAATTCAAATTTTACCTTAACAATATTTCCTTTTTCCAAAGATTTTATGGTGTTTTCCTTCCATTCCGGTTTATCAAAGATCAGATTGGATTTTTCTACGATCTGAGCCGTATCAACACCATAATTTTTGTAAAAATTCTGGAAATTGTAATTTTCTTTTTCCGTTTTGGGTTCGTTAAAATTGAGCTTGGCAAATGCAGGTTCTATTTTTTCTGTTTTCGGATTGTGAAATTCTATTTTAACTGTGCGCCCTTCTAAAAGGTTAATAGCTTCTTTAGCTGTAAATGTATTTACTCTGTTAACCGGGAAATTATGGGATAAAATGTCTCCATTTTCTTTCTTGAGTTTAGCATTGTAAAAATTCATAAAAACGCTCCCATTTTCGATTTTATTAAATTTTAATGTAAATTCAACTTCATTTCCGGGCATGGTTTTTTCCGAAGTGGTCTTAATTTCAAACTCCTTTTCAGGAGCATTAATTCCGTTTTCTAAATCTTTGTGCAGTTGTTCTCCTTCTCCGAAACCAAGATATTTTAATTGAAGTTTCGGATACTGAGATGGTTCATGTTCTTTTTGTGTTTCCATAATGTTTGGGTTTTGATTGTTAAACTTTATATCATTCATTGTTAATATTCTGTGTCTTGAAAAAACATTTTCATCGAGATAATTTTTTAGAATTTCACCGCTATCCAATAATTCGTAGGATTCCCCATATAGCTGTTTTTCCAATAGGTCGAAAGCCAATTCGTATTTGTCATTTTTTGACAACGTATGACCATCAATAACATTTGGGATTGTGTCCATTTGTGCCTTTGTAAGAGAATAATCTCCATCTGTTGTTCCGAATTCCATTTTTTCTGAATAAGCTTTTCTTTGGTTCGCTGTGATCTGCAAGTTCTCCAGTATGAATTCGTTTTCTTTCATAAAGATCCTGTAATTGAGAATATCATTTTTTTCCTCTTCGGAAAGTTTCGGATAAAGATTATTTTTGACTGCTTTTTCCTTTATGTCTCCTTCCGCATATATTTTAAAGTCGTGCAAAGTTTGTGGTTCATTATAAAAATCTCTCATACCTGTCCATTCTCGCCGACCGTACGGTAGTGTATATTCCTGAGTTTGCAGATCATAGCTGTAATACCTATGACCGCTTGGACTCTTCAGCGAGCCACTTCCATCATCGTAATCGTTCCAGGTCCAGCCGTCCGGAAGGTCAGATGCAGGGATTAAATTTTCTTCAAAGCCTTCATCTGAAAAAAAGTCTGCATTTTCTTCCAGATCAGTCATTTCAATTTGATGAATCCCTTCTAATGATATCTTTGCAGCTTCAACTTCATAATTTCGATAATGATGAGCTTGCTTTTCATCAATTTGTGTATAGGTCAATCCGGAACTTAAATCAGTTTTTTTTTCCAATTCCTGAGCCCAGAGATCAGAAAGAAATTTCTGCTTTTTTGACTCGCTACTTACAGTGATTTCAGTAGACTCCCTGTTATTTTGCAAAATCAAATGTTTATTGGCTAGTTGTTGCTTTTCAATAAATCTGACTAATTCAGCAGGATTGTTAAATGTATCCTTAGTAACGAGATCGGGATTTGAATGAAAAATTGTTTTCAATGTGAAATTTGAACCTATGATAACTGCTCTTCCCTTAGATTGGTGAATTACCATAAACTTTTTCTCTTTATCAGTAAACAGCCTCTCTCCGTCCCGAAAAAACTGTTCAGGTGACATACTTTCCATTTCTTTTACAAAATTTTTATAGGCTCCTGTTCTTGGAGTTATATTCTTATCAAACCAGGTTAGATTATCTTCCATTTTTTCCACCTATTAAGCTATCTTCTAAAACCTCTTGACTTTTGTATTTCCTCGTCCTGCTCTTGGCTTTCCTCCTCTCTCATTCGATTGGCATCTTGATAGACATCGGGGTCGTTCACATTCAGTTGTACGTCTGATTTTTCCTGTTTTTGAGAGTGATTTTGCTTTTCAGAGATTCCAGCAACCGTATTGAATTCTTTGGACACAATATTCAAATCATTCGTAATTTCTTTTGCCATTTCTGGGAACTGAACTATTTTATCTTGCAGAAAAGATTTAAGTTTTAGAAGTTCTGCTATGTAACGGTTAAGTTCTTCGGTATTCTTTTTGTCGGCAATAATTGCGGTCAATTCTCTTGCATTTTTAATGAAATCGAATTCTACTACCTTATTGGTTTCTTTGTCGAAAATGAAAGCTTTTTTTTCAAGCGTCGAAAATTCCGGCAACAGATTGTTAGAGACCTTTTGAATATCGGTATATTCAACTCTGTCCTTACTGTTTTTAAGTATTTCCGGTAGGTTTTTGTCTCGTTCTAAATGGATGACCTTCAGTTTGGTATTATTATCAGTCAGTTGAAAAGTTGCTCTGCTTTTGTCGTTATCCGCAACGATGGTATATCCTTGTAGAAACTTCTGAATATCATCCGCATTTAGTTTTTTTGAATAAGAATTATCTTCATTAATAATTCCATATTTCTTTAGTTCGTCTGTTGGTAAAGTATTAGTGTTCATAATGGTTTGCTATTAAATTGTTTACTTTTATGAGGTCATTTAAGAAATGAGAAGGATTGATGCTCTGTCCAAATTCTTTCACCGAAAAATGCAGATGTGGACCCGTAGAGTTTCCGGTATTCCCACTTTTTCCAATGATGAATCCCGCTTTTACTTTTTCTCCAACTCGATAATATATTTCTGAGAGATGTAGGTACGAGGTTTCGAAACGGTTAAAATGTTTTACTTTAATGTAATTTCCACCGCCTTTAGAATCCCAACCTGTTGCAGTAACAATTCCGTCCAAAACGGAATAAACATTTTCATAACTGGCTTTTAAGTCGATACCGTTGTGCGTTTTTTTTGTTCTGAAAATAGGATGCGTTCTTGTCCCGTAAGAAGATGTAACTGTAATTTTGTTTTTAAGGGGCATCACAATTTTTGAAAAAGATGCCGCCGGCTCATCTACGAAATCATACGTTGTAGAAAAGTTTTGTTTTTTTGATGTTTGCTGTGCCTCTTCTACTCTATTCAGTGATTGCAGCACCAAGGAATCTTTCAGTTTTTCAAACTCATTTTTTCGTACTTCATTTACACTGCTAGATTCTTTAATCAACATTTTCAAAGAATCAATTTGACTCGTTAACCACTTCGTCGAACCTTTGGTTTCATTTTTTAAATCTGATTTTGTGGTGATATTTAAAACTTGCTTCCAAGATTTCTTAGCATTCTTTTGTTTTACTGGATCTTCAATATTAGATTTTTCGGATAGCTTTGGATTTTCAGATTTTTTCGGTATTGTTGGTGTAATCGTATTAAATTGCGCAGATGATAAACAACTGTAAAACAGCGCCATCAAGGTAAATGTGTATTTTAGTTTTTTCATTTTATGCAGCTTTAATATTTTCATTCACAATGAGTTCCACTTCTTTGTTGATCTTTCTAAAGTTGGTCATCAACACTTCTTCTTTGCGGTTAACTCCTTTTTTATCTACAAAAGAATAATAAGAGGGCATTTTCACATAGTGTTTTTCTTCTTCTTGAATGGCTTTCATATCCAAATTTATTTTACCCCTAATTGCAGACGTTTTATATTCCTCAGCAGCGTTTTCTTCTCCCTGTGCGATCATTCCAACCATTTCTCCTGTTTTCAGAGCCGCAATTTTTCCGGCAGGAATCATATTGTCCATTTTTTCATTGATACTGGTGGTCGTTCCTTGCTGGGAAATAGATTGTGAGTATGACTTCTGTTTTATTTTTCCGAATAGTTTTTCCAGCCAATCGAGCGTATTTTTGTCTCTGGCGGAACCGGAAAGAATATTTCCAACAATTGCAGAAATGGTATCTGCTACTTCTTTTTTATAAAATTGTCGAAGTTGTGGTAGTTCCTGAAGCCCTAATAAAACTGCAACCCTATTGCTCCTTGCAGTTGCTACGATGTTATCAATTTTATGAATATAAATCGTCGGAAATTCGTCTGCGATAATTCCTCCCGGTAAATTGTGTTTGGAATTGATCAATCTTAAAGTCCTGTTTAATACCGAAGAATACAATGCAGAATTAATATCCTGTGTTCCCGGGTCTGATGCCAGAATAATAATAGAAGGATTATCTCTGTCGGTTATCTTCAATTCTACTTCATCTCCTGAAAACACCCAAAAACTTTCTTTTGTTGCCAATCTTGAAAGGAAAATTTTGAGTGTTCCGATTTGGCCTTCCAATTGGTCAAATGCTTTGTTGTCATAGGCCGTCTTGAAAGGTGACAGCAAAGAGAAAATTTCTTCATTGGTAAAAAGAGTATCGAAAATTTCTTTATAGCTTCTATTCATAAAGGAAAGAATATGAGGTAAATCAGAATATTTTCCATTTTCGAATGTTGCAAAAAAATAAATGCAGGACGAAAGGAAATTTATCGCAGATTGGGTAAAGAAAGCTTCAGAACCACCTCCGGAACTGGAACCTCCTTTCTGTAAAGATGAAACCATCGATTCTGCCATTTCCTGGGCTTCTGCCAAAGTTTGGATGTACTTTTTATGAAACGGGTTAACTCGTTTTGATTTTTCAACTTCATTCAGATTGATAACATAAAATTGATGTTTGTAATTGGGATCTTTTTGTTTCTTTAATAGATAATGATAATAAGCAATTTGGGCTAAATCCGGGAACTTAAAATCATAGATGCAGAGACAGAAACCTTTTGCGATCATTTGTCTTATGGCAGGATTGATGACACCGAACGACTTCCCTGAACCCGGTGTTCCGATGACCATTGTTCCTCTAAAAGGATCAATATTAATATACCCTTTATATGTCTTATTCTTATATCTGAAGATGTAAGGAATGTTGATCGATGTGTCAGTGTTCACTAACTCCTGGTTTTGATCGAAGGATTCTTCCTCTACATTCCATCGGTCTTTTCCCATTTTCTGCTGCATCAGTTTTGAAATACTGTCTGCACCCATTTGAAGGATAACGGCTCCCAAAAAAGAAAGAACAGCATAAATTACCTGATAGAGATTGAAGCCGGGAAATACTTTTGGAAGTGTTGCATTTCCTGCCTCATTTTGCCATATCAGCGAAGAGAAAATCATCAGCAGTCCGAAAATCATAGGAGCGATAATTTCTTTACTAATATTAAGGTCTTTCTTTTTCTTGGCTTTTGTTCCTACAGCTACTAATCCAATCAAAATTAATGTTGCAAATTTGGCATTGATGGGCGGGTAAATAAAACTCAGCTTTGAAAAATTTTTTAACAAGTTTGATAATACCCGAACATCAGCATTAAGGTAAAAAAGCGAAGCACAATCTAATGCAACGACTGCATAGACAGCTTTTTGTAGAAAGCCATAGATCTTGATTTGATGTTGTTGTTCTTGCATTAAGAATAATTTTCGAAGTATTGATTCAGTAATTTGTGTTCTTCTAATAGGTTACTGTGTAGCTTTTGTTGCTGTTCCTGCAATTTTTTTTGCTTTTCTTATTATTGCAATAAGATTGGAATTCAACAGATTCAATTGATTAATTAGCTCATTTCCTCTTTTTTCGACTCTCTCAATAATGTATGAGCGGCTTGCTTCTTCAGATATTTTCTCATACCAATCTTTAAGGTTTAATAGCTTTTCATAGTCATTTATGAGTAATTTTCGTTTTTTAGAAAAAATGATTATCAAAATAGAATGGTAGGTAAATATTAATAGCAAGAGCGCGAAGCATAGTGTAATTGAAAAATTTTCCATTGTATAAATCATTAAATTAAAAGGTATCGGCTTTAAGAATTTCAGAATAATTGACCTTCATTTCTATGGTACGTCCGGAGAGTTGCTCTTCAATGAGGCGAATCATCATTACCTTACTGTTTGGATAGGTAAATTTTTTGAAAACATAAACGTTTCTAAAATTTTTCCTAAAGTGCTTTTGAGGATTGAGTTGTAAAATGGGCGTCAGATCTACACTTTGGTTGTTTGTTGCTTTGTGGATTTTTTTGTCTTCTAACGAAAATTTCAAATCCTCAATATCATAGCTCAGATTAGAATTGTTTTTGATAGTCATATCCAAAAAGATGTAATCGCTTATCACATATACATTATTGAGTTGAAAGCTGAGTTTTAAATTTTTCTCTTCTCTAATTGGATTTTTCTCAGATTTTTTTTGAATAATATCCATCGCAAATTTTCGCAATTCAAGATTTGAGAAAACCATTTTATCAAACTCTATAGGTTGCATCGCTTCGGGTTGAATATGGATATTGGTAATCGTATTGAGGTTGTCCTGGTTTCTGTAAACAGCTTTATACTGTGCGATGAAAGATTGAGCAACAACGGTTATCACTCCGATTTTCTTACCATTAAAAAAAACAGATGGTGTTTTGATTTTTCCTTTCTCGTCAGAATCAGGATGGTCTGTGATTTTTATTCTGGCAATATTGGTAGTTGGAAGATCTCCAGTCAGTTTTTCTGTTGACAGATCCACATACTGAATGGGTTCCGGCGAAATAATATGCAGGTTGATTCCTTCAGTAATTTCAATTTCCGGTAAGTCGGAAATAATTTGCTCTTTGGTTGCTGTTTTTGCAGTGAGTAAGTTTGCTACGAAAATTAAAAGCGTGTATAATAAAGTTTTCATTGTTTTATTTTTTTTGGTTTTGTGAATCTTTCAATTGTTTTTCGTCGATGAGAAAGACATAAGAATTGTACTTCAATTTTGCTTTGTTCTCTTTGATCAGGTTGGCAATAGATTTGGATGTTGATGTAAACAGGCTGGATCCAATACTTGAGAAGAATCCTTTTCCGCCCATATCCATCTGAGTGCCTTGTACAGAGTTACTTCCCATTTCCCGCATCATATCTCTGAAAACACTTTGTGGAACGTACAATCCTTTCATACCGTCAACATCATAAATAGATAGATTGACCGGATAGATTTCTCCATTAGTAAAGACCGAAACAATATTGAGATTAACTCGTTGCATTGAAAATCCTGAGATCTGACCATATAAAATGGAACCTTTTGTTATTTTTTTGTTTCCAACAAAGATGTCTTCCAACAAGCGGAACCTGATCCTGCTTCCTAAAAACCCTTTGTTATTTTCGTCAATGACCGCCTTGATAAAACTATTTTCCTTCTCTTTATAGAAAGCATTGAAACCACTGTTGATTCCGGATTTGCTCACATTGAAAGTTGAATTGAGAAAATCATCCATCTTATCCTTATTTGATTTGAGTTTCTGTTCTGCAGCAAGTTTGTTTTGGTACTCAGGATCACGGGACTTTTCTAAAGAATCCATCACAAGCATTTGTTCTTTCAGATATTTTACAGGGTCTGGTTGGGTAGTTTGAGTATTGGTTTTCGGATTTTCTAAAGCATAATCTTTTTCTGGCTTTCCGTAAGATTTGTCATTCAGCATTTTTATAATCTCAGAAGACCTATTGTAATCTTTGTCATCCCTTTGTGATTGATTTGGTTTGTAATACGAGGATTGATTTTCTTTCGTCTGGTATCTGTTTTGTCTTCCGTTTTCTGCTTTTAAGGAATCAATTTTTCTTTTTTGTGCCAATGACAATTGGTCATCATAGTTTAACAAACTATCTTGTTCTTTGTCCAATCCACCAAGCATTGTTCGGTTGTCCTCTTTTTTGAAAAACGCATCGTAAGCATCATTTTTGGTCATAATCGAATCTTGCGTATCGCCCAGTGAAATAGACAATTCTTTTAGTTTCTCTTTTTCAGACGTGTCTTCTTTGACAAACTGCGCTCCTACATAGCAGAAAAGAAAAAGAAATGGTAAAGCCAATAGTGGCAAAACATATTTTTTTTCTTTAAAATTTATTTTTTTCATTTATTTTTAATTTTTATATAAATTGCCTCCGGTGCTACCGGCCATTTTTTAATTTTTGGTATTGGTTGAACAGATAGTCAATTCGTAAGCTGTCTTCTTTGTTCAGTGCGTTTTGGTCTCTTTTTATTTTTAAAGTTTTCAATTCCGTCACGATTTTCTCCATTTCTTTATCATTGTTTGCTGTCAGATTTTGAGTGGTCTTGTTTTTAGAGTATAAAACCGGAGGCCTTATTTTAAATGCTGTTTCTGAAGGAAAAAAAACACCTTGAATGAGAGACCCAATAAATGAAACCGACAGTAGAATCATTGAATACGTGAAGAATTTCTTCGGATGTTGAACTGCCCACTGCAGCCATTTCTGACCTTTTTTTTTAAATGTAGTTTCCATTTTTAGTAAGAGTTTTTGTTTTGATTGGATAGTTCTTCGTTATTGATGATCCGCCAGTTTTTAAGGATCACGCCGTGAGGATTATTGGGACTTCTGATGATGTCTTCAAAAAATCCTTCGGTAATCAGCTTCCTAGTAATGACGGAAGATTTTCTTGTGATCATTTGTTTCCCGAAAAAAGAGAATTTCTCCTGTTCCATATTGAGTGCAATTGAATCGGTATGGATACTTACCATCGAACTGGAGGCGATGATCTGATTGTAAAAACCTTTTTCTTTTAAGTTGGTATATTCTTTTTTTCCGCTGTCATCTATGAGATACAATGACTTTTGAATATTATCTTTGATATAGGTATCATCTGGTGCGAGCGTAAAAAACAATCGGTGGAAAAGTTCTATTTGCGCTTTGTATTCTACAGGTCGATTCAGTAGTACGTCCGTTTGCTTGGCAAGAACCGGAACGCCATTGTCTAAAATGTAAATTGATTTTCTGGAATCCTCAATCATTCTGTATGCAAAGAAAAATCCGGCAATGACAATGAAAACGGCAAAAACAATGGTTGAGATTGAAATGACCTTGTTGATTTTAATTCTTTGTTCTATATTTTTGATAAGCATTTTGTTTTGGTATTTTTTTGAGGTTATTTTCCATTTTTCAGCGCTCTTTGAACTCTTCCCGATGCTGAACCTGCTGCTGCATTTTTTGCTGTGGCTGCTGCTACAGATGCACCACCTGTTTTAGCTGCCAATATTGCTGTCTTTGCACTGCTTGCCATTTTTCCTGCTGCACTTTTCATTTTAGTCATCGCTCCCGCCCCTCCGGCTGAAACAATACTGTCTGCAATTGTAGGGGTCATTAAAACTCCGATGCCTGTTACAACATAGGCAACACAGGTAAAGAGCTGGTTATAAATCATTCCCGAATTACTCACATAGACCATTAAAGCGTCTAAGTTGGTAATGGTTCCATTGGATAATAAGGTATCATACCTTTCGATCTCCATTGTATAACCGGAAGCGATCAATTGCTGACCGATGTTGATGATCGTGTAGGCAACAAATGTGTAAAGATTAATGTTGATGAATTTTGAGACCCAACTGTATAATGAATTTTCAAATCCGGGAATAAGAGCCATTCCAACAGCTATCGGTCCTAAAATGATTAAAATGTAAGACCATATTTTTTGAATGAAGAAAATGAGATATACACAAATCCTAAGAATGGAAAGGCAACAAAACTCAATGAGTTCTGCGACTAATTTTTGCATTTGGAATTCCATTCGTATTGACCATTCTTTGATAGGCTGAATCAATTTATCCAATCCCTCACTGATATCAAACCACGAATCATCAGCATCTTCAGTGGTATTCTCAATGACTTCCTGCTTCGCATCTTCTTCCGCTTTCAGTTTTATAACAGCATCCAATAATTGTTGCTGTTTTTTAAATCTTTCAACCCGTAGATCATTGACTTCCGATTCGATTTCGCTGAAAATTGAGATTCCGGGTTCGGCAATGGCCTCAAATGGCGCTTGAATCATACTGACAAATCCACTCCAATAAACAAGCGTAAATCCGATCAGAATTGGTTTCAGCATTGGAGTGATTTCCCATTCTCTATCTCCTGCTGCCATTTGCCAACCCATATATCCGAGGTACATAAGAGCGCCTAATCCGCCTATCGCTTTTCCTACCAAAGCAGATCCTGCTGCGCTATCTTGTACACTATTATCTAATTTGGTAAAAACCTCCATAAACCATTTTTCAAAGGCGCCATCTCCTTTTAAAAATTGGAGTAGATTACTGTAATCGCCGTCTGTTTGGGCGAAACCCATGACAGGCAGTAGAATTGCGAATACGCAAAAAGTTACGGTTATCGTTTTATTCATTTTTAATATCGGTGTTTATATTGGCTCATCACATTGTGAACGATCTGCTGGTCTGAAGCAGGTATCCATCCCGGTGGTAAGGCATAATTTGAATGGTTTTTCAAAATATTTTTATAATCTGTAAGAAGTGTTGTCTTATTATTGTGCTTCCTTAATTCCGTTACAAATTTTCTCCATTTGATAAGGGTTTCGTGGTACATAATGAATCGTTTTCCCCTTGGCATATCCATACTTCTCGACATTGAATATTTTTCTTTGATGAGATCCAATTCTTCCTGAAATCTTCTTATGGTGCCTGTAGTGCTAAGTGTTTCAAACGTTTGCTGGTCTTTCAATCGCCACTCGATAAAATTTTGCGGTGTATCGGGGAATTCAGTAATAGGTTTTAGCATTCGTTTGTAATACAGCAGCCAAAGTGGATCGGCATCAACAGTAGCGGATGTCCAATGGGCAAAATCCTGAACGCTTCTTTTATGAATGGTATCTGAAGCAGCTTTTATTTTTTGTGCTTCTTCCTCCTGAAATTTTAACTGAGCGAATCTTTGATTTTGCACTCCTGTCGGTTTTAATGGTCGAATGTCTTCCCCATCTTTATAATCCCTGTTGATTTTTGGAGCCCAAATTCCCCAAACTGTTGCATAGGCAAAATTGGTTTGGATTCCTAAAAAATACTTTGGGTAAGGCCTCCAATCTCCCCAATCTTGAAAGACCATTCTTTTATGCTGGGCAACAATGGAAGGGTCATTCAATCTCTTTACACTTAATTGTCCAAACACAGTGGTTGCAAGCAAGAGGAACTGAAATAAGCTTATTTTCCTCAGTAGATTTTCCATAATTTTTAATTAAAGATGTAGTGGTATTTTGTGATAATGTCTCCGACAATGGCTCTGTCAATATTGATGTAATTACGGAGAACCGGAACCTGATACAGATAAGGGATTTTCTTGGCATTCTCCAATCGTAGATTGATGTACAGAATATTTCCGTTGATGTTTCTGACACGGGTAAATATCTTTTCAATAAGCATTTCCCTATCCATTGCATCCATCAAAAAATCTTTGTCTTCATTGAGAATGTCCTGGGTAACTTCTTGTTGAAGCTTCATCGTCTGCTTCCCGATTTCAACATAATATTTTGAAATGAGTACAGAATATTCAGGATGCTGTGTGGATAGATCCAGCATCTTATTGGAGTTCGTCACTATTTTACCCAAATACTGATAGAGATAAATGAGTTTTTTACTCTGGGTCAGGGCTGAATTCACATTCTTCAACTGCTGATAGATATACTCCTGGATGGCTATGATCTGCGTAATTTTATTGTTGACATCATCATACAGTTCTTTTTGCTTTTTATATGAATCCAGAAAAGTTTGCTCACTTCCTAATCGGACGCCGTGGTTTACGGTAATTTGTGACAGAAGTTTGTCGTTGATAACTATTTGCTGGCTATTAACAGTGATTCCTGAAAATACCACAATTCCAATGGTCATTAATTTCTTCATTTCTAAAAGGATTTGATGTGACTCATTATGTTCTCAACCACTTGCTTATCTCTGTTGACATAATATTGAAAGGCTCTTTTGTTGCGTTTTATCTTGGCTTTAATATCCCTTATCTTCAAAAGCATATGCGTGGAATTCCTGCTCAATGTTTTTACTTCGCCCAAAGCATATTCTAATAACACTTTACGTTCTGATTTTTCCATTTGGTTAATGGCTCCGTAAGACAAAATGATCCCGGTTACAAGCCGTGTTACCATTTGCAGATCATCAACAAACTGAACCTGAGAAGGCAAAACAGCTATAATGGAATAAGGAGCATCGTTTATCTCATTGATAGTGGCGGTCTGATTGTTTGTTATCTTCGTTATTTCCCTGCTCATTGTAATTCCGGTTGGTATAGCTTGAATGGCAAATGAAACAATTCGCAATCTGTCCTGAACTTTGGTAATCTTATCTTTGAACTGGTTCCATTGGGCTCTGTTGGCAGTTTCTACGGTAGCATTTGCTGTTTGTTTTTGTCGCATTTCTTTTTGCCTGTCGTGTTCTTTCATCGTGGCATTGATCTCTATATCCATCATCGGAAAGGAAACATTTTCCTGTTGCCAAGCTGGTGTAGAGCCACCACCGGAGGATGTCAACACAAAATAAACAGCGGGAATAAATAGGCTGAAAAGAATTCTTTTTTTCATAATAGAAAAAATTAAAAATTCCGTTTGTACCTGTTCATTATGTTTTCAACAATCCCTTTATCGGTATTGATGTACCCTGCAAATGGATTAATAGAATTCCAGAATCCTAATCGGTTTGCTTTTTCTAATCGCAGTTTGATTGCTAAAAGCCAAAGCTTCAGATTTTTCACATTACCGGAAATATTATGCAAAATTTTATATCTATCTCCTGCAGTAGCCAGATTCAGCTCTCCGGAGGCTAGAATATCAGAAACATCGTTCACTATCTTGAGACTTTGCTCATACGTTTTTTGTGAAGCTTTCACCCCAAAAATGGCATACTCAGGATGTTCTGATGCTAGTTGTACCACTTGTGATGAATAAGCATAACATTTATTGAGCTCAGAGTAGATTTCCTGTGCTTGGATTCCATTTTGTAAAGTGCCGGAAACCTCTTTTAAACCCTTCAGAATTTTATTCTGAATGTCATTAGCCGCTACCATCTGTGTTCCCACCCAGGTCTGTGCGTCCTTTAATTTTGAAGTTTCCTCAATGACTTCGTTCTGCTTGGCTTTTAGATTTTCAGAATAAAGAATCATTGCCGCTGTTACCGTAGGGTCGATGTAGGTGTTTTGGGCGAATCCCATTGTCCCCCAGAGGGAGAAAATTAGTAGAAAAACCTTCAATATAATATGGTTCGCCAGAGATGAAACGTGACGAAATCCTCTTGGGAAATTTATAGGTTTAAACGTTTTCATAAGCGTAATTTTGTTTACTGATTAATTCTGAAAAACTGATATTACGGTCTTCCAGTTGCTGTGAAATGATTTTAAAAACATTCTTTCCTTTGTTCTCTTTTTTCATCATTCTATAAAAGGAATTGATTTTTTGATCTAAAGGATTTTGGTATAAATTCACGAGTGACACTAAGTTTTCCAGACTGTCTCCGAAGGTTTTTAAATCACCAACTATTCTGCGCAATGCTTCATCATAGTCTCCGTATTGGTGCACATAATATTCAACTGCCGATTTTTCCGGTTTTTCTGTAGTGTAGGTGAGATATTGTTCAAGCGAAACTTCATTTCCATAGACCTCTCCTTTTGAACCTCTTTTTAAGTAAAATTCTTTGAATCGGCTTCTCCCGAATTTGTTGTTGAGATTGTTGATGGTAAAAATCTTGTTTTGCTCTACTTTATTGAGCGATAGCAATGAAGCGATTTTATCAAAGTTGTCTTTGAACTTCGTCTGGTCAAGCAAAATAAATGTATCCGAATTATTGATGATGGAATCTTTAACCACTGCATTTCCAATAATGTCATCCAGTTCCTGCGTTACCACCACCGCTTCTCCCCAAAATTTCCTCACCGTTTTATATAAATAAAGAATGTATCCACCCATCAATTTACTAGCAATGGCCTTCCATGCTTCTTCGATTATTAAGGCTTTTCTGCGGTCTTTTCTGAGTCTCATTTTCTGAATGAAAGTGTCCATAATAATGAGCGTTACTATCGGAAAGAGCTTGGGATTATCTTTTACATTATCAATTTCAAAAACGATGAAAGATTCATCGAACAGCGTATTATCTGCACTTTCATTGAGCGTTGTTCCGTACCTTCCGCCTTTGTAAAAATCTTTCAGTACAAATAAAAAGGTGCGCAGATTAAACTCTTTCTCTATAATATTATGTTTTTTATTATTCAGGTAAATAGGAAGAAATTGATCGCAATAATCATAAAACCCATTGAACGAAAGTTCTGTTACAACCAGCTTTTCTTCCAGTTCTTTTATTTTCCTGATGATGGCTTTTCTAAAGGATTCATTCCATTCTTCTGCTGATCGGGGTTGCCTGATGATGTCATTCGACTTGATTAAAATCAACTGCGTTTCATTGTATATTTTCCTTCTTTCTTCATCGTTCAGCGTGTCATACGCTTCATACACTTTATAGAAATTTTCGCTTTCATATTCCGGGTTATTGATGTTCTTATCAGGATGATAGAATTTCAATAATTTTCTTCCCGCTTCCTTTATTTCATCGGAACTGGCATCGAAAGTAATTCCCAAAATGTCATAGTAAGTATGCTGTCCTTTTGCTTCATTCTCATATTCCGTGAATAGATCATCTTCGTGAATGTTGTATTTTCCGAGATATAGAATCAGTTCTTCAGAAGTTTTATTTTCATACCATCGAGTTCCAGCATTGAAATACCCGTGGTAAAACGACATCAACACATTGTCTAAAATGGATTTTTGTGCGGAAGACATTGAAGAATCCGGACCTTGCCAAATCAAGAAGATCAGGTTGGTTAAAAATTCTATTTTTTCGATATTAAATTCTTTTTGATCCATAAGAAAAGGATTCATCGTGATTGGTTTTTCTTCAGTGTATTGGATGTATCTGCCTCCCTTATATTTGCACGTTCCCGAATACGAATCTCCTGTATCAACAATGACCACGTCATAATTGTAGGTCAAATACTGCTCAATAATATTGTTCATCAGGAATGATTTCCCCGAACCTGACGGTCCTAATACAAACTTGTTCCTGTTGTTTATTCTTCCTGTTTTCATCGGTAGATCCGATGGGTCAACTTTTAGCGGAACACCTTGTCTGTCGGTGAATCTCAGGTAGAAATTGGACTCTTCATTGACGGGGTAACTTTCCTTAAAAAAAAAACACAAGGCCGCTTCGCTTGTCGTCATAAATAAATCATACTCCCTAAGTTCTGTTCCATTGCCCGGAATAGCTGACCGAAAGAGTTCCAATTGGTTATAAGCGTTTTTAGAAACAATGATTCCTTTCGTAAAAAGCTTGTTTTCAATCATTGACTGAATATTTTCCATTTTCTCCAGTGTCTGTGCTGAAAAAAGGATTGAAAAATGAGCATTGACAACGAGCTGTCCGTCAATGGCTATGTTATGAAGCAGGGTCTGGATTTCATCTGCTATAATGGCGTTGGACGGAGAATTGTTGGCTGCTCCTTCGTGCTTTTTCTTTTTTTTGTCGAGTTCCCTCTGCTGTTGTGCCTGAAGCGGAATCGTAATGATCTGATTGTAGACAATGGTCTCATAATCTTCTAGTTCATTGATAAAACTAAAATTATCAACTGCTGTTTCTGCTGCTGCACCGTTACCGCCGAGAACAGAGTAAGGCTCAATTTCTGAAGGAAGATCAATATTTTCTACATCCACGTAGGAAATATTTTTTACAAACCTGTTTCCGATCTGCAAAAATTCGTTGGTGCTTTTGATATTATCAAATATGGGAGAATCGGAAAATTGCATCGACAAAACACCTGATATATAATATTCAAAATCTTTCTCAAACAAAAACTGCGGTTCAGAGTCATTCTGCTTCAAAAGCATCAATACTTTCTGACATTTGTCCCGTAGTTCTTTATAGCTTTTTTCAGAGAAATTGTAATGCTTATTTTTCTTTTTCAGCTTGTCATCAATAATATCGGTAAAGAACAGAACCGTTTCAATGGTTTTGAAAAGTCTGCCGTCAAAATGTTCCGAATATTTTTGTTGTAGAAATTGGTTGGATTGTTCGGCTGAATATTTCTTTTTTGAAAAAATATCGAGCTTCTGAACAATTCTTCCTTCTCCAATGATTGATACCACCTGATTTAAAACCGTGTGGAAAGTGAGATAGCTGTCAGGATCTGCCGAATATTGCTCGACAATGTTTTTTATCTTGATCCCGATAATAGGGTTTCCGTATTGTCCGAAAAGTACATCAAAATCCCAATTGAAATCCTTTCCAAGATCATATCCGATAAAAGGAATGCTAAATGCCTGTTTTTTTGTTGTTGCCATTCTTTAAAAGTTTATTACTGTCTAACCTTTTGGGAAAAATTAAGATGTGATCGAAGTTTTTGGTTTTGTCATACAAACCATATTTGTCCTGTCTTCTGAAGATAAGATAAACTCCGCCTGCGGTGACTGCAAGACCAAGTAAAGAGCCTAAGAGACCGAACTTCGAGAGTACCAATGCTGAAATGACCCCGCCTCCGATGACACCAACTGCGTAAAAGATATATTTCCCTTTGAGTCCGAAGAATATAAGGGGCTTTTTCAGCCCCTTATAAAGGTAGAATCCCATATTAGGCAAAGAATGCTGTTACGAATTCCGGAACTACAATCAAGAAGATCATTGCTCCCCCATAACCAAGGATCTCTTTGTTGACGTCCTGGTCACCATTCGTCCATTTATTATACACTCGGAGACCTCCGATAAAACCGACCAATCCTCCTACTGCTTTCAAAATCAGCTTGACCGGATCCCAATAATCAGTGATATCACTTGCGGCATTTGAAATAGCGGTTGCACCACCTTGTGCAAATGCTGGAGTTATCGCCATAATTGCCAAGGCTAGGGTTAGAACTTTCTTTGTTGTCACGTTTTTTGTGAAAAAATTTTTCATCATAATTCAAAAAATTTATAAAGGGTTAATAATCAATTGAGTGTTAAATTTTGGGCATAGAAGTCCCGGACAACGGATGGAAATCCGCTGTTAAGTCTAATAATCAGTACGTTAGATTTTGTTTAAGTTGACTAACTACATAATGGATTGATAAACCTTATATCCATCGTGATTTGCAACCAATTGAACCAGGGTTTCAGAAAGATTCAGCATCGCCTTCCAATCTTTAATTCTGGAAGTTTTCTGGTCTGCACTAACCGTGATCGGGTTTTCGCTAATCACTTCATTAGGTTTCTGATTTTCCTTTTCGGTTGATATTTTTTCCTTTTGTTCAAAATACTCTTCGCTTGATTCAGCATTTTCAGGATGTGATTGGTTTTCAATTTCGGTAAAATCCTTTTTTGATGGATTATCGAATTCATCCAGATCTTGTTCAGATTCAAATTGTTTTCTTAAATACTCCAGATCTTGTCGTTCTTCATTTCCTTCAGTGATATCAGAATGGATTACATTTTTATTAAAGGACTTGGGAGTGTTGAGATTTTCTACATCTTCAATCCCTATAGTTGCAGTAAGATCTTCGTACTGTTCGGAAATTTCGGACAAAGAAAATTCCTCCGTCTCTTCTTTATAGGTTTCTCTTTCTTTTTTCAGAAACAGATCGTATAAGATATTACCTGCATAATACATCAGATAAACAGCCAGAATGGTAAGTGAGATTTTTATCATTTTTTATTGATTTAGTTGTCAGTCGATCGTTGTTTTATGTTGGTATTGAATCTTTTATTTTTTCCTTCTTTTTAATCACTTGTATTTTGATTTTTGAGGTTTCATTGATGTATTTTATAAGTTCATCGAATGTATGTTCTACTGCATATTTTTGTTTGCTTATCAGGCTTCTGGTATTAATAGTTTGTAGGCAGTTTCTTTTGAATACCGGACTTGGCAGCAGCATTCCATATTTTGCGAGCTCAATGTCCATTGCTTCCTGATTCAGATACTTGTAGCCTTTATCATATTTGGAACGGATAAATACTCTTTCAGCCTCACTTTCCAATAGTCCCAGCATATTGATAAAGACCAAAGTCGATTTTACAGAAACATCGGAATACTCAAAAGGTGTTACGATAAAATCACTGTATATGAGCAAATCACTGTATTTTGCATCGAGCGTTCCGGCCAAATCAAAGAGGTTAATCTCATCGCTTTCTTTTAAATTAATGAGAGTTTCAAAGTCTGAAAAAGGCTGATCTTCTTCCTCGCCAATAATTTCTACATCGTACAATTTTGGAATGTCCAATAGCTCATCATCTTTCCATTTGTAGTAAAATGATTTCTGATAATCAAAATCGAAAACATTGATTTTCCTTTCTGAAATAGCGGTAATGTAATTGGCAAAAGCTATGGCTAATGTCGTTTTTCCGGTTCCTCCTTTTTGGGTAGCAAATGTGATGATCATAGGTTTTAGTTGATTTTTACTGGACTGAAGACGATTTTTCCATCAACTTTATCGTCTCTTTTTTCGTCTTTTTTTGAGTTCATTTTCGGCAGGGTCTTTTGCAGTTCCCGAACTTTTCATCAACTCAAAAAGAAGTTCGTTGACGGCTTTGTTTAATTCTGTTTTTTCATTATTTTCAGTCCGGTTTTCTGTTTGCACTTCATTTACGCTTATGGGATTCAGAAATTTTTGATATTCCTTTTCTCCGATTAATGGCTGAAGTTCACCCACGTAATGGAACTTGGTATGAACAGCATACAGCTTTCCGTCTTCAGCAGTCGTTATAGAAATATCTTTTTTTTCATCATTTGTGTTTTTGTTATTTCTAATAAAGTCCTTTACTTCAAACTGGACTTTTCGATAGGTTTCCAGATCTTTTTTACCCCGGTTTTCAAAAAGCATAAAGTCCTTGATTTCTGCTTCCGGATTATTCTTCTTAAAAAATTCAAGCAGGATCTTTTTTGTTTCCTGGCTGCGAATATTATAATCCTTCAGGATTTCAAAAGTCTTCTTATCCAGCTTTTCAGAAGTAAATTCAAATACTTCATTCATTTTCAGTAGATCACTACCTTTATATACTTTTTGTGTTTTATGGTCGATTACAGTGTAGCCAAAAGGATTTTTTTCTTTATGATGAAAAACCATATCGATCCCGAAAACATCTCTCAACTTTTTTTGAAGTTCACTTTCAAAAGTGATTTTTACTTTTAAATCATTTTCTTCTAATTTTTCTTTTGGGAGCATCGATTTCAGTTGCCTATCATCTTCTACTTTAAAAACCTTGGTGGAATACAATTCTTTGTATTTGCTTAATATACCTTTGATCTGCTTTGCCCTTTTATCATTTTTGCTGTTATCAAAAACAATCTGACTTCCTGAAAGTGTTTGCTGTATTACCCCGTTTTTTAAAATTTTAAAAGAATTTTCATCATTTGTGTTTTTGCCTATCTTATATCCATTTCTATTGAGTAGAGTTTCCAACTGATTAAGCGAACTTATTTTGTAGTTCAGCAGTTTTTCCAGTTCTTCTTCCGGTTTCTGACCATACAATTTTTCCATTGTAACGCTTAATGCTTTTTGGGCTTTAAGCCTTTCATAACTGTCATTGATCTTTTTCCCTGTCTGTTTATCAACTCGGGTAGAAACTATGTGTACGTGATTATTATCTGTATCCTTATGAAACACCACAATGAAAGGCTGTTCGCCATATTTCATTTCATCCATAAAATTCGCCGCGATCTTAGTCAGCTCTTCTTTCGAATGTCCTTGAAATTTCGTAGAGATCATTGCGTGAAATTGAGGTTTCTGCACTTTTTTGTTCCCAATCGAAATAGCTCTCAAATAGTTTCTTACTTCTTCCTTGCTGCTTGATTCGTTAATGAAGGAAGGAAAATTTTTCATCAGCTTTAATTCTCCGGTTCCATTATCAATTTTCTTATCGTTATAATGAACTCCTGGAAAACTCGGACCTGCCGGATCCATGATCTTAACAATCATTTTGATAGCTTTGCATAGATTTTCATAAATATTTCGTTCTGTTCTTTTTTCAGAATTAAGATCTCTGCTAACTTATCCGAAAAATTTCTGAGCTCTTTTTCGCTGATGAACTTTTGACCATTTGCTATTTTTGCTACCTGATTGATGTTGGTTTCAATTTTCCCGAAAATGTTATCCTGTTTTTCAATGAACGCCAATATTTTTCTCCTCTCATCATTTAAAATCCTGTTCTCAACAGAGTCGATGATTAAGCTTGTCAGAGAAATTTGCCTTTTGGAACAAAGATTTTTCCAGTCTTTCTTTTTTTGACCCTTGATCCTGATCAAAATCACCTCATCTTTTGCTTCATCAGTATTCATCTTTCAAATTCAAATTTGATTTTCTAAATGTTGTTTTCTATATTGGAACAAGGATGACCGTTGCAATTGCCATAATGCCTACAACGATAGAACTCACGACCTTTACTTTTTTCACTTCCCTGATTTGTTTTTTATCGATTGAGATAGTCTCTCCTTTTTTGGAAATGCCATAAATACTTTTATTATCAATTAATGTGATTTTTATTTTGTGGATTTTTGCAGTGAAATCCTGAACTTCATATTTCTGATTTATTTCTAGAGAATTATCTTTTAATGGTTTGCCCGGATTCGAAATAATAGCTCTACAAGATGTTAGCGAAACGATAATTATTAGCGATAAAGATTTAAAAAAAATTTTCATAGTTTTATGATTATGGCGTTACCCAACTTGTTACGCCGTTAACACTTTTCAGAATATATGTTCCGGTAGACGGAGGGTTAGGAACCGTTTCTGTTGCGAAACCAAATGATCCATCAGCTTTGGCAACCACTTTTTTTGTATAGGATAAATCTCCGTCTGCATTGGGCATTTGGGAAGGTGTTACGCTGAGCTTGCCATTGATATTTAACCATCTTTCAGAAAAATCCCCCGAAATCAAAGCAAATTTGTAATCCGTATAATTGTTCGTGATACTATCCCAAAAGCTGGTTGAACTTGTTGTGACGGGGGTTGAATGTATAGCTAGTTTATTACTTACGCTTCTGTTTCCGGTGGCCGGGCTACCAGCGCCAATACCAATGAAAATATTGTTAGCTCCTGTTCTGTTTCCTGTTCCTGACAGATAGCCAATCGATATGTTATCATTTCCTGAAGTAATGTAGGACATAGCTCCTGGACCAATTCCAATATTTCTACTTCCTGAAATCACACCGTTTGAAATACCATTCAATGCCGAAACTCCCGCGCCATAATTGAGCTTGCCAGTAATTTCGCCTTGAGACATTGCGTAAGCACTGGCTGAATTTCCTTTTCCTGACGTTATATTAGAATCGGTGGCAAAAATAGAATTGTAGTCACCGGTGATTGGATTTCTGGAAATGCCCAGTATGTAATTTTCTTTCTCATCAAAATTAAGATGCAGACTGTTCTTGACAATAAGTTCAACCGTAGAAGTGTTGCCCTTGAGTGCAACTGTATTTAGTGGGTCTTCTTGTATAAATGACTTCCATAGATCACCGTCAAAATAATACAATCCGGACTTTGTGATATGAATGACCTGACCGGATAAATTAGTAGCTGGAGATGTTACAAACACGACAGCTCCTTTTTTCGTAGATGAATATGTTTTTGCTGCGAGTTGGTTTCCTGTAATCCGTGGAGGAATAATCCCGTCATAATGATTGGTGTCATTTGGTTTCCCTACAACTTCTAAAGTCGCCTCCGGCGTCTGGGTGTTAATTCCAATCTGTCCCTGTATTGTTATTGCTATGAAAGGCAGAAAAAAATAAATTAATGTTTTCATTCTATTTTTTATTAAAATTCATTTGGTCTTAAGAATCGTATTAATTGTGTATAATTTGTATTAATTGCTATAATTTTAGCATCCTATTGTAGATAGGGTCTGATCCAATTTGAGTAGCCCTGAACTTCTCCATAAGTATAATATGATGTTGATATTGCGCCTAAAGAAGCTTGAGGAATTTTTATGGTAAAATTTTCAAGCAAGGCAGGAATAAGCATTGTTGAATTCTCAGGATGTAAAAAAACAATCTGGTTAGGAATATACCCTATGTCACTAAAGATATCCGGAATATTTATAAGTGCGTCTGAAGTAATTGGTTCTGAATCAGTCGACCTGAATATTTGAAATTTTACATTGACGATACCATTAACTTTTCTGAATGATACGGATCCTTTTAAGCCTCCATAATTTTTTGTCCCAATGGTATAGTATTTAGAAGCGGTTAAATGATTATTTGTATTTCCATTATAATTAACCGGAGCGGACCAGGTAGAAGTTGCACTAAGAGTCGCAGTGCTGGTATGATCAAATGTCAATAGAATTCTATATTCAGTGGGTTGCTTTTCTTTTGAAAATGTTTGCCACAAATTGCCATCAAAATAATATAATCCGGGTTCAGTTATTTGAATGACCTGTCCTGATAAATTGGTAGCCGGAGATGTAACAAAGACGACAGTTCCTTTTTTTGTAGATGAATATGTCTTTGCAGCGAGTTGGTTTCCTGTAATTCGTGGAGGAATAATTCCGTCATAATGATTGACATCATTTGGTTTTCCTACCACTTCTAAAGTCGCCTCTGGATTTTGGGTATTGATGCCGACCTGACCTTGGATTGATACTACTATTAATGCCAGTAGAAGATGACTCAATTTTTTCATTAGTATTTTGATTAAAAATTCTGTGACAAAATTGGGCGTTAAAACCTTCTAAAACAATAGTATTCAAAGGGTTTTGGCTAAATAAGAATAATCTGGATTAGTTTGGAAACTTAAGAAGATTAAAAAAGAATAAAAAAGATTAATCTGGAATATTCGCTCAAGATAAGAACAATGTAAAAAATGTTGATTAAAAATTCTTCCTTTATAAGAGTAATTTAATAATTCTTTATTAAACAATAAACTACTTAAATTTTGGAAGTATGGAACTAATAGAAATAATATAGTTAAGCAAATTAAATAAAGGATTGCACTATCAATGATTTATACTTAAAGCGAAAGGACGTTAGTTTTAACCTAACGTCCTTTTTGCCTGTAAAAAAATATTTCTGCAACTTACAATTTACTCGCAGTTACATCTAATCTCTCTGGATATAATTTCGAAGAAAATATTTACTAAAATTTCATCCTCTGGATTCTGACAGCATTTAATATAGCTAATAAAGCAACGCCTACGTCTGCAAAAACTGCTTCCCACATTGTGGCTAATCCACCAGCTCCCAAAACCAATACAATAGCTTTCACAGCAAAAGCAAGAAAAATATTTTGCCAAACAATCTTCCGGGTTTGCTTTCCAATATTGATTGCCATCGGTATTTTGCTTGGCTTATCGTCTTGAATGACTACATCTGCGGTCTCAATGGTTGCATCACTTCCTAATCCGCCCATTGCAATACCTACGTCGCTCAGGGCAACAACCGGAGCGTCATTGACGCCGTCTCCAACAAAGGCAACTGTTTCGTTGTGTGATTTGATCTCTTTAACTTTGTTGACTTTATCTTCCGGTAGCAAGTCGCCAAAGGCGTTAGTTATTCCCAGTTGATCTGCAACAAATTGTACAACAGTGCTCTTGTCTCCGCTTAACATCGTTGTTTTTACACCCAAGGCTTTAAGTTTATCAATGCTCAGCTGTGCATCGGCTTTTATACTGTCTGCAATAGTAATGTAGCCTGCAAATTTTCCGTCATATGCGATTGCAATTATTGTATAAACGATCTGCTTAGGGTCAAGATCATATTTGATATTGAATTTATCCATCAATTTAAAATTTCCCACAAGCAAATCTTTTCCGTTGATACTGGCTTTCAATCCGTGCCCAGCAATTTCTTCTGTATTTTCTAATTGTATAGAATGGTCGATTTCGCCGACATATTGATGGATTGCCGTAGCGACCGGATGGGTACTTTTGCTTTCTAAAGCATTTACCATCTTCAGAATTTCATCTTTATTAAATTCAGATTTTAACGTAACTTCCTGAACTTTAAAGACGCCCTCGGTCATTGTTCCGGTCTTGTCCATTACCACATTTTTAATATTGGCGATAATGTCTAAAAAATTACTTCCTTTAAACAGTATACCGTTCTTTGAAGCTGCGCCAATTCCGCCGAAATAACCTAGAGGAATGCTAATAACCAAAGCGCAAGGACAAGAGATAACTAAGAACACTAATGCTCTGTAAAGCCAGTCACGGAAAACATAATTTTCCAAGAACAGATATGGTAGTAGGCATATCAGTACTGCGAGTCCAACGACAATGGGTGTATAAATCCTTGCGAATTTTCGGATAAAAAGTTCGGTAGGTGCCTTCTGAGTCGTCGCATTTTGTACCAATTCCAGAATTTTGCTCAACTTACTGTTTTCGTAAGCAGTTGTCACTTTTACCTGAGCAATAGTCTGTAGATTGATCATTCCGGCAAGCACGCTCTCACCTTTGTTTTTGGTATCAGGCTTACTCTCACCCGTTAATGCAGCAGTATTGAACGATGCGGATTCACTTACCAACTCTCCGTCCAGAGCCAGCTTCTCTCCTGATTTTAGCTGTACAATATCCCCAATTTTCGCCTGTTTAGCAGGGATGGTCTTTGATTGGTTACCTTCCAGAATGGTCACTTCATCAGGACGCTGATCCAACAATGCTTTGATATTATTCTTTGCTCTCGAAACAGCAAGTGTCTGGAAAACCTCTCCTACACTGTAGAATAACATAACAGCAACCCCTTCCGGATATTCTCCGATTGCAAATGCGCCTATAGTAGCAATGCCCATTAGAAAAAATTCCGAAAAAACGTCACCTTTGGCAATGCTTTCATACGCTTCTTTTAGAACGGGTAGACCCACAGGCAAATAAGCCACCGCATACCATACGATCCGTACCCAGCCTTTAAACCACTCCTGCGGAAAAAAGTTATCCAGTACGATCCCTATCAAAAGTATAACCAGAGAAACAATTGCTGGTAAAAACATTTGAAATGTATTTTTCTCACCATCGTTATGGTCGTGTCCATCATCGTCACTGTGCGTTTCAGATTTATTATTCTCTGTAGAGCAGCAGCTATCGTTATTAAGCAATTTTTTGGCACCTGCGTCTTTGTAAATTTTGCCTTCCTGCGCTGTACAACAAAGCTGGTTTCCTTCCTCGTCGTAAATATGTTTGTGTTCCATTACAGTTATTTTAAAAATTTAATCTTCGTGTTCACCTGAATTACTCAGTTTAGCATTGACAAAAAATGCGCCTTTTACTACTATTTCAGCATTTGCCGGAATTTCATTGACAGCTGTAATCGCCGTGTAACCCATATCAGAAGAACCTTTCACAACTTCTATCTTTTCGAAATTAGTCATTTTTTCTTCTTTGTTAGATATTTTCTTTTCATTTAAATGTTCATCTTCTCCCTCTTCTTGATGCTCTTCAGCCTTTTTATCTGTTTTGATAAAAATGAAATATTTGCTGTCCGCTTCTACAATAGCTTCATTGGGAACCGCAGGCGTGGTACTTTTATCGAGACTTACGATTCCTGTGATATTCATTCCGTCGATCAATCCTGATTTGTTTCCCGTTACAGAACAGTGTACTGAGATTGTTTTGCTGTCGTTTTCAAAGGATGAACCAATGCTGTAGATTTTGGCATCGTACTCGGTTTCAGGATTATTTGTTAATTTAAAATGAACGATTTGTCCCACTTTCATTTTTGGCAGATCCTTTTCAAAAACCTGCAAATCAAGATGCAGGGAACCATTATCTATAATTTCCGCAACGGGCGATGAGATGTCAACGTAACTTCCAATTTGTGCAGAAATAGTACTTATCGTTCCACTGATTGGTGACGTGATCACTAAACCGGATCGCAAATTTCCATTATTGACATTTGCGGGATTGATGCCCATAATTTGAAGCTGTCTCTGCAAAGATGATCTTTGTGTTCTCAGGGTTTTCAGCTCAGCATCTGAACTCTGAAGGTTCTTCTTTGCGCCGGCATCATTATCAAATAATTCCTTTTGTCTCCTGTATTCCTGTTCTGCAAATGCAATCCTGCTTTTCACGGTCAGGTATTGCTCTTGCAACTGAATGTATTCCGGATTTGAAATGGAGGCAATTACCTGTCCTCTTCTTACAAAATCCCCGATCTGTACATTCAAAGTTTTAATAATCCCACCATACATTGATGTGACGGTCGCTTTATTATTGTTCGGAACTCTAAGTGCTCCATTGGCTTTGATGGTAGAAGTCAATTCCTTCATCTCAATCTTTCCTAGATTGATGCCAACCGCTTTAATCTGTTCTTCAGACAGGCTTGCTATGGTCTGTGGAACCTCATCACCGTGTTCTTCTGCCTGCTCAGTTTTGATTTCGCTTTCCGATTCTGTGTTGGCCTCCTTCTTTCCACAGCTCATAAGAATAACAAAAACGAAAGCAGTATAGATGATATTTTTTTTCATATTATTTATTGATTAAAGAGTTAATGATGACTACAGACTGATTGACCTGTTGAATGGATTCCAGATACTTTAGCTGAATATTGGTTGCAGTCTGCAGAGCGAAAAGATATTCGACGTAGGAGATTTCTCCGGTTTTGTAACCGAGCTGACCTGCTTTTACAATTTTTTCTGCATTTGGAATAGCCTTACCTACATAATATTCATATTGCTGCACATCCTGCTTATATTGCTCTAAGGCATTCTCAAGTTGAACTGTCAATTGCCTTTGCTGGAGTTTTGCGTTCGATTCTGCCATTTGCCTCTGATAATCCAAAGACTGGATTCTCGCTTTCGTCGCTCCAAAAGTCAAAGGAATTGAAATTCCAAGATTGGCAATGTGAAATCGCTTTCCTGCATCAAAATATTTTTCCTGCCCATTGAGTGTATGAAAACCTATGATCGACTGGTTCGTGTAACCCAAACTGAACTCAGGTAAGCCCTGCGATAGCTCTACGTTTTTATTTTTATCGGCAATTTCCATTTCCTGATAAAATGCTTTGACGGTTGGATGGCTGGAAATCGCTGTACTGTCAAGAACATATTCCGCTTTCATCGGTTCATAATTTTCTTTAAACAAAACCTTTATATCATCGTCTGTATTTAATAGTGCTTTCAGATTTTTGTATGCATTATCAAGATAAATTTTATTCTGATTTAGCAATAGACCGATCTCCCCTTTCTGAGTTTCTGCTGTACTGATTTCAATTTTTTTGATGTCACCTGCATTGAATCTGACAGTGGCTATCCTGATAAAATCCTGATAAAGGCTGTCGAGCTTCATCAGTTTGGTCTGGTTGTAGTGCAGATATTCAATCTGGTAAAAATAAGTTCTGACCTGCCTTGCAACTTCGTTGGCGGTGATGTCTTTACTGATCTGTTTAGCTTTAATCTCTTCTGCAATCAGGTCTTTTCTGGCTTTAAACAAAGTCGGAAATGGGATGCTCTGCGAAATGGAAAACGACTGATCGAACTTCGGACTGTTGTATTGACCTAACTGTGCATTGAAATTCATTTTTGGAAGTTCATTAGCGGTCGGTTTCAAGGCCTCGGAAACTTTAATATCCAATTCTTTCGTTTTTATTGAATAACTATTGCTCAATGCCATTTCTGTAGCCTGTTCCACAGAAAGTGTTTTTGTTGTTTGAGCATTCAATGTTTGTCCGACAAGTAGAAATCCTAACACGATAATTGTTGTCAAAGATTTCATCTTCATATTTTTAATTCTGAAGTTACTGTTGAAAATGATGTAAAGAATCGGTAGAACAAATAGCGTTAGAAACGTCGCAGTGATCAAGCCACCTATTACCACCGTTGCCAAAGGTTTCTGAACTTCTGCTCCAGCTCCTGTCGAAATTGCCATTGGAAGAAATCCTAATGAAGCCACTGTTGCGGTCATCAGAACTGGCCGAAGTCTAGTTTTAGTACCTTCTACGACACGTTTCATAAGATTTGTTTCGCCCTCTTTTTCCAGCTGATTAAATGTTCCTATGAGGACAATTCCGTTGAGAACAGCAACGCCAAACAATGCGATAAAACCTATTCCGGCACTGATACTGAATGGCATATCTCTGATCAATAAAGCGAAGATCCCGCCGATGGCACTCATTGGAATGGCCGTGAAAATCAATGCAGCCTGTTTGAAAGAGCGGAATGTAAAATACAGTAAGAAAAAAATCAGAAGTAAAGACACAGGAACAGCAATCAGCAGTCTCTTGCTTGCAGCCTGCAGATTCTCAAACTGTCCGCCGTAGGTGAAATAATATCCTGAGGGCAGCTTTATTTGTTGTTCAAGTCTGCTTTGAATATCATCGACTACACTTTCTACATCCCGACCTTTGACATTAAAACCTACAACTATTCTTCGTTTCCCTTCTTCTCGACTGATCTGTGCCGGGCCGAGTTTATAGCCGATATTAGCCACTTGAGAAAGTGGGATCTGGTTTCCTGTATTGGTGGATATCATCAGATTATTGACATCATCGATATTGGTTCGGTGAAGACTGTCGAGTCTGACTACCAGATCAAAACGTCTTTCGTTCTCAAAAACCTGACCAGCAGATTTTCCTGCAAAAGCTGTACTTAAAGTATTGTTAACATCCTCAATACTTAATCCATAGTTTGCCATTCTTGTACGGTCGTACTCTACATTGATCTGTGGCAGCCCGCTGATGCGTTCAATTTGTGGAGCAGTAACCCCATCAACAAATTGAATGACTTTGCCAACCTTATCTGCGTAAATTGCAAGGGAATCCAAATTTTCACCAAAGATTTTCACCGCCACATCCTGACGGATTCCAGTCATCAGCTCATTAAAGCGCATTTGTATAGGCTGGTTTTTCTCGAAAAATACACCGGGAATCAATTCTAGTTGTTCTGAAATTTCGTCCGCTAATTCATCATAAGATTTATCACTTTTCCATTCTTTTTGTGGCTTTAAAACAATGATCAGATCTGTAGCTTCAAAAGGCATTGGGTCGGTAGGTACTTCGGCAGCCCCTGTTTTTCCCACCACCATTTTTACCTCATCAAATTTTTTGATAATTCTAGAAGCCTGCATTGAAGTCTCAATGCTTTGCGACAGGGAGCTTCCTTGAGGCAAGATGCAATGAAAAGCAAAATCGCCTTCCTGTAACTGTGGGATAAATTCGCCACCCATTCGACTGAATAAAAATAGGCTCACTGCAAATAAAAGTACCGTAACGGAAACAATTATACCCTTGATTTTGATAGCTCTTTTTAGTAATGGCTGATAGACACCCTGTAGTTTATTCATCAGCTTATCTGAAAAAGTTTCCTTTCGTGATATTTTTTTTGATAAAAATAATGCGCTCATCATCGGGATATAAGTCAGCGATAGGATCAAAGCTCCCAAAATAGCAAACCCTACTGTTTTTGCCATCGGTGTAAACATTTTCCCTTCAACACCGACCAAAGTTAAAATAGGAATGTAAACGATCAGAATGATGATCTCGCCAAATGCCGCACTATTTCTGATTTTTGAAGCAGAAAGAAAAACTTCTTCATCCATTTCAGTTTGCGTCAGTTTTTGAGTAGATTTCCGTAATCCTAAATGGTGAAGTGTTGCTTCCACAATGATGACAGCTCCATCGACAATCAATCCGAAGTCGATTGCGCCTAAACTCATCAAATTGGCACTGACCCCAAAAACATTCATCATCCCTAATGCAAAAAGGAGCGATAACGGAATCGCTGATGCAACGATCAATCCCGCTCTTAGATTTCCTAAAAATACGACCAAAACAAAAATAACAATCAATGCACCTTCAATCAGGTTCTTTTCCACTGTGCTGATTGCTCTTCCAACAAGATTTGTCCTGTCCAAAAATGGTTCTATTACAATATCATCCGGCAAAGATTTTTGGATCGTAGGAATTTTATCCTTAATCAGATTTACAACTTCATTGCTGTTGGAGCCTTTTAGCATCATTACAATGCCACCAACAGCATCTACATTACCATTGTATGTCATAGCTCCGTAACGAACTGCACTTCCAATACGAACATCAGCTACATCCTTAATGAAAATAGGGACATTTCCTTTGTCATTCTTGACTGCTATATTTTTAATATCCTCGAGAGAAGTTACGACACCTATGCCACGGATAAAATAGGCATTAGGCTTTTTATCAATGTAAGCCCCTCCTGTATTTTGATTATTCTTTTCTAATGCCGTAAAAAGTTCTGTAATGCTAACTCCCATCGCCCTGAGACGGTTGGGATCAACAGCAACTTCATACTGTTTCAGCTCTCCGCCAAAACTATTGACTTCCGCAACACCGGGAGTTCCGTTCAATTGCCTTCTTACGATCCAGTCTTGCATTGTGCGCAGTTCTTTGGACGTGTATTTTTTTTCACTTCCTTTCTTCGGGCGAAGAATATATTGATAGATATCTCCTAAGCCCGTACTCACCGGAGCAAGTTCAGGCGAGCCAACCCCTTTTGGAATTTCTTCGGAAGCTTCCTTCAATTTTTCGCTGATTAGTTGACGTGCAAAATAAACATCAACATTTTCCTGAAAAACAACAGTAATAACCGATAGTCCGAATCTTGAAATACTGCGGGTTTCTTCGATATCGGGAATATTGGTAATGCTCTGTTCAATTGGGAACGTAACCAACTGCTCTACTTCCTGTCCTGCCAACGTGGGACAAACAGTAATGATCTGAACCTGATTGTTGGTAATATCCGGTACAGCATCAATGGGTAATCTCGTTGCACTCCACGAGCCCCATATTATCAACAACAAGGTCATTGCACCAATGACAATCTTGTTCTTGATGCTAAATTTTATGATTTTATCTAACACAGAAATTTAATTTAATTTTTTTTAGAAATTGCTATTGAATAATGAGCACAATCTGTCTGAATATCACTAGAAAACAGCAAATATAATATTGAAGACAATGCATTAACTACAGAGTCTTTCAAAAAATCGGTAAAAAATTAAATTTTGGGAGGTTGCCAAATGTGGTCGTAAACCTGATAGGCAATATTATTCTTGTGAAAAAGAATTTTTTTGGAAAAATAGAATTGAACCTGCAAAGGAATTTCTAGCAAAGGTTCTACCTTAAATGCAATAACACTTACATGGCTACAGTTGCACATGCAAAAAGGAGAACAAGTACCATCATTACTACTCGACTGGGAATTCTCGGTACTTATGGAAATCTCGCTATGATGACCTACAACACGCGACGTTTCAACATCACTGCAAGGAATGATAAGCAGTGCGATGAAATAGAATGTCAATATGAGTCTTAAAACTTTCACTTTACAAAAGTATTAAATTTTAATTTATGTTTTACTTTTAGTAATAACTATCTTACAAGCGAGTGAAGAAAAAAAATGATTTTTTGTAATCAAAATATAATCGTAATATTGCGATATAATATTTTTGGAATTATGGGAGCTACTAAGACAGAACATTTTACAGATCAACAAAATCAAATTGCAACAATCGCAAAAGCATTAGGACATCCCGCACGAATAGCAATTATTGAGTATTTAATGAAAGTCAATGAGTGCATCTGTGGTGATATTGTGAACGAATTGCCATTAGCTCAACCAACCGTTTCTCAGCATTTGAAAGAACTGAAAAATGCAAGGATTATAAAAGGAAACATTTCCGGAAACGCTATCTGCTATTGCATAGACGAAAAGACTATCGAAATTTTAAACACTTATTTTTCCGCAATAGTACAAAGTGTTACCAAATTAAAATGCTGTTAGCATTTTTTTATCAAAATATATCGCAATATTGCATTTAAACTATAAAGATTCAATTATGAAATTATCAGAAGTAAAACAAATTTTACCAACATTAGAAAATGTTGAATTCCAATTAGAGAATGGTGCTTTTGTTCCTGAACATTTTCACGTTACAGAAGTAGGAATGATTAACAAAAATTTTATTGATTGTGGCGGTGTCATCCGTTCAGAGAAGGTTGTGAATTTTCAGCTATGGAATGCGGACGATTTTGAACATCGTTTGAAGCCTAACAAGTTGCTCACCATTATCAAACTTTCTGAAGATAAATTAGGAATCGAGGATTTTGATATTGAAGTTGAATATCAAAGTGATACTATCGGGAAATATGATTTAGAATTTAACGGAGAAACATTTGTTTTAAAAAGCAAGACAACAGCTTGTTTAGCTCAGGACGCTTGCGGAATTCCGACAGAAAAAGAAAAGAAAAACTTATCTAACCTTAGCGCAAATAATGGCAATTCTTGCACACCAGGTGGCGGATGTTGTTAAAATAATATCAATAAAAAAATCAATAAAAATGAAAATTGCATTATTCAGTGACATTCACGCTAATCTCCCTGCATTAGAAGCATTCTTTGCAGATGTTGAAAAAAGAAATCCCGATAGCATTTATTGTTTGGGAGATTTAGTAGGTTACAATATTTGGCCAAACGAAGTGGTCAATGAAATCCGTAAAAGAAAAATACCAACTATTGCAGGCAACTACGATTTTGGCATTGGGAGAATGAGTAATGAATGTGGTTGTGCCTACAAAACAGACGCTGAGAAGGACAACGGAAATATTTCCATTTCTTTTACCAATTCTTTGATGAAAGATGAAGAACGTGCTTACTTGCGTACACTCCCCGCACATATAAAAGTAGAATTTCAATTGAACGAAGACAAACTAAACCTGCTTTTAGTACACGGTAGTCCAAGAAAAATTAACGAATATCTTTTTGAAGACCGTGAAGAAAAAAGTATGCTTCGTATTATGGAACAGGCCGATGCCGACATTATGTGTTTCGGACATACCCACAAGCCATATCACAGGGTTTTAAATTCGGGTATTGACGGACAAGATCATTTTCGTCACGCAGTAAATATCGGTTCCGTTGGGAAGCCGAAAGACAATGATATCAGAGGCGGTTACGTGATGTTGACAATTAATGAGAACAGTTCTGTTTTAGACAAAGAAAGCATCAGTGTGGAATTTATCCGCTTCGATTATGACTTTGAAAAGGCAGCAAAAGCAGTAGAAGACAGTCCGCTTCCGAATGAGTACGCAGAAAATCTAAGACGTGGTTATTAATCTTTAAAATCTAAAAAAAAATGGAACTTCCAAAAGATCTACATTATTCTAAAGAACACACTTGGGTGCGAATCGACAATAAAACTGCAACTGTCGGTATTACAGCATTTGCTCAAAAGGAATTGGGAGAAATCGTATATGTTGACTTACCGAATGTTAATCATAATTTCAAACAAGACGAAGTATTTGGTTCTGTAGAAGCAATTAAAACCGTCAGCGACCTATTTATGCCTCTTTCATGAAAAATTATTGAAACTAATGAGCAACTTTTAAAAGAGCCAACGCTTGTAAATTCTAATCCATTTGATAATGGCTGGATGGTGAAAATTGAAATTGAAGACCTAAGAGAAACTGAAAATTTATTAACAGCGGAAAAGTACGCTCAACTCAATAATTAGACGATGCAACCAAAACTAAAATTCCTCGACCGCTTTCTTACCCTATGGATTTTTTTAGCAATGCTTTTGGGCGTTGGGTTAGGATATTTCTTTCCTGATATTTCTACTGTCACAAATTCTTTGTCTGTTGGCACGACTAATATTCCCTTAGCAATAGGCTTGATTTTGATGATGTATCCACCTTTGGCAAAAGTGGATTATACTCTATTACCAATGGCTTTTAAAGACAAAAAAGTAATGTCGGTATCATTACTACTAAATTGGATTATCAGCCCTATTTTAATGTTTGTATTAGCTATCATTTTTCTACGGGATGAGCCAGACTATATGATTGGTCTAATTTTGATCGGTCTAGCAAGATGTATTGCAATGGTAATTGTATGGAACGATTTAGCAAAAGGTAATCGGGAGTACGCAGCTCTGCTGATCGCATTAAACAGTATTTTCCAATTGGTGTTTTATAGTTTTTATGTTTGGCTTTTCATAAATGTACTACCACAAAAACTAGGCTTAGGAAATTTTAACATTGCGGTACCAATGAAAGATGTTGCCGAGAGTGTATTCATTTATTTAGGAATTCCATTTATTGCAGGATTTTTGAGCCGTTACTTCCTGATTAAATTTAAAGGAAAAGAATGGTTCAATAGAAAATTCATTCCGGCTATTTCACCTGTAACATTGTACGCTTTGCTGTTTACTATAGTATTGATGTTCAGTTTGAAGGGAGATAAGATTTTAGAGTTACCAATGGACGTTGTTAAAGTAGCCATCCCGTTAGTTATTTACTTTGTTCTCACATTCTTCATCAGTTTTTTCATTAGTAAGGCCTTGAAAGTGCCTTATGACAAAAATGCATCTATCGCATTTACGGCAACAGGAAACAATTTTGAATTATCTATTGCTGTTTCTATAGCAGTTTTTGGCATCCATTCTTCACAAGCATTTGTAGGTGTAATCGGACCATTGGTGGAAGTCCCGGTATTAATTTTATTGGTTAGGGTTAGTATATGGTTAAAAAGAAAATATTATTCTTAAACAAAATATTAGCTGAAACATTAAAAAACAAGTTCCGCAGTTTTTTCCCCTTTTTGCAAAAAAGGCAAGATCGTCTTTGGATATAAAACTTGGAAAGTTTGTATATACAAAGACACATCTTGCTCAAAAAGGCCGACTATTTTTCAGAGTTCTGAAAAGTGATTTATAGTGTTGATAATCAGTGAGTTTTATTTTTCTATTTTTTTATTGGAAAATTATAGAAGTGGAGTCTTTAAGTATGAAAGAAAAATAGTAACTGCTTGTAAAGTGAGAATTCACCTATTGTATTGTAAATCAAATTGTAATGATTTTGACCTGTACTTATTTTACGCAGGTGACCTGTGCCTAATTTACGCAGGTAAGGGATTCCAGCTATATTCGTATTACGCAGGTCCGATGAATAATATTGTCTTTTTTTTATGCAGAAGACCTGTATCTGATTTACGCAGGTATGAGCTCCAGCTGTATTTATTTTACGCAGGTTTGATGATTGACATTGTCCTATTTTATGCAAATGACCTGTATCTGATTTACGCAGGTATGAAACTCCAACCTTTTTTCAAAAACAAACCAAAGCCAAAGTCTGGAATTGTTTTAGAAATAGGGTTGTTCCGATCTCCGCAAAAATGCGTTTCCGACCATAGAGAGGAATTGCATTTTTGCCGCCCGATTTGCATCAGGCGGTTTTTTATATTTTTATGGGTTGTGAATGGAAATTTTTCAGATTAAGGAAAAAGCCTCTGTTTTCAGTCAGTCCGTTGCGAAACAAGTTCCACAATAGAGAACATCCCATTTGTGCTAATGTCGAATTAATAAACAAATCCTGTTTTTCCAAAGCTTCCGCTAAACTGCAACTTGGTGTATCGTCTTCGGTTTCAGACTGCAAAAGCAGTTCTCCAAATTCTTCCGTCACATAAGGAAGGTGCGACACTGTTTGATATTTTTCAGAATTAGGTTGTTTTATATTCTCAACTGTAGAAAGCAAAACCTGTCCAGAATATCGATTGTTTCCAAAATCCATCCAGTATTTAGTCTGGTTTCTGTATAATCTCCTACCCTCTTTCAATTCATTCAAAATATCAGCAATTTCAAATCGTGATTTGACATTATCAACACACGACATATAAATTTCGGACTGCATATTGTCTTGAATTCTTCCTAAAGAATCTCTTTCAAACTTTCTGACTTCGGCTTTCCAATTCGTTCCCGACCATCGGTTTGCCCGATTTATCAGTGAAACTGCCTTTGGTCGTCCTACTTCACATTCTGCAAAACGTTGTCTGCCTTGATTCGCTTCGGTGACAATATCATCATCCCACAACCGTACCTGTAATCCTGCGTGTCCCAATTCAATCAATGAATGGTTCATTTCCATCAAGGCGGTCAATACTTTTGAACCTGTACCTCCCGCACCTATGAGGTTTACCATTATAGGATAGGTAGGATTTAAAAGGTTATCATCGGTAAAATGGACTTTTGGTTTTTCAGATTGTATCATTAGAGTAGATTTTTTAAAGTTAGATTTGAATTGATTAGAATATCTGTAGGAAAAACTTCTTTACTTTGAATTAAATTTTTCCAAAGATTTACACAATTGACTTTTGTCGGATTATGGTTGTTGACCAAATGGCTGAAATAAGAATTGAAAAAATAGTCTTCCCATTTATTCGTAAACTCTTCCAATGATGTAGAACTTTTGATTTTCACATCGACTGTACCCATACAAACACTACCACTTTCGTAAACATTAAAGAAAGGTGCGTGGAAAAGTGGTGTTTCCTCACTTGGGCGTTGGTTTGTCTCCAATGCGAATATTTTCATTCCCTGCTTATTAGCACACCATACTAAAGGTGGCAGATATGCTAATCCGTTTGGAATCGAAAGTTTATCAGTAAATAATAAATGTCGTTCCTGTGCTTTTGTGTACCAGACCACTTTTCCATTTTCCGATGTATCTATAAAAAGTATAGATTCAGAAATAACACCACTCGGTCTTAGAAAATCTTTGTCTTTTTTATTTTGGATATTCAGCATTTTCGATAAACGCTGTGCTTCCCTTACGGTCAAAGGATGGGCATTGATGGGATTTCCATTGCGGTCAATATCAAAATGTTCAACATAACCATCGGGATTATAATCTTCTGTCTCATAAAAGACCAGTGCTGATTTAGGATGGTAGAGTGTTCCAAAATTATTGGTAATGTCAATTTCTTCATTTTCAATTGTATTGGCTGTATTTCTCATAGCTTGTTTTTATAATTTGAATATCTATTTGTGGGTTCACTTATTAGTTAAGCAATCGACAAAATTCGTTCAAGACCTTAAATAGCTGATTTTCAAAATCAAGGTTTTTATCTGTTATATCACTTCCGTTAAATGTTTTAAAAATTATTGGCTCCTGTGTTTCAGCATATTCGTTGAACTCGTTGTTAACACAGCTCATAAGATTATCATAAATCAATCCGTCGCTCTCGGCAAAAAAGGAAATGTATTTATCCATTGCAACAACAGTTTCCTCATTATAAGGGTCATCTTCGTCCATATCTTGGGGTTTGATTGCATTATTATAGTGAGCATTTCTGAAAATGCTTTCATTGGGATAATCACAATAAAGCTTAAAGGCTTTTTCTGCCAATTGAAGGCATTCTCTATCAAAGTTATCCTTCGGTCTAAAACTTTTCAGACGTTGCTCAAAAAAAAGAAGATTCTTAGGGTTGGAAATTTTTTGTCCCATTATATCTCCTATGATTTCCGCCCGTTGAAGTTCTTTTTTGCTGTTGTGACTATCCTCTATTTCTTCGTCCTGTTCAAGCCAATCGTTGAGCATTTCGTAATTATAATAGAGATAAGTATCTTCCAGCCTGTAATATGGGACATCTGCATTTCTATTCAGATAAGTGCATACTGATAAAAGTAGGGAGGCTGACTTTCTGTATGCCTTATTGTGCAACAATTGATAAAGCGGTACAACAGGAATATAAAACAAAGTTGCCCCTGTATTGCATCTTTCTTCTATTGCAAAGTAGGTTTCACTCCCCTTTTCTATTAGCCGTAGACTCTGCCAATTTTCAGTCTTGGTTTTCAACTGCTTTTCAATATCTCTCAAAGCAAGGCTGATATTGTATGGATAATTAAAATGCTTTGTCGGCATCGGGATTATATCATAATGCTTTACTAATAGAGAAAGGGACTTATAAAAATCCCTTTCTGTTTTAGCAGACCTGCGTTTACTCTGTTTTGCTATAATTTCACTCTCCTTTAATCTCGGCATAAAGCAGATTCTCAGAAAAGCATTGGAAGTTGAGAGATCGGAACGGATTTCCGTTGGTCTTTCTGTATTTCCGAGCTGTCTTTCATCTGCTTTATCCACTCTGCATATTCTCTCAACTGTCGGTACAGTTGCCTTGTTTTTTTTTCTTCGGGTGGTTGAATTGTTCCCGATATTGTTTTTCGTTGCATTCATTTTTTGTTAATGGTTGTTGGTTGATATTTAATAACCTTTAAGCAAAAGCTTTTGGCGGACGGCTTTTAACATTTCATTTTTCGATAAGCTAAAAGCCGTTACCTTTTATCCTTTTGTTCCCATCACACTTTCAAATTGGTATTCAACTGCATCATCTTTGATTTTCGGTGCTGAAATTTTTGAAGTGGTCAGAATCGGGTATGTATTGGCGTAAAAATTCATTACGGCTTCTACGCTCCATTTTGGTTCAGGGTCAGGTAAACGTATTTCCTGTACGTTATCTTTGAGTATAAAAACTCGGTCTAATAGGGTTGCAAGTAACATAATCTTTGATTTTTAGGTTAAATTTCGGTTGATTGAGATTGATTTTCAGTGAAAAGACTTGGGGCAAAATGTCTTTCGTATTCATCCTGCTTTTTGCAAATTTTCTCAGCATATTCGGGAAATTCAGAACCTTTCGGAAGTGCAGACCACGCCTCTTTATATTTGCCCTCCTTTTCGAGCTCTTCAGCTTTCTGTAAGGCTTCGCCGTACTTTTTATCTTTGGCTTCCTTTTCTTTTTTCTCCTTATCAGATTTCTCTTTCTCCATTGCCGATTTTTTCTTGGCTTCTTCGACCTGTTTCATAAAACTTTCCATATCTACCATTAAACCCGATGCGGTTTGTAATGGAGTGGAAATATTCTCAAAAAATCCATTGTCCAAATCTTCCGCTGTCCCCCTCAAATTAAGGGGCGGAATCGTTTTCCTTGCCTCGTCTGCGCATTGCTCATTGTTGAGCAATACGGAAAGAACGAAACTATTTTCTGTTGATTGTCGGAGTGTGATTTGTAAATCGCCTTTAAGATTGAGTTTGGCTATCTGTCTGAAAAAATTGGTTTGCATAATACTTTGATTTTAGATTTTGAATTATAAGTTTTAGATTTAGACCTTGAATTATTTTGTCAATTCCCATAATGAAAATTCTTTAGTCCAAAATTCTTCCCCTGTATGTTTCCCAAAAGCATTATAAATGGCGTTTCCATTCTTGAATACCTGCATTTGATAACAGTTCAGATTATTCTCGGATTGAAAGAGCTTTTTTAATTCATCAGTTTCCAATTCAATGAAAACGCTGTCTTTTTCAGAAAGCCATTCTTCTATTTCAGGATGTGTCTCCTCCGAAAATCTGAAAAATTCGACATTAGTGTCAGCATAATTCAGCCATTTTAAATCATAGTCATTTTCCAAAGGTTTTACGGATTTGAGCCTTTTCTTTTGGGTTTCTTTCCATTCTCCCGTAATGTGGATAATGGCAAAATCGCCATTATCCCATTCGCTGTTGGTCATTGTTTTTATCAGTAAATATTCTGTTTGTTGAAGTGATGTTTTCATTTATGCAATTTTTCGTTTGTTATTATTTATTTTCCTTTTTAATAGGATTCTCATAATCTCATCTTTGTACTCATAACTTGTACCCTCAAATTCATAACAATCTGTGTCTACATTGTAGATGCAGTCTTGAAAGTCACATTGATTGAGAAAATAATCCTGTAAGATTTCGTTTTCGTAAATGGTCTTGCCGTAAACCATACAGCCAGATTCTTCATAATCCAATACAAATCCGACATTGTAATGATTTGCAATCATCCATAATGCTTCAATATTTGGAGACCATCTTGTCTCATAATGGAAGGAACATTCATCAGTCTCATTACGATAAATTTCAAAGAAGTAACCGTTTTTGCTCTCAATAAAATCGGGTAACTGCCCGATATTTCCTTTACTTTCCTTTTCAATCATTTCTTGAAACAAATCCAAAACTTTGTTCAAACTGTCCTTATCTCCATAGAATGTTACTTTATTGTTGCACCAATTTGCCATAATATTTGATTTAAGGTTTAAAGATTAAAATGGTAAATCATCTTCTGTATCTTCCGCAAAACCATTAGATTTTTGTGGTTGTGAAACTGTTTGTTCATCTGTGTCAGACTTTTTTCCACCTCCGTGTAATTTGATGTTTGAAGTATGGAAATTCAACCCCGATTTTATTTCTCCATCTTTTCCAATCCACGCACTCGCACTTGCTCTGCCTGTAAGCTCTACTAATGTTCCCTTCGTTAAAATCTTAGCTACGTTGGCACTTAGCCAATAGGAGCAGTTATAGTAAGTGGTCTGTTCTCTTACTTCGCCTTGTTTGGTTTTAAATCTGTCATTGATGACTACTGAAAAATTTACGACCTGTTTGTCATTTTTTAAAGTGTTGATTTCTGCGTTTTTTGTAATTCTGCCTACGATGTTCATAATGTTAATTTTTGATTGTTAATAATTATTTTCGAGTTTGTTAAAATTTTCGATTTGATTGATTTGGTTTCGAGGACACTCGTTTTTTTTCTTTCTCTGCTTATATCTAATTGGAAAAGCAGAATTATTTGTTGTTTAATTTTGTTGTTTTTTCCGATGATGTCAAAGACCGTCTGCGATTTAATTGATTCGTATAACTGAGGTTCCGTCTTTTTCTTTGCCGATGATCATAGGAAAGTATCAGGCATATAAAACCACAATCCTCCAAAGCATTGGAGGATTGTGGCTCGAAATATTTTTGTCCGCAGGATTCAGGAGTGTCTGAAAAAATTATTGGAACTTGTGGAGAGAATTTTTATAGAAACCCAAAAATATTTTTTTAGGTGAATGATGCTGTCCTACATTTGCAATAGTAAAAAGCCAAACATCAGTTAGAAGTGATTAAATAGACGGTTTTAACGCCGGTAAAATCAAAATAAAACATTCGATAATTAGTTTGTCTAATGATTTGAATTGCAATATTCGTTTAATTTTGGGTTAATAATTCCTGAATAAAAATACTTTTTGATAATTTTTATGGAGTTTATTGTTATTTTACGGATTTCCTTAATTTTCTCTCACTTGCTTTGATTATATTTGTCAAAATCACAAATAGACAGCTAGATTTATGAATATTCAAATACTTACCATCATAATAAAAATCAATGTTGATTTTTAAATTGACTAGTTTTTTGCCTTTGATATATTTCTATGAGCTATAAATCATAATAAAATACACTATGAATGAAATTTGAAATTCTACTAAATGAAATTTTTGATGACGTCAAATTAGACGACACTTTAAAAATCACCAACAACAAATCAGTTCTTGGAATAATTAACGATTTTGAAAACGGCGAATGGAGATATGATAAATTTCAAAAATTCATATGGAACAACATAAAGGAAACTGCATTAAGTCATAGTGAAAGGAAAGCACTTTTGGATGATGGAGAAGGCTCTATTTTAACAGAATCTGCAAAAAAATTACGTTTAATTGAGTCTGTTGATGCAATTGGAAGAGGTAGTGAGATTGCAGAAATTGTACTTTACGGAATAATGAAAAATCACTATTCTGCATTGCCAATTGTCCCTAAAATTTTTTACAAGCAAAATCTAAAAGATGAAGCTAAAGGTTCAGATAGCGTTCATATTGTTGTAGAGTCAGAAGATTCTTTTTCATTATGGTTTGGGGAATCAAAATTTTATAACAGTATAGAAAATGCAAGGTTAGATACAATTGTTGCTTCTGTAAAAGACTCTATAAGTCTAGATAAAATCAAAAAAGAGAATAGCATAATAACGAATTTAAGTGATATCAATGATTTTGATGAAATTTCTGAAGATTTGAGAATTAAAATAAAAGCTAGTCTTTCACAAGAGGAATCAATTGACAACATAAAGCCAATATTGAACATTCCAATATTATTGTTATATGAATGCGAACAAACAAAACTTGGAACAAGTTTGACCGCAGAATATAAACAAGGTATTATTGATTATCACAAAGACAGAGCAACTCAATATTTTAAGAAACAAATTCAGAAATGTGCTGACGTACATTTATATGAAAAAATTAATTTTCACATAATTTTATTTCCAATTGCAGACAAGGAAAAAGTCGTAGATAAATTTATTCAAATCGCTAAAGCTTATAGAGATTAGTTATGCAAGAACAAGTTTTTGACAGATGCCATATAATTAATGGACTTTTAATCGATAACCAAGAAAATGAAGCAAGACAAGAGCTCATTAAATTGTTAGATTATCACAATACTAATCAATTAGCTTACAATCCATTAGTTAACCATTTAATAAGAGAAACAGGTCTTTTTCCATACTTAGAGTTAGAAACCTCTAATTGGGAAGAAAGATTTATCTATAATGCCTTTAAAGTTGATGTCGGCGAAGAAAATCCCTTAACTCTACATAGAGAACAATCTTTTTTACTTAAAAAGCTTTTGGAAGGAAAAAATATTGCTGTAAGTGCACCAACAAGTTTCGGTAAAAGCTTTGTAATTGATGCGTATATTAAAATTAAAAAACCAAATAATGTTTTAATAATAGTTCCAACATTAGCACTAACAGATGAAACTAGAAGACGATTATATAAAAAATTCGCTCACGAGTATAAAATCATAACAACCTCCGATGTTGAATTGTCAGATAAAAACATATTCATATTTCCACAGGAAAGAGCTATGAATTACATTAACATCGTGGAGTCATTTGACATTATGATAGTTGATGAATTCTATAAAGCCAGTAGTAAATTTGATAAAGAAAGGTCGCCAAGTTTAATTAGAGCGATGATTAAACTTGGAGCAAAATCAAATCAAAAGTATTATTTAGCTCCAAATATCACGTCATTAGAAAACAATCCATTTACAGACGATATGGAATTTATAAGGCTTGATTTTAATACCGTTTTTCTAGAGAAACACGAACTATATAATCAAATCAAGAATAATGATGAAAAAAGCGAAGTACTCTTAGAAATCCTAGCTAAAAATAAAGGAAAATCTCTGATTTATGCTGGTACATATTCCAATATAGATAGCCTAACTATTTTATTTCTTGCGACATATGAGCCAGTTAAAAATGAACTTCTTGAAATGTTTGCAAATTGGCTTTCTAAGAATTATGATTTCAATTGGAGCTTAACAAAGTTAGTTAGTCGCGAAATTGGCGTTCACAATGGCCGACTACATCGTTCTTTAAGTCAAATCCAAGTAAAACTATTTGAAGAAGGAGAGGGAATACGAAATTTAATTTCAACATCTTCAATCATAGAAGGCGTTAATACATCTGCTGAAAACGTGATAATTTGGAGAAATAGAAAAGGAAGTGCAAAATTGGACGATTTCACTTATAAAAATATTATTGGAAGAGGTGGCAGAATGTTTAAGCACTTTATAGGTAAGATTTACATTTTAGAACAACCACCAGAAGAAGGCTTAACTCAATTAAGCATTCCCTTTCCAGATGAAATACTAGGAGATTTAGAAGAATCAAAATATGATGGATTATTAACTAAAGAGCAAGTTGCAAAATTAAAATTCTATAATGATGAAATGGCTGAGCTTGTTGGAGCTAAAGTTTATGAAGAACTAAAATCAGAATCCATTTTTCAATCGAGTAACTCTGATTTGATAAAGGCCATAGCAATTGATTTGACTAAAAATCCTGACGAATGGAATGGCTTATATTACTTGAATGAATTTAAGCCTGAAAATTGGGATAGACTTCTTTATAAAGTGATAAAGTTACAACCAGGAAACTGGGATTGTAGCTATAAAACCTTTGTCGAATTTATAAAAATAATGGCTTACAATTGGACTAAATCTATTCCCGAACTGCTAAAAGAACTTGAAGATTATGATGTTGGGATTGATACTTTTTTTCTACTAGAAAGAAATGTCACATATAAATTTTCAGCACTTTTAAATGATTTAAATACGTTACAAAAACGAATTTTAAAAAATAAGCAATATGATATTTCTAAATTCATAAAGTGGTGTTCAAACGCATTTCTACCTAAAGTTGTATTCCAACTTGAAGAATATGGTTTGCCTAGAATGATTTCAAAAAAAATTCACGAATCTAAAGTTATTGACTTCTATGATAGTGATTTAACCATACATAAAGTAGTTGAAAAATTTAACGAAATAGGAAAAAAAATGACTATTGAAACAACAAGTAATTTGGACGAATTTGATAAATATATTTTGAATTATTTCTTTGACGGAATAAAAATAATGAACGCCTAAATTAAAATTTATTTTCCGTAGTATTCATACAAAACCATTCATTCAAATCTATAAAATCCTTGTACACCAAAGAACAATCTTCTACATTTTTATACTTTTTTTGAATAGTTTCTTTAGTTGCATTTCCATTTGGGTCATTGTCCAAGAAAAGTGAAATTCTATCATATTCTTTCAACGATTCTTCAACTTTAAAAAGCATTGCTGTAGAATTGAGAATCAAACAATCTGAAATTGAACTTTCTGCACTTTCCAAATTTTTAAAAGTCAGATAATCAAAAAAACCTTCAAAAACTACAATGTCATTGGAAGTATTCAAATTATTTTTTTTCAAAGTGAAATCTTTTTTGCCCAAACATATCTTTGAATATTTACTTCGGATTTCAACTCCTCCTGAATTATTAAAAAAGCCAATTCCGAAATATTTCTTACCATTCAACATATACTCAATTTCTTTTACCAAATCTTTTTGTTCACAAACTTTTCGGGATTTTAAATATTGGATTAAAGCGGGGTGCTGAATTTCGTTTACTTTTACGATTTGATAATTTTTGCTTTGGACAGCTTCTTCAATCTGAGTATTACTTTGAACTGAGAAGTCAAATTTTTCAAGATACTTCAAAGCATCAGAAACTGAACATCGATTCATTTGCTGAACGATTGAAATCACATCATAACTTTTCCCGGTTCCAAAATCAAATGCTTTATTTTTCACAAAATCAACAGACAAACTCGGGATTTTTTCCTCCCTGTCAAGCGCAAAGTAAAATGCAGTTTTCCGATTTTCTTTTGCAGGAAAAAGGCTGAACGATTCCAAAACTGTTCTTATACTCAATTTTTCTTTTACTTCTTCGCAATTCATTTTTTTTCTTTTTAAAGCAAATTTTTTATCCACATTTTCGTTTTTAATAAAAAAAAGACTTTTTAATTACTTTTAATATACTTTTAATGAGGCATTGCATCCTCTTATGGCAAAGGTTTTGAGCCGTTTTTTCGGTGAGCGCAATTCCGAATTCTGGTGAGCGCAATTCCGAAAGTAGAGTGACCGCAATTCCGAAAAAACAACAGTTTTCGGGTGAGTGCAATTCCGAATGCAACCTTCTATTTTCATTCATTTTTAATACTGCACTCGTAGTTATCCACATTTTTTTATGGTTATCCATATTTCTAGTGGGTTTTGAATTTCGGAGTGAGCGCAATTCCGAAATCTCAATCAAAAATTTCGTGATTTTAACATTTTCTTAACCTCAGTGACCGCAATTCCGATTTCCGGGTGAGCGCAATTCCGAAATCAAATAATTATCGGGTAACCATTTGGTAATAATTCTCCCATTTTTGTACGCCGATAAATTTGTATGAGATGTTCCTGAATTTCATTCAGAAATAATTTTCCTTGAAATTCCGTAGATTTAATTTCTTTCAATCGAGCCGTTCGGATAAATTCTTTGAATGCTTTTTCTATCAATACTCTGGTTTGTGGAACGTTTCTGTATTGATGGGAAAACTGGAGCATTTCATTTTCGTGCAGACCATATCTTTTTTTGATGTAACTTAATCTTTGGGCAATTTTTTCACTATGGTCAAGATACGCTTCGCTTGATTCCAGTTGTTCTCTTGTGTTTTGAGATAAATTGCTGTTCAAAATAGTTTTGGTTAAATAAGGAATAATAAAAATTGAATCTCCTCTGTACTTGTAATTGAAGGAAAGCGTATTAAATCTATTCAAACTGATTCTTGCAAGTTTTAAAAATTTGAAGCAAAAATCCTTGGAAGTTTTATACTTCAATCCAAATTTCTTGTTTAGTGTTGAGAGTTTTAAAACAGCTCCGTTGTCAGGCAGTTTTGCAAGCCAGATAGCGAAAATAATATGCTTATTGTTCCTGATATTGTACACCAAATTGTACAAAACGTAATTGTATTCCGGAATAACCATCAGTTTTTTAAGCCAATAACTACTGATTAGAAACGTGGTGTAACCTCTTTGGTCATAACTAGGTATAGAAATTAGTCCACCAAAAGTTTTGATTTCCTTGCCTTTGGAATTAGTGGATTTATACCAGCTCATTTTGAACTTCGTAAGAAATTCATAAGCATCTACTACCTGCTTTGTAGATCCGCTTGGCGAAATTTTATTGTTCCTGATTTTTATGGAAGCGAAAATATTGTTCTCGGTTTCAAACTCTTCATCGAATAAGGAAAGTTGTTTAGGTCGGTCTTCCGGACGAAATTGCTCATTACTGATGGTAGAGACAATATTAAATATCACCCTAAGCGCATTGATGGGAATATCCGCAGCCTCGTGACCTTCGAAAATGAAATCGTCCACGAAATGGTTTCCCAAACGAATTCTCTCAGGATTTACTTCATTACTATTTTCAAAATTCTTGCGGATCAACCGTAAATCCTTTTCCGGTACAGCCATAATAATGCTTCAATTTGTTTTAAAATTTCAATCTTTATTTTCCTTCCTTATATTCTAAATTGATTAATCGATTTGTAATTTTATATCAACTTGATTTTCTCGCTTTCGAGCGTTTTAGTACCGTTCGCAATACTGTAATATTTGTAAAGATTAATTCCTTCACCTTGAAAGACCCTTTTCTCGGCTTTACCGAATTTGGGATCTTCACTTTTTGAATTCCTTTGTATTCGGCAAGCATTCCGTTGATGGTTACTTTTTGGCCGGGTTTTAAATCTGATATTTTCATTATTCTTATTTTTTTAGTATGTTTTTATCCTAAACATTTGCTTAGGTTTCAAAGGTTGCCGTTTTGGGATTTTGGACGTTTTATATCCGGAATGGATTGAAGTGAAAGTTGATGGCTTTCCGTTTGACTTTTCATAAAAGGTAACGTACTTTTCAATGAAGATTTCCAATTGGTAATGGGTCTATCAGAACTATTTTTCCAGCCATTCTTTTTCCAATTCTCATATTTCGATTGTATTTCAGTATCTAACTCAGGCTCGTAAATTTTTAATGTTTCCGCATACGTCATAAATACTTCCAAAGACGGAATATTTTCATGGTTCCCTTCTTGAGTTGTTGGTTGTGGTTGTAAGGATTGTATCGATTGCGATAAATGGCTTTCAATTTTCTGATCATTGGTGTTGTCAGAAAGATTTTGAACGGGACGATCTGTAAGTAATGAAACTCCGGATTCTACTGTTTTTTGAATAGATTCCTCCTTTCCAATTTCTTCTTTACTTACCATTTCAGGGCTAGAAATTTGTGAAGGATAATCTCCTATTAACCTGTATTTACACGCCAGTCCGCTCGTTGTTTGGTATTGAATTAATCCTAATTTCCGGAGTTTTTCTTTAGTGGATTTTACCGTTTTTCGAGTGACTCCTAATTCTATACTTATTACAACATCAGAAATTTGAAAATCACAAGAGTGATTGTCAGAACCAATTTTCAGTAGGTATAAGTACATTGAAATTCCCGTTGTTCCAATTGATGTTCTTTGGTTAAAATCCCAAAACCGCTGAATTAATTCAAGGTAATGCATATTTATTTTTGTGCAAAAAGCGTTAATGCCTTTTCTTTATCAATGATGATAATGTTTCCGTTTTGAATGATGGCATCATCTAACAGTCCTGAAGATTTTATTTCCGAGGCTTTCGAAATAGAACATCCCAACATTTTTGCCAGACCTTTCAATCCAAATTCATATTTTTTTTCAGAATTAATATTTTTGGAAACCTCTAAAAATTCTTCAACAGTTAGTCGCCATATCGGAGTTTTGGGATCTATATTCTTCATTTGTTCTTAATTTATAGCGTTTTTCAATGCAGAAATCCAATTCCTTGCAGCAGCTCGCCAGCATTTCATTGGTTTCTCATTACTCAATTTCCAGTTTTTAGATCGATAAAAAGAGAAAAAACGATCTGCTTCTGCAGATGGGAAATCCCGTTCAGTAAAATATAATTCAACTTCATTAAACACCGGAACTAAAAACCGAATATCATCTTGTGGTAAGAAATTTTGATTGTGAGATATTTTTTTTTCGCCTACTTTTTCACTGTCAAAATCAATGATCTCAATCAAGCTTCCTTTGTACGAGTTGTAACTTGGCGAATACCGTATAAATCCAGCACGATAAAGTTCTCTTATACACTTATGGTAGGTAGCGATTGACCTGATCTTACTTAAATTCATCACATCTTCACGGCTAATCCGAAAAGGATTCTGAAACCGGTTCAAACTCCAGAACTGGAAAAGTGAAACATACATACTGATATGAGAGGGATACAATCGATCATCTTCAATAACACGCTCAAAAAAAACGATGATATTTCTATTATTCTTCATAATTCCGTATTAAAAATTAATGTTTAACATCCGAGAGTAATTTTTGGATGTCTTTATAATTGTAATACAGGGAGCCCCCTATCTTGCTGTACGATAATGTTCCGTTGATCCTCAGATTTTGTAAGGTTCCTGAAGATATGTTAAGAAGCTTCTTGACCTCAGAACTCCGAAGCCATAATTTTTGCTCTGTCGTCTTACCCTTGAGTAATATTTCAATGCCTTCCAATAGTTCAATTTTGAATTGCTGAAGGTCTTCTTTGGTGATAATAGATATTGCCATTTGTCAATTATTTTGTTCGACAAAATTTCAAAATCACGCTTAATATCTTTCGGTAGTTTCTCGGTACTACCGAAAGATTCTCTTGTACATCCTTTGAGTACAGAGTTTTAGATCAATGGTTACTGGTGATTAAACTGATTTTTTTTGAAATTGGAAAAAAAACCTCCAATGCATTGAGATAAGCAACACTTTTATTGGATTATCTTTCAATATTTATATAAATTTTTTATTTCTTCCCATTATGACTATAGTTTCCCGACATTTCTAAGAGTTATCTTGATCGAATTCAAATTAGCTTGAAATACTTTTACCGATCGTCTAAGTAGAAATCTCGCTGATAATGGTGTATATAAAGTTGCTCTATGAATAAATCACACAGGAGATCTTTCGGTAGCTTATCGATACTACCGAAAGATTTACAATTACAATTCCTATGAAATAGTATTTCATAGGTCATTGCTACAATTATAAACTACAGGGACTCTGAATTAACAGTTCATCGACGTTAAGGCAGCTTAAAGTGTTATCAATTTTAATTGGTGAAAATAGAATATGGTCTTATTTGAAATTGGAGAATTTTGTGTAGAAACTAATTCTTCTTATAGGTCTAAGTCATCCAGATACTGATTAAAATTTTGCTGAAGCAATGACAAAAATTTTGTTCTATCCGTTTTTCTTAACCGGATTTCGCTGAGTGTTTTATGATAATTCCCTAAACCAATATTTAATGAATTTTCTGCCCAACGGAAAATTTCCGCCAGATCTGAATGGCCTCCATTAAAACACTTTGTTTGATGTAGTGCATACAACAACTCAATAAGAGCAACTTTCGGAGCCGTCCATTCCAGATTCTTAATATGTGCGATAGAGTTTTCTTTACTGTCTTTTGAATCAATTTTATTTGTTAAATATTGTTCTAAAAGATCATTTGCCATAATTTGAGACACAATATGGTCGTGGGAGGTGGAAAATTCTTCATCATAACTGTACAGTTCCGGACTGAGCTTTAGCTTAAAATCAAATTTGAACCGAACGAAATATTTTTTGTCCAGGTACGTCGATTTACGACGGTAATAACTGATAAATTCCCTTTGCTCATTATAGAAATATAAAAGATTGGATCTCTCGTTTTCATAATACGATCTTAACGCCTGCGAATCAGCATAGGGTTTTGAGGCTTCTACAGCTAACACTTTGGAGTAGTAAATATAAACTGCTACGAACTGCGGTTTGGTATTTTTAAAGAAATATATTTCGTTACTCCAGTCCGGAAATTGATATTGGCGCAATAGGTCCTTCAATTGTCTTATAGAAGCGTCTGTTTCCATCAGAATCTCTTCTGCGCGAATAACAATATCATTCTCACTTCTGTTGATCTGATCTACTGCTGTTGTAAGATCTTTCCAAAGCTGATCCACTTTTTTTTTAAAATTTTGTCCGTTCATACGTTTTTCAATTTTTTGTTAACGTAAAAATCGGGCTAAAAAATAAAAAAGTCAGGTCTTCTTTAATTCTTCCTGTCTCATTCTGATAAAATCTCTAGGCCTGATACTGTTGATCTCGAGAAAGTGTGCTGAGAAGATCTGCCTGTTCGCCATCCCGCATATTTTGGCGAGTGTTTCAATTTTATAACTAAGATATATAGTTTCCTCTACAAGTAAATTGGTGATATATCTTATCCTTAAAGCTTTAAGGTATGTTGGAAATGTTACATAAAAGTGTACATTGAGTACATACGATAAATGGGTGCGGTTGCTTCCTATCATTTTGGCAACAATGTCAAGTGTTAAATTCTGCTGAAGAAATTGTTTTTCGTCTTCAAAAATCTTTAGATTTGTTTTGATGTCCTCGATAATTTCCGAACTGTATAACTCTAAAATGTTTTCATCCGATGAAGCGGGTGCTATGACGTCGAAACTAATGGTATCTTTTGAGGTATTTAATTTTTCCAGCACTTCCTGATACCTGGCATTCAATTCCTTTTCTCTTTTCCTGAACCTCCAAATTAAAAAAAACAAGATTACCAGTCCTGCACCAATGGAGGAATATAAAATAACTTGATGACCTCTGATCATCTGCTTCTTCTCTTCTAATAAATTCTCCTTATCATACTCGCTATAAATTTTGTCCGTGAGCATCACAAAGTCAGCATTAATAATGGAGTCAGCCTTTAACAACTGATCCCCGAAATACATCTTCCGTTCAGAATCCCCATTTTTTTTAGCATCATCGATCAGATACAAATAACTTGATCTGATCTCAGGGGTAATAAACCAAAATTTATTGACCAGCGAATCAACTTTATTAAAATAATTTAACGATTCAGCTCTATTTCCCTTTGATCTATATAGTTTCCCTATATAAAAATAGACGCTCGTCAATGATGCATAATCCTGATTGCTGCTCAGAATATCTTGAGACACTTTAAAATGCTTCAAAGCTTCATCTGCTTTTCCCTTTCTAAGTAACTGCGCTCCCTTTCCTTTCTGGAAGTACCCAAACTCAATGACAAGCTCGCTGTTGTTATGAAGTCTTTCCAGCCCAATGTTAATGAGGGAGTCTTCCTTATGATATAATTTTAGATTTTTATAACACGTGCTTAAGCGATAAATACTGTTAAAATATCCTGATTCATTATTGTACCTGATGTTCCGATCTAAACTGTCTTTGGCATTTTTTTCAAAAAAATCAGCCGCCTCTTCAAAATGTAAAGCTGCATATTTATAGTATCCTAAATAGCTTTTGATCATTCCCAAATGATAGATGATCTTATTCTTAAGGTAACCATCTTTTGAATTTTTTGAATATTTGAACGCTATCAGATATTCTTCTAAAGCTTTTTTATATTGTCTTAGATTATAGTAATAAATAATTCCTTTTCCTGCGTAGGCTCTTGCGATCTGATCCTGGTCATTTGATTTTAAAGCGGTGACAATGGCACTGTCAGCGTAGGATAATTTTCTGCTGGTTTCTTTGCTGTAATAGATGGCTTCTTCGTAACCTCGGATAAGTTTTTTATGGTTATGGTCATTTTTTGCTTTGTCAATGTACATTTTGACAAAAACCATTGCTCTTTCGTCATTCTCTGAGTAGGAATCGACCAATCGGGAAATCTCCTTGTAAGATTGTTGTTGTATCTCTTTACCTTGTGTCATAAACACAAAAAAAGTGAACAATAGTGCTAAAATTCTATTACAATAATACATTATGATAAGATATATTCAAATTTAATAAAAAAGACACAATTAAACGCCTGTTCAAACTCTACACTAAGTTCAATTAACTGATTACCAATAACATATAAATCAATTTTGTTGGTAGAATTGATCAATAGTGACATTTAATGTATCAATTGATGCAACAATAGTTTTTTTTAGTTCCCTAACCCTTCTAATTTCGACATCAGAATTCTAATCACTATCAACAACCGGCCGGGATAACTTTTAAAACCATTACTAAAAATGAAAAAGTATATCTCACTTTTAAGTCTGACAGCTGCATTCTTTATGCAGTCTTGTGAAAGATCTGAGTCTGATTTAAATACAACAGAACAGAAACAACAAAATATGAAAGTTCAAAGCAATAAAGAATCTGCAAGGATTCAAAATGGCATTGCAGAAGAAAAAGGTTCTGACAATATGGATACAGGTGATGATGATGAACCGAAAAAAGATAAGCAGCACTGGAGGATGGCGCAGGACACAATCTGATAAGGATGATTTCTGCTTAACTGATACAGTTTCAAAAATGGAAAATCACAAAGTAACCTTAACCACCGGAAAGAAATGTACCGAAAGTGGAGAATGGGAGATTGAAGGGATGATAAGCACTGTAGTTTACATTTCAAAAGGCGAAGTAATGCCCACTTACTGTGGGAAAAATGTCAAATGGATTTTAGTCAGAAAAGGATAAATATTAAGATTATGAAAACCATCAAAACAAGATTTGTAGAATTCGTGAGCTATTTTTTTATACTGCTCTTCTGCTATGCAAGTATCAGTAAAATGATGGATTTTGAGAATTTTCAGATCCAAATTGCACAATCTCCCCTATTGAGTGCATTTTCAAATGTTATCTCTTACGGAGTTCTAGTCACTGAACTTGCAATATGTATTTTATTGATCTTTGAGAGATCCAGAAAAATCGGATTATACAGTTCTTTTGTTCTGATGGTTTCATTCACTGTATATATCTACTTGATACTGAACTATAGCGAGTTTATTCCTTGCTCTTGTGGTGGAATCTTAGAGAAAATGGATTGGAAAACCCATCTGATCTTTAATATTGCCACTGTTATCATAGCTGCTTTTGCAATTATTTTATATTCAGATTCTAAACGACAGGAGATTTTTAAATCTGTGAGTCTGCTGATTGTCTTATCAGTAGTAAGTTGTTCAGCAATCATTATGATGTATAGACAATCAGAATTTATGATCAAAAAGGAAAATAATTTTACACGAAGGTTTTTACAGCATGCGATAACAGAAGAAAAACGTTCCAATCTTCAGATCAACTCCTATTACTTTGCGGGCATTTCAAAAGATTCAGTATATCTTGGGAACTACACCGCTCCATTTCTACTGACATCAACTGATTTGAATTTTAAAGCAACGAACGAAAACAGGGTACTACCGGATCGTTACGACTTTGATTTTAAAAGAGTACAGCTGAAAGTGAATGCCCAGAATTATTATCTGTATGATGGAAGTGTACCTGTAATCTATCAGGGAATCTTGGGAAATCATCAAGCAAAGACCTTGAGCTTAGGACAGTCGTACTTTAGCCAATTGGTGAATATCAGTAAAGATGCCTTTGCAATCAGCACTTATTTCAAAGATTCAGAAAAGCAGACTTTAGGATTGTTGAATCCTTTGCAGAAAAATCCTCTGAATCTGAAATTGGGAATTCTTGGAAAAACCACTGACGGAATCTTTGATACTGATGGACAACTACATTTTGACCCCCTCACTCAGACTGCTGTCTATGTACACTATTACAAAAACCAACTCTTGATAATGGATGACCATCTTACCGTCAAAGCGAAGTATAAAACCATTGATACGATAAGCATTCCGCAGATTGAGGTTTCTGAACTTTCGGACGGAAAAAAGAAGATGAGCAAACCCCCATTGAAAGTCAATAAAAAAGCATTTGCATATGCAGGTCTGCTGTTTATAGAATCAAATCTCATCGGAAAATTTGAAGACAGGGACCGATGGAAAAATTCTTTTATTATTGATGTTTATTCAACTGTAAAACAAGGATATATCGGAAGTTTTTATCTACCAAATCCCAAAAAGGAAAAAAAGGTACAGTTTCATATTACAGATCAGCATCTTTATGTATTAACAGGAAATGAAATCATTAAATATCGTTTTGCGCAGAACATCACTCAGCATTTCATTGCAGGGGAAGCCGAAAACCTGAACCAAGAGTAGGCACCAAATTTAATTTTACATCATGAAAAAAATGAGAAAAATTGCATTGCCCTTAGCAGTATTGCTTTTAGGCGCAGGGAGTGCGTACGCTACAAGCGTTGTGAAAAAAAACAGTTTAGCGGAAAACGGTTATCGTTTTGATCCGTTAGCACCTGTTGAAAAATGTATTATGACAGAAAAATCATGTCAGCCAGACGTTATTACGGAAGTATGTACCTGGTCTGATGGGGTCAACACTCATAATCTATTGCAAAATGCAGGTGGAACCTCTTGCGGGAATCCACTGTATGAAATTCCTAACTAATTAAAAAGGTGAAGGGTGCTACAAGGCGCCCTTCATTTGTTTATCAATCCATTCAACATCTCTTTTATCTTTTAAAAAATAATCCAGCCATTCCAGCATTCTTATGGACAAATCTTTCTGCTCGATTTTACTAATAAGTGAATGACCTTCTTCCTGGTAAAATACCGCAACAACCGGTTTTCGGTATTTACGAAGGACATTGAAAAACGACCGGGTTTCCTCACGGTCTACATTGTCATCCTTTTCCCCAGTCCACAAAAACATCGGACTCTTCACTTCTGACGCAAAATACAATGGATTGTTATTAATATACTTCTGTTTCTTTTCAACAAAGCTTCCTCCCATCCCAAACTGTCCGTATTCATATCTCCTGTAATCCGGTCCTCCATACTGATGATTAAAAGAATATGAGGTATGGATAATATCAGACACCGATGCCCCCGAAATAAAAGTTGCAAATTGATTTGAGTGCGTGGCAATAAAATTAGTCTGATAACCTCCGAAAGACTGCCCCGTCAAAGCAATGCGCCCTGCATCTACCTGTTTTATTTTAATCAGTTCATCCAATACATTGTGAATACATTCCACTGCTGAAAGTCCGGGACCCTGCTCACCATAGGTAATGTCCGGAATCAAAACCATATAGCCAGATTCCAACAGTAACCGTGCATTAAAACCCCTTCCATTCTTAAATGTCGGTAGTAAAAAAGCGGATGTCCCTTTCTGCTGTCTCTGATAGATGTTTAAAACAACAGGATACTTTTTATCCGGATCATAATCATAAGGTAAAAATAAAGTAGCAGTTAAAGTTTCTTCTGTTGCTCCTTTGTAGAACAGCTGAATCTTCCTGATTTCTTCTGCAGTTTTATCATGGACATTGGAAGTGAAAACGATATGGTCTTTTTTTTCTTTTTGCTTAAACACTACCGTAGGCACTTTATTAAAGTTCTCCTGAACCCAAACAAAGTCTGACAGATCATCATTGTAAATGAAATTACTGATTTTATTGGTGGTTTCAGGTACTATCGTTGTTGCTCTTCCGTTCTTCCATTCTATAAATGATTTCACTTGGTCACCCTTTGAAATACGGAGAATCAACGGCTTGTGATAATCTACCGAAATAAATTCCCTCGGTAGACCGTTTTTAAAATTTTCACGTTCACTGTTCAGAATCTCAATGTCATCACCATCGAACGTTGCTTTTTGGGTCTTTTGTCCATTTCTGAGGTTTTGCTCCCAAACTTGGTTTTCATTTACCCACAGCACTTTTTCAGCATCTGAAAAATAAGGAGTCGCTTTCGGGTTCATGCTGAGCTTTGTCATTTGCTGGGTACAGGTATTCAAAAGAGACCATCCATCTTGATCTGCATTCAACATCCATTTTCTGTCTGGTGAAATATATAGCTTTTCACCAATCACCTTTACAAAACGGTGTATATCGGTTTTAGAATTCCATATAAACAGTGAGTCTTTGACAGGGCGATAAGAGTTATCGTAATGATCCACCAACGTTTGATCTTTCTTTATCTTCAAAAAATCGCCGAAGTTTCCAATCGCTATTTCAGAATGAAATAATGAATCCATTTGGATTACTTTGCCTGTTTTAGGATACCATAAAAGTTTTTCCTCAATCTGAACATCCTTTATATGAGGAGTAAGATCTTTTTCAACTCCGTACCAGATCTCAGTCATTTTTCTCGCTTTCTTCTTTTTTCTGAAAAGGGTAAGGAATAACGCATCGGAATCAGATGACCGTTCAACACTTACAAAATGATAATCTTGACTATTCATCAGATCAAGATTTCTTGGCAGATGTTGATTATCCGAATAGTGCTTTAAAGTATATTCTTCTTTGCTTTTATCGTTTTCCTTATCATTGTCTATGACATTTTTTTTGTCTTTGCATTTATCTTTACCAAAAATGAGATAGCCACCTTCCGTAGTATGGGCTTTCCAGATATTGATTATTTCTTCTGAAGTATTTGCAATGAGTTCTTTATTGCTCCTTTCGATTTTCCATACTTGAATTCCTCGTGCTTTAGAGTCATTTTTCGTCCATGCAATCAATTCATTTTCAACCGTCAGAAATCGTATGACGTGATCAATCGATTGTAGCTGTTTTCCGTTTTTACCATAGACTTCCAACCTGTTATTCTGATGCTCATCGTAATGAATCAGAAATAAAGATTGCGGTTTCATCTGATCAATCGTCTTAACATGGTCTTTTGATTCAATACTGCTGTCTGACAAATTAATAAGTTCTAATTGGTAGCCAATCAAAAAAGCGAATTTTTCACTACCCATAAAAAATGAAGTCTTGACTGATTTCCTCTCAAATTTTTGAGTTTGATCTTTTACATTTTGTAAAATATAAATAGGCGGTTTATTTTCATATTTCATCAGCCAGCTTACCCATTTTCCATCATCAGACATTTTCAGAAAATCCGGGACTTCGGCTTTTTCTACCAATGATTCCAATTTTTTCAGATCATGTTGTCCGTTTAGATGTAACGGCAACAACAGAAAAGTTAACACAATGAGGAGCCCTATTTTTTGAATCGTTTTCATCTCATTATTATCATTAATTACATTTTTCTTATTTTTTATATTATTCCAACTTCTTTTATTCATCAATATCCTGTATTTTGGGGATTAAGATTTGGATTGAGCAGCAATTCTTTCTGTGGAATCGGCCATTGAGCATAATCGCTTTTCCAATTGGGTTTTACCGAAATCAACTGGTCAAGCAATCCCCATCTTTTCAGATCAAAAAAACGGATGCCGTGTTCCACAAAAAACTCCCTGCGCTTTTCTTCTCTCAATTCTGTGGTTGCTGCCGAAACGGATAATGATGTGCTGAGTGCCGGTAATCCTGCCCGTTGGCGACAATGGTTGATATAAGGAACGGCGTCTCCTGCTCGGTTTTGCTCGATCAGGCTTTCCGCCATCATGAAATTGACTTCGTCCAGACGATAGATTATTGAATATTCATTGGGATTATTGACCGCAAGGTTTTTATATTTTGAAGAGCGGTAATTGATCTGTTGGTTAAAAGGTACTGCCGTGATATAATGCTGTCTCCGCAAATCTCCCGAAGAAAATGTATTGATGAGATTCAGATTGAGAACAAACGATAAAGGTGCGCCAGTAAAGTTATACAGTGACGCCTCTTTGGTCGCATCATTCGTGTTTTTTGGCTTCAATTGCCAAATGATATGGGTTCCATTTTTTTGAAATACTTTTGAAGGATCGGTTTGAAATGTATATTGAGATGATTGCAATATCGTACTGCAAAGCACTTCTGCTTCCACCCATTTCTTAAGTAGCATTTTCATCTTTGCCAATGCCATATATCCTGCAAATTTGTTGGGATAGATTCTTTCTGCATTTCTGTAAGCGGATGGTAAAAGATTAACCGCCTCAGACAAATCGGTTTCTAGTTTTATGAGGAACTGATCTTTGTCCATTCTGCCCAATTGGCTGTTGATGACATAATTGGTTGTTTCTGTGTAAGCTATTTCTCCAAAAATCTGATAGAGATTAAAGTAGATGATAGAGCGCACGAATAATGCTTCACCTTTGATGCGGTCTTTGGATGCCTGGCTTAATGATTTTGAATTGGTTACCCCTTCAATGATGCTGTTGGCAGCATAAATCTGCCCGTAAGCGTTCGTCCAAGCTGTCGTTACAACGGTATTGGTAGCCACCTGCTGATTGTTTGCTATATCTAAAATACCGTTTGATCCTGATGTGTACACACAAGTCAGATCATCAGCATACGTCCCCATCAAAGCACCCATTCCGTCGATGCCTCCCGAAATAAGCGAGTTCGTCCAAAGTCCTGCATACAGTCCTGCCAATGCTGCTTCAGCGGTTTGCTCGTCTTCAAAAACAACTTCTGTCGGAAGTTGGTTATTGGGAAAATCGGTTTCCACAAATTTTTCGCAGGAAATAGTGGTAGTTAGTACAGCAGATAATATTGCTGCCACAATAATATGTTCTATTCTTGTTTTCATTTTTTTAATTTTTTAAAGATTTAATTTTTATTCAATTCTTAGAATGTGAAATTTTTACATCATCTGACTTTTAAATTCACAATAGAAAACCTACATTCAACAAGTCTCAAGTTCTTAAAGGATTAAATTTTACAGTATCTAATTATTGCTTCTATAAAACTTACCTTTTTACACTGTCAAATTCGAAGAAGTTTTAACATTTTAAAAGGTCAGCTGAAAGCCTAATGAGTAGGTTTTCAATGGAGGTAAATATCCTGTCAGTACAAATTCAGGGTCGACCCCAAAATATTTTGTAATGGTCAAGAGGTTTTGTCCCTGCACATAAATCATTGCTTCTCTGATTCCAAATTTCTGAACAGGAATGCTGTAATTCAACTGTACATTTTTCAGTCTGATGAATGATGCATCGCCAATCGCAGCAGTAGAATTTTGAAACAATACATGCGAAGCATTCTTTTGAGCATTGGCTCCCGAACTGTACGGCATATACATTCCCGAAGGATTTGAAGGTGACCAAAGATCCAAAACTTCTACAGGCTGATTGCTCATAGAACCCGGTACCAGCATCTGACGATTGTAATTCCAGTTTCTCTGCTTCACAAATTGCCAAAGAAATGATGCCGACCATTGTTCGTAACGGAAATTGCTAGACCAGCCTCCGAAAAATCTTACGCCTATTCTTTCAATCACTTTATTGTCATTGGGAGAATTGATCTTTCCGTCTCCGTCAAAGTCGGTAAATTGGTATAAACCCGTGGAAGGATTCACTCCTTCAAACTGATAGACTTTAACGAGTGACATCGGATATCCTAAAACATACTGATTGGCATAGGTTGATCCTTCCAGATTTGGAAATTCCAGTAGTTTACTCTGTGGTACAGAAAGATTGAACGAAGTATCATACTTCAACTTACTTCCCTTCAATACCTGCACAGATGTCTCAAATTCCCAACCTGTATTCTGAACCTTTGCAGGGAGATTGGATTGTATCGTAGCAAATCCTGTGGTAGCTGGTAATGGAATACCCACCAATTGATTGGATGATGTATTGTTATAGTATGCTGCTGAAAAATTAATTTTGCTTTTCAGAAATGATAATTCCAAGGCTACTTCTTTCTTTAATGTTTTCTCCCAACTGAAATTGGGATTGTACAGTCTTGAAGGATTCAGAGCGGTGATGTTATTGTAGATATTGGATGAGATCGTATAGGTATTGAGATACTGATAATCTCCGATCCTGTCATTTCCGGAAGTTCCGACACTTCCTCTGATCTTGGCAAAGCTCAGCCAAGAAATATTTTTCATCCAGCTTTCCTCTGAAACCAGCCATGCTGCACCTATAGCTCCAAAGTTTCCGAAACGGTTATCGGGTCCAAATCGGCTTGAGCCGTCCCGTCTTCCTGTAAGGTTGACGATGTATCTTTTCATGAATTGATAATTGATTCTTGCAAACACAGCATTGTAGTAATATTGGTTTCGGACCTGATCACTGATGACTTTTGTTTTGGCTGCTCCTAAATTCTGAATCAGGGCATTGCTCTCAAAGCCATAACCCTGTATAGAACCCTGATTGGTTTCCGACTGCTGTAAGGTCGTTCCCAGTAACATTTCGAGGCTGTGGTTTCCCCAGCTTTGATTGGCGACCAATTGGGGTTCCAGAATATAAGAAAATGTAGAAGAATTGTTTTTAAAAGATGTGGAACTTGCGCTCGTCAATCCTGATGAGGGATTGTACATCGTGTGGGGCTTGAGTGAAAACTCTTCAAAATTCTGATACGTTAAACCTCCGTTGAATTTTAAGGTGACGAACGGAAATAAGCGGTACGAAATCTGCGCTCCGCTATTAATAAAGTTGCTCGAATTGAGATATTCACTTTGAAAAACACCCAAAGGATTCGTAAACGTATTGTTTTCCCAATTCAATGAACCATCCGGATTGTAGAGTGACGGAGCATTCGGACTCAAAGTAAAGCTTCTCTTCGTCAAATCATCATTCAGGACATTATTGTCCTGAAATGAAAAGGTATTGCTGAGATTGACTTCCAGTTTTTTATCAGGTGTTCTGTAACTGAAATTTCCTGTTAGATTATTGGTTTTGTATCTGAAATCGGCAGGAAATACTGTAGTTTGTTCGTTATGTCCGTAGCTGATCAAATAAGAGGTGTTTTCAGAACCTCCGCTTAAAGAAAGCTGGACGACCGAAGCTTCTGCCGTATTGCCTATAAGTTCTTTCTGCCAGTCTGTGTTTCGGGTCTGATCCCACACTCCGTTGAAATCATACGCTGCCGCAGGAATTGTGGTGATGCCGTCATTCTGAAATGCTTCTCTTCTAATCTTGATATACTCGTCAGTGTTCAGCAGCTTCAATTGATTGGCTACCGTACTGAGCGAATAAGAGGTATTGATCTTAAGATCGGTTCTTCCTTTTCTGCCTTTTTTGGTCGTCACAATAATCACTCCGTTGGCACCTCTTGATCCGTAGATTGCCGTGGCATCGGCGTCCTTCAACACCTCAAAGCTTTCAATATCATTTGGATTAATCGAGTTTAACGGATTGATGGATGCATACGGTAAAATTGAGGCACTATACAACGAGGGAGTTTCTGAAAGGATCGGAACACCGTCAATAATATACAGCGGTTCATTTCCTTCTCTTCTGATGCTGTTCTTTCCTCTGATCTGAATATCAAATCCTCCGCCCGGAACGCCTGAATTTTGGGTAATGCTCACGCCCGACATTCTTCCCTGCGCTGCAGAAAGGACATTTGTAACGGGCTGGTTTTCGATGTCTTTTGAAGAGACTTTGGCAATGCTGCCTGTTCTTTCTTTGTCTTTGACCTTGTAATACCCTGCGTTGAGAACAACTTCCTCAATTTCTTTTTCTTTATTGAATGAGATATTGACGGTTATCCTACTGCCTAAAGTGATTTTTCGTTCGGGATAGTCCGGATGGCGGTAAATGATTACAGGATTTTCACCTGATACCTGAACACGGTAAATACCTGCTGTATTGGTTACAGCCACTTCATCACTACCCTCCTGGAATACGGAAACTCCTTTGACCGGTTGGCTATTTTCAGTGACAGTGCCCGTAATGGTTCGCATCTGCCCTATTGCTGCGCCCGAGACGAGCAAGGTGAAGCCAAAAGCCAATTGAAGATGACTTAGGCTGCAAAAGTTTTTTTTCATACTTTTGAATAGGTTTAATTCGTTAGACTCGGCTCTTCTCTGCATTCCGTAAACTCGAAAATACTTTATGCGGAGAGGGCTTTTATTTTTCTATGGTTACGTTACACTTTATGTTTCTTGAATATGTTTTTCGTGTATCTATTTGATGATGCTTGGGAGGAAGCTTCAGTAAGGACATAGCAAAACCTCCTGCCCCAGCACATCTTGAAATAATATGAATGAAATTGTGTCCCGTGTAAGCTGTAAAGCCGCAATGAGTTGTAAACTCAATGTAAGTGTCATCTAAATGAGAAAACATTTAATTGAAATCAAAAAAAAGCCATAAACTTCTGCATTATACAGATCATTCACTTTTTTTGTCTTCGTAATAAATTCCCTTCGTGCTGAAAATAATTTGGAATATTAAAAGAAAGCGAGTACTTTTAAAGTGCGAGTTTAAATCGTAGTCTGGCTTTCCTTTTACTTTTAAAGGAATTTCGGAGTGTGTCGATAACAAGTCAGTTATGCCAATTCCTCATTTAGCAGGTAAATGTGGCATAAAGCTGTTAGTTTTTTCTGATTTGCTAGCGGACTACTCCGGTGGGCAAATAAGCAGAATGGTTGAAAATGTCGTCCTCATAAATATTATTTTATATATGGAACGATGTGTTTAAGATGAGGAGTTAAATGCAAAAATAGCATGGAACGGTCTCACACTTTAGAACCGAGGGCGACCAAACCCTTCTTTAAATTTTCATCTAAAGATTACCTTCTAAAGCTAACGTGAGAACCGCTCGCATGCCGTATGCAAAAGTAAGAAACTTTTAGACATGGAGCGATTTCACGATAATCTCGAAGGTAAAATTGGTCTTTTCGGTCCGAGATACATCGTTTTAATTTCCCTATAAGGGCTAATTATCAATTCGCTAGAACAAATATAAGAATAAATTTCAATACACCAATATATAGGTGTGATTTTTTAAAAAAATTATGGGAAAAACTTTTGTTTTTGAAACAACTCAATTTGATTATGACTTCATTAATCATATTAAGAGACTTAGAATGGAGAAAGAAATTTCTCAAGAAAAATTAAGTTTAAAAATGGGCTTAACTAAAAGCTTTGTCGGTAATGTTGAAAATATAAAGGAAAATCATAAATATTCTACACGCCATATTGCTTTATTGGCTAAAGCTTTTGGATTTTTAAACATTTCTGAATTAATGGATTTTCCCACACCAAAATATGATAAGATTAAAGTAACTGTGAAGCAGATTTATAATGAAAACGGGACCAGAATTGTAGATAACCAGATATTGAAAATTGAACCTCTTTAATTTACAGAAACAAAAATCTATTCGCAACACAAACTAATAATCCAAAATTATATTTATGAATGGAATTAATTTTTCACCTCAAATTTGGTGGAATGCTATGGATCGAGCTGTCGAATTCGCTAATCATATGGGAAAAGATCTAATCCAAGATTTTAACTTTAAAAAATGGTTGCAAAGCGGTAATATTGAGCATAGTAATTTGGAAATTCATCTCGTTGCTCAGTTAGATGATATACTCACCGACAAATATGATTATCTGCAAACTAACGATTATTACCATAGAGTTTTTTTTAAAAATATGTATGGAAAAAATATATATGCAAGTACAATTGCAGATTTAGAAAGCAAAATGTTTGGTCAGGAAAATCTTCAAATTGAATATGAGTTTAGGGTTGATGCTCTGAATCATTATATAACTATGCATTTTAATAATTGGTTATTCTTTGGAAAATATGATGATTGGTTTCGTTGGAGAATGTACTATTATTTTTTACTGAATAAACTGGATGACGATCTTAAAAGCATTTATAACTACTATTTCAGTATGGTCTTGGGGCAAATCAACTTGCAAACTAATTTCTTTAATTCAATCGAACATTACAAAAGATTTCGTGATGAGTATGAAGAAATAAATAAATACGCTGAGTCATCGTTTCTGTCATATCAGGAAAAAATGAAATCAAAATAATCGTTCCCTTATATCACTTTCAAATCCATAATTAAGTAAATAACTTCCACGTGGAAACTGTATTATTTGTACAGAATAAACTTCACCTGATTTTTATTCTAAATCTATAAGTTCTCCATCAGTAAATACTAATTCATACTGTTCCTCTTTTGAAAGGTAAAGTGGAATGTTTGAATAAGATAGGTCTTCAAAATTTGGATGAATTAATAAAACTAAAAATGTTATAAAATTATTTTTTTTCACTTAGGAAAATGGTCACCATCTTTATATGATTAAGACTATCAAGCATATGAATTCTAACAGACAAATAAATTCTTAGAACCTTAAATAATAATGGAATATGGATATTGAAAAATACAAAGAAAATGCCCTGAAAATATTATTTCCAATAAAGCAAGTCGATGATAATACAAAAGCAAACGAAAAACTTTTATTTTTTGCAGAAAGAAGTGATGCCGGAAGGGAGATACAGGATTACTACTTAGTTTATTTTCTATTTGTAAATTTATTAGGTTTCAGAGACACAGGAAGATTCGAGAAGCTGGCTTGGTCTATTCCAATTGATTTTAATGGTAAAGCATTTCTGATTGAACACAGGAAAATGGGAGTTGGTGTTTTCATTCAAAATAAGGAAGATGAAGAAGATGCAAAAATAATTAGTAGGAAAATTAACGGTGCGATAAAATCTTCAAGACCTTATTTTAACCACTTGGCAGCAGAGGCGATCAAGAGTTCCGAAATAAATATTGTAAATAATAATGGATATTTATTTGAGAGATTTAACTATTTTCTAAATCTATATAAATCAGAAAATAAGAAACTAGAAAAATTATCTAATGAAAGGATTTCTATTGATGGCACTTTTGTTCTAGGTTCCAAAAATTACTATAAGATACGGCAAAGCACAAAATGGTTAGCAATTTCAACTATTGAATCATTTTTTAGCTGGACAGAACATTTATTTATTCATCTTGCTATCCTTACACAAAAAATAAAAACAGGGGAAGAAGTCACAAAATTAATCGACGCCGAATGGAAAACTAAATTTAATACCGCTATATCTGATGTCAAGTTAAAGGGATATTATGATGAATTACTTTTAATTAGAAATCAGGTAAGGAACTTTGTGGCTCATGGTGCATTTGGAAAGGACGGTAGCGCTTTCCATTTTCATTCCGGAGCCGGTGCTGTACCAGTAATGATGAACTTTAATAAGACTAAAAATAGGTTTTCTTTTCAAGGCACACTGGAATTTAAAGATAATGAAGTTATATGTTTGATAGAATCTTTTATCTCTGATATGAATAGCAGCAATTTAAAACCTGCACTCACATATACCCAAGGGCAAGGTTTGATCACAATATTACCTTATGCAAGCAATGGGATGTATGAATCTGCAATGCACGATAATGATACTATGGAAAAATTTTGTGATCACTTGCAGGGAATATTTGATAACTCAGCAAATATGGATTGGTAATCTCAATCTATAAATAAACTTACAAGCCAATGACAAAAATTGAAAGGGTAGAGCAATACTTACACGAATTTTTTACATATAAGATTTTTGAGTTCAATGATATTTATAGGGCAGTATATGACCAGAGAGATGTTGGAATCTATATCCTACCAAAAGGAAATGAAATCCTGAACTTTCTAACAAATATTCATTCAAATATTGAAAATCTCAATTTCGAACGATTAATACCTCATAGATTTGCTACACCGTAAAACTTACTTTATTTTTTACAAGGATTTATAGATGATATTAATAGCGATAGGCATCTTGTAGATAGTCTCTATGATATGGAAGATACTGATTGGATTATTTCGTATTTTACTTCATATATTTAGGAGTTAGCGGAAATGCTTCACGACCAACCCTCTAAAACAAACACTTATCTTTCATATCTATTTCGCCCCATTGCTGAATATTTGAAATGACAGGCATCATTGTTTTGCCATATTCAGTAAGCTCATATTCTACACGTGGAGGAATTTCCGCAAAGACCTTTCTATTCAGCATTCCATCTTCTTCAAGCTCACGTAACTGATTAATCAGCATTTGCTTACTGATGTGTGGAATGGTTTTCTGCAACAAGCTAAAACGATTACAATTACTACTAACTGCATAAATTACTAATACCTTCCATTTACCGCCAACTATATTTAGAAAATGCGTGACACCACAATTAAGTGGATTGAAATCTTTGTTTTTCCTTTTATTTTCCATTGGTCTATAATTTTGTACTAAGAGTATATTTAAATACTAATGCAATAATTTAGACAAAGTTAATAATTTTGTATCATTAAATTAATTAAAACAAGAAAAAAATGACAAATTCAGAAATCGCATTATCAGCCATCACAGGCGTGTTTGTAAACAAAGATGTAAGTGCAATTGACAAATATTTTGACGAAAATTACATTCAACACAATCCTGTTTTTCCAAACGGTTTAACAATATTGAGAGAATATGTACCCACTATTGGACCCGATTTTAAATACGTTCCAGGAATTGTGACAGACGCAGGAGATTTCGTAATGATACACGGACATTACACGGGTTGGATGGGCGGAAAACCAATGGTTGCCGTAGATATTTTTAGAATAATTAATGGAAAAATTGTGGAGCATTGGGACGTAATGCAAGAAGAAGTTACGGCTGACAAATCTGTAAATGGCAATGCAATGTTTCCAATTATATAAATATCAATGGCGAGAAGAAATAGCACTACCGCTAATAACTAAGCTTTCGTTTTGTCCGCAGGACAAGAAATGAAAGCCCGTTGAACGGAAGCTCCGGGAGCTTTTTTGGCCGTCTATGGAGTTTTCGATTTTAGGATTTAGGGTAACAAAGCAGTTTTTTGGAATGACTGCTTTTTTTTGTGGCATTTGGTAGCCTTTATGAGTGGTTTTCTGCAGGTTTTTCTTCGCTGCAGAACACAGATTCCCTTACCCACAAATTTTAGTTCGCAGACAAGGGTTGGGTGACGAAAAGAAAATCCTGCGGCGGACCGCGCTGCCCGAAAACAGCTATAGTGACTAAGTTTCCTTCCTTGCAACTTCGACATTTCCGGAGCAGCGTTTTGGGTGTTACCTCCGGGATCTTGATCTTTAAATCGGATTGCAGTGCCTGCAGTTTCCCACGCTTCCAGCTGCTGCTCAGGATGCCGTAATGCCGGATCCTTACAAATCTTTTCGGTAAAATATGCATCGAAAACCTCCGGACAAACTCCGTGTTTGCAAGAGTCATTTCCTTTTTTTCGCCGCCTTTGCGGTAATCCTTGTACTCAAAACGGACCTGCTGATCCGTCACTTCTTTTATGCGGTGATTGCTGATGGCGACTTTGTGAGTGTATCTCCCCAAGTACTCGATCACCTGTTTCGGGCCGCCAAAAGGCCGCTTGGCATATACGACCCAGTTCTTGGTGAAGAGTTTCTCCATTAAATCCCGGTCAGTAATTCCACAAGTTCTTAAGGATGCCACAAACTTGGCTCTGAACACTTTGCTCAGCGCTTTTACCGCAAAGAGGTATTTGTTGGTTCTTACTTTCTTTCTCCATTTTCCCTGTATCGTGAGGCCACCACCCGGAACAATGCAGTGCAGATGCGGATGAAGACTCAGGTTTTGTCCCCACGTGTGCAAAACACCAATCATGCCCAGCTGCAGGCCTTCGGTTTTGCCGAACTGGTTTAAAGTAGCCCAGGCGGCCTCAAATAAGGCTTTGTAAATGAGTTGGGGCTGGGATATTGCTAGCCCATTCAACTCCTCCGGCAGGGTAAAAACCACATGGTAATAGCTGCAGGGCAAGAGGTCCTGTTCGCGCTTTTGGATCCATTCTTCCTTTTTGTGTCCCTGACACTGCGGACAGTGCCGGTTACGGCAGGAGTTGTAGCTGATGGAAAGATTTCCGCAACCATCACACGTATCAATATGACCACCCAAGGCAGAAGTCCGGCAGTTGGACAATGCCCTAAGCGTCTTTTCCTGATGAACGCTGAAGTTTTGGGATGATAAATTGATTTTGCGAAGAACTTCTGCTACATTCGCACCTTTACTTCGGGCCTGCATTCCTGCTGCATAAAGTAAATACTGTATCCAAAGGACTGTGCGGTTTTTGGTCCGAGAGCTGGCACACATGAAGATATTCCATTGTACTTTCAATACGCTCATGACCCAGAAGTTTCTGTACCATGATGATCGGAACGCCGTCTTCCAAAAGGTGTGTGGCATAAGAATGCCGCAACGTGTGGGTGTGAACGTCTTTGGTGATGCCGGCTTTTTTAGAAATGGTTTTTATTACCCACTGCACACCGCGCTGGCTGTAGCGGGAATCGAAATCTTTGCTGGCAGACCGTGAAGCCCCTGTGCTGAGCGCATCAATCTCTTCAATATTCCTGTTATGGTTTCCATTGAATAAATACTGAACCGGATTCTCAATACTGATGAAGGTTTTCAGTCCCCGGATCAAATGTTCCGACAAGGGAACGTAACGGTCTTTGCTCCCTTTACCCTGAACAACATGCAACATCTTCCGGTCAAAATCCAGATGCTGAAGTTCGATATTCCTTACTTCCATGCAACGCAGTCCACAGCCGTATATCAGACCGATGAGCAGTTTATGTTTCAGGAGTTCGGCACTCTGAAGCATACGCCAGATCTCTTCCCGACTCAGGATTACAGGAAGTTTCTTCACTTTAGCAATGGTGGGAAGGTGCAGAAAACTATAAGGCAAACCCTCAGTTTTCAGCAGGAACCGAAGACCGTATACAGTATGCTTAAAATACGATTGCGAAGGGGTTCTGCTCCGCCGCTGCAGTTCAAAAAGATAATCTTTGACCTGTTCAGGATCCAGTTCGGTGGGCAAAGTTCCAAAGTGAAGCGCCAGGGCCGCCACATGACGGGAATAATTATCAAAGGTTCTGGGGCTCCTGCCCAGGATAGAAATATTCCGCTCAAAGCGTTGCAGCAGTTCAGCAAAACCACTAACTTCGCTCGAGGCGCGGTTCAGAATTTTGTTTACCCTTAACTCCTCCGGAGATTTTTTTTTGTAGCCATTTTTAAAGATTTTTTGTTGTTTTACCAAAGTTAATAAAACAGCGAAGGGAAAAGCTACCGGAGGTTTAGTTCAACAGGGGTTTTGCGTTATTGGGGCTGAAGTGCAAACTTCAGCTTTTTTTCATTAATTTAGCTTCGGTTTAAGGCTGAACATTTGTGCTTCGATTGCCCCAACAACGCAAAGCCTAATCATATCAGCTTTCGCATATGCAATTGAAATTTATGATCTGGAGGATGAAAATGTTTTGTTGTACCAGCAACTGGGATTAATATTTATGGAATTGGAATTAGCTTCAACAGTAAAATAAGGAACATCAGAACCTACAATGGGAGCACATTATAATATCTGCATATTATTGATAATGCAAAAATGATAATATAAAGAAAATCAAATTATTTACTGTTTTACAAAATAATAACTATAAAATGTACCCAATAGATAAAATTAAAGAAGGAACGAGATTTATTGATGTTGATAAGGATTTTGATGAAATAAAACTAATCGTTGCCACAATTAACCCAACCAATAAAAAGTTGTCTGCGTTTTGGTATAATTTTCCAGATGAACCTACAATTATTGAATTGGAAGATTTTAAAGGTACCGCATTTCCAGACCTAAAATCTTCATCAACTGAAATTTTTGGAAGATTTTTGGATCTCGAAAAAATTTATTCAATTTCTTATAAAGCTATAGAAAACATTATTTACACTAATCCATTAAAAAAGGTTGATGTAGAGGTTATTATAGATTTTTATAAAAATAATTACAACTTAAAGGAAAATGAAGCCGAAGCTCTAATAAAATTAAGCGTAAGCAAGGGTTTGTTAAGTTTTGAAAAGCAGTCTAAAGGAAAATTCATTAAATTATCAGCATTTGCATTAGAATATGAAAACAAAAAAAGGTTTTTAGAAGGAATTGCAGACGAAATTATATCAAAGAGTCAGCGAATTGAGCTCTTAATACAACACAATCCTGTTAAAGGAAACTATCGTGAAGAATTATTAAGAGGAATATTAAAAAAATATTTGCCAAAAAAATATGAAGTAGCTACAGGCTTTGTGGAAGGATGCAAAAGACAATGTGACATTCTTATTTATGATTCACAAAATTTCTCTCCTTTATTTAGGGAAGGAGAATTAGTTGTTATACCAGAAAAAGCACTACGGGCTGTAATAGAAGTAAAATCTACATTAGATTCTAATCAATTTAACGATGGAATGGATCTATTATGGGAAGTAGCTAGAAATACAAATACTCCCGCCCCAATTTTTAAAGGTATTTTTGCATTTAATAAAGGTTACTCTTCTGAAAGTACGATATCTGAAGCTATATGCAATTTTTATCACTCTAAAGACAAGTCTGGAGTACTAACAAAAGACATAATGTATTTATTTGAAACATTAAACTCAGTTTGTGTTTTAAATCAACAATGCATTATTACAGATCTTATTGATTATAAATTGGTTGACGATACAATAAGACCTAGATTTTATTCAGTCCATTCAGAAAATGAAAATCTAAAATTATACTGCGCTTCCTTTTTCAATGAGCTATTTTCATTTTTAGACGTTGATAAACATGCTAAAAAAGTTAATATAAATTATTTTAGATCACTTGATTATGAAATTAAATATAAACTCGAAGCAGAATTACACAATAAAGATTGGATTCCATCATCTTGTTTTCAAAATGAACATCAGTTTAATTCAGATTCAATTTGGGAAAGAACTTCAGATGTTCTGAATTGGAAAGTAGGAAATTACAACATACAGAATCTGGAAGAAAAATATTTTTCAAGTTCCTTTCAAGTAGAGGATTATAAAAAGAGATTTTTAGATAAGAATATATAATTTAACTATTTTATCTTGTTATTTCTTAAATTTAATCTAAAGCTTAGAATATGGTAATAACAATCATAAATAAATCCCCAAATAATATGGGGATAAAAACTAATAACCATGAAAACCTTTAATAAGAATTTCCATGACAAAAATATAGAAAGTAAGGATATTTAACGGCAAGCCATGATGTTAATTTTATTTTAAAAAACCATATAATATCTTAATTTTTCCATATAATATTTATCTTCCAATATCCCTGCTCCAAGATCACAAATCATTTCAACGAAATAATATTAAAGCCAATATAGAACGAATCATTATGCGTCCTGGATCAACCTAAATGTCAAATTGATACGTTCTTTCATAGGCACAATGGATTTAGCAATCCTATGTTCCCAACGTTCCTGAAGATCACCTTTCATAATAAGCAACGAACCGTTCGGAAGAGGCAGGCTATATTTGCTCTGATGATGGTCTTTTTTTCTGAAATCAAAGTTTCTGGTCTGACCGAGGCTGATAGATGCAATAACAGGCCTTTTTCCATATCTGCTTTCCTTATCTCTGTGCCAAGCTACCGAATCATTTTGGTCACGATAAAGGTTTAATAGAACCCCATTGAACTTATAACCGAATTCTTGTTCAATTCTTTCTTTTAATGCCAGCAACTCCGGAGTCCAGGGATTGGTGCTTGAAGCATTATTATCAGCCGACTCAGAAGATTTCTTGTCATCACCATACCAGGCGGTTAGTCGTGGGGTTATGACTGTCTTATCATACATTTTCTGGGTACGTTGTTCCCATGGAGCCGTTTCAAACAGATGGTCTTTCAATCGATCCGCCTCTTCCCTGCTCAAGAAATTTTCTTTATATTCCAAAAGGTCTTTTGGAAACTCGTAAAATTCTTCAGTATCAAATAAACTCAGCTGGCTCATTGCAATTTTCTTTTAAAATATTTTTCTTTATGCCATCCCATTTCTATTTGTGTTTTCAATTTGCTTTTTGGGAAGATCTTTAATTAACAGACTATGTTTAAAAACTAAAAACCTTATTTTCCAGGTTTATAATCGTGGTCTTCAAATCCCCAATCATCATTTTTAAATTGGCATAATCCGGCATTAAAGGTTTATAGTCTTTAGGTAAAATTCCCATTACATAACTCCATATTTCAACTATATCACCTAATGCAATGTCATAAGGTTCATAAAATAAATTATCAGCTGCTAACGTAATTGATTTTTTATTTCTCTTTAAAAATGTCTTATAAGTGATACCTTCCCTAGTCACAAAAACATAATCCTTATCAGGTTTGAGGTCATCCAGTTTTTCAACATATTCTCCGATGATTATCGATTGATCGGCAAAAGGTGGCATTGAATCGCCGTCTGCCAGAAAGCCTCTGTATTTTCCATTTTTTAAAAATGGCAGAAGAATCCTCATAAGTTTTTCAATATAGCCAGGATCATTGAAGCCTTTCAAATAACCCATTGAAGCTTTTTGTGGAACGATCTCAATGTAATTATTACCATCCTTATCCACAACAACAGGCAGGACTACCCGATTATTGGGCAAATTCAAAATATCATCAATTGGATATTTTCTAATGTCAACAGTAACTAAAAGATCAATGCTGATATTGTAGTATTTGGAGATCCTTATCAACACATCAATTGGCGGTTCTGCCTTTTCATACTCATAAGAAACATATCTCGATCTTGTAAGAATGAGTTCATCCGCCAGCTTCTGCTGCGTTAGATTATTCTTACCTCTTAAAAACACGATGTTATCTGCAAAAATTGACATTGTCATAATTTATGACAACAAATATACACATTTTGTTTAAAAACGTGACTAAGTTTGCAATATGGAAAGAGCAATTGCGCATATGGATATGGACACGTTCTTTGTCTCCTGTGAACGGCTGAAAAACTCTGTATTGGAGAAACAGCCGGTCATCATTGGAGGTGGCGACCGTGGTGTGGTGGCCTCGTGCTCGTATGAGGCAAGAGAATTTGGTGTCCGTTCGGCAATGCCCATTAAGATGGCTTTGCGACTGTGCCCGGAAGCCAGAGTGATCAAAGGAGATATGGAATATTATTCCAATATGTCTCATCTGGTGACAGAAGTCATTCAGGAAAGAGTACCCGTGCTGGAAAAAGCTAGTATTGACGAATTTTATCTGGATCTTTCCGGAATGGATAAATTCTTTGGGTGTTACCAATGGACAAACGAAATTGCGGATGCAGTTACAAAGAACACAGGCCTACCGATAAGTTTTGCATTATCTACTAACAAAACGGTTTCTAAAATTGGTACCGGAGAATCCAAACCTACTGGCAGGTGTGAGGTAAAGGGGGACAATATTCAAAACTTCCTGAATCCTCTTTCGATCAAAAAGATCCCTATGGTCGGACCAGAGACCTTTCAGCTCTTTTCGAGATTAGGTGTTAAGACCATAAAGACACTTTCTGAAATGCCTGTTGACGTACTGCAAGAGTTGGTCGGAAAGAATGGAACTGTACTTTGGAAAAAAGCACATGGGATTGACGAAACACCAGTTGTCCCATATTCCGAAAGGAAATCAATTTCCACAGAGGATACGTTTTCTCAGGATACTATCGATATCCTAAAGATCAGAAGCATATTATCCGGGATGGTTGAAAAGCTTGCTTTCCAGCTGAGACAAGAAAAGTGGCTGACCTCAACAATTTCGGTCAAGATCCGATATTCCAATTTCGACACCGAGATCAAGCAATGCAAGATTCCGTACACCTCAGCTGACCATACGCTGCTCAGATATGTATTGGAACTTTTTAAGAAGCTATACACCAGAAGGATAAGAATAAGGCTGATCGGCGTTAAGTTCACAGGACTGGTTCACGGCTGTCATCAGATGGATCTTTTCGAAGATACGGAAGAGCTCATTTCACTGTATGAAACGATGGATAATATTAAGAACCGATTTGGGGTTTCCAGTGTCGGCCGAGCGTCAGGATTTTTAAAATAAAGCATCACTCATGTTTCTCAATTGCCATACTTATCACAGCCTGCGTTACGGGACCATTTCTGTTGAAGATCTGATTCAGCTGGCTGTTGACCATCGATTAAAGGTTTTGGCTCTGACTGACATCAATACGGTTACCGGTATCTATCAATTTTACAGACTCTGTCAGGAAAGAGGCATCAAACCGATTGTTGGGGTCGATGTGCGGGTTAATAATGAGCAGTACTTTGTTTGTATTGCCAAAAATCCAAAAGGCATTGCAGAGGTCAACAGGCTTTTGACGGCATACAATTGTGATGGCATTGAAATTTCCAGAGCTAATCCCGATCTGGAAAATACATTTGTTATCTATCCTGTACAAAATATGCCCGAAAAACTGTTGGAACATGAATTTATAGGAATAAGACAGGATGAATTAAACCTATTGTTCAATCCTGAATTTAAGGCTCTGATTCATAAAATGGTCATATTGCATCCGGTGACCTTTAAGACGGAGGAAGAATATGAACTGCATAAGGTTTTGAGGGCAATAGCAGGAAACACCCTGTTAACAAAATTGACAGAAGATGATCATTGTAAAAACAATGAGACCTTTATCGGTAAAAGACAACTGTTGGAGAAGTATTGTCAATATCCTAAGATCGTTGAAAATACCAAATATATTGTCAATGAGTGTAGCTTCGATTTTGACTTTAAAACACCAAAAAATAAAAAATATTATACCGATAGCAAAGAGAATGATTTCAAATTGCTGACACAATTAGCCTATGAAGGATTGGGAATGCGATATTCTATTGACAATATACAAGCAAAGACAAGAGTTGAGAAAGAGCTCGGCGTCATTGATCAATTAAATTTTTGTGGTTACTTTTTAATTACTTGGGACATTATCCAATACAGCAAACGAGCAGGATTTATGCATGTGGGACGAGGAAGCGGTGCCAACTCCATTGTTAGCTATTGCATTGGAATTACTGACATCTGTCCTTTGGAATTGGATCTTTATTTTGAGAGGTTTCTGAATCTTAACCGAAAGACACCTCCCGATTTTGATATCGACTGGAGCTGGAAGAACCGGGATACCATACTAGAATATATTTTTAACAAATATGGAAAGGACCACGTCGCTTTTTGTGGAACTAATGTGGAGTTCAAGAGCAGATCAAGATTTAGGGAGCTTGGAAAAGTGTTTGGGCTTCCTAAGGATGAATTGGATCAACTCTCTAAAAAACCGAAAGATCAGCATGATCAGAATTCTATTGTCCATGAGGTATATAAATATGAAAGATTGCTTATAGGTTTTCCTAATCAAAGAAGCATGCATTCCTGTGGTATCTTAATTTCTGAGGACCCGATCACCAACTATTCTGCTTTGGAGTTTCCACCAAAGGAATTCCCAATCGTACAGTTCGATATGCATACGGCTGAAGAGATAGGCCTTGAAAAATTTGATATCCTCTCACAAAGAGGACTAGGAACAATTAAAGATACAGTCAAGTTGATTGAGGAAAAAAAAGGGATTATTGTCGACATTGAAGACACAAGGATTTCAAAGAATGAGACAAAATGCAATGAATATCTAAGTATTGGGAAGACCATCGGTTGTTTTTACATTGAATCCCCCGCAATGCGTGGATTATTAAGAAGATTGAAATGTGAAAATTATAAGGTTCTGGTGGCTGCCTCCTCTATCATTCGTCCAGGAGTGGCACAGAGCGGAATGATGCGCGAGTATATCTTCCGACATAACCATCCGGATCAATTTGAATATTTCCATGAGGTCTTTGAAAAAGAATTAGGAGAAACCTATGGCATTATGGTCTATCAGGAAGATGTCATCAAGATAGCACTTCATTTCGGGGGAGTTTCTGCGGAAAACGGTGATGTTTTAAGAAGGGCAATGAGCGGCAAAGGACGCTCCTTATCTGCCTTACAGAAATTAAAAGATGACTTCTTTGAATCCTGTAAGAAAAAAGGGCATCCTGAACAATTGTCCCAGGAAGTCTACAGACAGATCGAATCTTTTGCAGGATATTCCTTTTGTAAAGCCCATTCTGCCTCTTATGCGGTAGAAAGTTATCAGAGTCTTTATCTAAAGGCCTACTACCCCATTGAATTTATGGTATCAGCCATCAATAATGGTGGTGGGTTTTATAGAACAGAAGTTTATGTGCACGAAGCTAAAATGGCAGGAGCGACCATTCACAATCCTTGTGTCAACCTCAGTGAAATTCAGACGACGGTCTATGGTACTGATGTGTACTTGGGATTTTTGCACATTGAAAAGCTTGAAGCTGCGGTCAAGCAATTTATTGCTGAAGAACGAAAAAACAATGGAGAGTACAAATCGCTTGAGGATTTTGTTAAACGAATAGCCATTGGTATTGAATCATTACAGACACTCATTTTTATTGGAGCCTTCAGGTTTACAGGAAAACAAAAACACGAACTGCTGATCGAAGCCAGATTCTTATTATCAAAAGGTCAGTATAAAACTAAGATCATTTCTTTATTTGATGAACCTCAAAAAGATTATAAATTACCAATTATTGAAAAGAATAAATTTGAAGACGCTTTTGATGAAATTGAAATCTTAGGCTTTTCTGTTTCCTTCTCTATATTTGACCTGCTTAAAACAAAATACAGAGGTCACGTTCTGGTAAAGGATCTTCTTAAATATCATAAGAAGCAGGTCAAAATGCTAGCCTATCTGATTTCAAAAAAACACGTTCCCATTAAAAAGAAAAATCATCCCGGAAAGAAGGATGATATGTATTTCGGGACTTGGATCGATGCCGAAGGACAGTATTTTGACACAGCCCACTTCCCTGATAGTCTCAGAAGGTTTCCTTTTAAGGAAGGCGGTATCTATCTTCTATTGGGAACCGTTGAGGTAGATTATCATTTTCCGACCGTTACGATCACAAAAATGGCAAAGATGCCACTGATCGCCGATCCCCGATATTCGATGGATAAGGAAAAATCACTGGAACTAGAAAGGAGTCTTCGGGAAGATGTGAGTGTTACTTTTAGAGAACCTTATCCACAGGAACACGAAATTGGGTTGCCTAGAAATAAGTTTTTGTACAAAAGTCACATCACATAATTCCATATTCTCAGTGATTTCAAAAATTACTAAAATCAAGTATCCTTCAGCCAACCCAAATAACCTAACAACTTATTGCAATTTTCTTTTTATCACTAAATTTCTGTTTCAATTCCATCATATCCTCACTAACTTTTTTATCTAGAATTTTTGCGTAATGCTGAGTAGTCTTAATACTTTTGTGACCTAGCATTTTACTTACACTTTCAATGGAAACCCCGTTAGATAAAGTGATCGTTGTTGCAAAAGTATGGCGTGCAATATGATAGGTCAATTCTTTGTTAATTCCGCACAGGTCTGCAATCTCTTTGAGATAGGCGTTCATTTTTTGATTACTAAGAATAGGAAGAAGTTTTCCACTATTAAGACATACAGGATGATTTTTGTATTTTTCAATGATTTTCTCTGTTTGAGAAAGCAAGGGAATATTTGAGGTAGTTTTCGTTTTCTGACGTTTGGTATAGATCCATTGAGAGCCATCAAGTCCTAAATTGATATTTTGATGTGTTAATTTTTGAGTATCAATATATGCCAATCCTGTAAAACAGCTAAACAGGAAAATATCTCTTACCAAGGACAATCTCTCATTTTTAAAATCTTTGGCAAAAAGCACTTCTATTTCCTTTTCATTAAGAAACATTCTTGTCACTTCATTAAACTTAGAATGATAGTTCATAAAAGGATCTCTTTCCATCCATCCATTTGCAAGACAGATACGAATGATCTTACCAAAATTCTTGATATACTTTACCGCAGAATTATTGTTACAGGATCTTTCGGTTCTTAAAAAAAATTCAAAATCGTTGAGAAAAGCATAATCAATCTTTTTTATTTCAATGTCGGTAATACTGTATTTCCATTTCAAAAAATCTTTGGTATGTTTCAGACAGGTCTTATAACGGGTTAATGTTCCTTGGGCAAATTCTTTGTCTATAAGTTTCTCCATTCGATCATTATGATCCTGAAAAACGGGAATGAGTGTTCTGGCCAATCTACCTTTACCCACTAACTTATTTTTAAGAGCGTCACAAGTTACTGTTTCCTTATCTCTTATTAACTCGTGATAGGTATCATAAACTCTCTGCTCAAATGTTTTTAAATAAAAATTAAGTGATCTGCATTCTTCTGAAGAGCCACTAATCTTCTGCATCGCAGAGTTCCATTTTGAAGGCTTTACTGTACGTTTTGTGCTGATCTCGGATATTTTGCCATCAATTGTAATTCTTAGGTAAATAGGAGACTCTCCTAAAGAATTGATTTTAGCTTTTTTTACATAGAAAAGTAAATTAAATGTCTTGTTCATATCGTTTAGCGTTTAAGATTTAAAATTAACCTTAGCAAAAACTTATCACAAGATATTCAGTTGCTGAACTAGCTACTGAACAGGGTTTGTCTGAATTTTCAGTGACCTTTTTAAACCTGTTTCAACAGGTCACTGAATAGGTCACTTTCAGATTGTGCTTTTTTAGTTCTCTTTGAACAGACATAAAACAAAAAATGCTTTAAAACATACGTTTTAAAGCATTTTGCACTATTTTAATTTAATAGTTGCGATCCGGACGGGACTCGAACCCGCGACCTCCGCCGTGACAGGGCGGCATTCTAACCAGCTGAACTACCGGATCAATTTTTTCAAAGTCAAAATTGTAAAACTTATGCGATCCGGACGGGACTCGAACCCGCGACCTCCGCCGTGACAGGGCGGCATTCT
>NZ_DAMBSX010000003.1:393948-451962 GCF_032054305.1 Epilithonimonas sp.
AACCAGCTGAACTACCGGATCTTTTGCCATAACTAAGATGATTACCTTTCGTTATTGTGGTTGCAAAAATACAACAATAATTTACATCTCCAAATTTTAAATAAAAAAAAACGCCTTTCAAATAGAAAAGCGTTCATTTTCAATTATATTAATTTCACTATAGATAAGCATTCAGCTTCTCAGCGATTACCTCTTTCGGTGCTACACCTACGATTTTATCTACAACTTCCCCATTTTTGAAAATTAAAACTGTAGGGATATTTCTAATTCCGTAATCTACAGAAATCTGCTGATTATTATCAACATCTACTTTACCTACCAAAGCTTTACCTTCAAAGTCTGTTGCAACTTCCTCAATGATTGGTCCCAACATTCTACAAGGTCCGCACCAAGCAGCCCAAAAGTCAACTAAAACTGGTTTATCTGAATTTAATACTGTTTCCTGAAAGGATTGATCTGTAATTTCTACTGCCATGATTTCTTATTCTTAATTGTTTTATTGAACAAAATTACAAAATTTTAAGTTTGTTTCTTCTGTTGATTATCTATGTAAACTATCAGTTTTTTCTATAACGAATTGTTTGCCTATTTCTTCTAACGCACTCACAAATGCATCAATATCAGACTTTTTGGTAAAATGGCTGAACGATACACGGACCGGCGTGGAATTATCCAAATCATCTTCCGATAAAACGGACATCAAAACCATAGAAGGCTTCGAAGCTCCGGAACTACAGGCACTTCCTTGCGAAATTGCAATCCCTTTCATATCCAATTGTAATCCGATCAATGGATTTTTATAAGGCAACAAAAGATTCAGAACCGTATATAAACTGCTGTCTTCGGCGCTTTTTCCATTGAATTTTACGCCTTCGATTTTTTCTTTTAATTGCTGGATCGTATAATTCTTGATATCCTGAATATGATTTTTATAATCCTCCATTTTCTCCTGCGAAATCTCCCAAGCTTTTCCAAGACCTGCAATTCCAGTTACATTTTCAGTTCCTGCTCTCAGGCTTCTTTCCTGGGGTCCGCCTGTGATGATTCCTCTCAAACCGGAAGATTTTCTTACGAATGCAAATCCGGCACCTTTTGGGCCGTGAAATTTGTGTGCACTGCAAGAAGCGAAGTCAACCGGAATTTTAGAAAAATCCAAATCCAAATGTGCCATTGTCTGAACGGTGTCGGAATGGAAAAGTGTATTATTTTCTTTACAAAGATGAGCTACTTTTTCGATATCAAGAATATTCCCGATTTCGTTGTTGGCGTGCATCAATGTTACCAGAGTTTTCTTTTCTGAGTTTTTCAGTAATTCTTCTAATTTATTCAAATCGAGGTCGCCGTTGGAATCTGGTCTTAGATAAACCAACTCTACACCTTTCAGTTTCTTCATTTCAAGGCAGGTTTCAGCGACACATTTGTGTTCCAAGGCTGAAGTGATGATTCTTTCTACGCCAAGATAATTGACCGAAGATTTGATAATCATATTGTTAGATTCTGTTCCACAGGATGTGAAAACGATTTCGCCCGGAGTTACTCTCAAAGAATCGGCAATCTTTCGCCTCACTTCTTCCAAAATGGTCTTGGCTTCCTGTCCCAAACTGTGCGTAGATGACGGATTGCCATAATTGAATCTTAAAACATTCACCATACAGTCTATCACCTCATCGTCGAGAGGCGTAGTGGCTGCGTTGTCCAGATAAATTCTTTCCATTTTAATTAGATTTGAAGCCGAAATTGATTCGGATTTTAAAGCTACTAAATTAGTGAAAAAATCGATAATGTGATTCATTTGCGAATTTGAACATTGCTTTGTCTCCGGAAGTATCCCCGAAAGCAATGATTTTGCCAAATTTCTTATCGCCGATTTCCAGTTTTATTCGGTTTACTTTCTCTTCTTTGTTGCAATTATTCCCAATAAAATTTCCAGTGAAAATATCATCTTTGAATTCTGCCTGTGTAGAAAGCAACTTCATATTGAATTTCTCCGCAAAAGGTTTTACCCAAATATCTAATGATGCGGAAACGATGTAAGACTCTGTGTTTTCTCTATCAATATTATTAATAAAATCCAAAGCATTTTCTCTGAACAAAGACGGATAATTCTCATCAAAAAACTGTTGTGCTTTTCTCTCGATTTGATATCTGGACTGCCCTCCTAAAATGGATGAAATGAAACTTTTCTTTACGGCTTCTGTATCTGCTAATTTTAACTTCAACAAAACAAAAAGAGGAACGTGCTTCAGAAACTGGACAGAAAATTTGGCAGGGTCATAAAACTTTAAGAACAAAAACATTGTGTCTTTGTAACTTAAGGTTCCGTCAAAATCGAATAAATATAATTTTTTCATCGGGTTTTAAAGCTTTAATTTCTTAAAAATAAACTCTGGAATATTTCTGATTATCATCATAATAATTGCCCAAATTGGTAAAACGTAAGCAACATCTTTTTTATTTTTATAAGCTTTATAGATTCCTTCTGCTGCTTTTTTAGGCGTTGCGGTCAAAGCTGGATTTAGTGGTAAACCTTCCGTCATTTTGGTGTCCATAAAACCTGGTTTCACAGTCAGAACGTGAACTTTTTTATCGAAAAGATAATTCCTCAATCCACTAAGATAAGCTGTCAACGCTGCTTTGGCACTTCCGTAGATGAAATTACTTTGTCTCCCTCTTTCTCCAGCAACAGATGATAATACTATCATTGTTCCTTGTCTTTTGGATTCCATTTTTTTGGCGAATAAATTGAGCACGGGAACTAATTTGGCGTAATTGACATCGATAATCTGAGCGGTATTTTCATCATCATAAAGTCCTTCTTCCGTTCCTAAACCCAAATAACCTGTTGCACAAAACAACAAATCTGAATTGATGTTCTCCAAAGTCTTATAATCAATCTCGTTCATTAAGTCTAAAAGAATAATTTCTGAATTCTGAAGAAACTTTACCTGAAGATGGCCTGCGAATTTCTCTGTCGTTTCCGGGTTGGAACTCAACAAATAAACAGTGGGAAATTTCTCTCCTTTCGTTAAACATTCTTCTACGAATGCCTGTGCAACTTCAGAATTGGAACCAAGAACTATCATAATTGGTATTAGGTTTTAGTGTGTTAGAGTTTGAAAGTATTAGAGTTAATAATGAAACTAAATCCTAACAACCATTATTAAGAATTCTCTTATGTTGTAATGAAACAAATTTTGATGAATTGACATTTTGAAGATAATTGGTCAAAGAAGATTTGCTCATACTGTCTTTTGTTAAGTAAATTCTTCCTCCAAAATTTTCAACGATTGCATCCAGTTGGTCAACTAATTTTTTCAATCCTTTATTGACTTTAAAATCCAGAGCTAGAGTGTAACCTTCTTTCGGAAATGAATTATAAGCCAACGGATTATCTTTACCAAATAATTTCAAAACAGCTAAAAAGGAACCATTTCCACTTTTTGCAATGGCTTCGAGGATTTGCCGCATTCCTTCTTTTCCATTCTCTTTCGGGATTACCATTTGATATTGGATGAATCCGCTTTTTCCATAGATTTTATTCCAATTATTGATGACATCCAAAGGATAGAAAAAAGTTTCGTAGTCAATAAAATTATTAAGCTGTTTCTTTGTTTGCTTATTGTAATAAAGAAAATTGAAAATCTTGATAGTCAAAGCATTCAAAACAAATCCAGGAAAATAAAAAGGAACTGTCGGTTTGAATTTTTCTTTTAGTTTCAATGATTTTTTCTGAAGATTGTATGGTAATTCCGCCTTCAGAGCATGTTCGCCTCTCATTAAAATAGAACGGCCTAGGTTTTTTCCCTTTTGGAAACAATCAATCCAAGCTACGTTGTAAGTCCAATCCTCACTTTCATCGAATAATTTAAAAACCTCATCCAGATTTTCTGCCTTGATGCTTTCCTGTCTGATATAAGCCGATTCTATATTTTTCAGTTTGAATTTAGCTGACAGAATAATTCCAGTCAAACCCATTCCACCAATTGTTGCCCAGAATTTATCAGAGTTTTCATTACGGGAACAAATAATAACTTCTGAGTTTTCATTTAACAATTTAAACTCAGTTACATATTCTGAAAAACAACCTTCTGCGTGATGATTTTTTCCGTGAACATCCGAAGCAATTGCACCTCCGACGGAAATGTATTTGGTTCCGGGCGTTACGTAAAGAAAATAACCTTGCGGAACGGAAACTTCTAAAACTTCTGATAAAAGAACGCCGGATTCGCATTCGATTATTCCGTTGAGTCTGTCAAAAGAGATGAATTTATTCAATCTTTTTGTAGAAAAAATATGTTCGCCGAGAGAAGCATCACCATAGCAACGACCGTTTCCTCTTGCAATGACTTCATTATTCTCTCTTACAAATTGCTTGATCTTAGAAATAGAATCATCTGACCTCATTTCCTTTTCCACGATTGGAAAATTTCCCCAGTTGGTCACTTTCTGTACAAAATTCGGCTTCATCTGTTGGTTTTTGGTTTCTTAAAAAATTGAATCTATTACTGACTCAGTTTATAATGGAGTGATTTTATTTCTTAAAATAGATCTGTAAAAGGAAAACGATTACCCAAAGGACAATTGTGACCTGTATATAACGGTCTTTATAAACAATTTTCGTTGGCGATTCGGTCTTGTTATAGACGAGAGTTTGTTGAAGATATCTTAAAAATGCGAACACCACAAAAATTACTGTATAAAAAACTCTCGGATGAAATCTTGCCTGAACCTCTGGTGACAAAGTAAACATCAGATAACAAATGATTGCCAAAGTACAGCTGATTGACAATGCAATATCTGCAAACTGAACGTTATAACCATCCAAAGCTTTTCTGGTTTTTCCAGAGATCTGGGCATTGATCAGTTCTCCTCTTCTCTTTCCTATCGCCAAAACTAAAGCTAAAACAAAAGTCAATAGAATTGCCCAATTGGTAACAACAACTCCTGTGACATAACCACCAGCTAGTACTCTAAGAACAAACCCAATGGCAATGATACAAATATCAACAATAGCAACCTGTTTCAGTTTGAATGTATAGAAAAGATTCATCACAAAATAAAAAGCGATGATCACCCCGAATTTCCAGAAATTGGTATGAAAAATATAGTTTCCTATGAAAACAGATGATATGGATAAAAGAATCAAGAAGGAAAATAAAATCTTTGCACTCATTTTGGAAATAGCTCCACTTGCCAAAGGACGACTCTTCTTTTCCGGATGTTTTCTATCGGACTCGATATCAAAATAATCATTGATGATATAAATAGAACTCGCTGTAAAAGAGAATACTAAGAATGCAAAAATACTCTCATAGAAAAGATGAGTATTAGTAATTTTGCCAGAAAAGAATAGAGGAGCAAAAACAAATAAGTTCTTAACCCATTGTTCTACTCTTATTAATTTTAAATAATTCTTCATCAAATGGTTATAATTATGCAAAAGTAGCATTAAAATAAAAAAACCGCAAATTGCGGTTTATTATTTATATTAAAATGAATGATTGTTAATTTGATTTAGCATCATTGATCATTTTTTCATTTGCCGTAATTGCAAATTCTACACGTCTGTTCTGTGCTCTACCTGCATCTGTATCGTTAGAAGCAATAGGACTGGATTTACCTAATCCTTCTGTGAATAGCCTGGAAGCAGAAATACCGTTAGCTACAAAATAGTTTTTTACAGCAGCAGCTCTCTGACCTGAGATCTTCAAGTTAACAGCATCACTACCAATACTATCCGTATGTCCGTATATGTTAATATTTGTATCCGGATTATTTTTAAGGACTGTAACTAATTTATCTAGGTTATTTTTTGCTAGAGTAGTTAAATTAGAAGAATTAAAATCGAAGTTAACTGTATTTTCGTGCAATGTCACTTTGATACCTTCACCAACTCTTTCTACTTCCGCTCCTGGCAATACATCTTTGATCTCTTTGGCCTGCTTGTCCATTTTGTTACCGATAACACCTCCGGCAACGCCACCAACAACTCCGCCTAACACAGCTCCAAGTGGGGCATTGCCACCTTTTCCAAGGTTATTCCCTAAAATTCCCCCAAGAACGGCTCCGGCTGCTGTACCAATTGCAGCACCCTTCTGTGTATTATTAGCATTTTGAACACTTTCACAACTTGTCAATAAGAGTGAACCTGAGATAAAAAATGCAGCGATGTTTAGTTTAGTTATTTTCATTATATGTATTTTTAATATTATTTAGCTGTTCTCGTAAAATTGTAACGCACATCCATTGGTGAACCGTCCGCATTTACAGACTGAACCAGTGTAAAACTATTTTCAGTTGGATTTTCCAGTCTCAGCATATAACCAGATGTTACTCTCTTAGCTTTTTCACCTTCACCAACTTTTTTGATAGATACATTGCTATATTTATCAACACTAAAAGTGATAGCCTGCGTTTTCATCGGGCAATCTCCTCCTCCATTCAAGGAGTAAGTTCCTGTATAATTATTCGGGATCAGTTTCCAAGAGCTGCCAACAAAACAGTTGATATCTGCTCCTTCATCAAAAGGTTTTATCTTGAAAGATTTGTTATAATCTACATTAGAAATTGTCCATTCCCCTTTTAGTTTCATAACCTCGGAACGTACTGTCTGAGCTTCGCCCGCACTTACTCCAGTCTTATTTGAAGCACAAGATGTGGAAATCAAAGCGGCTCCAATAAATCCTAAAAAAATTAATTTTCTCATAGTTTTATATTTACTGCTAAGTTATTACAAAAAATTATGCCAAAGGATAAAAAATAAAAAATCTGAGACTCTCTCAGATTTTTTATTTTAAGTATTGATCTTATAACTTACTCTTATCTATTGCTTTATGTGTTTTTTTCTTAACTGGTTTTTTTACAGATTTTGAAGGCACTTCAGCTTTATAGAAATTCTTGTATGCATATTCCGCAGCTTTTGCTACATCTATCACACCATTGGATCTTGATAACTTATCAAATCCATTCGTTGCATTTACATTTGTTGTTTTAACAAGAGATTCTATGATCTGTTCCGGTTTTAGATTTGGCATATACGCCAGCAAAACTGCGGCAGAACCTGCTACTACAGGAGATGCCATAGATGTTCCTTGAAGATATTCATATTTCCCATCTGGAACTGTTGAATAGATTTCCGAACCTGGCGCAAAAACATCTACCATTTTTTGATCATAATTAGAGAAGCTTGATTTCAAAGCATTTGCATCATTTGTATTCGAACCAACTACGATCATATTGTTAATGAAAGGTTTTTCGTCTGAGGTAGATTTGAAATTAGTTGGAAAGTACTGATGTTCTGCAATATCTTCGTTTTCATTCCCTGCTGCTTTTACCAAAAGGACACCTTTGCTCTCTGCATATTTGAATGCATCCCAAACTACATTTTTACCCGGAGAAACAGGTTTTCCAAAACTCATATTAAGGATTTTCGCACCGTTGTCAACCGCATAGCGGATAGCATTTGCAACATCTTTGTCTCTTTCATCCCCATCCGGAACAGCTCTTACAGTCATGATCTTAGCAACTCTGGAAGCTACACCATATTGAGGTTCGGAACCGTTTGCCAGACCTGCAATAATTCCAGCAACGTGAGTACCGTGTTTTGCATCTGGACCTTCATAGTGGTTATTTCCGTAGCTTTTCTCAGAATAATCATCATAATTATCACCAACGATCTCTTTTCTAGGGTCAAAATCCAGGTTGTAACCTTTCTCAGCCTGTGGTGTGAAATAGTCCAGTGCCTCCTTCATCTGAGCTTCCATGTAAGTTTTAACTTCAGAAGCTGGTTTCCCTGCTACTTGAGGGTCGTTTGCAACCTGAGCAAGAACCTGCATCGCCATAGCTTCCTGTTGGGTAGAAGGTTTTATCGTTGCCAAGTTCTCTTTTGTCAATGTTTTATCACCTAACAATTTCACCATATCCGGGATAGAATTGTTGATCATCGTGTACATCTGAAGACTTTGTTTTGCCTCTTGACTTTTCTTGTTAAAAATCTCTTTGGATTTCATATACATCGCAAAATCGTCCGGCATCTTTGCTTGATTTTCCTTATTCTTAGCAGAATCATCGCCTTCGAAAATTGGTTGATATTTTTTCACGACTCTCGTTACTTCCATATTATCAACATCGATGTCACCGTTTTTACCTCCCAGGAAATTCCAGCCGTGAACATCATCGATGTAACCGTTTCCGTCATCATCTTTTCCATTGTTAGGAATTTCGTTTGGGTTTGTCCACATATTTTTGATCAATCCCGGGTGATCAACTTCCACTCCGCTGTCCAAAACTCCGACAATGACAGTTTTTGGTTTTAGACCTTTCGATTCTAAAAATTTGTAAGCATTTTCTGTGTTAACTCCATAAACTTTTGTAGTTGCATAATTTTTATGATACCAAGTTTTTTGGTCTTTATCTTCCTGCGGAGAAGCTGTCTGCGCATGAACCAATCCAAATCCTGCATATAAAAAAGCTGCCGCTATCAATAATTTTTTCATAAGTATAAATCTATTTTTTTAATTGCCTTATCCAATCGCTCATTTCACTAATCTTTGATCAGACGTTTTTTTGCAACAAGCGATTTCATATAAATAATTATTTTTAATTAAATAAAATCTCGTTTATAGAGTTTCGTGGCTGTTAATCGAGTTTTATATTTTTGATATAAGTCAAACTTTCTGGCCCAATGTTACAAATCAGATCGAGAATAGATAAATCTTTTATAAATCCATTCTTGTCCGAAAAGCTCTGAAAGTACTCTTCAAACTCAGATGTTGATTCGGATTTTGCGGAGAATTTTTCTCTGTGATCTTCTGCTTCCGGGTTTTTGAAATATTCGTTGGTCAGCTCATACTTTTTTTCGGTCTTCAGAATATCAAGAATAATACCTAAAGCCTTGAGATTAAATTCTTTTAAAGAAATAATCTGCTCACCATATATTTTTTTGAGCTTATCTTCGTAATATTCGAAATAAGGAGTGCTTTGATAAGCTGTTTTGATGGACTTCCAATGGAGCTTCTGCCAATCTTCGGCAAAAGAAACCTCGACATCTTTTATTTCTCGTTTTCCTGTATGTTTAATCGGAATGATCAATGGTAATTTTCCATTGGCTCCGTAGATTGCTGCTCTGTTTCTGTAAGTCTGCTTTGGAAAGTTTTCGAATTGTTCGAAAGCGACTTCGTTTTCTTCATTTAGGAATACCGAGAACCACGAAAGTGGTGGTAAATAGAATATTGGTAAAAGAACTTTTTTCATATTTATTTTTGATAATCCTCTTTCAAATCATTCGAAAATTTTAACACAAAGGACACCAAGTTTTTTACAATTAAATATTTTTAGGTTCACAAAGGCGCTTCGCTTATATAAGTTTTGAATGATTATTGGAGGATATTAATTAAAAAAACTTTGTCAAAGATAATAATCTCTGACAAAGTGTTGAATCTTTATTTCGGAGGATAAATCCCATAGCCCCGATAGGAACGGCATCCTTTTTTGTTATTGCGATTGTCAAAAATTTCAACAGATTGCTTCACGTTGTTCGCAATGACAAAAAAGATAGAGTGGATAGCGGGATTAAGCTTCTAAATTATTAAATTAATCTTCTTCTTTTTTCTTTCCGAAAAGTTTGGCGAAATAATCCCAACCGAAGAACAGCACCAAAATAATCACGGCAACCCACCAATAGGAAGTTTTGTTTGCCTCGCCAGTGTTAGTGGCTTTGAACATCCTGTCCCAACGGATCTTTTTACCCGGCGCCTGATAAGTTGAGCTAGCATCGGAGAACAATCCTTCTACACTTAGCCAAGTGAACATGGGTCTTCCCACAATATTTTCTTCCGGAACAACTCCAAAGAATCTCGCATCCAAAGACGCATCGCGGTTGTCCCCAATCATCATATAATAATTTTGTTTGATGGTATATTGATTGGTTTCTTGTCCGTTGATGTAGATCTTTCCATTTTTGTTTTCAAGCTTGTTGTGCTCGTACTCGGAGATGATCCATTTGTACGTTGGTAAAGTTTCCTGATCAAGTGTTACAATATCGCCTTTTTTCGGAATTCTAAGAGGTCCGTACCAATCCTGATTCCAAGGTTTGTTTACAGGATAAATGCTGTTTGAAGAATCTATTCTTGATGCAGGAATAAGACTACCTTCTTTATCAAAAAGATATCTTCCATCACCGTCTGTTGCATATTTATAATAAGCTACAGCTGATTTTCCTTTTTTCATAACATCTTCCTCAACACTTTCTACTCCGGGAATCTGTTTAATTTCTTCTTTTGTTTTATCGGTCAGTCCTTGAAATTCATAGACAAAACCTGAATCCTCCTGATTCTCTCTAACTGGTAAAAAACCATAGATTTTATAAAGCCTTTGAATATCTAATTGTTCTGAACTCTTAACTATAAATTTATGTTGCTGATACTCATCACCAAGAATTTTCTCCGGCGCATTATTTATAAATAATCTTCCGGCTCTGAACTCGATAACATCTCCAGGAATACCAACGCATCTTTTAACATATGGGTCTTTTCTATCGATTGCGGTATGTACAGAATCTTGTGGATAGTTGAAAACAACAATGTCATATCTCTTGATCTCGTCATAACCAGGCAGTCTCAGATATGGCAGTTTAACCGCATCAACGTAAGATTTCGGGTCATCTTTTGGATTTCCTTTTTGTCCCGCGTCAAATATGGTTCCCTGCAAAAACGGTAATGCAACAGGTCTCATTGGCATTCTGTAACCATAGGCCCATTTGTTCACAAAAAGAAAGTCTCCAACCAATAAAGTTCTCTCCATCGAACCTGTCGGAATACCGAATGGCTGTGTCAAAAAAGCATGAATAATAGTCGCAAAAACTACCGCAAAAGTTACTGAACCTAAAAATGTCTCTTTCTTTTTACTTTCTTCTTCCTCTTCTTCAGTTTCAATTTCCGGGTCTTTTCCGTAATTCACCGTTGCCATAAAAATGAAAGGCAGAACTACTGTCAAAACTCCATTCAAAGCTCCTCTCTTTCCAAATTTTTTCATCAAGAAAAGGTGAAAAACAGACATCATTATCGGACCAACAATTGGTAAGTATGATAAGATCGCCCACCATTTCGGATGTTTGGTTTCTTTGAGAATAATCAAATAATTATAAAAAGGAACAAACGAGAATAATGGATTATGTCCCATTTTCTTGAATAACTTCCAAGTTGTAAGTCCCATCAGAACACTGATAATGAGAACATAAACTGTATAAGTAATAATATAATTCATAAATATTTCATTTGGCTTCGGCTTTAGCTTTCAGCAATTTGAGTAATTAGTTTTTGATGTATTGTTTTTGTTACAGTTTTTACTCCTAAATTAATTTTCACCCCAATCTTAAAGGAAAGAATTAATTTGAAAAAATTACAAACCTAAAACATCTTTCATAGAGAAAACACCTTTTTTATCAACAATCCACTCTGACGCGATTACTGCTCCCAAAGCAAATCCATTTCTGTTGAAAGCAGTGTGTTTGATTTCTATCTCGTCCACTTCCGATCTGTAAAAAACACTATGAGTTCCCGGAACTTCATTTTCACGAATAGCAAATATTCCTAGTTCGTTATCTTTGGTTTCATCCAGTTTCCAAGCTTCATATTTGGAATTTTCAATAATTCCTTCTGCAATGGAAATAGCAGTTCCGCTCGGCGCATCCAACTTGTGAATGTGATGAATCTCTTCTAACTGACAAGAGTATTCTTTGACATTACTCATCAATCTGGCTAATTTTTCGTTGAGTGCGAAAAATAGATTGACGCCCAAACTAAAATTAGAACCGTATAAAAATGCACTATTATTATCTAAAGTGATTTTCTCAATTTCCGGCTTTTTATCCAACCAGCCCGTTGTTCCACAGATTACAGGAATATGATTCTCTAGACAAACTTTGATATTTTCAAAAGCAGCTTCGGGATTTGAGAATTCGATGACAACATCAGCATTGTTCAGGGATTCCTTGGTTGGAGTTTCTTTTAGCCTGGCAACAATATCGTGACCTCTGCCTTGTGCGATCTCATCAATGATCTTCCCCATTTTTCCGTAACCGACTAATGCTATTTTCATTTTAAAATTAAATTGAGATTATTTAGAATCTGAAGCTTAGAGTTAGACCTGCTTTTGCCTCACTTGTACTGAATTGGTCATTGATGACCGATGGGACAATTGCCAGATCCGAATCGTGGCGACCTTCATAAAGGTGGGCGTCTACAACAGCATCCACGATATTAAGGATATAGATCAAAGCAGTTATTCCTATCGCATAGTCACGTTGTCTTTTGGACCTATCCTGTGCATTTCCCAAAACGGTTTTTGTAATACCATTAATATCGGAAAATTCATGCGGAAGACCATTGAGTTCTGCTACATAAGCATTCCGGTAACGTTTGTATTGCTTATCATTCCAAAGTGCGATACCTACTCCTGTCCCGACTGCGCCCCAAACCAAAGGAATTTTCCAATATTTCTTATTATAAAATTGTCCTAATCCGGGCAGGACAGCAGAATAAAGACCTGCTTTTGTGGGACTTAGTTTGGTGATTTTTGCAGGTGCATTATTATCTTCGATATCTTCTAAAATCTGGGCTTCTGCCATTGGTCTGGCAGCAGGAATACTATCTTTCGGATGATTTTCCACACGTATCGTATCATTCCGATTCACTTGTGAAAGAGCAAAACAAAAGAAGAAGAATAAGAAAATTGAAAGTATTTTTTTCATTTATCTAATATGAGCAAGAATGCTTTCCAGCTCTTCTTCATTTTTAAAATCAAGAACGATCTTTCCTTTTCTCCCATTTGCCGAAGTCTTGATCTCGACATTGACATTTAGGATATCTGAAAGATTTTTCTGTGCTTTTTTTACATGATTCGGAACAATTGCCTGCTTTACAATTTTTTCTTTATCATGAGAATTTTTCAACTGTGCAGCAAGTTGTTCTGACTGTCTTACATTGAGTTGATCTTTGATAATTTTCTCAAAAAGGTCTTGGCGTTTCTCATCCGTATCCAAACTCATAATTGCACGACCATGACCCGCAGAAATCTGTCCGCTTCTGATTCCGTTTTGGATATCCGGAGACAATTTTAAAAGGCGAACACTATTTGTAATTGTACTTCTTTCTTTACCAACACGCTGACTTAGATTTTCCTGGGTCATTCCAACCTCATCCAAAAGTCTTTGATAAGTCAAAGCCACTTCAATCGGATCAAGGTCTTCTCTCTGGATATTTTCAACCAAAGCCATTTCCAACAATTCCTGATCATTGACCAAGCGGATATAAGCCGGAATAGAAATTAACCCTGCAATTTTGGAAGCGCGAAAACGTCTTTCCCCAGAGATGATCTCGAACTTTGCGCCATCTTTTCTAAGTGTTACCGGTTGAATAATCCCCAAGCTTTTGATGGATTCCGCTAGATCATTAAGTGCTTTTTCATCAAAAAAAGTTCTTGGCTGATTGGGATTCGGGTATATATCTTCAATTGGAACTTCAACAATATTGCCTACCAATGTCTTTGCGCCCTCATCGGAAGCAGAATTGATATTCGTCTTGCTTTCTGCGTTCAGGATGGCCCCCAAACCACGTCCCATTGCTCTTGTTTTATCTCTCATTTTGTATAAATGACAATTAGTAAATGATAATCAATGAAATATTATTTCAAAAAAATCATTTTAATTTTTAATTAATTTTTCGTTCTTCAGAAGCACTTCCTCTGCCAGCTGAATATACTGGATAGCACCTTTGCTTTCTGCGTCATATTTCAGGATACTTTCTCCAAAACTTGGTGCTTCACTAAGGCGTACATTTCTACTGATAATTGTTTCGAAGACCATTTCCGGGAAATGCGAATTCACTTCTTCTACAACTTGATTTGACAATCTCAAACGACTATCATACATTGTCAGCAATAATCCTTCTATGTCAAGATCCTGGTTATGGATCTTCTGAACATTTTTAATGGTATTCAGTAATTTACCAAGACCTTCCAGAGCAAAATATTCACATTGGATCGGAATAATAACAGAATCCGCAGCAGTCAAAGCATTGATGGTGATCAAACCTAAACTTGGTGCACAATCTATAATGATATAATCATACTGATCTTTAATCGGACTCAGAGCCTCTCGCATCATATATTCTCGATTATCACGGTCCACCAATTCTATCTCGGCTGCTACCAAATCAATGTGCGAAGGGATAATATCTACGTTTGGCGAACTGGTTGGCAGAATACATTTGGTAACTTCCACACTGTGTTCCAGCAAATTATATGTGGAGAAATTAACTTCCTCTACACCCAAACCAGAAGTTGCATTAGCCTGTGGATCTGCATCTATCAAAAGAATTCTCTTTTCTAAAACACCTAAGGCCGATGCCAGATTTACAGCAGTTGTCGTCTTACCAACACCTCCTTTCTGATTCGCAACGCCAATGATTTTTCCCATAAATATTAATTTAATCCTCAAAAATACAATTTTTTAGGACTAAGAATGTTTTGAAAAACCCATCAATCCGTTAAAGTATTGTTAATTAACAAGTTGGTAAACAAAAAAATTATCCACATTTCCCTTGAAAATGTGGATAATTATAAAGTCCTGAATTATTTAGAATCAATATACCATTGATTATCAAATTACTCAATCTTCATCGAAATCGGCATTCTGAATGAAGATCTCACAGATTTCCCTTTCAATTGGGCTGGAGTCCATTTTGTTTTAATTGACTTCACAGCTCTTTCTGCTTCTGAGTTGAAATCTGAATTGGAACCATTAACTTTCAAATTGGAAATACTTCCGTCTTTTTCTACTACAAAAGTAATGATCGCAGAAATCATTCCATCTTGACCAACAGATTCCGTATCGAATCCTTGGGCTACCTTTTGACGAAAAGCATTAATTCCGCCTTTAAAATCTGCTGCAACATCTGCTTCGTTTTGATTTATCAGCTTGTTTGGATCTTCAGCCGGTTGTGGAGTTGGAGGATTATAAGGAGCTACAGTTGGCAGCCCTGGAATTGTTGCTGGAGGAGCGACTGTAATTGTTGTCTCTTCTCCTGGCTTAGTTTCTGTTCCTATTGCAGCACCTTCAAAATCTTTTTTTGTTGGAAGCGGTTTCTCTTTTCTCACTTCGCGAACTGGGTTATATTCTGGATTTTCTACTGTTTTAATATTTTGCTGAACTGGTGAAGTTGGTGTTGGTTTGGGCTTATCCGGTTGATCAACATTTTTTAAAATTACCGGACCAGAAGTTGGGAGCTCGGTAATAATTGGGTCAGATTTAAGCGCCGAAATTAAAAACGGAATTACAGAAACCGACGCAATAAAAGCAGTTCCTATGAATAGAGCTTTTGTAAGTTGATTAGAATATTCATTTCGAAGAACATAGGCACCATAAGCTTTATTTCTATTGGAGAAAACGATTTCGTCCAAATTGTCTTTCCCGAAGATAGTTGATAGATTTTTCATAACTAATAAATTAAAATTAAATGATTGACAACATATTTTACAATTGAATAAAAATCTATCAAATAACATTCCATTTTATATACTAAAAATCAAACAAATTATGAAATACATAAATATTTTAAAATTCAATCCAAAGAATTATTAAACTTGTAAAAAAATAATATGTAATTTGATGTGATGAAAATTAAATTGTTTTTATGCCTGCTTTGGAGTTTCTGCATCTGCGCCCAGGACGGTTTTGTTTTGGAAAACATAGATAAGACCGTCATCAAATTCAAGCTGATCAACAACCTCATCTTCATTCCTATGACGATAAATGGGGTTGAACTTAATTTCATGTTAGACTCCGGCATATCAGAAACTTTGCTTTTCAGTCTTGAAAATAAAGAAGTCGATTTTAAAAATATTGAGAAGATCACCTTCAAAGGTCTGGGCGAAACGGTAAGTGTAGAAGCATTGAAATCTATAAAAAATAACATTAGAATCGGAGAACATTTTGTCGACAGATCACACACTGTCTTTATTGTTCTGGATGAAGACTTCAACATATCTCAAGATATTGGAGTTCCTGTAAACGGGATTATCGGTTATTATTTTTTCAAGAATCACCCAATCGAGATCAATTATCTGAAGAAAACCATCACGGTCTACAAAGACAACACCAAATTTCCGAAAAGAGTAAAAAGATATTCGGAATTCCCGATGAGCGTAGAGATGAACAAACCATATATGTTTGCCGATGTGGAAATGAAGCATGATAAACAAAGTTCAAAACTTCTTCTCGATCTCGGAAACACAGATTCTGTTTGGCTATTCCCTACACTTATAAAAGATTTTATCTATAACCGTCCGAATATTGATGATTTTTTGGGACGTGGCTTCAGTGGTGATATTTTTGGAAAAAGAAGCAGAATCAATTCTCTTTATATTGGAAACTTCAGGCTCGACAAACCCATAGCTTCTATGCCGGATGAATTTTCTATACAGCATTTGAAACTTGTGAAAGACAGGAAAGGCTCAATTGGCTCAGAGATTCTAAGACGGTTTTCCGTGATCTTCGATTATTCTGGCAAGAAAATTTATTTTAAAGCCAACCAACACCTGAACGACCCTTTTCTCATCGATGGAAGCGGACTGGAAATAAAACAGGATGGTCTGATCTGGGAAAAAGAACAAGTGCAGGTACAGACCGCGAAAAAGAACTCTGCAAGCAACGAGATCAATGTTCTTGATAATAGTAATAATTTTCAGTACAAATTTACACTCAAGCCTATTTTTCTAGTTTCAGGGACGAGAAAAGATTCGCCGGCGCAAAAAGCAGGAATCAATAAGAACGATGAGCTTGTCAAAATTGATAATAAAAATGCGAAAGATCTGACCCTGAACAAGATCCATCTCATCCTGAAAACAGATGTAAGCAAAAAAATAAAACTAGAAGTGAAAAGAAATGGTCTTCCAATGAAATTCGAATTCACGCTAGAAGACCCGATTCCTTATATTGAGGAATAATTATTGGATTTAAAATTAAAAAAACATGAGCGAGACGTTGAACCATATCAGAAACAGGCCAAGATTCAAACTGTACACGGATCTATCCTTGGAAGAATATGAATCTAACCTGAGAAATTATTTGGATAAAAATAAGGACAAATTCTATGGGAATATCAATAAGGAAGTAGCGACAATCTTTGTAAGGACCAAAGAAGAAAGCTATTGGAAACCTAATCTGGCCTTAAGAATTGAAAAAGAAGATGACACAACAACGGTAATCCGTGGAATTTTTGGCCCAAGTCCGGCAGTATGGACATTTTTCATGTTTCTTTATTTTCTTCTCACCGTTGCCTGGATGACTTTTTTCACACTGTATTATGTGGAAAAACAAATCAATACCAACAACTATCCTTGGGCATTACCCGCCTCGTTTGCTATATTGATATTAATTGCTCTCACCTACTTTGCAGTAAGATTCGGTCAATTGAAAGCTAAAGAAGAAATGGGAGAATTGAGGAAATTTGCAGAAGAATCTACTTTCCATACAGAGAAAAAAATCAATTCCTGATCTTTCTGGCTTCGATAAAATGTTTGAATTTCAATCCGATCTTCATTAATAAATACTGAAACGGTTTCTGTTTTTTGTAATATTTTCCAATAAAAATATCCATTGCTCCGAAAAATCTTTTGAGATAAATCTGATCTTTTACCGTACTTTCCCCTTTGTAATGAAGTATAGAGTATTTGCCGTAATAAAAATTCTTATAACCTTTTCGAAGAATCGTATAGCAAAGATCAATATCTTCTCCATACATAAAATAACGTTCATCAAAGCCTCCAACTTCTTCATATACAGATTTTTTCACAAGAAGGTTTGCACCTGTCATTACAGCAACTTCTGCAATTCCAAACTCATCCACATCATTTCTGTAATAAGTTTTGGAATCATCACGGAGTTTTGTGAATAATTTTTCAAAGGAATTGACCAGAGCCGGAACAGATCTTTTACTTTCTGGTAGGAACTCCCCTTTTGCATTATGCATCCTAAGTCCAATAGCTCCAATATTTTTTTGACTATCCGCAAAATCCAATATCTCCATGAAATAATCACCCTCTATCTCCGTATCAGGATTCAAGATATAGACATATTCGCCCTTTGCGGCTTTTACACCGATGTTATTTGCTTTGGAGAATCCAAGATTTTCTTTTGACTCTATAAAATTTACAGTTGGGAAGTCCGCAATAAGTGTTTTCCATGAAGAGTTTTGAGAGGCATTATCTACGACAATAATTTCGTACTCAAAACCATGGAAATATTTTTGAATGGAAAGAATGCAGTTTTTCAAAAGATCACCAACCTGATAATGAACAATAATAACACTCAGTTTCATAGGCCGGCTTCGTTATATGATGTTCTATTGATAATGGACCTGCCAAGCGAGATTTCATCAGCATATTCCAACTCATCTCCTACAGCAATTCCGCGGGCGATATTAGAAAATGCAACGTCCTGATCTTTAAATTTTTTATAAATGTAATAGGCAGTAGTTTCTCCTTCCATTGTGGAACTTAACGCAAAAATCACCTCTTTTATTGTGTGAGACTTTATTTTTTTTTCCAAACTATCAATTCTTAACTGACTTGGACCGATACCTTCCATTGGAGAGATCTTCCCTCCCAAAACCAAATATCGTCCGTTATATTTTCCCGTATTTTCAATCGCCATCACATCTCTTACATCCTCCACCACACAAAGCAACTCAGCATTTCTTTTATCATCACTACAAATCTCACAGATCTCCTGATCAGAAAAGTTATGACATTCTTTGCAATATTTGATATCTGTAACCAGATTCTGTATAGCCGTCCCCAAAGAAACACCTTGAGAAGATGGTTGACGGAGCAAGTGCAATGCTAATCTAAGCGCCGATCGCCTGCCAATTCCAGGCAAACCTGCGATTTCTTCTATTGCCTTTGATAATACTTTACTTGGATAATCCATTATTAAGAAAAAAAATTCAAGATTTAAGAATCAAAATTGGATTTTTAATTTTTATTAATTTTTTCGTAGGTCTGGAAACAGAAGTCGTAATTGTTCTTGTCATCTTTTGCATGACACACCTCATCTATTTTTTGCCAGAATTTGGGGCTAATATTGGGAAAAAAAGTATCCGCATCCACTTCAGCGTCCACTTGCGTGATCTCTAATCTATCTGCAAACTCCATAGTTTGTTTATAAATCTCTCCACCACCTATGATAAAAATATTCTCGTTGATTTTTTTAGCAAATTTAATAGCTTCCTTAAGTGTGGAAACAATCAACACACCTTCCTGAAACCAGTTCTCTTTTCTGCTTACTACAATATTAGTACGGTTAGGTAAAGCTTTCCCAATACTCTCATAGGTCTTTCTCCCCATTATCACCGGATGATTCTCCGTCAGAGTTTTGAAATGCTTCAGGTCTTTTGGCAGATGCCAAAGTAACCGGTTGTCTTTTCCTAAGGTATTATTTTTTCCTATAGCTGCAATTATCGTGGTCATAACATTACAAATCTACATTATTCTGTTTAATTAAGAAAAATTTATGAGACCTTAGTTTTCATAATTTTGTATTTTTGGGCATTATTCATAAAAAATCAATCTTTCCAAAAGAATTATAAAATTATAATTCGGGAATAAAACAGCCACTTTTAAATGAAAAAGATTCTCATCACCTGTTTTGCATTATTGATACTTGCAAGTTGCAACAAGGACAAAGACATATTGAATTCTTTGAACGAGCACAATATTGCCGTACAGAACAAAGGTTATCATTTTGGAGACAAATTACAATTGCCTCAAGATGTTTTGGATTATGCAGAAGCTATTACTATAACTTATGGAGATAAAGAAACAAGCAATCTTTCTATTGATCCCAATTTTTTCTCTTTGGGAGAGAATGATGTTACTTTCAATATCAAAACCAAAGGAGGCGAGGTCCTATATCAAGATGCAACCATCAATGTTTTTGCAAAAGCCAAAGCACGAGCGATCCCTTACGAAATCGTGAATCAATATCCGCATGACACAGATAATTTCACAGAAGGATTTGAGAATCATGGAGATGTAATCTACGAAAGTGTAGGCCTTGAAGGAAAATCAAAATTGATGAAATACACTTTGGGAAGCAGAACACCACTTTTGGAAGTTGCTCAACCAAGTAATATTTTTTCTGAAGGAATCACAGTGTTTGGAGACAAGATTTATCAATTGACTTATCGTTCTAAAAAAGGGCTGATCTATGACATGAACATGAAACTGATAAAGGAATTCGATTATCCAGAGGAAATTGCAGAAGGTTGGGGAATGACAAATGATGGTAAAAACCTGATCGTTTCCGATGGAACCAAGAACATATATTTCCTTGATCCAGAAAATCCTTCAAAAGTATTGAGAACTATAGCTATCGCCAGTGACAAGGAAGGTTATGACCAAATCAACGAGTTGGAATATCATAACGGGGCTCTATATTCTAATGTCTGGCAAAAACCCATCATACTTCAGATCAATCCTGCTAACGGAGAAGTTACGGGAATAATTGACCTAAGCAACATTGCCAAACAAAACACATCTGGAAATGATGATGTCCTGAACGGAATCGCTTTCAAAGGTGATAACATGTTAATTACAGGAAAGAACTGGAGCAAGATCTATGAAATCATCATAAAATAATTCGCTTTCGTCTATCATAAAAAAATCTTCCAAGAATATTGGAAGATTTTTTATTGAATCACTGGCTCAACAGTTATAGGTGCCGGTTCATTTTTCACGAAAGTATATTTTATATTCAATTGTGTATTTTCTGCGAAAGTCTTTTTTGTTTTGTAGGCTCCTTTACAAACTTCGGATGTCAACTCATAATCGCCCTGCTCCAGAATTATACTTTCTGCTTTTTTGGAACCAACAGGCAAACTATAATTCTTTGTCCCAATAATGTTCATTGTAAAATCACAATCAGAGTCATTATTGATGATCAAAACCATACTTTTATTAGATTCATCAGAATTGAAAAGCTGATTGAGTAGACTTACCGCTTTGTTTTCCACAATTAGTTTTTCTTGATTTTGCTTAAACTGGTCTATTCCTAATGATACTTCCGAGTTTTTCCTCAGAATAGGAGAAACAGAACTAGTTGCACAACTTGCCAAACAACCACCCAAAATAAGCAAGATCAGTTTATTCATCTTTCAATTTAAATTTTATATAAGTTATCGTTTTTCCTTTGGAAGAAAATAATTCCTCATAATATGTCCTCACATCTCTAAGAAGTGGCGTATCAGGTTGATATTCCAGAGCGCCGTAAATATCATGGTGCGCAGTCAAAACCTCATGTCCCAAACCTTGCAAAAGCCCCAAAGTATAGCCATGTAAGTACTCTGAATCTGTCTTCAAATGAATCACGCCATCTTTTTTCAAAATACGTTTGTACCTATCCAAAAATTCCGGATTCGTAAGCCTGTGCTTGGTTCTTCTGTATTTGATCTGTGGGTCTGGAAATGTGATCCAAATCTCAGACACTTCATTCTCTGCAAACACATTATCTATGAGCTCTATCTGGGTTCTAAGAAAAGCTACATTGTTAAGACCTTTATCAATCGCTTCTTTTGCACCGAACCAGAATCTGGCTCCTTTGATATCTACTCCGATGAAATTCTTATCCGGGAAAGATTTTGCCAACCCGACAGAATACTCGCCTTTACCACATCCAAGTTCCAAAACAATAGGATTGCTATTTCCAAAGAACTCGCGCCATTTTCCTTTGTGTTCAAAATCATTGATGGCTTGTTCTCTTGTAGGTTGAATTACATTATTTAAACGTCTGTTCTCTTCGAATCTAGCAAGTTTGTTTTTTCCTTTTCCCATTTATAATTCTTCTTTCCAATTTTAAAAACGCAATAAAAATAAATAATTTTAATGATTTACAATAAAATAATTCATTATTATTTGATAATTTATATAAAAAATATTTTATTATTTGATTTCACTTCCTGCAACTTGCATCAGATGCGAGTTCTGTAGCCTTCTAAGATATATCGGCAAATACTTCTCTATATATATCTTCGCAGCTTCATAATTATCCGTCTCCAGAAAAGCAGTAATGTTATCAGAACTATAAACAAACTGCAGGAAATTAGGTATCAATTCCTTTGGTATCTTCATTTTAACAAAGTAATCATCTCCGAAATAATTCTGCAGGTCCTTGATATGCTTACTCATCTTTTCGTATTGATAATACCGTTCTTTCTTTTTCTTTTCTCCTGATATCAAATCAAAAATACTATCGATACTGAAACTCAGACCTTGATTAAAAGACAGAACGGGAATATCAGGCGATGTTCCATCTCCTTTCGGCTCGGGCAACCCAATCATTTTTTTCAATTCAAATGCTTTTTCAGAAGATTTCAACATAGCAACATCTCTTCTCAAATTACCTGTTGGACGAAAAGAACTTAGAATTACCTCCTGAATCTCATAATAAGCGATCTGTAGCTCTACAAAGTTTTTATTTCTTTCCAACATCTGTTCTGTAACTGTAATATCTTTCCTCTCCGTAGCAATGGAAGTGAATCTGATCACATCGCCTTTTTTCGCCAAAATACGGAACTCACCATTATAATTAGCAACAACACTCTTGTGTTCATTAACATTGGTCACATAGACCTGATTGAGATAAAGACTGGACTTATCTCTGATATAAATTTCACCATTAAGGAATTGCCCATAAACACAGGCCATGCAAAACAATGTCAAAATTGTGAATATCTTCTTCATATTGTCGGCAAATTTATACAGAAATATGCGCAGAAGCATTACAAAAAAAAACCGATTAGGTTAAAATTTTATTAAACTTTATCGGTTTTTTGTTAAGTAATTAGAATTAAATTTTTTTTTGAAATAGAATTAATATATTTTTAATTTGAACTCCTATTTTTAAGATGGATCCAACCTGTCATAATATCGGGCTCTGCATTTTCAAAATCCTGCCATTGAAGGAAATACCAATAGGTCCCTGTGGAAATAGTAATCCCATTTTCTTTACCTGTCCATATGAAATCATTCGCCGTAGACCCTTCAAATATTTTTCGTCCATTCCTGTCAAAAATTTGGAATTTTGGATTGATCTTATAAGAGAGCATAGACATATCTGTTGTATCATTTTTCCCATCTCCATTTGGTGTGATTATATTTGAGATTCCCACAACAAAAAAGGTCTTTACAACCGGATAGCAATTATCTGCGGATTTTACGTAGACTGTATAACTACCTTTTCCATCTTTGACGGGAAGTGTGCTTGACGAGCTATAATCCGCATCTAACGGCAAATAATCTAATGGCCCATTTTTTTTGATATAATATAGATATGGAGAATTTCCCTTAGTCACACTTATAGTAACAAAAGTATTATCTTTCACATCTATGGTATTGATCACAGGCAACTCAAAAGTTTTGAGTGCTATCTCTGCTGGTTTGTCGATGTTATCGCAACCATAGATATTGGTAACTTTGACATAGATAGATTTACCAGGCTCAGACTTGTAACTTTCCACCTGATAGTAAGGATTGGCTGAATTAGTCTCCGGAATTTTTTGCGTCAATGCTAAATCTTCGAAGTACTCATATTTAACATATGTTGAATCCTGATTAACAGTTTTTTCAAAAATAGCCTTTAAATCATAAACCCCGTTCCCATCAAAATCAACACACTGTACATCTTCCATGTTCGTCAAATTGATCTGAGCAATATTAACAGTAACTGTAACTTCTTCGGAATCAGGAATCGTAGCCGTTCCTTCGAAATAATATGTGAATGTCACGGTTTTTAAATCTGTATTCTCCGGATTAAAAATTATCTTATGGGCAGATCTATCATAATCCACCGACCCGCCTTCCGGCTTCTCTGTAACAATAACACTATCCCAGTCAATCGGCTTTAACGGATCTGAGGAAAACGCCACAGGTATTTCAACAATTTTGCAGTTGCCTGTATCAAAGCTTTTTGTTGTGAACTCCGGACATTTGGTATAAATATATGGATCAGTCGTGAAAGAACCACAATCTGATTTGGAAATTTTACAATAATAACTCCCCGAACCATAATTTTCCGGATCTATAAAAAATAAATCTGCTCCCGATGCAATCAATGCACCATTATAATACCATTCGTAAGAATCATAACCATCATCAACTTTCAATTCTGTATCTCCAATAGTACACGTACCTGTTTTGATAATTTGAGGTACCGAGCTAAAGCCTCCAAAAAAGCCTCCATAACCAACAGCCTTATCACCACCAGCCAAGCCTGCTGTAACAGCCTTTGTAGAATATATAGACAGATTCCCTTTTACATTTTTTTTAGTAAACAGAACCCATTCGGAAGTTCCGGAAACAGGATAGGGTCCATATGAACCATTTAGCACTTCTCCATTCATTGTTACCTGAGCTCCATTTCTAGTAATGATATTAACATTAGTATCAAAATCATCTTTGGTCCCAATTTGATTCACTTCCGGCAACTCCACGATTTGATTAGGCAACAAACAATTAAGTGCGGGAATCATATTCATCCCGCCCGAAGCCGAGTCGAAAAGCGCACTGCCTGCCAAAAGCTGATAGACATATATATCTTCTGTACTTTTAATATACATATTATAGACATCCGGCGCCTGCATTTTATAAGATTCTGAACCGTAGATAATTTTATATTTTCCTTTATCTAACGTATATACAACTGGACTATCATTAATAGTAAACTTAGTACCATCTTTTGTAGACAGCACTATAACACGTTCTGAGTCTATCCCCCCTTGATTGGAAGCACGAATAGGCCCATTACCCTTTCCAATCACATATTCTTTCCCTAATCGATTAACTGGGGTCGTCTGATCCATAAGTATATCATTCCCACCGGAAGAGTTGACATAAGTCCCATTAAAACTACCATTTGTAACGCTAATAGGTCTATCTGAACGAATGTTTGCACCTATCAATCCATAGTAATTTTCATCAGGATCGCCTAAGCCTGTAGAATCCACAACATAAGGAGATCTGTTGGGGACAGAGACCATATAAGAATCACCTTTGTTTAATTTCACATTAATCTCCGGCACCTGTGTCCCATTTTGGAATTTAATATTTGGATTATAGCCACTGATTTTGACAGAAGTATTATTTTCTGTTGCAAGTATATTAACTTGTGAACTCAGATTTGCCTGTTGGACTGACAGGGGAGTCATCATTGCATAAAAATCCGTGCCGAGTCCTGCGAAGCCTTTGGAATTAATAATCTCCGCATGAGGACCTCTTAATAATCTCAAATTAGCAAAAAATTTTCGGCTACCAATAAGATGTAATCCTCTTTTTGCTATTAAAAATGTATCCGAAGCATCAAGTGTAGTAATAACTTTTGGAGCAAGCTTAATGTACTTTGGACTCCCTTTCCGAATAGTTACTCTGTTTATTTCTACTTCGCCAGAATAGACGACAACCTCAAAATCATCAACAGAATCAGTTGACAGATATAAAAAATCACCATTCAAGCTGTTGTCATAGCCTGGGGTTGAATAATTAAAAGTATCAAACATCGGTGCAAACCAATGCTCGGTATCCATCTGGGCAGATATATTTATCGATAATAGGAAAAATAGCAGAATTTGTAATATTTTCTTCATGGTTAGGTCGAAAGTATTACAAATGTAAAAAAAGCAATCTATTATTTCACCACAATTAATCCCTATTTTTAAGAAGAATCCAGCCTGTATGTTGTACTCTTTTAGGATTTCCGGATTCATTCCATTCTAGAACATACCAATATGATGAAGTGGACAGCGGTCTTCCATTCAGTTTTCCATTCCATATATATTGATTCTCGGGGCTTCCTTTGAAAACCAAAGCTCCATTTCTGTCAAAAATTTCGAGCCTGGGCTCTAATTTTGTCATAAGGTCCGAATAATCAATCGTATCATTTTTCCCATCATCATTGGGAGTGATGACATTCTTAACATTAATAATAGAAAAATCCCTTGTCACATATCCGCAAGCATCCATAACTTCTATCGTATGATCGCCTTTTGGAATATTTTCAAAAACATTTGAAAAAGTATTTTCTTTTCCGTCTAAAAAGTATCTATACGGTGGGATACCATTTGAAACCAGAACCGTTGCATTATTTCCATCTATCAAAATATTATCAATCGCCAGATCGGCAGGTTCCGAAACCTTTACAGATTGTTTATAAACACAACCATTGAATCCCAACTCTACAATATAATCATCCGCAGAGAGTTTTGGAGTATCGTGTGAAGTGCTAATAGATTTTGATGGATCAGATGCTTTATACCACTTATATGAGGTAAATCCCAAACCTGCATCGAGGCTTACTTGATCCCCTTTACAAATCAAAGTATCTTTTAATGTCGTTGATCTTTTCGGTTGTTTGAACAAAAGCCTGAACGATCCATAATTAGGACAAGTACCTACAGCAGAATTTTCTATTCTTACATAATAAATCAAATCAGCATTGGTTAGGCTAAGTTTTGGATTAATATTGGCAACAGTAGAAGCACCTCCCATTTTAGCTTCGGCTTCTGTTTTGTAAAACGTTTTAGTTGTCCCTATGACATTGGTCATTTCACTATCCACTATAGCTTCAAGATTCACATCTTTGAATCCATCTAGTTCATCATCACATATATCGAAAGTTGGTGTGACATTTTGAGGGTAATTCATTACAAGCGGCTGACCGTGATAAAACTGAACTTGATAAGAATTTGGCGCACAACTGAACGCGCCAACTTTAACCGTAATAATCTCAGGGTTTTGTGTAAACTTAAATTCCTTATCTGGATCAATTAAAACTCCTGTTGAAGTATAATAAGACGTTTTGAAATCTCTGGAAAAATTTTTGACAATTTGAAAATTATAATCAGACAATACGGCTGAAAAACTACCATCAAAATCAACATCACAAATAGCAATAGGAGAAGTATCTATTTGTGCAATTGGAGCATCTTCTACCCTTACATTTCCAGCGAGCGTACAACCACTACTCAATTCAATTCTAAGCCTATAATCTCCCGGAGTATACACTTGATAGGAAGGATTGGATGACAACACAACACCTGGGCTGCTTTCTTCTGTCCATTTATAAATTGCTCCCACATCACTTATTAAATCTTTAGGCATTAATGTAATACCCGTTATATTATCACAAATAATAGCAGAATCATCAGTTTCTATATTTGGTAAAAGATCGATATTCCCTGTAAAACTACCAGCTTCCAAAAACACTGCGGAATCATACTGATAGTTCGTCTCATCTGCAATTACGAGTTTGATGTGATAAAGTTTACCTGGTACAATATCAGCAACCGCCGTTAATATCTTTGTTTGACCATTAAAATTGGTTGGACTATCGTTCGTGCCAGTACTATTACTATTGTATCCTATAAAGCCATCAAAATATTTTGTATTCTCTCTGGCGTTGATCGTGGTTACTGACACGGGCTCATTAGTTCCGGGAACCAGTGCGATATTGGTATATGCGTCTGCACTTCCTGCTTCTTTGATCAAAAAAGCAAAAGCATCACTATATCGATAATTGCCCGGATAATATTCTTCTGATAAGAAAAGATATCTAAAACTGACTTTGCTACTCAATGATGATGTAAAATCAAACTCCAATATAGTAGCATCTGTAAAATCTGACTTAGGTTTCCCCATTGCGTCAGCCAAATCTTGATCTGCGGGCCAATCCGTAAGACCTGCCACACTTTGTATACTGGAAGATTTTGGACCGGGAGCTAACAAGACGCTTCCAGTTGATAAAATAATCCCTTCATCCATTGCCAGATTACTTCTTCCTTTGGTAAAATAACCATAACTAGAATCGCCCGCACCTATATTACCTCCTGTAACTGAAACGTTAGAAATTGATACGCAACTGGAGTTTTTTGTACCAATGAATTTTTCTACCAATTCTTGTGGCGAATATGTACTATTATCCACCGTAATCTGCGCCTGTCCAAAAAAGGAAAAAAGCACAGAGCAAATCATATAGATTCTGACAAGGAATTTATTAGAATCGACCTCTTTCATTTAACATAATTAGTCTGCAAAAATATTCAATATTTACGACATAAAAAATCCTGCTATATTTTACAGCAGGATTTAACTTTATTTATAAGTCTAAGATTAAGAAAGAGCAACTCTCACAAAACCTGTAACTTTAAGATCTGCGTTCACAGATTTTACATAGTCCGCAACTGATACGCTGGAATCTTTGATGAAATCCTGGTGTACCAAAGTATTGTCTTTGTAGAATCTCTGCATTTTACCTTTCAAAATATTATCGATGATGTTTGCAGGCTTACCTTCTTCAGTCAATTTATGTCTTTCGATCTCCAATTCTTTATCAATCGTTTCCTGAGAAACCGCGTTCTCGTCTAGTGCAATCGGGTTCATTGCGGCAACTTGCATAGAAACAGCTTTTGCAGCTTCATCCGCTCCGTCTACTTTTGCAGAAAGCGAAGTGATTGCAGCAATCTTGTTTCCAGCGTGGATATAAGCTCCCAAGAAAGGACCTTCGATTCTTTCGAAAGCTCCGATCTCGATCTTCTCACCGATGACACCTGTCTGCTCGATCAATTTGTCAGCAACAGTAAGTCCGTGGAAATCTGTAGCTAATAATTCTTCTTTAGTAGCAGCAAAGATTGCCATTTCAGCCAATTCATAAGCCAACTCGATAAAGGCTTCGTTTTTAGCAACGAAATCAGTTTCACAGTTCAAAGAAATAACAACTCCCAAAGTATTATCCTCGTTCACTCTTGCGATAACCGCACCTTCAGAAGAATCTCTGTCCGCTCTGTTAGCAGCTACTTTCTGTCCTTTTTTTCTAAGGATATCAATTGCTTTTTCGAAATCTCCTTCAGCTTCTACTAAAGCTTTTTTGCAGTCCATCATTCCTGCACCTGTCGTGTTTCTTAGTTTTGCTACATCTGCAGCTACTGGTGTATAAGACATAATATTGATTATTTTAATTTTAATTTTTGATTATCCTACTTCATGTTTTTCAGCGTGCAAATATAGTGATTTTTATAAAAAATAATACACCTTGGCATTCATTAGTTAAAAATAAGATACTGGCTGCATTTTTATAAAAACCAATCAAAACAACATATATTTAATCAAAAATATTAATAGATATTACAAGATTTGACCTATTTTTACGTTCTTAATAAAATTAGTCCTTAAAAAATAATGAAGAAGATATTTTTACTTTCATTTTTATTAGTATCAATAAGTATATTTTCCCAAGTAAGTGTTTTTGAAGCAAAAAAGACCACAGACAGAGCGGTTGTGGAAAAATTTATCCGAGACAATCCTAAACATCCTGCTGTTCCGGAACTCCAGAAGAGAGCTCTTTCTTTGAAATATGCCGGCACATCCGTAGTTGCAAAGCCCACCATCACAACCATGACCGAAAACAAGATAGAGAAAACTTCTAAAGTGGGAACGACAGCGGCAAAAGGACAACCATCCGAACAAGCTAAGAATACCGCAGCTGTCCTTACAAGCCTATTCAATAATGACCCTAACAAAAAAGAGGCAATCATTCAAATCGTGAACAAATCAGCTTGTAATCTTGTGGTGAAGATCAGCGGTAAAAAATTCTATAACCTTACAGTCCCTTCCAATGGGCAGAACTATATCCTTGTAGACAAAGGCAATTATAACCTCACCACATCCATATGTGATGCGAGTTATAACCAGAACAAAGCCATCACAAAAGATGTGATCATCACATTGAATGCCGCAAAACAATAACAATTGAGGCTATCAACATTCATACTGTTATTATCCCCTTTATTTTTCTTTTCACAGGATAAAATCAGCTTGGACTCTTTGCAGCTAAAAAACACAAGAGAACTTTTGGGAGATGATTATGGAAACATTTATATATACAAGAATCAGGATTTAAGTTTGACCAAATATGACCCTACAGGCAAGCAACTTGGAAAAGTAATGATGACTTTCCCATACAAAGTCCAAAGTGTTACTAATCCTTTAAATATTGTCGTGTTTTCAGAAAATGCGCAGGAAATCAAATTTCTGGATCAAAACCTGAATGAAATTCAAAAAGTAAATCTCACCAGTAACTTCGGTTTTATTAAAGCCGTTTATTCCGAAGACCTTCAATTTGCCTGGTTGATAGATGACAGCACCAAAACATTGATCCAATACAACTTCAGAAGCAATTCTGTTATTAATTCCTTTCCCTTCAATGTCAACCTGCAGTCGCTCCTGGACTTCCTGGTATATAATAATAAGATATATATTCTAAGAGAAAACACATTTGAAGTTTACAACACAAAAGCGACTTTGCTCTATTCGGAAAACATCAGCAATCCGAAAAAACTACGCCGCACCAATGATGATATTCTGATATTTGAAACCCAAAGCATCAAAAAATTTGACGGAAAATCCCTATCCGAAATTTTCCAAAATCAAAACGCAAAGATTGTGGATAAAAATAACTCCGGATTTTTGGCACTCATAAAAGACAAACTTTATCTTTACAAAAATAATTGATGGTCGATAAATCAAGTTTCGATTTATCAATATTATCATTTATTAATTATAACTCATCAATTATAACGAAGAATGCACATCGCTGTTACTGGAAATATCGGAGCCGGAAAAACTACACTAACCACAATGTTGTCAAAGCATTACAATTGGGAAGCACAATTTGAAGATGTTGATCACAATCCTTATTTGGATGACTTCTATGGTGACATGTCGAAATGGAGTTTTGCTTTGCAGATCTATTTTTTGGGAAGCAGATTCCGACAAGTAAAAGAGATCCGCGAGAGTGGAAAAAATGTGATCCAAGATAGAACAATCTATGAAGACGCACACATTTTTGCAGAAAATCTTGCTGAAATGAATCTCCTTTCTGAACGTGATTTTAACAATTATTTATCAGTTTTCAGATTAATGAAGGACTTTGTTTCGGCACCAGATCTGCTAATCTACCTTCGTGCAGATGTTCCTACTTTGGTGAGACAAATCTCCAAAAGAGGAAGAGAATATGAAGCTGGAATAAGCATAGATTACCTTACAAAACTGAATAACAAATACCAAAATTGGATAGAAAATTACAAAGAAGGAAAACTTCTTGTTATAGATGTGGACAATCTTGATTTTGTAGAAAGACCTGAAGATTTCGGGTATATTCTGGAAAGAATAGATGCAGAACTGAACGGTTTGTTTTAAATTATTTTTGGCAAAATAATTGGACAGATCTAAAAATTAAAAGCACCTAAGTCATAATTAATGCATCACTATTATGATAAAAGTAATTCATAACAACAGCTGTCCGAAATCCAAAGCTATTTTGGAATACCTGGACGAGAATGATATCAAATTCCAGATTATTGACATCAAAAAAGAACCGTTGAGTTTGTTTGAGCTGAGAACTTTGTTCAAGAAACTTAATAAGAACCCGAGCAGAGTATTAAGGCATTCCACAGAACTTTTCAAAAAATATTTTTCGGAATCGGAAACGGTAAATGAAGAACAGGCTTTGAAAGTTATAGCCTTGAATCCTGAATTGATACAATGCCCCATCCTTATAAAAGGCAAAATTGCAATGCCTGGAAATCCTTTGGAGAATGTAAAATTCTTTATAGAGAACTAAATTATTATAAAGCATAAAGGAACGAGCGTGAGATATTAATTATCAAATATTTCACGTTCGTTTTTTATTAATTATTTTAAAAATAATTTGGCTATCTGGAAAATAATCCGTTATTTTGCACTCTCAAATATTCATTAGTCAAAAGAACATCGAGATATGTCAAGAATTTGCCAAATAACAGGTAAGCGTGCAATGGTAGGAAACAATGTTTCTCACGCTAATAACAAAACGAAAAGACGTTTTGAAATTAACTTGCTAGAGAAGAAATTTTATCTTCCTGAGCAAGAAAAATCAGTAACTCTTAAAGTTTCTGCCCACGGACTTAGAGTTATCAACAAGATTGGTATAGAGGAAGCACTTGAAAGAGCTGCTAGAAACGGATTTATTAAAAACACTACTAAGTAATGGCTAAAAAAGGTAACAGAGTTCAGGTGATTCTAGAATGTACTGAGCATAAAGAAAGCGGTGTAGCAGGAATGTCAAGATACATTACTACAAAAAATAAAAAGAACACTACAGAAAGATTGGAACTTAAAAAATTCAATCCGGTTCTTAAGAAATATACTGTTCACAAAGAAATTAAGTAATCTATAAAAATATTTTACAATGGCAAAGAAGGTAGTAGCAACACTTCAAGGTGGAGCTGGTTCAAAAAAAATGACAAAAGTAATCAAAATGGTGAAGTCATCTAAATCAGATGCTTATGTTTTTGAAGAAAAAGTAATGAACGCTGACGAAGTTGAAGGTTATTTGAAAAAATAATACCCAATCGAATACAATATAGAAACTACTCTTTTTAAGGGTAGTTTTTTTGTTATCTTTGTTTTCGATTCAAAATCGAATCTAAAAAATCATTAATCGATTATCATTAATCATTTATATTAAAAATGAGTTGGTTCAAAAAAATATTCAAAAAAGAAGATAAAGAAACGCTGGACAAGGGTTTGGAAAAATCCAGCCAAGGTTTTTTTGATAAAATATCGAGAGCTGTTGTTGGGAAAAGTACCGTAGATGATGAAGTCCTTGATGACCTGGAGGAAGTTCTCATTGCTTCAGATGTTGGTGCAGAAACCACCATCAAGATCATCAAAAAAATAGAAGACCGTGTAGCACGAGACAAATATGTCAATGTAAGCGAGCTGGACGATATTCTTCGAGAAGAAATTTCCGGACTTCTTCTGGAAAACCCCCATTTGGACTCAGACAATATTGACACAAGTAAAAAACCTTACGTCATAATGGTTGTTGGCGTGAATGGTGTCGGAAAAACAACCACTATTGGAAAATTGGCCCATCAATTCAAATCTCAAGGATTGAAAGTCGTTCTTGGTGCAGCCGATACTTTCCGAGCTGCTGCTGTTGATCAATTGGTCATTTGGAGCGAGAGAGTCGGCGTTCCTATTGTAAAACAAGAAATGGGTTCTGACCCGGCTTCTGTCGCTTTTGACACAGTTCAGTCTGCAGTTGCTCAAAATGCAGATGTTGTAATTATAGATACAGCTGGCAGACTGCATAACAAAGTGAATCTCATGAACGAATTGTCCAAGATAAAACGTGTCATGCAAAAGGTGATTCCTGATGCTCCACACGAAGTTTTATTAGTTTTAGATGGTTCTACTGGACAAAACGCATTTGAACAGGCAAAACAATTCACCGCAGCTACAGAAGTAACAGCCTTAGCGGTCACAAAATTAGATGGGACAGCAAAAGGAGGTGTCGTAATTGGTATTTCCGATCAATTTCAAATTCCTGTGAAATATATAGGTGTAGGAGAAAAAATCCAAGATCTTCAGATTTTTAATGGTATGGAATTTGTAAATTCATTCTTCAAGAAGAGATAACAAAATCACTTAATATTAACATTAAAAAATCAAACTATGGGTATTTTAACTTGGATCATCTTCGGGCTTATCGCCGGAGCAATCGCAAAAGCCATCCATCCTGGAAACGATCCCGGAGGTTGGGTTGTAACAATCATCATTGGAATTATAGGTTCATTTCTTGGTGGAGCAATTGGAACATATGTGCTAGGTTGGGGCGATGTGGATTCTTTCTGGAGTCCAAGAAGTTGGCTTTTAGCAATTGGTGGATCTGTTCTGCTCCTATTCCTTTATAGGATGGTAACCAAAAAATAAGTGAATATCATTCATTAAAATTTAAAAAAAATAGTAAAAACGCATCAGAATTACTGATGCGTTTTTGTTTTGACAAGAAAAGCACATATATTTGAATTAAAATTAAATTAAATTAAAGTATGAAGAAAATCTTTACTACTCTTTTTTCTTTGGGAATGATAACGGCTGCATACACACAATGGAGTCCGACATCTATGAAAGGAGAAAAGTTACGCGAAACAAAAACTACTAATTATTATGCATTGGACATCGATGCTATTAGATCACAATTGGCAAATGCCCAAGAGACAGGAAAAAACAGCAAAGCAATCATTATCAATTTGCCAACTCTGGAAGGTAAGATAGAAAAATTTGCAGTCTATAGTTTACCTGTAGTTGAAAAATCTATGGCCGATCGTTATCAACTAGGATCCTATACGGGGGTAAAGGTAGATGACCCGACAGTTTATGTGAGATTCAGTATTTCTCCATATGATTTCCAATCCATGATGTTCAGAAATGGGCAATATGAGTTTATTGAACCACAGAACAAAGACAAATCCGTTTATGGTGTTTTCCCAAAGACCAATAAAAGGTCCGAAGGTAAAGCTTTTGAATGTACTACATCTGAGTCACTATTAAGTAAAAGACAAATGGAAAATCTGTCTAACTCCACAGATTTCACACATGATAACACCAATTTTAATAGGGCTAGCGATAAAAAATACAGAATTTACAGATTAGCAATTTCCGTAACAGGAGAATATACCACATATTTTGGTGGTGTTCCTCAGGCCGCAGCTGCCATCAATGCTACAATGACCAGAGTGAATGGTGTTTTTGAGAAAGATTTTGCCATTCATATGAATGTACAGGATTTTCCTCAATTGATTTACACCAATGCAGCTACCGATCCATACTCCAATGCTTCTACAGGTGCAGCTGGAGCTTGGAATCTTGAAATCCAACAAACATTAACTTCGGTTATCGGTAATGCGGCTTACGATATAGGACATCTATTCGGACGTTCGGGAGGCGGTGGAAGTGCAGGAGATATCGGAAATGTTTGCCGAAATCCTTCTAGCAATTCTGATGAGGAAGCTAAAGGGTCGGCTTTCACATCTCCGGGATCAGGTGGACCAGAAGGAGATAATTTTGATATAGATTATGTGGCTCACGAAATGGGGCATCAGTTTGGAGCTGACCATACATTCTCACATGGTATCCAGTCTGCACCTTATAATACTGCCCACATGGAGCCAGGTTCCGGTTCTACGATTATGGGATACGCAGGGATTACAAGTGCAGATGTACAGGCTCATTCCGATGCATATTTCCATGTTAGAAGCATAGAGCAAGTTCAAACTTATGTCAATACTCAAAGCTGTGATGTTAATACTACTATAACCAATAACCCTCCGGTTCTTGCTACTTTAGTAAATAAAACGATCCCAAAAGGAACAGCATTTGTATTGACGGCTTCTGCTACAGATGCCGAAAGCGACCCACTGACTTACACTTGGGAAGAATATGATAGAGCGACAAGTGCAATAACAACCGTTACAGGCAACAATACAGCAGGTCCAAAATTCAGATCTCTGACAGGCTCTGCCCTACCTTATAGATATTTCCCTAAACTAAGCAATGTTTTAAATGGTACTTTGTCTAGTGCTACAGACTGGGAAGCTGTATCGAATGTCGCGAGAACAATGAACTTCCGCGTAACAGTAAGAGACAACAATGCTGACATAACTCAGCAGCAGACTCAAATTGGAGCTCAAACAATTACAGTGGGAAGCGATGGCCCTTTCAAGGTAAACACGACAAAAGTCTATAATAATGCACCATCTACCTTTACATGGGATGTAGTAAATACCAATACTGCACCATATAGTGTATCGAACGTTAAGATAGATTATACTACAAACAACGGTACCACTTGGACAGATTTAATAGCATCAACTGCGAATGACGGATCAGAAGCATTAAGCTTCTCCAATATTCCTACAGACACACAAATCATTGTTAGAGTATCTGCAATTGACAATGTGTTCTACGCTGTTGGAAAAGTGAATGTATCAGCGATGGTCAATTGTGATGGTACAGCGCCTGCAGGAGTTGCCGTGTCTAATATTACACAGACTGGTGCAAAAGTAGACTGGGATGCTATTGCAAATGCAACTTATTCATTAAGATACAAAAAGACCACAGATGCAAGCTGGACTGTTGTAAATGGTATCACAGCCAATACTTATACTCTTACTCAATTAGAAGAAGACACAGAATACAATGTAGAAGTTGCATCTATCTGTAGTGGAACCACCGGAACTTATTCCAGTAAAACGTTCAGAACCTCAGGTTTGACTTATTGCTCTGTTACTTCTTCTGACTCTTCTGATGAATACATATCCAAAGTAGTAGTAACTCCTGCTAACGGTGGTTCAGTTATGACAAGTAATTCCGGAGCGGGTTATTATACTAACTATGGATCAGATAATACTAGATTGATTCAGTTGGTTAAAGGTTCTACTGGAAACACAGTTGCAGTAACAAAAGCCTGGACAGGAACCACTTATAGCGAAGCAGTTGCTGTTTGGATCGATTTCAACAGAAATGGAACCTACGAAGATTCTGAAAAAATAATGACAAGTGCTGCCAGTACAACAGCAACCGTTACAGCTACTTTCGCAGTCCCTTCTACTGCATATACTGGAGACAAAACTGTGGGAATGAGAGTTATCATGAGATATAGCACAGCACCAACCGGACCTTGTGCATCTTTCACTTATGGCGAAGTCGAAGATTATGCCGTTAAGATTTCAGAAACGCTTGCTGTAACAGATATTAAGAAAAACAACATCAGCGTTTATCCAAACCCAGCAACTGATGTAATTAATATCTCTAATGTTTCTTCTAAAACTAAATTCGAGATCTACTCTGTAGGCGGACAATTAGTAAACCAAGGAACTACGGACGGAAAAGTAAATGTTTCTAAATTGACAAAAGGCGTTTACATCTTATCATTAGAATCTAACGGAGAGAAATCTCAAACCAAATTCATCAAGAATTAATCATTAATTCTATACATAGAAAACCCCGAATAATATTCGGGGTTTTTATTTTTTATGTGATAAATTAATTTTAATTAAGTTCATCAATAACAGCTTCTGTTGCAACTTGTAAACTTTCGAAATCAGAATTATTATAGATGATATAATCAGCCAATTTACATTTCTCTTTTTCAGGCATTTGCTTCTGTATAATGGCTTCCACTTCACGATAAGTTTTATTATCCCTATCCATCGTTCTTTTGATTCTGAGATTATCATCCGCTGTAATCAAAAGCGATTTGTAACATTGTTGGTTCAATTTAAGTTCGAAAAGAAGAGCCGTTTCTTTAAAAACAAATTCAGAATCCTGGGAAGCTACCCACTTTTCAAAATCTATTCTTACTGCAGGATGAATCAAATGGTTTAATTGTTCCAACAAGTTGGAATTATTAAAAACTTTATCCGCAACAAATTTCCTATTATAGATGCCATCAGAATAAGCTGTTTTTCCTAACAATTCTATGATTTTCTCTTTCAGAACAGGATCTTTGTTGACAATATTCTTCGCTTCATCATCAGAATAATATACAGGAAAACCTTTTTCCTCCAAAATCTTTGCAACTGATGTTTTTCCAGAACCAATTCCGCCCGTTAATCCAATTATCTTGGGTATGGGAATATCTTCGTCTTGAGTTAAGATCGTATCTTTTGTATCCATAATTTATTAATATCCAAAAACTTCATTAAAACTAAATGTCTGATTAAGTTTCACACCTTTTTCAGTCATTTTAAGGCTTGCCAGTTCATTGTGTGCATCATGTTCAAAGAATAAAAGATATTCGTTGTCCACACATTGCTTCAGGAACTTTCCTTTTTCTTCCATCGTCAGCAATGGTCGTGTATCATAACCCATAACATAAACTTGCGGAGTATGGCCAGCGGTAGGAATCAGATCAGCTGCGAAAACGATTGTTTTTTCCTGATACTGAAGAACAGGAAGCATTTGTTTTTCCGTATGACCATCGACAAAAATAACATCCATTTTCAGATCGGGAGCAAATCCATAATTTCCGGTAGTTGGCAACGGCAGAAAATTGAGCTGCCCGCTTTCTTCCAATGGAAAAATATTTTCTTTCAGGAAGCTGGCTTTTTCTCTCGGATTGGGTTCTGTCGCCCATTTCCAATGATTTTCGTTGGTCCAGAAATTTGCGTTTTTGAAAGCAGGCCTATAACCAGACCTGTCATCATTCCACTCTACGGCACCACCACAATGGTCAAAATGGAGATGTGTCAAAAAAACATCCGTAATATCTTCTCTAACGAAACCATATCTTTTCAAGTTTTTATCTAAGGAATCATCTCCCCAAAGCGAGTAATGTCCGAAGAATTTTTCATCTTGTTTGTCTCCAAGGCCACAATCGATCAGGATCAATTTTTTCCCGTCCTCTACCAAAAGAGAACGCATTCCTAATTCAATGAGATTTTTTTCATCAGCCGGATTTGTTTTTTCCCAAAGCGTTTTTGGAACAACACCAAACATTGCACCACCATCTAATTTGAATTTTCCACATTGGATCGGATAGAGTTTCATATGTAGCTATTTATGATTTTTATTTGCCATATGGAATCACCAAGACTTCGTCAAATCTTATCTCAGGAGGTGATTTCATAAGAATTTTTGTTTTTTACTAATATAGTAAATTATACTGAATTATAAACATCGAATTGCAACAGCCCGACCTGAGTGGACTCTTCGAGAACCTCAGAGTGACAAAGCGGGAACGGAGGGTTGATCAAGCTGCCCAAAATCGAAAAAAGTATTTCGGCGTAGTCAATAAGTGTATTTAGAAGAGTTCTCCCGGATTTTTCGGTCTTGTAATTTTCAAATGTTTGTAAGCTTTGTCGGTCACTTCTCTTCCACGTGGCGTACGGATAATGAAACCTTCCTGGATCAGAAATGGTTCATAAACCTCTTCCAAAGTCTCCGGGTTTTCCCCGATAGAAGTTGCCAGTGCAGAAATTCCGACTGGTTTTCCCCGGAAATTCTCTATCATGACACGCATGATCTTATTATCCATATCATCCAATCCAAACTCATCGACATTAAGGGAATTCAGTGCAAATTTTGTGATATTGATCTCAATCTCTCCATTCCCTTTGATTTCGGCAAAATCTCGAACTCTCCTCAACAATGCATTTGCAATTCTGGGTGTTCCCCGGCTTCTTCTTGCGATTTCGAGTGCCGCATCCTCGTAGATTTTCACACCCAAAACACGTGCACTTCTCTCGATGATCATCCCCAGAAGTTCGATAGTGTAGTATTCTAATCGGCTTTGGATCCCAAATCTTGCGAGCATCGGCTTTGTGAGCATTCCGCTTCGTGTAGTTGCTCCAATCAGTGTAAAAGGATTGAGTCCGATTTGTACAGAACGTGCATTGGGACCAGTTTCCAGCATGATATCGATTTTGTAATCTTCCATCGCAGAATACAGATATTCCTCTACAATCGGTGACAAACGATGGATTTCATCAATAAAAAGAACATCATTTTCTTCAAGGTTCGTCAATAATCCAGCTAAACTTCCAGGTTTATCCAAAACAGGGCCTGAGGTAATTTTACAATTTACGCCTAATTCATTAGCAATGATATGTGACAAAGTAGTTTTTCCTAATCCCGGAGGGCCATGCAAAAGAACGTGATCCAGAGCATGACCTCGATTTTTAGCCGCAGCTACGAAAACTTCCAGATTGTCCAATGTTTTTCTTTGTCCTGCAAAATCCCTGAAACTCTGCGGACGGATCTTCTCTTCCTGAATCAAATCGTCGTCAGAAAAATTCTCTTTATCAGGATGTAAAAAATCTGGCATTGTTTATTAATTAATAATTATAAATGAAGATTAAACCAGAAAGTGAATTTGATTTAATGGTATTCAAAGATAGAGAAATTTTAAGGGATTTTTGATTTGGATCTTTCTAAATCATCAATGATCTCCTGGAGTTCGATTTTCTCTTTTTTGGATAATTTTTTCTGAATAAATCCATTATCTGATACTTGAGGAAAAATATTATAATATTGATAGGTGTGCAGCCAATAAAGAGACAATGTAGGAAATTGAGTTTTATCAATCAATCCTTTTGTGGCATTAAATTTTAAATTTCCAAGCTGATAAGATCTAGGATTTTCTGATTTGAATTCAGTAGGTTTTATCATTTGTGACATTTGAAAACCTGACATCCATTTTCCCATATGGGATTTTCCTTTTACGAAACCAGGAAAGGTAAAAATAACCCCAATCAAAACTGAAAAAACAATCGATATGAAAATAACTCTCACTTCAGAAATATTTTTGAAAACGATAAATAAGGTAATCAAGTAAACATCTATAAAAAATCGATATTGCGCTGAAAATATGACAATTAAAATAAACTTGATTAAAATACCGATAAAAATCAAAGTATAAAATCTATCTCGTTTTTTAAGGGCTAAAAATCCTAAAATCAGAACACTTAATACAATTCCAAGATTAAGGATTGATTTGAAGCCAATTGTAAACCAATGATAAATCCTTTCCCAGAAATTAAAATCGAAAATCTGCTGATAAGAATAATGCATGTCATAAGATTTCATTGATCCTATCTGAGACGAATAGTTCAGAATCTCTTGGCTTGGCCTCCATGGTAAATTAAAATCAATTGCTGAAACCGGGAAAACCGGGAATCCGAAAAGCCAGATATTTTTCAAAGTGAATAAAATCCCAAAAGCCAAAACTGGGATCAGAATTTGAAATTTGAAATTTCTTTGACAGATGTATTCCAAAATAATAAGTAGTGGTAGCCAAAACATGATTGGTTTTATACAAAACGCAAACATTGAAAGGTATAAGAGTAATTTCCTGTCAGTATTATTTAATAATTCACTTAGAACAATCAGAGCAATTACAAATGCCGGTAAATCCGGACTTGGCTGTTGAATGAATAAAAGAAAAAACGGGATGAAAATCAATAATATCCATTGTCTTCTTTCATAAATATAAATCAAAAACAGAACTAATATATAAGAATTTATTCTCATGAATTCATCCAAAATATTTGAAAATCCAGCTTGATAAATATGCCAAAAAGAGGTTTGCCCCAATAATAGATCCAGATTTGAAATTCCCTTTACAAAACCAACTTCTTTAAGAAATGTTATAGTTGGAGTATAATAGCTGTAATGGTCATATAAATAAGGAGAAAAAGCTCCAACAAAAAAAATTAGAACAACCAAAAAACAAAACCAAACGTTGAGATTTTTTCTAAAATCGAGATATGCAAAGTCTTTCTTTTTTAATAAAAAGAGAAATCCTATCAATCCAAGAATCAGAAAAAAAGATTCAACAAAAATATTGAGTGGAGAAAAAAATGCAGTTATGGTTTGGAAAAATGTAATGCTCAGAATTCCTAAAAAGGAGGTCATAACAAAACTCTGACTTTCGGTTTTTAGAAAATTTTTGACAATTAACCCCATTCCGAAATTAACCATCAATAAACTTATTATAGATATGAAAAGTAAAAGCATAAAAAAGATTGCTTACCAAAAATAAGCAATCTTTCCGTGTTAAAATATATATGAAGAAAATTTACTTCTGTACTCTACCCGATTTTCTGTCCTCTGCCCGTCCTATCGTGTAACCCGTTGCACCACCTGCAACACCTCCGATGACTGCTCCAAGACCTGGATTCTTTTTGGAGATAATAGCTCCGGCTGCGGCTCCACCAACTGTACCAATAACTGTGCCTTTTGCTGCACTACTCCAGCCTTTTTTCTGAGTCGTTCCGGTCGTAGCAGCCGTGTTTGAGCTGCTAGAAGCTGAAGACGAGTTATTTGCAACGCTTCCTGAAGAAGAACTTCTTACAGTTCTTTTTCTGGCAACACGATTAGCCTCAGCTTTTCTTTCTTGCTCTTTCTCTACTTCAACTTTGTTGAGACTATCTTTCTGTCTTTCAAAATTGATCTTCTCTTTTTCAATAGCAAGCTTTTGTTTTTCTATATCAATCTGTCTCGCTTGATAATCCAGTTTTTGTTGTTCCAAAGAAGCTGTTTGTAGCTTTTCGTCTTTATTGCAAGATGACAACAATAAAACTATACTTGCTCCTGTTAAAAATAAATTTTTCATAACCTTTTATTTTTTCACAAAATGTGAATTACAATTAATTCATTTTCAATTATGATACCAAAATGGAAATCATCGCTCAAATCAAGTTTAGATAATTAATATCGTGTATCGATTTATTGAATTTTCTATTTACTTTTGAATAACACAAATAATCATTCATGAGCTATATAGCTACCGTATTGGCTAAAAAAAGAGACCTTGCAAAAAATGAAATGGAATATGAGAAAAGCATCTTGTTTGATGTTTATACTTTGACTCTTGTATTATTATTGGCTTGCAACATAGTATTAAATCTTATTCTTAAACAGTATGAAAGTCTTTTAATTTTCACAATAGCTGCCCTATTTATGTTGGTGACATTATTTTTTCCTGACAGAATTAGATTTAATAGCAATCTGCTTTTTCTACTTTTTTTCTCTTTAGGTTTTTTTATTTTCTATTTTGATACGATTTCTGGTGAAGGCTGCATGAATTATCTCTCGTATGTATCTCTTACAATAGCTTTGTCGTTTTTCTTTGACCACATCAGAGACAGATGGTTCATATTTTTTTTGGTCGCTTCTTATCTTATTTGGTTTTTGATCAATGCTGGAACCAATTATTATTTAAGTCAATTTTTCAGTGTAGATCTTACCTTAAAACAACAATGGTATGTAAGAATCTATAAAATCTTCGAAATATCCTTTTGTACATTTATCGGGATGTATTTTATATATCGTAAAGAACGTATTTTAGTAAAATACTATGTAGAAAAAGAAAGATTAAATAACATTATTCAGAAAACTGACAAAATTAATTTTTCGGGCGAATTATATGATTTTGCAATGAGCAAGAATTCTCTATTCATCACTTATTTCAAATCTCAATTTCCAGATTTTTTTGACAAGATCTTAGCAGCTTCCCCAAATCTTATTTCTACCGAATTGGAAGTATGCGCCTTGCTCAAACTCAACCTTAGTACCAAAGAAATTGCGACAGCCACCAATTCTACAATCCGGGCGATCGAAAATAAGAAGTATAGAATCCGTAGAAAGTTCAATTTGCCCTCAGAAAATGATATAAATCTTTATATCATCAATAATTTCTAAAATTTTATTTTACAAATAAGAATCATTGATTTTCAATATAATAAATCGCATATCAACAATTCAAAATTGTATGAGTATAAGTAAGTAAACAGATAAATAGATGATTTCTTTTACCACATTTTGAGAATTAATATTATTGTATCCTCAAACAGGGCAATACGAACACAAAAGATTTTTCTAAACACAAATGAAAAAACCGGAACTTAGGTTCCGGTTTTTTGTTTCTATCTGATTAAAAATTTAGAATAATTCTTTTCTAATAATATTCTGGGAACGTTCAGGTCCTACAGAAACCAAATAAACATTAATACCCAAATGCTCTTCTATAAACTCAATATATTTTTTTGCATTTGCTGGGAGCTCATCATAAGTTCTGGCATTGGTAATATCCTCATTCCAACCTTCCAGCTCCTCATAGATTGGTTCGTAATTATATAATTTGGTTGTAGATGAAGTGAAATAATCGATGATCTTTCCATCCTCAGTCTTATATTTCGTGGCGATTTTCAAAGGATGTATACCTGTAAGAACATCTAGTTTGGTAATTACTAGATTATTAATCCCATTGATCATGCAAGCGTGCTTAAGAGAAACCAGATCCAACCAACCGGTTCTTCTTGGCCTTCCTGTAGTAGCTCCGAACTCGAAACCAATTTGTCTGATCTTTTCTCCTAATTCATTATCCAATTCTGATGGAAAAGGACCATTTCCGACTCTTGTAGTATAAGCTTTTGCAACACCTATAAGATTTTTCAAAGCCGTTGGAGGGACCCCGGCTCCGGTACAAACACCACCAGTGGAAGGCGAAGAAGATGTCACATAAGGATAAGTTCCAAAATCGATGTCCAGCATCAATGCCTGAGCTCCTTCGAACAAAATATTTTTTCCTTCGTTGATCGCTTCATTGATCTCTAGCTCTGTATCAACAATTCTGTCTTTCAATCTTTCACCCAAGGCTAAAAACTCCTGATAAATTTCCTCAACATCCAAACTCGGCTTCTCAAAATATTTCTCAAAAAGAGAATTTTTTACTTTTAAATTTTTCTCAATTTTTTCTCTAAGAACTTCAGGATTAAGAAGGTCGATCATCCGAATACCCACTCTTGCAATCTTGTCCTCATAACATGGTCCGATTCCTTTTTTGGTCGTACCAATTTGGGTTCCGCCTTGTTCTTCTTCTCTGTAAGTATCAAGTAAAATATGGTAAGGCATTATCACATGGGAACGTCTGCTAATGAAAACGTGATCGGTTTTCAGCCCTTTACTCTCGATCTGCTCGATCTCTTTGATAAAAGCTTTTGGGTTTACTACAACACCATTGGCAATGATGCATTTACCTTTACACTGCAAAACACCGGAAGGTAAAAGATGCAATACAAATTTTTCATCCCCAACATATACTGTATGACCAGCATTATCGCCTCCTTGAAAACGTACTACATAATCGGATTTTGCAGATAAAACATCTGTAATTTTACCTTTTCCTTCGTCCCCATATTGAAGACCTACAACTACGTAAGTTGACATATTTTTTTACTTTTTTTAGATTATTTGCAAAGTTATACTATAAATGTGGCTTAGCAAAATCATACAAAATAAAAAACCCTCTTACTATGAATAAGAGGGCAAAAACACAAATGATGAAAAAAAATCATAAATGCAATTTGAAATGCTCCGGAGACCATTTCGCATTTACAATACAATTTTCGTTGCAAAAATCGTACAAATTTTCTAATCTACCACAAAAAATCAGACTTAATTTTAAAAAAACAAATAATTGTTTAAAAAATATAGTGAAATAATTTATACTCTATCCATTTTTATTAGAAAACATCATCATTAAATAAAAAATCAATAATATCTATCATTTTCCAGTAATAAACAGAAAATATTTAACCAAAAAAATAAAATAAATTAAATTTTAAACGAAAAATAAAAAAATAATTTTATTTATGAATTGGTAAATATATTTTTGCCATATAATTTTAATCAAAACAGAAAATAAATAAAAAATGTGTGGAATTGTATGTGTGTTTGACACCAAACAAAAAAATGAAGTAATAAGACCTCAGATATTGGAAATGTCTAAGAAAATCAGACATCGCGGTCCGGACTGGTCGGGAATCTATCAACACGACAATGTTATCTTTTCCCACGAAAGATTGGCTATCGTAGATCCAACATCTGGTAAACAACCACTATTTACAAAGGACGGAAAAGTAGCTTTGGCCGTAAACGGAGAAATATACAACCATCAGGAATTACGACTTGAATTTCCAGATTATGAGTTTCTGACCCAATCTGATTGCGAGGTAATTTTGGCCTTATACAAAAGAGATGGGAAAAACTTTCTTGAGAAACTAAATGGAATCTTCGCATTTGCATTATATGATGAAGAAAATGATGCCTATTTAATAGGAAGGGACCACATGGGAATCGTTCCATTGTATATGGGTTGGGATAAAAACGGAAGCTTTTATGTTGCATCTGAGCTAAAATCGCTTGAAGGCGTTTGTAACAAGATCGAAGAATTTTTACCCGGTCATTTTATTTATAGCAAAGATGGACAAGAGCTACAGCAATGGTACAAAAGAGACTGGACAGAGTTCGAAAATGTAAAAGATAACGAAACGGATATCGCTGCCATCAGAAAAGGCCTGGAAGAAGCCGTACACAGACAATTGATGAGTGATGTCCCTTATGGTGTACTACTTTCCGGCGGATTGGATTCTTCCATCATTGCTGCTGTAACCGCCAAATTTGCAAGACAAAGAATAGAAAGTGGCGATACACAGGAAGCCTGGTATCCAAGACTACACAGTTTTGCTGTTGGATTGGAAGGTTCCCCTGATTTGGCAGCGGCCAGGAAAGCAGCGGACCATATCGGTTCCGTACATCACGAGATCAAATATACAGTCCAGGAAGGTCTGGATGCTATCAAAGATGTGATCTATCACTTGGAGACCTATGATGTGACCACGATCAGAGCTTCTACACCCATGTATCTTTTAGCCAGAGTGATCAAATCTATGGGAATCAAAATGGTTCTCTCGGGAGAAGGTTCAGATGAATTGTTAGGTGGTTATCTGTATTTTCACAAAGCACCATCTGCTCAGGCTTTTCATGAAGAAACAGTGAGAAAATTGGGCAAACTCCATCTTTATGATTGCCTGAGAGCCAACAAATCTTTGATGGCCTGGGGAATAGAAGGCAGAGTCCCTTTCCTTGACAAAGAATTCATGGATGTGGCAATGACCATCAATCCAAAAGATAAAATGGTAACTCCTGAAAGAATGGAAAAATGGGTCCTTAGAAAAGCCTTTGAAGATATCCTTCCGGAAAGCATCGCCTGGAGGCAGAAAGAACAGTTCAGTGATGGTGTTGGCTATTCTTGGATCGATACTTTGAAGCAAGTTGCCGAGGACGAAGTAACAGACGAAATGATGGCCAATGCAAAGTTCAGATTCCCGATCAACGTGCCGATGAGCAAAGAAGAATACAGATACAGAACCATCTTTGAAAGTCATTTCCCGAGTGATTCTGCAGCAAGCTGTGTTCCTTCTGTCCCATCTGTGGCTTGTTCTACACCAGTCGCCCTAGAATGGGATGAAGCTTTCAAAAAAATGAACGACCCGAGCGGACGTGCTGTGAAAGTTCACGAGACGGCTTATTAATAAATTTATTTAAACTAACTATACTACACGAAAACCACAGGCTATGGCTTGTGGTTTTTATTTTAAATCAGGGTAAATATTTAATAATTCCTTTTATAAGTACTTCCGGGATTAAGAAATTTGACTTTTTCCCCATCATCCACACGGAACAAGGTTTTAATACTGATATTCTTTCCTTTTGGCCTGGGTAGATAACACATAAAATGTAAATGCGGTCCGGTACTCCATCCTGTATTTCCACTTAGTGCAATAGTTTGCCCTTTTTCAACTTTATCACCGAATTTTACTTTTGCGCCATTCATCCTGATGTGATAATAGTCTGCTATTGTCCCATCGGCATGGATTATCTTGATGTAATTCCCTTGATTTGCGCATGACCTATCGGGACATCCTGTATTGCTGTCTTGTTTTAGTTCTATAACATAACCCTCTCTTGCCGCTAAAATCTCTGTACCTTCCGGCATTTTAAAATCGAGGGCATTTTGATTCTGATGTGTTTCCCATCCATAATACCCCTGTGAAAGTAAAAACTTTTCTCTTTTTAAATAGGGGAGATCGTAAACATAATCCGAATCATAATCTTCTTTCCATATATTTCCAATTCGAATACTGAATTTTGGAATCTTCTTGAAGGCAAAAGCATGTTTCTTATCAAGAGGAATGAACTGCGCCAATCTCACCTTGGCCGTATTGCCCTCAATAACATATTTGTTAGGGAAATGCTCCACCACAGAACGCATATTCTCTACTTTTGGTTGCTCAAAAAACTCAAAAGAATACGGGAAGGGATCATTGTTATCCAATAATAATGTAATAGTGTCTTCTTTTTTCTGATAATAGACCTTGATATTATAGACAACCTGAGAAAATAGAAAACAATAGTTTAAAAGTGTTATCAGATAAATAAATCTTTTTATCATACTAATTTTATTAGTCAGAAATGACCATTTCAAAACTTATTTTGTAATGATTATCGCCGTATTTTTGTTTTAGCCAGCCTTTTGAGGAGAGATACCAATCATTGTTTTCATCATCGGCTTTCTCCAAAGCGATATTCGGTTCAATCATACCATTTAAAGACTTGTTTTTATCTATAGACAATGCTTTCTTGTCAGCATTTACAATATTAAGGGGAATATTGATCCATTCGAAACCTAAAAAAAGACCTTCTTTTGGAAATACCAATCCGTTATCTGAAACATCTACCTTATTAATGGTCTTACCTGGTTTACAATTGACCACATAACCAGAGTTTCCGTAAGGAGCACCGGGTTTTCCATTATCATTTTTATAAAATCTGAGGATAACAGGTCTGGTTTTTCCATTCAAAGAAGATGATAAAAAAGTTATGATTTTTATGAAGGATATCTCAGAATAATCTGCTTTATAGGGGATATACTCTGCTTTGCTAAATAACTCTCTATCACCCACCATATAGTTGACAGAGTTTTTATCTGCCTTTCCAATTGTAAACAAGAGTTTGTTTTTAGGAGCCAAACTCGTCTTTTCAATATCTTCCTTAGACTTCAACACGAACTCTTTTTGGTTGTTATCTGGGAAGAGGTCTTCAAAGCCGATAGCAGTTATTTTGGAAATCTTCTCTCCTTTTTCCAGTTTCAGTCTTCCTTTTTTATCCGTGTTTTTGAAATAAGGCTTATCTTCAAAAAACGCCCTTGCATATGGGATAGGCTTATTATTCTTCACAGTCACGGTTTGGCTCGGAATGTTTTCCGCACTCTCTTGTGCAAAAAGAAAGGAAGTAGTGAAGATTGATAATAATATTAGTTTTTTCATCTGTTTTTAAAAGAAAGCCCCATTGCAGAGGCTTTTAATTATTGTTTTGTAAATATCAAATCTTTAGTCTCTGGGAGGTAGATATTGATATCTGTCCCTGCGGGACATCGGCTATTATCAAGAATAATATCATTGGGTAGATATTCCCAAGAAAGTTGAGTAGCGTTTATCTTTTTCAAATGAATACTTCCCCATCCAACTCCGCAGTTGGTACCTCCATAATAAAAAAGCATTAGATTTCCATTTTCTTCAGCCCATTGACTATAAATCGTATGCCTTATTTGTTGTGTTGGCAAAGTCATGTTTTGAGTATTTTGAAGAGTGATTCCAGAAGAATTTACAATTACATATTTTATAGATAAAACATCTTTATAAAATTTATTTTTGCCTTGATCAAAAAGTTTATGGATTTCTTTTGTAATAAATATGGTTATTTCTCTTCCTTGAAAATTAGCGTTATAAATACCAATATATGAATCTAATTCATTGTTAATATCCTTTAGATATGAATAATTAGGTACTTCTGTGTAATCTGTTTTTAAGGGGTATTCCTGTGTTTTACAACTCATTGAAATAACAAAAAGTGTTAAGAATATTATTTTTTTCATGTTTTTTATTATTTAAGAACAAGGAACAGCCATTATTGTTCCATCATTATTTTTTATTATTGTTTTTATTGTCCCATCATTTTCTACTCTTTGTAAAACGATTTTTTTATCTAGTCCCATATCTTTAAGGGCTTTGAAAAAAAATTTTTCAATTGTATCGTTATTCATATCCCCAGTTGGTTTATATATTCTATATCTAGTTTGGTAATTTTTTTCAAAAATATCTATTTCATCCTGTGAAAAAGTTGTCAAAGCATCCTGATAAGTTCCTGTAAAACGTATGATATAATGCATTCCATTTGGCGCTACCATTCCGACAAAAGCAAGCGTAGGATCGCCATAATTTCCTTGCGCCCTTGCAAAACCTAACAATTGGTCTATATCCGGTGGCGAATGCATCGGGATTCCTGTTTTGGTATGATTATGATACCCTCCTGCATAACCTGTCTTGTCCCCAAAATTCACGCTATGGGCACCACCAGTAATTATAGCAGAAGGTGTTCCGTCTTTCTTGCTTTTGAAGCCCACTTCTCCAGATCCATTTACGGCAGTGTTCTTCAATTGCGTTATAGACGCTTGTATGTTTGCATTCTGTAATAACGCTTTGTTTCTTGCGCAAGGCGTTTTCGTCTCATCATAGATCACAACACCACCACCGCCACCTTCACCATTATCAGGAGGACAGTTTTTAACTTGTTTTGCTCCAACGCATATTCTTGTCATGGATGAGCACTCTCCATTTTCATCATAATCGCATACATAGAAACATTGCCCACCGCCAGAACTAGTGGGACCGGGACCATTATCACCAGGATCTGTGGTTCCAGTTCCACCTCCACCACCAGCGCCGCCACCTGGGATACCGCCGCCATTACCCCCGGTTCCACCACCAGGCCCACTGGGAGTAGTCGGACAGTCAGGGCATGGTTCTGGTGGAGTTGGACACTCCGGGTTACCTATAACGTAAACCACTGTGCTTTCCAGAGTCCCATCCAGAGAATAAGTTTTTCTGTTACCAGAAAACGTCAGATAATCATTATTACCATTCAGTAGCCACTCTGCTGTCGGCTCATAAGCAATCACTTTGGCAGTAGAAGCATTTGTATCGTATGCTTTCACTTCCAGGTTATACGTTCCAGAAGCATCATACTCTGCATCCGGTCTTACAGAGAATGTGTAATATACTTCATCAGTCCCGTTTGTAGTTTCAATAATGTAGTTGGTATTGATCTCCCCAAACACAGTCTCTGTTTTGCCCATCGCAGAAGGATGTCCCCTCAATGGGACTTTGAAATTGTTTGTTTTTGTCTGAAGCTCCATGATAATCTGTGGAATCTCGGACCTGTAGACGACACGGAATTTCAGGGCTTGTTGATTGTTGCTGGTCTCGCCGGTGTTGAAATTGTCATTCCTACAGCCGACCATCAGGATTGCCAGAAAGGCAAACCACAATACATAGGTTTTTCTCATAGGTGTTTTTGTTTTTAAGTTTATAAAACTAATGATTTCATATCAATTGCATAACGTTTTCAACTGAAAATTAAAAAAATGCAATTAATTAATTTTGCTAAATTATATTAAATTATTCAAATAGGCAAATTTGCCTATTTGAATTTTATACTAAAATCCAACCTTTGCTTTATGCAGGAAACGGATTCAATAATATTAAAAAAAATCGGGGACAAAGTCCGTGAGATCCGCCTTCAGAAAAAACTGACTCAAAAAGAACTTGCTTTTGATTTAGATATTGAGATTTCTCAAATAACCAGAATAGAGACAGGTAAAATAAATACATCAATACTTAACCTTTTCAAGATTGCAAAAGCATTGGAAGTCGACATCAAAGAACTTTTTAATTTTTAAAATAGATAAGGACATTAGTTAAAATTTTAACCTAAACATCACGGCGACCGCTTCACAGATCACTGCAGTCAAAACCGCTTACCAAACCATCCTGACCAACCTGCCCTTCCTCCTCGGGCTTACCACAGACGAGCGCACCAGCCTGCCTGCGATAGATGTCAGCAACAAAGCTTTTACAGAAGATGCCATATCTGCGAGAGTGAACAACGCTGGCCTATTACCAAGCTACGTTTCACCAGCCGGTATGCAGACCGACCTAACCCTATTCGCACAGCTGGATGAGTTGATCGCCCTCCATAACCAGTTGGGAGAAAAGCTACAGGACACACAACTACTCGCTGGCAGCGAGGCCTACGTGGGCGCATTGACCCTTTACAAACTGTTTGGCTCTGCAGCAGATGCTGGCGTAGCGGGTTCTGATGCTGTTTATAACCAGCTGAAGCAACGCTTTGCGGGGCAAGGCGGTGGAGGCAATGCACCTACCGAGCCGGAGTAATAGCTCAGTACCAATAAAAATTTCTAAACTCCGTAAATAAGCGGAGTTTTTTATAAAATCAGGTTAAGAAAACCAACCCACTTGGTTATCTTAACCAAGTAAATGACAAAAAAAACATAACTCAGTTGGTTATCAACACCAACTTACCACAGTTTTTTAACCAATAGAGTTGGTCATCTTCACCAACTCTATTAGTTATCTTTACCAATATACTTATTAAAATTAATTAGCTACTTGGTCTTTATAACCAAGTAACAATAGTTTTAGAACCAATTAAAAACACAGAAATGGAAAAAATCAAAAAGAAATTTTTACAGCAAGATGATACCGACCCTTTGCATATAGGGAATCTGGTACATTGGGAGATCAAACAACAAAACCTAAAGAAAAAGGATGTGGCAGAAAAGCTGGGCATCGGCCCCACAACCCTGAACCAGTACTTCAAACAATCATCGCTGCAGACCACGATTTTGTGGCGGCTCAGCAGGGCTATCAATTTTAATTTCCTGATGTATCTTGGGCAAAAGCTGGACGTGGACTTTGAAACGGAAAAGGAAAAAGCATTGCTAGAACAATTGAAAGGGAAAGAGGAAGAAATTCTCTCACTGAAAACTCAGCTTGGCGTCTATAAAAAGATTCATAACATTGAATGATCCAAGAATAATAACCTAAGTAGATAGACTATTTGAGTTAATAAAAACCACAAACTTACGCTTGTGGTTTTTTATTTTTTGATTGTAATAATTGTTTGGCTCTCTTTTTTCGTCTTTCGTAGATGACCTCGGTTATTTTGCCACCGATCCATGAGAAAGGAAAGAATATCAGGAATATCGATATCTTATAGAAAACAGGATGGTAGGGATAAATAATGATATCCAACATGGCGATGAACAGCATGATGAAGCCTATCAGAATAGCATAGGCTACCTTGGCATATTTCACGATCATGGCCGTAACCACACCTCCAAAAGTAACCCCCAGCCCTCCAAAGAATAAAAGTGCCACAAAAAAGGAATCTTTTTTCTGAACCGACTGAAGCAAAGTTTCCCAATGGTCAAAAGGTGCAAACTGCTTGTACGTGACCCAGGAGGAATCTATCTTTATCCCCAATGTGATAATGAGAGCAGCCACTGTTAAGCCAGCCAAAACACCTAATGTATTCCTGAAAAAATTCATTTTTAGTCTTTGAACGCGATCATAGAGATCTCCACATCTACATTTTTTGGAAGGCAGGAAACCTGCACCGTTTCTCTGGCAGGATATTGATCATTATTGAAATAAGAAGCATAGACCTCATTCACAACCGCAAAATCGTCCATATTCTTCAGAAAGATAGAAGCTTTCAAAGCATTATCAAAATCCATATCAGCTGCTTTCAGGATAGCCTTCAGGTTTTTCATGACCTGGTGCGTCTCTTTTTCAATCCCTTCCACCAGCTTTCCAGTTTCCGGGTCCACAGGGATCTGACCAGATATATACAATGTCCCATTGACCAAAGTTGCCTGAGAATAAGGCCCAATAGCTGCCGGAGCCTCTGATGTATGAATGATCTTCTTCATTTTCAAAAATTAATTTTTACAAAACTATACAAATTTTCCTAAAATCCTAGAAAGAGCTGTTAGGTTGCGTGAAACTTCTCTCTTTGTATTTCACTGCATCTTTCAGGATATTGGCCTTGATCCCGATAAAGAAATCATAGACCTTGTATTGCCCGAAAGGAACCCAGTTGAATGTGATCGTAAAACTACGCTGGTCCCTGGCAAATCCGATCCGTGTCATGGCCAGTTCTTTTCTTTCGACATCATAGCTTGTACTACCGTTGATGTTCCAATAAGGCGTCAGCTTTATACTTCCGTCCAAACCTACAGTTGCCGTTTTGGTACCTTCTCTGGACAAGCCTCTTGTATAGGCATAGTTGGCATTCACGTTCAAGGTCCAGGTGGGTTGATAATGGGCATAATTGTCATCATCGAAGAAGTAGTTCTCGTTCCGGATCTCGCCCTTCTTTTTATATTTTTTGGAGAGTTCTTCTTTCTTTCCGAAAATAGCTTCGCTCATAGGATAAGACATTTGAACATTGATCCCCTGCAGGCTAAAATGTCCAAACTGATCCGTTCTTGTTCCCGTGCTGCTTCCCTCCTCGAAAATAATTTTATAGGGTTCCAAAGTAAGGCTGGTGTTGACATTCAGTTTATTATTGAAGAAAGAAGATTGTGCATTGACGCTGAATACCGACCATTTGTTTCTTTCCGCGGCAAAATTATAACCTCCGGAAATATTAAGATTTTCAAAGATCTTCACTTTTTTCACACCGGTAGAATCGGTCTTAGATTTCACTTTCATCTCCAGATTGTTCGATATATTGAAGCCCATGGTCTGCTGAAGTCCCGATGAAGGCGCTCCATAGATCCCTCCTTCAAAAATAGAATAAGGCGTCATCTCTCCTCTGGCATTAGAATAATTTCTGAAATAGCCCCAGCTTCTATCACCAAAATCAGGAGAATAGGTAAAACTCATGCTTGGCGTGACCATATGACGGATAGCAACGATAGGAGAATTTTTATTAAAGTTCTTCTGTCCATACAAAACTGTCTGCAAGCTTGCACTTGTGGAGAATGTAGTATAACCCGCAACATTGCTTTTGTAATTATCTTCCACAAGGTTAGTCAATGGATTATAACTTTTTTCCAAAGTTTTTGTCGTCAAAACATTATCTGCATTGGCAGCCAAAGTAAATGTGAAATATTTCGCAACAGTAGTATTGGTAGAGAGTGAAATATTATTTTTGGCACCGGTTTTCAGGTCCTGCCACATTTCTCTTTTGAATAGCGCACCCTCTGTCGTGGTCACATAATTACTAAGCGCAAAGCCCGTATTGACATTGATGTTTTCCAATAATCCTGTTCTGACACCCGTTTTCGGTTTGAAAAGGTAAAACTGATTGACTGCTATGGTCATATCCGGTAAGCGAATATCCGTATTGCCTGTTGCAAAATTCTGGTTATAGGTGGCACTCGCACTGATCGTTATAGGAAAATCCAGAAACCTCTTAGTAACATTGACCCTGGAGGTCTGTGTCGTATTCAGGACATTTCCGTTGAAGATATAGTTATTGTTGACCGTATTGTTATAGAACTTGCTGCTGACAATATCCACACTCGCATTGAAGGTAAAATATGGATTGGCTTTAGAATCCTGGGAATGCCTCCATGCGATCCGGAAGGTCTTTGTCCTGGAATAATCATCCAGGCCTTTTATCCCACGCACTGTATAACCATAATCCGCTGCAAAATTCCCGGAATAACGGTATTTTTTAAGATAGTTGAGTTCCGGCTTCAAATTCCAGCTTCCCTTTGTATAGATATCGGAAAGGATCTTCAGATCAAAATGGTCTCCGATTGGCTGATAATACCCCAGACCATTCAAGAAAAACCCGACATCCTGGCGCTCCCCAAAACTCGGAATCAAAATCCCTGCAGACCTTTTATCCGAGAATGGAAGAATCGCAAACGGAAGGACCAGAGGAGTTGGAACCTGTTCTATAAAAAACTGAAATGGCCCGGTAACCACCTGTGAATTACTTTTACCTTTCAGCAACTTTATATAAGCTGCAGAGATATGATAATCCGGTAAAGAATCTTTCTTTTTTATGTAATACTCATCAGTCGTCATAATAGCATGGCTCATGACATAGACCGAATCATTATATTTCTTGGTCTTCTGGGCTACAATGACACCTTCATTCTCTTCCGTCCTTGCATTGAAAGCGATCGCCTGTTTGGTTTTGGTATTATAGATAACCTCGTTATACTCATATTTTTTTCCGGCCTGGGTAGCGATTGCCGGCTTTATGATCTTTCCTTTCTCATCCTGCTCCCCTCTGGCATAGATCTTCCCGGTTTCCCATTCGAATCTGATATAATCCGCATCTATCTGCATATCCTGATAGATGATCTGGGCATTTTTGTGGAGTGTGGTCTGCTTGTTGGTAATGGAAGAGCTGTTCTTGTATTCTGCCTTCATCTTCACAACATCCTCCAATTGTTCTTTTGGAAGAATTGTATCCTTTTTAAGATTTAAAGAGTCTTTGTTTATATTTATAGAATCTCGAACATCGTTTTTTTCATCAATATTTTTAGGCACAGTTTGTGATAAAATATTGTTAAAAATTAGGATATTTAAAATTAGTAATATACTTTTGAAAATACTTCGGGCCAATGCAGTCATTCTGAAATTGGGTTCAAAATTAATTAAATTTTAAAGATTAAAATGACCAGCTTCAAATTTTATAATAAAATTTTCTTTCTGTTAACATTTTTTATCGGTTTAAGTCACTGTTATTCTCAAAAAAAATTTACAGTCGTTTTAGATGCAGGGCATGGTGGCAGTGACATCGGTGCAAATAGAACCTATCCCGACATCGGGTCTGTACAGGAAAAAAATGTTACTCTCGGCATTGTCCTCAAATTGGGAAGAATGCTTGAAAAGAACAAAGACTATAAAATAATCTACACCAGAAAAATAGATGAATATCCATCTTTGACAAGCAGAACCACGCTTGCCAACAGGAGCAAAGCAGACCTGTTCATCTCGGTCCATGTCAATTCTTCCCCCAGCAGAAGCGCAACTGCACAAGGAACCGAAACTTTTGTGCAGGGGCCTAATCAGAACAAGGCCAACCTGGATGTTGCCAAAGCTGAAAACGACGTGATCTTCCTTGATGAAAAGGATAGGGAGAACTTCGCATCTTACAACCCAAGCTCCCCGGAATCTCTGATCGCCCTTAAAATCCAGCAAAGCAAATATCTGGAAGCCAGCCTTATTATCGGTGGACTGGTAGAAGAGAATTTTGTAAAAAAAGACAAGAGAATGTCACGTGGCGTAAAGCAGGAAAATTTACACGTTCTCCGAATGAACGCAATGCCATCGATCCTGATAGAAACCGGTTTTGTAAATAATTATGATGATGCCCACTATATCTCTACAGAAGAAGGCCAGCAAGCTATTGCGGAAAGTATTTATAATGCCATAGTAAGTTATAAAAAACTCGTTGACCGAAATGTAAAAGAGCCTGAACCAGAAAAACCGGTAGAACAACCTCTGAAAAATGATTTCAGAATATTATTGATGAGCACTCCTAATAAATATACAGACGAAGACCCAGCTCTTAAAGGTTTGAAATACATCTTGCCGATCAAAGAGAATGGATTCTACAAATATTACTATGGAACCACAAATTATGCTTCTGTAAGAGATACCAATCTGAAAACGGCCAAAGATGCAGGATTCCGGAATTCTATGGCAATCAGTTTTGTTCCAAATCAGGCTTTGGGAATGGGTTATTATACTATAGAGATCTATGCTGGAAAAGACAAGCTGGACTCCAAATCCCTTATTATGAAAACGCTTACTGATATCGTCAGAAACAAAGAAAACGGAATCTTCTACTACACCAGTGGAAAATATAGAACATTGGAAGATGCCGTGAATGCCCAAAAAGAACTGGAAAACAAGGGAATTACAAACACTGTAATCGAGAAAAAATTGAAATAGACAAAATCATTTGCTAAAAAAATATAAAGTATCTATTTTTGCAGTCCATAAAAAACTAAACGGCCTATTCGTCTAGTGGTTAGGACTCAAGATTTTCTTTCTTGCAACAGCGGTTCGATTCCCCTATAGGCTACAATCAAGAATCTAAAATGAAAGTTATAAAATAGCTTTCATTTTTTTTATCTGATAATCACACCTTTAGAAAAACATCAAAAAAACATTTTGAATTTTAAAAAATATCCATATTTTTGCACCGCTTTAAAGAAGAAGAGAAGGACATCGGATTTTTATAATTAAAAATGATTTTGGGCCATGATCAACTTCAACAGGCAAAACAAAATTTTATTTAAAAAAGTTTGCAAATTAAAAAATAGTTTTTATCTTTGCACCCACATTTGAACGATATGGCAAATCATAAATCAGCATTAAAGAGAATTAGACAAAACGAAGTAAGAAGACTTCGTAACAGATACTACCACAAAACTGCAAGAACAGCTTTGAAAGCGTTGAGAAACGAAGAAAACAAAGCAGTAGCAGTTGAGCAGTTACCTAAAGTTATCTCTTTGTTGGATAAATTAGCAAAGAAGAATATTATTCACAAGAATAAAGCTTCTAACTTGAAAAGTAAATTAACTAAACACGTAAACGGTTTAGCTTAATATAAGTCCTTGGCCCGTTCGTCTATCGGTTAGGACCTCAGGTTTTCATCCTGGTAAGAGGGGTTCGATTCCCCTACGGGCTACTTAAAATACCTTCATTAATTTTCTGGAGGTATTTTTTTTAAAGATTTAGAATCTGTTTTTATTCATTCAGAATACAGTTAAATAAATAGAAAATTAACAAGGCCCGTTCGTCTATCGGTTAGGACCTCAGGTTTTCATCCTGGTAAGAGGGGTTC
>NZ_DAMBSX010000003.1:452062-490765 GCF_032054305.1 Epilithonimonas sp.
GATTCCCCTACGGGCTACTTAAAATATCTTCAGAATTTCTGGAGGTATTTTTTATTTTATATTGTGGAATCAATTGGGATTAATCTATAAAATCTGCTCGTTTATCTATTTTTATTTTGATTAATTATAGAGATTCTTACCTTTGGCAAAAAAATACATATGTACATTATTATTGCTATCGGCCTGGTCATACTGACTTTATTTCTAATCAATTCAAAATTATTCGATGGACTGCGAAAAAATGAAGCCAGAAGTTTTGAGTTTTTTATCTCTTTGATCTCAACTTTCACAGGTTTCTTTATTGCCTTAAGCCTTAACACAATTTTATCAGACATCAATCAGAAGAAAAATCTGGTCAAGGTTTTGGATGCAACCAACCTTGCTCTTGAAAACAGCGAAATGAAAACCCAGGGAATGTACCTGAACGCTGCAAAAAAAGGCGCTGACATCTCAGAAATTATTCAGTATGCTCCTGTTGAAATTCCAAAATTGTATGGTAATTTGGAAACAAATTCACTTGTAAGTGATTATTTTCTATCTAATGCATTTCAGGCATACATTTTGTGTAACGACAACCTGCAAACTTTTGTGAAAAGTGCCAATGCAACCAATGCGACATCAGAAAAGAAAATCCTGATCCTTGAAAAATATTTAGCTTATCTTAACCTGGCAAAGCAAATCAATACATTAGAAATAAAAAGATTGAACGGAGACATTTCTCAATCCGACGAAGACCAGGAGTTGCAAAAATTGACTCAACAAATAAAGAATAATTAACAAATGAAAAAAACACTTTTAACATTGGCTTTAGCAGGAATTGTTCTAACAGCCAACAGTTGTAAAAAAAATGATGATTCTACAACCAAGATAGATTTCACACAGTCTTATGAAGATGCGGCACTGGCATTATCTACAGCCCAGAAAAACTACGAAGCAGCCTTGGCGACAAACGACCCTGTAAAAATAGAAGCAGCGAAGAAAGAATTGCAAGCCGCTCAGGAAAAATATGTAGAAAGTAAAAATACTTACGTTGCCGAAGGCGGAACTGTAAAACCTGAATATGAAAATTATCTGACAACTTCTACCCAAGCATTAGGTGCAACGGCTTCTGAAGCGATTGGAAATGTTGTGAAAGGTTCTGACAGTATCATCAGCGGAACAGTCGCCAATGCCGTAGAAAACAAAACTAATGAGGTTAAAAGTAAGCTAAATGCTGAAAAAACGAAGATTACAGATGAAACTAAAAAAACGGTAGCAGAAGTAAAAGCTTCTGCCAACAAAACCAAAGAAGATTTCAAAAAATCGGCTGATGAAACTAAAAAATCGGCAAATGAAGAAATCGACAAGGCTAAAAAGAGCCTGAATAATCTTTTAGGAAAATAATTACACTTAATCCTTATACTATATTTCAAAAAATCCCCGGAAATTTCTGAGGATTTTTTACTTTTACATTAATTATTGAAAAGCAATGAAAATCCTCATCATAAATGGTCCAAACCTCAATCTCCTTGGAACTCGTGAACCCGAAATATATGGGTCTGTTTCTATGGAAGATTATTTGAACGATTTGAAAAATGAATTCTCTCCTGACGAAATTGTATTTTATCAGTCCAATATAGAAGGTGAATTGATCAACCGTTTACAGGAAGATGATTTTGAAGCTGTGGTAATTAATCCTGGTGCGTTTACTCATTATTCTTATGCAATTTCGGATTGTCTTAAAAATATCCAAAAACCGAAAGTTGAAGTTCATATCAGCAATATCTACAAGCGTGAAGAATTCCGGAAAAAATCTGTTACCGCGGAAAGTTGTGATGCAGTGATTTCCGGATTTGGAATGAAAGGTTATAGATTGGCAATATTGAGTTTAAAATAAGGTAAAAAAAGTCTTCGACTCCGCTCAGCAGGACATCTCTAATACTAAACTGGATTTTAAGGTTTGTCAGTCTGAGCGCAGTCGAAGACTTTTAATTTGAGTTTCCCTATTCAAGTTTTAGGAAGAACTTGCCGACAGGCGTTCCATCTGCCATATTACTTTTTGCTAGTATCAGCCAATATTCACCTTTCTGTTTCGTATCATATTCAATTGTTTGAGAAAATGGACCATCAAATGTGTTATCCGGCATTCTGATTTGATTGAATCTCAAATTCATCGGCTTTTCAGTCTTCAAGTAACCTTTGATTTTTGGTTGATCGAGATTTTCTAATCTTAAAATCAATTGGTCATTTGGATTGGTGATTTCGAGATTCAGTCGAATCGGCATTTTCGATGCGTCCACAGTTACGATATTTTGATTGGACTCTTTCTCGGTTTTCAAAATAGTCGATAATGAATCAACAGGTTTTTCAATCGTTGTAACAGTATCTATTTTTTGTTCCTTGATTTCTGGTTCCTTTTTACAGGCAATCAGAAATAATGGAATTAAAGTCAGATATTTAAAATTATTCTTTTTCAATTTTAATAAATTCATAATAGAGTATTTTTGAGAGGAAAGTTTCCTTCTGATAAGATCTTATTCTATCCTTGAGTCGATTTTTCATTTCTGTGTTTCCGGTTTCCTCGGCATAATCCAGCAAAATTTGTTCATTATAATTGATGGAAATCAAATGATAATTATCCGCAAAATCTTTTCTTTTGATATTATTGGATGTAATAATTTCACCCCAATTGATATAACTGCAAACCAAAATCAAGCCATAACAAGCCCAAAACATTTTGTTGAAAAGGAAAGCATTGGTCTTCTTTTTCTGGATTTTGATGAATGTGAAAATCAAACCAATCAAAGCCATTGCTAAGAAAGCGTAAACACCCAAACGTTTGTAGGTCAAACCATAATTGATGATATACTCTGAGTTTTTTACGGAAGCTGAGATTACCAAAACCACATTTTGAACAATCCAAATTTTAGCAGAATTTTTCAAAGACTTTGCTTTGTCATCGAAATTAAATCCTTTTTTGAAATAGAATAAAATCACGAGAATCGCCATCACGATTGATATTATCACCGAGTTAACACGTTCGTGCGTTTCTGCGCTCAATCCGTCAGTCGATTTTGTGGCTTCGAAAAACTGTTCATAATTATAAGTTGCAATAAAAACCAAAAGCAGAATATTAAGTGCACAAAAAGAAATCAACCCGCTGGTTCTTTCGGAATCGATATCAAGGAAAGAAAATGTTGGTTTTTGAATTTTAATTAATCCTGAAAAATCGTCATCTAAATATCTGTTTTGTTTGAAGATGAATCTTTCTACTCCAAAATTCCAGAAAATAAAACCAATGTAAAATCCGATAATGGCTAAAACGATAAAAGTCAAAGGTTGGAACTCTAATTCAGAATCTCTGAACAGATTCGCGAAATGGTCACTTCCAAAAGCATAAATGAAAAAGAAAATCGTGATAAAAAACGCAGGAATAAGAATAATAGCAATGAGTTTTTTGGCAAAGCTTCTCTCCTTGGATTTCTCGTACCATTGCTCTATGTTGAAAACTCTTCCCAAGAATGTGAAGAGATTCAACAATAGAACTTCAATATATAGAAATGGTTTTAGTTTCGGGTAAGTTCCTTTGAACCTCAGCAAAAATACAGAGACAAAAACAGCGACAAACGAAATTGCATCGCCAAACCAAGCAAATGCTAAAGACGAAAAAATAGAGGTTACAAAAAGAGTAAGAAAGGTTCGGCTTCTGAATTCTGTTTTAGTTTGAGTGTAAGTCAGAATACTCAGGAAAATCCCAAGAATTCCTAGATTGAGCGCAATATATTCTTTATAAAAGAGAATGATTACGGCGAAAACTGTGATGAAAATTAAATGATGTTTTTTCATAATTATGATTTTTTTAAATTGATTTAAGTGTAAATAATGTAATCTCTGGTCTACAGTTGAACCTGACTTGATAAGAATGTCCCAAAGCACGATTGATGTAAAGCATTCGTCCGTCTTCCAAATCGATGATTCCAGAAGTATATTTTCTATTTTTGACAGGGAGAATCAAAGGTGGGAGAAATGGAGGTTTCGCTTGTCCGCCGTGTGTATGTCCCGATAGAATCCAACCTTGATAATTGTTCCAGACATCCAAATCACAGACATCGGGATTATGGCAAAGAACGAGATTAGCTTCATCTGGATTAATAGTTTTTGTTAAATTTTCGGGATGAAAATTGGTGCCCCATAATTCTTCGAAACCGTAGATATTAAGTCCCGACAAATTCACTTTTTCATCCCGAAGAATTTGAATTTTGGAATCTGTCAGAATTTTCGAAACCTCATCTGCAACATACTCTTCTCTCCATTCTGCACCGTAATCGTGATTACCTAGAATTGCCGTTGTTCCGAGAGTTCCGTAAACGGTTTCTTTCATTACAGTTTTCATTTGTTCAAATTGTTCAGGATTATTTTCCCAACAAACGAAATCGCCAGTATAAACCACAAAATCTGGTTTGTAAGTTTTGGCTTCTTTGAAGGAATCAATTAAGTAATTCCAATCGAAACGATTACCAACGTGCAAATCCGAAATCTGCATCAGGACTTTGTTATGAAGATTTGAAGGAAGATTTTTGATTGGTAAATCTTGTTTTACAAACTCCAGCCAAAATGGTTCTATTTGCCAGCTGTAGAATAATGATAAACCTGCAGTTGCGAGTAATGATTTTTTAATGAATGATTTTCTGGTCATATTCTGCTTTGAATTTCAAAGTTTAAGCTTAAATTTTTTATATATTAACTCCTACGATTAAACAAAATAGAGCAATTGGAATATTAATTAATAATAGTGCAGCAGAATCGAAACACTCTTTTGAGCGTTCTTCATAAATTAATCCGCAAATAATAAAGAAGAAAAAGAAGTAAAGATTGATTAAGAACATTAATATCAAAAAAAGAAATCCAAATTCTATAAAGAAATTTTCCCTAGTAACAATAAACAGTAATAATGTCCCAATTCCAATAATCAAAGAGAACCAGAATAATCTTTTTGATACTTTTATAAATTTAAAATTTTTCATAACATAAAGTTCTTTGAATTACAAAGTCAATTTTCAAAAAAAATCGGGAGTTATTTTCCCAATAATTTTTCCAAGTTATTGATGTGTTCTGTGAAAGCATCTCTTCCTTTTTGCGTCACTCGGTAAGAAGTTTTCGGTTTCTTGCCTACGAATTCTTTTTTGATTTCGATGTATTCTGCTTTTTCTAGCGCAGAGCTGTGACTGGCGAGATTGCCGTCGGTGGCGCTGAGCAGGTTTTTCATTTCGGTAAAATCAACCCAGTCGTTGACCATCAGAACGGACATAATGCCCAATCTTACACGGCTTTCGAATTCTTTGTTGAGTTGATTGATGTTTAGCATTAGTCTTCTATTCTTTTTATAATTACAGTATCAGAATCAAGTTTTAAACTTATTGTAATCGAAACTGGAACAAAACCATCTTTCTTATAATAATATTCTTTTATAAATTCATCTTCAATTAAATAATTCCAGGTTATTTTTCTTTCTATTCCTTCACCAGAAAAAGATATTTTATTGAATAAAGTACTAACAGCGCTTTTCAAAATTTTAAAATTACTAGAGTTTTTAATATTATTAATAATTTGGTTTTTGTCCTTTTCAGAAACTTTAAGATAAGTGGTTTGAGAATATTCTGGCATTCCTACAATTTTATTAGAAATTATCTCAAAATCATCTTGTAATAAAATATTTACCTGCTGTAAATCTCCTTTTGCATCAGATTTAAAATAAAGCTTACTTTCAAAAGCAATCAAAAATACAGGAACTAAAACAATCATTGCTAAAAATATAGAAACAAAAATCCCTGTTTTTAATTGTCCTCTCTTTTTAAAAATAAAAAATGAGGCTAAGGAACATATGAGTATAAATATACATAGTAGCATCAAATAAATAACTCCAATCCCCATTGTTACTTTGTTTTTGACAGTTAATCGTATTTCCTATACATCAAAATCCCATAAAAAATATGCAAAAATCCAAATCCGATTGCCCAGAATATTAACCCCCATCCTAGCCAAAATAAAGCTATTATTCCCAAAATCACTTCGCAAATACCAAGATATTTGACATCGCTTAATGTATATCTTTCAGCATTGATCAAGGCTAATCCATAAAAAATAAGCATTGACGGCGCAATTAAAGGAAAATAATGATGATACCAAAGTGCAATACAAAATATTCCGCCTGTAGCTAATGGAATTGCAAAATTGAACAATAATTTTTTCGTAATAGAATCCCAAACTTTTATGTTCTTCTTTTTACTCTTTCTGGCAGTGAAAATATAACCACTAGAAATTGCCAAAACTAAAATTACCAAAGCGACAAAAAATAATTCCTGAGCTAAAGCTGGCGTATAGATGTTTCTTTCTCCGTCAAAATAATCGATTCCCTCTCTCCGGAAAATAAAATAAACGTAAACAGAGCCGAGTAATGCGACAATCCCCGCAATAACACCGGACAAACCGCTAAATGAAATAAATCTTGAACTACGCTCCATCATTTGACGGATATGTGCTAACTCTTCCTGATAATTTTTCGATTCCATAAAAAGAACTTTGAATTACAAAGTTATAATTTATTTTAAAACTCCAAAATAAATTTTGAAGTTTTTGATATTTTATTTCATAATATTTTCAATTCTGTCACTTTCTTTCCAATTTTATAAACTGTTCCTCGGAAACCTGCAATAACCTCATCATTTTGATTTTTAATTGTGATATCGTAAATGGCTGTTTTGCGAGTGTCATTCAGAAGAATGCTTTCTGCCGTCAGAACATCACCGTTTTTTGCAGCTTTTGTGAAATTGATATAACAGTTGAGTGCAACCGCTGCTTCGCCGGAATTATTAGATGAAAAGGCTAAAGCCGAATCGGCAAAGGCAAACGTTACACCGCCGTGAACAGTTCCTAATCCATTAATCATTTCGGGTTTGATAAGCATTTTGATGAGACAATAATTATGTTTAATGTCTATCAATTCAATTCCGAGCCATTGAGAAAACAGATCTTTCTCGAACATGTATTCTACCGTTTCCCTTGCGTTCATTTACTTTCCTTTATAATTTGGCAAACGTTTTTCGATGAAAGCAGCAACGCCTTCTTTGAAATCCTCTGTTTCTGCAGCATCTTGCTGAATGATTGACTCGTAGTCCAACTGTTCTCTCAAAGTAAAATCATAAGATTTATTGAAAGCTTTTTTTGTTAAATATAATGCAGTCGTTGCAGAATGAGAAAGCTGAGTCAAAACTTCCATCGATTTTTCTACAAATTCTGAATCGGCAAAAACATCAGCAGCCAAACCAATTTTCTTGGCTTCCAAAGCTGGTACTTTTTTCCCAGTAAACGTGAGATAACTTGCCAATTGCCTTCCAACTAACTTCGGTAAATAATAAGTTCCCGCAGTATCCGGAATCAAACCAATATTGGCAAATGCGAAAGAAAAATATGAACTTTCTGTAGCCAAAGTAAAATCACAGATCGAAGCCAACATTGCACCTGCTCCGACTGCTGGGCCATTAACCAATGCAATCACAGGTTTTCTACATTTTATGATTTCTACAACCAAAGGATTGTAATATTCTATCACAAATCTCTGGATGGTTCTGTCATCTTCGTTAAAGCCCAAAGCCTCTTTCAGGTTTTGACCAGCACAAAAGGCTTTACCTTTTCCTGCAATCGCAACACATCTCACATTTTCGTCTTCGCTGAATTTACGAATAGCATTCCGCAATTCCTGTAACATAACTTGGGTAAGACTATTGTAACTTTCAGGTTGATTCAAGTAAATCAATTGTAATTTTCCATCGAATTGGGCATCTATTTCTATTTGTGTATAATTCATTTTCACATAATTATTGTTAATCGCAATTTAATATAATTTATTGAAATCATATGGAAAAGTCTTATTCTAAAAATAACGAAAGCCGACCATTACTGATCGACTTTCAGATTTATAAATAATTCTAGATTATTTGATTATTAGTTTCTGAGTATAATTTGCTTTTGGAGAAGTAACTTTTAACAAGTAAACACCTTTTGTCAAATTAACATTGAACTCATTCGTAGATTCACCAGTCAAAACATTGAAGCCTGATGTGTGAACTACTCTACCATTCATATCATAGATAGCCACTTTCGCATTTCCTCCAAGATCCTTGGATTTGATAAAGAAGTTTCCGTTTGAAGGATTTGGATAAACTTTGATATTATTAGAGTTGAAAGCACTTTCATTCACCGCAAGAACCTCAGCATCTCTTGTACAAAGCTCCAACGTCCAAGAATTGATTTTTCCGGTAAGGTTTCTAACGTTGTCAGAAGCGAACAAATTCCAAACTCCTTTGGTATCATTCCCTTTGAAAATTGCCAAGGACTCATCTGGCTTTACAGTTCCACTAATTGGAGATGCGCAGACGTAGGCAGAACCCTCATCACTGAATGTAGCATTAATTCCAGAACTTGTACATTTTCTGTTCCACAACCAAGCTGTTTGTCCCAACGGACCTTCTATTCCTACAACAATCTGGCTGGTTCTAGGATGTTCAACAACAGGAGTTACTTTTATTTTTGTAATTACTCCACTTTCCCCAACATTAATTGGAACTAATACTTGAGGTGAAGAAATAGGACCGCTTGTCGATCCTGTACCATCATTGATATCTACTGCCGGACCTGAATAAGAATATGTATTACAAACCTCTCCATTTACAGAATAATCTACCACAAAACTTGGACTTAATGCAAAATAAATATTATTAATAGCTTCTACCATGATGTAAGCATTAGAAGCTTGTGAACCTGTAGGAAGTGTTACTACTTCTTCTCCATCATTAGGCGTATTAGCCGCTAGAGTAGTGAAAGTAACTCCGCCATCTGTTGACAATTTGATATTGACACTCGTTGTACTTATTGGAGCAGCATTAGTATTAGCTACATTCCATTTTACAGTATAAGCAGTATTAGAAGTAAGACTTTCTCCAAAAACCGGAGCAGTAACTACAAATGGTCCAGCTGCAGCACTCACTGTAATTTTCATCGCATCAGTCTGTGTCTGTGCTCCTGCTGCTGAATTATCTCTTGCAGTCAATGTAAAATCCAGAGTTCTAGCTACACTAGATAATGCCTCCCAACGTGTTGCATAAACTCCTGCTAAAATCTTACCATATTCTGGAAAATATCTAACTGGTTCAGATTTAGGCGGAAACATTTTGAAATTAGGTCCTCCTGCTTTTGTAGGTGAAGCATAAGAACCGGAAGTAAATTGTGCTGCTGCCGTGGCAGAGTTATTTTGCTCCCAAACATAGGTCATTGTATCATTTTCAGCATCGGTCACAGTTCCTTTCAATACAAATGGAGTACTGATTGGAATGGTATAGTCCAATCCTGCATCTACAACCGGAGGCGTATTTGTAATTGGAGTATTGACAGCACAAGCCTTGTTTGCCAAGTTATTCTGGATCTGAAGAATATTTCTGTAAGTAAAGAAATCATTGGAGTTGAATTGTGTATCATAAGCACCGGTAATACCCGTGTAAGCCATGATTGTATTACCACTTCCTAATTCTACCTGCACACCGGAACCCTCTGACCCACTATATGTATGTGTATGATTAGCTCCCACCTGATGTCCCATCTCGTGAGCTACATAATCTATATCAAAAATATCACTCACTGGAATATAGTGCGATGTGAAAGCAGAACCTTTGTGAGTCGTACTCGTAGTCCCATTCCCACAGATACATCCGATACATCCTGCACTTCCATTAGGACCAGCATAAACTAATACATGTCCGATATCATAATTATTGATACCTATTTGAGCATTAAGCGCAGCTCTTACCTCATTGTTCCAAGAACCCGTATAAGGATCAGATGCTGGATCAAGATAGATAACAGATAAGATATCAACCATATTAAAATGTACCGCTAAGTCCTTCTCATACAAAGCATTCACTCTAGTAACGGTGTTATTGATAGCAGCTAGAACAACAGCTTTTTTCTCAGCATCAGTAGCAGATTCGGCGCCCGCTCTTGCTATGTGATATTGAGAATATTCCGCTTGTGCAGACATCGCCAATTTAAAAGTCTTGAACACTTGGTTGCTAGATCTATTAGTAGTATTAGTACTTAACAATTCCGCATTTTGTTCTCCGATTTCATCCATTGTAGAACAAACAAAAGTATCTTTCTCATCCAATAATCTAGAAGAAGATTCATATGCCGCATACACATCTGCTCCTTCTACATAAGGTTCAATAAAATTGGAACCACCACTTTTCAATACCGTAGAAGACAATCCCAAATCAGAAATACTGAATCTCAAATACGCTGTAGGATCCGTAATCCCAATTCCCATATAAGATTTGATATTAGGAAATTTTTCTTGAAATTCTGGAGTAAAATTAGAATATTCCCAAACCTGGAACTTCTGCAGCTCTCCTTTTTCATTTGGCATCAAGACCTCTACACCTTTCTTTCCTGAAAATTGTTGCGGTGCATTTTGCAACTTTAATTTCAACAAATCCTTATTCAAAGAGAATAATTGTTTCTCTTTAAGATTTGAGAACTCTTCTTTCACTTTTTTGTTTGTCGTATTACTAACCCTCGACCATTGAGCAAGACCCAACATCGGTAACGCCAATGCTGACAATAATAGATATTTCTTCATATTAAATTATTTCTCGCAAATTACGAATTTATAACGAAAACAAGCAACAATCACTCAAAAATAATCAGAAAAACTCTTAAATAAATCTCATAATTTAAATTACATAAACAATAGATCAGGAATTCAATAATTAGGCAACAACCTATTAAAATAAGAAGCCAAGAAAAAACTTCTGGCTTCCTAAAGCTAAAATAACTTAAAATATGAATTTACTTTTTAATCAACTTATTAGTAAATGTATTTCCGTTAGCTGTTTTAGTTTGAACAACATAAACGCCACTTTTCAGGTTACTTACATTAATTTTAGATTCATTGGGATTAATTGTTTTCACAAGACTTCCATTTGCTGAATAGATATTGGTTGAAACGATTTTAGTTCCACTTAAACCTTTGAATTCGAAATAATCCTGAGCTGGATTTGGATAAATTCCCACTTTAGAATTGAAATCAGCATCGGAAACATTAAGAATATCACATTCGGCTTGCAGTTCATACAAACATTCCTGATTAAGAAGCTGAAACCAATCAAAATTATTGCTTCCCATCGCCAGGCTTTCGCCAACCACGCCTTCACCAGTTTCGTAATGAGCAGTTGTTGCCCAAGCATTGGCGTCAGATTTTGTACTCATCCAGATTCTGCCATCAGACATTGTTCCGTTTAGTAGAATTGGATTAGCCAATTTCACTTTCACTTTTCTAACTACAAACTCGTGCAAAGGTTCGTATCCAACTTCTTCAAAAGAATCGATTGTAGTGTCCGTAATTTGTAAAATCTGCTGATTCGGGATATTTCTTCTTGGATCTTCTGGATCTTCTGGCGTAGAAAGAATATTATCGTAAAAGATGAAGTTCACAAAAGTTGGCGGAAGCTTACTCGCCAACGTCACAACAATACTGTTGATTTTAATTGTTTGATTCGCTTCGAGCGGAATATCAACAGCTGCTTTTTGTCCGCCATTTCCAATAATGAAAACGCCATTTTGCTCATCGGTATCGTTAATAACAACCGTATTACAAGTTTCTGCTTTTGCTGAAGGTTTTGATTGAACTTCTATAGTTCCTGATAGAGATCGGGAAACAGAATTTCCATAACCTAAATTTTGCGAAAAGGTCAAAACCGAACCCAATGCCGATAAAAAAAATACAATTTTCTTCATAATTAATTTTTTAAGATTTTTTAAAATACATTGAAATAATCACATCAATCAGAAAAATATTTTATCTCATTGATGAAGTAAATATATATACTTTAAGAATCAAAAAATAGCGTTACACTTTAGAAATATCATATTTAAAAACATAAAAATTAGTATTAAATCACTGATAAATAAAAGATTAAACATTCCTATGTTTCTTTTCCGCTTCTCTCAAAAAAACCGAAGGAGAAATACCGGTTACGCTTTTGAAAATTGTTGTGAACGAACTATGAGATGAAAAACCAGCTTCTTCCGCCAGATAACTTATTTTATAATTGAGAAATTCCGGACGCTCGTTGATTTGTTTGCAGATATAATTGATGCGAAGTTCATTCAGATATTGATTGAAATTTTTCTCCTTATGTTTTTTTATCGTTTCCGAAAGATAGGTCGGATTGGTTTTGAACATCACCGCCAGGCTTGCAACCGTTAATTTAGAATTGGTAAATTTCGCCGACTCTTCAAACTTATCTAATTTTTCTAAAATATTGGATTCGGCAGAACTTGGAATCGAGAAAGATGGTTTTTCTTTTCCCTCAATTTCCGGTTGAATAATTTCTTTCGATTCCGGAGTTTCTTTTACTTCTTGTTTCTCAAGATTGGCGATGAAGTTTTGATAAAGAATTTTCTCTTTCTTTCTTTTATGATTGATATAAAAAATACTCATTCCTCCAATCAAAACCAGTAAACCACAACCAATAATCAAAAAATTGTTGTGATTTTCTTTATCGGAAATTTTCTCCAAAAGATTTTTTTGTTCCTCGGAAACTGCTGTATTAATCGCCTTGAGATTATTTTCTTTGACATCTGGTTCCAACGCCAAAAGCTTTTCAGAATACTCAATATATTTATCGTGGATATTCAAAGCTTTGTAAGAAGCAATGAGCTTTTTGTACATATCGGCTTTTAACCGATTATCTTTGAAGGCATCTTCTTTCAGGACAGTTTCCAAAGAATTTATCGCCCTTTGATGCTCATTTTTAGCAGCATAAACTTTAGCTAAATTGTTATAAATAAAATATTTGAACTCTTTATTTTCATTATCCCGAATCGCCAAAGCTTTATTCAGAAAATATTGCGCAGAGTCATTTTGCTTCAGATAAGCATAAGAAACGCCCATATTATAAAATGCCCGTCGGTACTGGAAAATATCTTTTTTGTTGAACGTTCCATTCCTTTGTAAAAACTTAAGTGCTTGCTGATAATCTTTTTTGGCATCAATAAAATTTTCATTATCTGCTTTTAGATTTCCATACTCTATAAATAGGCGAGCTGTGAGATAATTCTTCTCATAACCATTCGGAAATTTATCCAATTCCTGTTTAGACAAATCAAGGTAAGGTTTTATTTTTTCCGGAAAGTTTAGAAACGAATATTGATTCGCAATCGAGCCGTAGATTTTTGCTTTAAGCTTTGTATTGTCTAATTTTTCAGCAATTTCTTTAGCTTTAAAAAGCATTTCGGTTGACTTTGCAAAATCTGGTTTTTTGATTTTCAGATAAGCGTCAGCCATTTTCATCCGTACTTCATATTTCTCTTCGTCAGAAATTGGTTGTTCCAGTTTTTTAAGACTTTGTTCGATGATTTGCTCAGGCGAAATTTTGCTTTTATCCAAAGTCTCGGAGCCAGGCAAGTCCTCCTGATTTTGTTTTTGACCAAAACAAAATGAAATTGTAAAAACAGTAAAGAAAATTAAGACGAGACGATTCAAGGTCAGATTTTTATTCACTCAAATTTATAAATAAAAAACGCTAATTAAAATAATGATGAATTTGTTTTCAAAAACATTTTGCAAATTGACAATAATTTTTCATCTAAATTTTAAACTTTCGGAAATTTTGTCTTTTTAAAATCATTCAAAATTCAATAATTCGGAAATTTTGTCTTCAATTTTTAAAAATTCAATAATAGAATACTTTTTGTGATTAGCAATTCGAATTAAATGATTGATGAAGCATTAAGATTAGAATTAGCAACTTTAGTCTTAATGTTTTTATAAGAAAAATCATAGTTTCAAAATCTACAATTGAATAGAATTTGATGCAACATTAAATCAATTATCATTTATTAACCATCAATTATAAAAAGATATGAATCTAAATCAATATACCGTAAAATCACAGGAAGCCATCCAGGCAGCACAACAAGTGGCAATGGAATTTGGCAACCAGCAAATAGAACCTCAACATTTACTGGAAGGAATTTTTCAGGTAGATGAAAATATATCGCCTTTCTTATTAAAAAAATCTGAAGCAGATGCCACTTTGGTAAGAGAACGCAACCGAGAAAATTTAGAAAAGCTTCCAAAAGTTCAGGGAGGTAATATTTATCTTTCGCAATCAGCGAACAAAGTTTTGCTTGATGCCCCCAACATCGCTAAAAAAATGGGCGATGAATTTGTAACGATTGAACATCTTTGGCTTTCATTGTTAGAAACCAGTTCAGAAGTTTCGAAAATGCTGAAAGGCATGGGCGTTACCAAAAACCTTTTGGAAGGCGGAATTAAAGAACTAAGAAAAGGAAGCAAAGCAACTTCTGCAAGTTCAGAGGAAACCTATCAATCCTTAAATAAATATGCTAAAAACTTCAACGAATTAGCTGCGGAAGGGAAACTTGACCCGGTGATCGGTCGTGATGAAGAAATCCGAAGAGTTTTACAAATTCTTTCGAGGAGAACAAAAAATAATCCGATTCTGATCGGTGAGCCGGGCGTTGGTAAAACTGCCATCGCAGAAGGCATTGCACACAGAATAATCAACGGTGATGTTCCTGAAAATTTGCAGGATAAAACGTTATACTCATTAGATATGGGAGCTTTGATCGCCGGCGCAAAATACAAAGGTGAATTTGAAGAACGTCTGAAATCTGTGGTGAATGAAGTCATTAAATCCGACGGACAAATTATTCTTTTCATCGACGAAATCCACACTTTGGTAGGAGCGGGAGGCGGTGAAGGCGCAATGGATGCCGCAAATATTTTAAAACCAGCTTTGGCTAGAGGTGAATTAAGAGCCATCGGTGCAACGACTTTAAACGAATATCAAAAATATTTTGAAAAAGATAAAGCGTTAGAAAGACGTTTTCAGAAAGTAATGGTGGAAGAACCGGATATGGAATCGGCAATTTCCATTCTCCGAGGAATTAAAGATAAATATGAAGCGCATCACAAAGTAAGAATCAAAGATGAAGCGATTATTGCGGCGGTAGAAATGTCTCAACGATATATTTCGGACCGATTCTTACCGGATAAAGCGATTGATTTGATTGATGAAGCTTCTGCAAAATTAAGAATGGAAATCAATTCAAAACCGGAAGAGCTGGATGTTCTCGATAGACGATTAATGCAGTTAGAGATTGAATTGGCGGCCATTTCACGGGAAGGAAATCAGACGAAAATCGACCATTTAAAAGAAGATATTTCGAAAATTTCAGAGCAAAGGAATGAAATCAATGCAAAATGGCTGAAAGAAAAACAAAAATCTGAGGATTTGACCCAGATTAAAAAAGATATAGAAGCTTTGAAGCTGGAAGCAGAAAGAGCTTCTAGAGCAGGAGATTATGCCAAAGTTGCTGAAATTCAGTACGGGAAGATCAAGGAAAAAGAAGATGCTTTGCAGAAACTTGAACTGGAGATGCAAAACCATCAGAATGAATTGATTAAGGAAGAAGTGACTTCTGAAAATATTTCTGAGGTCATTGCAAAATGGACCGGAATTCCTGTAACAAAACTCCTTCAGTCGGAGAGAGAAAAATTATTGCATCTTGAAACTGAACTTCATCATAGAGTTGTGGGTCAGGAAGAAGCGATTGAAGCTGTTGCTAACGCCATCAGAAGAAACAGAGCCGGATTGAGCGACGATAAAAAACCAATCGGTTCGTTCTTATTTTTAGGAACAACCGGAGTCGGAAAAACCGAGTTGGCAAAGGCTTTAGCCGAGTTTTTATTCGACGATGAAAACAATATGACGAGAATTGATATGAGTGAATACCAGGAGCGTCATTCGGTATCGAGATTGGTGGGTGCGCCTCCGGGATATGTGGGTTATGATGAAGGCGGACAATTGACCGAAGCCGTGAGAAGAAGACCTTATTCCGTGGTGCTTTTGGATGAAATTGAAAAAGCGCATCCTGATGTTTTCAACACTTTATTGCAGGTTTTGGATGACGGAAGATTGACGGATAACAAAGGTCGAGTGGTGAATTTCAAAAACTCGATAATCATTATGACTTCGAATTTGGGCTCGCACATCATTCAGGAGAATTTTGAAAATATTACAGAAGAGAATCAAGACGAAATTGTGGACAAGACCAAAATTGAAGTTTTCGATTTATTAAAACAAACGCTTCGTCCGGAATTTTTGAACAGGATTGATGAAACCGTGTTATTCCAGCCTTTAAGAAAAAAGGAAATCGGAAAAATCGTTCAGTATCAATTGAGAGGTTTTAATGATATGCTGGCAAAACGCAATATTATCATGACCGCAACTCAGGATGCACTGAATTATCTAACCAATAAAGGTTACGATCCGGTTTTCGGAGCAAGACCTCTGAAAAGGGTGATTCAGCAGGAAGTTTTGAATAAATTATCCAAAGAAATTCTCGCAGGAAACGTGAATGACGGGGACAGAATTACCTTAGATTATTTCGAGGAGACAGGTTTGGTATTCAGACCGGTGGAATAAGAGTTAAATTTTCTTCATATTAAATACTATTTTAAATAGGAAAACCTCAGCTAAAATGGCTGAGGTTTTTAATTTTTGTCGAATTAACTGATTTTATTTTATATTCACCAATTCCACATCAAATATAATGGTAGCACCTCCCGGAATCGCACCTCCAGCTCCCTGATCTCCATAAGCTAAATCTGAAGGAATATAAAATCTGTATTTAGAACCTTTGCTCATCAGTTGGATACCTTCTGTCCAACCTTTGATTACGCCGCCTAGATTGATATCCGCTGGCATACCCCCATTTTTGTCAGTAGAATCGAAAACGGTTCCGTCCAGTAATTTACCTGTATATTTTACCTGTACAACATCTGATGCTTTTGGTTTTGTTTTACCATCACCCTCTTGTAAAACCTCGTACTGTAAGCCAGAAGCAGTAGTTTTAACTTTTGGGTTACTTTTATTTTTGGCAAGAAACTCTAGACCTTTTTTCTTATTTTCATTGGCCTTTGCTCCTGCTTCAGATTGTTTTTTTTCATGCTGCTTCTGCATGAAACCTTGCATAAAAGTATTCATTTCTTCAGCCGGCATCAGCTTTTTTGTCCCATCCATCTCTTCTTTGATTGCCTGGGCCAAAAGGTCCGCATCTACTTTGAAACCTTCTTGTTTCAGATTCTGGGCAATGTTTAAACCTATGTAATAAGAAGCTTTTTGGTCATCAGTATATTTGCTATCAGCTTGTTTATCATTTTTCTGAGCACATGAAATACTAAATATTGCTACGCAAAATAATGTGATGGTCTGTCTTTTCATTTTATAATTTTGTTTATAATTAATGATTAAAATAATCGAGTGCAAAGCTATCATTAAATAACGCAACTTCCTGTCACAAATATTTTTTTATTTTTTGAATTTTCAAAATATGCTCAGATAATGAACTTATCTTTAAGAATCTGAAATTAACTTATCCAAATCTAGAAGCAGATAATTGATATTTTGATTGATTGTACGCGTTGCAGACTGCATTTGGTTCAACATCGAAGCACGATTCTGCAAATCCGATGAGCGATAGAAGCCACCGGTTCCAAAATTCACCGATCTGCTGGCAGAATCTTCGTCATTATCAAATTGATAGTTGATCCATCTCTGCTTCATATTTTGGATGATAGAATGTTCCCGATTTCCCGTAAACTTGCGCTCTGTGTACATATACCAAATAAAAGGCGGAAAATTCTGCGACTGTAATTTCTCATCCCAAATATCCTTCAACAGATTTCGCTCGTGGATAAACTCCACTTTTTTACCTTTAGGATTAAAAGTAGCCAAACCCAATCCAGCCCCAAGAAGTCCACCGCCAATACTGACGATATTTTCTGCAGTATCATTTTTGATGATTCCACTAGCGACTGATGTTACAGCACCTGTGATAATTGAAAAAAGAATCAGCTTGTTGTTGTTATTAGCGTTGATATTATCCACATAATTCGCCATTTGTGCCACACGTTCGCCTTCGCAGTCAAATTCGGCCGCAACAGCATCCAGCTCAGTAAGAGAAATACTGATTTTGCTGTTGATTTTAGTTTTCAATTGCAGAACTTTAACCTGAGCTTCCAACGAACCATCTTTTTTGTATTTCAGAATATCTTCTACTTCATCTATACTGCTCAAAGCATTTAGAATCAAAATACTTTGGTCAGAAAAATAATTTTTCAAATGACTGTTTGCTGAAATAATAGAATCCGAATTGTACGACGGCAATTTCTGAGTATAATTGTACTGCAAAGGCGCTTTGCAATAGCTGTCTCGCAAAGTCAGAATATTATTTTGCAATATTTTCGTTTTGTTGGAAACACAGGAAACCAACATTATAGAGACAACTAAACTAAAAATAAATTTCATCGTACTCTGATTTTAATATTAAAAGGCCTTCAAATTATCATCCGGCGTATAATCCATAAAAATCCCGCCATCCAGATTCACAGACTTGACTTTCTTTTTAACCGGAATATTCAAACTTGCTGACTTTTGGTCTTTCTCCCAAACCGACGGCGTAAAATGAATCTTCTCCGTCGAATTATCTTCACAAGTCAAAACCACATCAAACGGAATCGCAAATCCTCCTACATTCTCAACCGTCAAAACCAATTGATTATTTTGCTGTGAAACAGCTCCCACCTTCAAATCAATATAATTATTCGTGTAAAACCAATTATTGAAGAACCAATTCAGATTTTTACCAGAACCAGCATTCATAGAATTAAAATAATCCCACGGGACTGGATGCTTCCCGTTCCAGTTATCCATATAATGATGAAGTGCTTTCTTGAAAAGTTCATCACCCAAATAATCCTTCAGAGCCAAATAACTCAAAGCTGATTTCACATAAGCATTATTTCCATAACCTGCTCCTGAAAGCTGTGAACTAAGTGTAATAATCGGTTGGTCTTGTTCCGTAGAAGCATCATTAATCCAACGTTTCACACGGAAGTTCTTCATAAATTTATCCGCCGCTTCCTGTCCGTTTTCATCAATTCCAATCAGATATTCCAGCATTGTTGCCCAACCTTCGTCCATATAAGCATATCTCGTTTCATTGATACCCATATAGAAAGGAAAATACGTGTGCGCAATCTCGTGGTCAGCAGTCAGTCTTGCATCTTGCAAGTCGTCAGGGATACTCGTGTCATTGATCATCATCGGATATTCCATATCAGCGTAACCTTGCACCGCCGTCATCGCAGGAAACGGATATTCCACGCCTGGCCAGTTATCAGTAAACCATTTTAGGTTGTAGCGCATCCACTCTGTGTATTGTTCAAAATCTTTTGTGCCCACTTTATAAGCAGATTGCACGCTCGCTCTTTTTGTTTTTAGCTGAACACTAGACGCATCCCAAACGTAATGATTGCTCAGTGCAAAACAAAAATCAACAATATGATTCGCTTTGAACTTCCACACATTCCAATCCTTCTGCTTTGTTACTTTACCCGATTTCATTTCCTCCGCATTCGCAACGTGGATGATTTTATCTGATTTCAAAGACTCTTTGAAACGTTTCAGATATTCAGACTGAAGTACCTCTTCCGGATTCTGAAAATCACCAGTTGACCAAACCACAAAATTCTTAGGCGCAGAAATCGAAAAACTATAATCATTGAAATCATTATAAAACTCCTGTCTGCCATTGTGTTGCAACATATCCCAACCATTGTAGTCATCATAAACCGACACACGCGGGAAAGAATAAGCCACATAAAAAGTTTCAGGGTCTATCTGCCCTTCTCTCCCACTTTCCTTCGCCAATGGATATTCCCACTCGATTTTGATTTCAGTTTGAGATTTTGAGGCCAATGGTTTTGTTAATTTCACAGCCTCAACAGTTGACCAGTCATAACTGTTAATGTTATATTTTTCGCCATTGATAAAGAAAGATTTAATTTTTAATCCATCAGTAATCGATTCTTTAGAAGCATATCCTGCTCTACCAGACTGTGGTTTATTGACATTATTCACAAATCGAATTGCCAAAACTTTCAGCTCATCCGGACTATTATTAGAATATTGAATGGTTTCGAAGCCAGAAACAATCTTAGTATTAGCATCCACTTTCACATTCACATCATAAACCCCTTTGTTCTGCCAGTAATTTTTCCCGGGCTTCCCAGACATATCGCGTGTCCCGTTCGCAAAAGCTTTCTTGATATTTCTCGGCATATACAATTCCTGCGCAGACATTGTTGTCCCAATCAGCATCAACCCCAATAATATTTTATTCATTTCCAAAATTTAAGTACCAAAAGTAGAAAATTAAAACTAATTATTTGGGCAGCTATTTTTCGCCTGTAGTTTATCCTGAGCTTGTCGAAGGACTCCCAATTGTCACTCTGAGGTTCTCGAAGAGGCCGCTCAAATCGAGGAACGAGATTCATCGATTCAAATAAAAACAAATAAAAAATTAGAGATAAGCGGGCTGCAGATTCAACAAAAAACACGATTTTGTCATCTTTCAAGAAAACAAGACAAGGTCCAAATCCAACAAGACATAATTCAAATCGAACAAGGCATACGCACAAACCAATAAGACAATGTTCAAATCGAACAAAGCTCAGTCTCAACAAAACAAGACATAATCCAAATCCAACAAAGCATCGTTTCAATCCAACAAGACATCGTTTCAAACAAACAAGGCTCGGTCTCGACAAAAACATCCAAAATTCCCCTCCTCTGAAGGGGTGGCAAAAATTTGAAAAATTTTTGACGGGGTGGTTTATAATAATTACATTTACAAATATTAATACCTCAATTAGAGACAAAAGAAAATCTATGATAAAATATACGCTTTCATTCCTATTATTATCAATCGGAATCAGCATCTTCGCTCAGAAAACCATCGACCAAAAAGTCAATGAATTGATTTCCAAAATGACTTTGGAAGAAAAAGCAGGACAACTCGTGCAATACAGCGGCTTCGAATATGCCACAGGACCACAGAACTCCAACTCCAAAAAAGTTTTGGGAGAAATAAAACAAGGAAAAGTCGGCTCTATGCTGAACGTTACTGGCGCAGAAGAAACCAAAGCGTTTCAGAAATTAGCCTTAGAATCCAGACTGAAAATCCCATTGATATTCGGACAAGATGTGATTCATGGTTTCCGCACCACTTTCCCAATCAACCTTGGTCAAGCCGCAAGCTGGGACTTAGAAATAATAGAAAAATCGGAAAGAATCGCCGCCATAGAAGCATCTGCATTCGGCATCCAGTGGACATTTGCGCCAATGGTTGACATCGCAAGAGACCCAAGATGGGGACGTGTAATGGAAGGCTCCGGCGAAGATACTTACCTCGGAACTAAAATTGGTTTGGCCAGAATCAAAGGTTTTCAAGGAAAAGGTTTAGGAAATATTGATGCGATAATGGCGTGTGCTAAACACTTTGCAGCTTACGGTGCAGCAGTCGGCGGAAGAGATTACAATTCGGTTGATATGAGTTTGAGACAATTGAACGAAACGTATTTACCACCTTTCAAAGCAGCGGCTGAAGCGGGCGTCGCCACCTTTATGAATTCCTTCAATGACATCAACGGAATCCCTGCAACAGCCAATAAATACATCCTGAGAGATTTATTGAAAGACCAATGGAACTTCAAAGGTTTCGTGGTTTCCGACTGGGGAAGCATTGGCGAAATGATTAAGCACGGTTACGCCAAAGACAATGCGGAAGCCGGAGAAAAAGCCATCTTAGCAGGTTCCGATATGGATATGGAAAGCCGAATCTATATGGAACAACTTCCAAAATTAGTAAAAGAAGGAAAAGTCGACATCAAATTTGTGGATGATGCGGTAAGAAGAATCCTAATTAAGAAATTCGAATTAGGCTTGTTTGATGACCCATACAGATTTTCAAATTCCGACAGACAAAAACAACAAACCAACAATCTTGAACACAGAAAATTCGGGAGAGAATTCGGAGCAAAAAGTGTAGTGCTTTTGAAGAATGAAAAGAAATTGCTTCCACTTTCAAAATCGACTAAAACTGTCGCTTTGATTGGTCCATTCGGGAAAGAAGCGGTGGCGATGCACGGATTCTGGTCGGTTCCTTTCAAGGATGATGCGCAAAGAATCGTGACTCAGTTTGACGGTATCAAAAATCAATTAGATAAAAACTCTACCTTGCTTTACGCCAAAGGTTGCAATGAAAATGACCAAGACAGATCAATGTTTGCAGAAGCGCTTGAAACCGCGAAAAAAGCAGATGTCGTGATAATGACTTTAGGTGAAGGCCACGCTATGAGTGGTGAAGCAAAAAGCCGAAGCAACCTGCATTTCTCTGGTGTTCAGGAAGAATTATTGAAAGAAATTGCCAAAACCGGAAAACCGATTGTATTGATGATCAATGCAGGAAGACCTTTGGTTTTCGATTGGGCAGCGGATAATATTTCGACCATCGTTTACAGCTGGTGGCTGGGAACTGAGGCAGGAAATTCTATCGCAGACATCCTGTTCGGAAACGTGAATCCTGGCGGAAAACTGCCAATGACTTTCCCTAGAACAGTAGGTCAAATTCCTATTTATTACAACCATTACAACACGGGAAGACCTGCTGAAAAATCTACAGATAGAAATTATGTTTCCGCTTATATCGATTTGGATAATGACCCGAAATTCCCTTTTGGTTTTGGATTGAGTTATACTGATTTTAAATATTCAAACTTTAATCTGAGCTCTGATAATCTTAAAGGAAATCAAACATTAACCATCAATGTCAATGTTGCCAACACAGGAAAATTTGATGGCGAAGAAGTGGTTCAGTTATACATTCGCGACTTATTTGGAAAAGTTGTAAGACCAATAAAAGAATTGAAAGGTTTCCAAAAGATATTCCTAAAAAAAGGCGAAAATAAAACTGTGACGTTCAAATTAACGCCAGAAGATTTGAAATTCTACGATGACGAACTGAATTATGATTGGGAAGCAGGAGAATTTGAAATAATGGTCGGAACTAATTCCAGCGATGTGATGACGAAGAAGATTGTTTGGAATAAGTAAATTATCTTCTAAAATCATAATTCCCACACTTTTGTCATTCCGTAGGAATCTAAGCATAGTTAGTAACAGTCTAGATTCCTACGGAATGACAAACTTCACGCATAAAAAATTCTTCTTAACAAGAGGAATTTATATTTTACTTATTAAACTTAATCTCCGCAAAAATCGGAAAATGGTCAGACGGATAAAGCAAATTTTCTCGTCTGTCATTGATGGTTCTGTTGGACAAAACCTCAAAACCTTTCACAAAAATGTAATCGATTCTTTCCTTCGGAACGGTATTGACATCAAACGCTGTGAACGTTCCAACTGGTCCGTAATGTGGCTTTTTCGAATGGTAAAAAGCATTATCCAAAGACCTAGAAATAATTTTAATTGGTTCAGAATCATCCGTCAGATTGAAATCGCCTGTTAAAGTCAAAGGCAGATTTTTCGGATTCAGTTCTTTGATTTTTTCAAGAATCAGCTTTGCAGAATTCACTCTCGCAACATCACCAACGTGGTCAAAATGCAGGTTCATCGCCAAGAATTGTTTTCCCGATTTCTTGATTTTGAAAAACGCATAAGTACAAACTCTGTTGTAAGCTGCGTCCCATCCTTTTGATGGTTTTTCTGGCGTTTCGCTCAACCAGAATGTTCCGGATTTAGTAACTTCCAGTTTATTCTTGTCATAGAAAATTGCCGAATATTCGCCTTGATTTTTCCCATCATCTCTTCCAACGCCAACGTAATCATAATCCGTCAATGTTGATTTGATATCGGTCATTTGTTGTGGAACAGCTTCCTGAACCCCGAAATAATCCGGATGATAATAAGACATCAGCGCCATAGTTTCATTTTTTCTATTGTTCCAGGAATTCTCTTTGTCACTGTCCACAGACAAACGGATGTTGTACGTCATCACTTTCAAATCCTGAGAAAAGAAAAGATTTGATGATAACATTAATCCGAAAAATAATTTTTTCATTTTAAATTTTTATAATTGAATTGATTCTAAATCTATAAAATACCTTTAAGTCTCACGTGCTGAAGCAACATAATCGTCTTCGCATCTTTGATTTCACCAGAGTCAATCATCTCAAGCGCTTCGTCGATATCGAGTTCCAAAACTTCTATTTCTTCCTGCTCTTCTGCCAATCCGCCGCCATCATTCACTTTCATTGATTTCGAATATTCCGCAATGAAGAAGTAAAGAATTTCCGTCACAGAACCTGGCGACATATAAACCTCAAACACTTTTTTGACATCCGAAATCTCGTAACCCAATTCCTCTTCCGTTTCCTTTCTGATGCAATCTTCGGGATTATCTTTATCCAAAAGTCCGGCGCAGGCCTCAATCATCATTCCGTCTTCGTTGCCGTTAATATAAGTTGGTAACCGAAATTGTTTTGTCAGAATTACGGTTTTCGATTCCTTATTGTAAAGCAAAATCGTCGCACCATTTCCGCGGTCGTAAGCTTCTCGGCTTTGCGTTTCCAGCGTTCCGTCTTTTTTCTGATATTCGAAAGTGACTTTGTTCAGCGTGTACCAATTATCGGATAAGATTTCCGTTTTTAAAATCTTGACTTTATCGTTGTTCATTTTAGAAGCTATTATCTATTCGTCTATTATCTAAAAGTCTAAGCTTTATAATCTTCAAAATTCTGAATACCATTCAAAAAATCCTTCACGGCCATTCTTTTCTTTCCTTGAATCTGAACATCTTCCGGATAATAAATCCCGTCTTTTGTATAGAATTTGAATTCCGATTTACTAATATCGAAATCGCCGGCTTCTCTCGAATGGGATTCTAATTCAAAATGACCTTTAAAGATTTTTAATGATTTTTCTTCATCCCCGATTTTCAAAATAGTGAAAGCAGTTGGATATGGCGACATTCCTCGAACGAAATTATGAATGGTTTCAGAACTTTGATTCCAATCGATTTTCAGGTTTTCCTTGAAGATTTTATAAGCCGTTTTCGGATTTTCTTTTTCATGCTGAGGTTTTTCTGTGATAGAATTTTCTGCCAATCCATTCAGAGTTTCAATAATCAAATCTGCGCCAATGACCATCAGTTTGTCGTGCAAAGTTCCAGCGTTATCTTCCGGCAACACGTCAGTTTCGGCCTGAAGAAGAATATTGCCTTCATCAATTTTTTCATTGATAAAAAACGTCGTAACACCAGATTTCGTTTCGCCATTGATAACCGCATAATTAATCGGCGCTGCGCCACGATAATCTGGCAACAACGAACCGTGCAGATTGAAAGTCCCCAGCTTCGGAATCGAGAACAAAACTTCTGGCATCATTCGGAAAGCTACTACCACAAAAACATCCGCATTTAAGTTTCTGATGGATTCCAAAAATTCTGGATTTCGTAATTTTTCTGGCTGAAAAAGATTGAGATTATTCTCTTCCGCAAAAACTTTCACTGGTGAAGGAGTGAGTTTCATTCCTCTTCCGCTTGCTTTGTCAGCCGCTGTTACAACGCCAACCACTTTGTGATGAGATTTGAATATCGCTTCCAAAGAAGCTTTTGCAAAATCTGGAGTTCCGAAAAAAACGACATTTAATGATTTAGTCATTGCTTTTATAATTGATAAATGATAGTTGATAATTGATTTTTATGACAGCTTTTCCGCCTTCCGCTCCCAATCTTTTTTGCAAGACCATTATCCATTAAATAAAAATTGAGTAAAAGCAAAAAAGGATTTCCGCTCAAGTCGGGCTGCGAGAGATTCAACGTTTTATTGATTGAGCATATAAGTTTTATAGTTCAACATTTTGACTTTTCCGATGTCCAAAAGGAAAATCAAGGTTTCGGAAATGGATTCTTTGGAGTAAAAATTGAGACTCGCCGCCATCTCGTCCAAAGACATTGATCGATTCGACAATTGTTGCGAAATATCGGAAGACAAAGTTCTTTTGGAATTATTTCGTTTCCTGCAAACCGAACATTTACCACAATTTTCCGCATCCCTTTCGCCAAAATAACTGAGAATCAATTTCATTTTACAGAAGTCAGAATCCTGAATATAGAATTTATTTTCTTCCCATTTTCTGAGTTTATTTTTCTGAATATTATGGAAAAGTGACCAATATTCGCCGAACAAATGTCGGTCATTCCGAGGTTTCAAAAACTTGATGGAATGTAGACTTCCATCGAGATATTCCAAATGTCCCGCTTTTTGCAACTGCAATAATTTGAACTTGAAATTCTGAAGGTCGAATCCGTTTTTCTTGCAAAAAGCCATATCGGTGAAATGCACTTTCTGAATTGCCAAACCGGGAAGATTTCTAAACAACAGTTCCATAAAATAAGCATCGCTTGGTGATAATTGTTCCAATTCATCAGATTGTATAAAACTCTGAATCGTAGAAGCAGAGATATTATTTTTATAATAAATCAATTCCTGATTGTTCAGAAAGGTCAAAATATTTTTGATTTTTGCGGTTGATAATTTGGTTAAATTTTTGATTTTATTGAGGTCAAGCTGGAAAGTTTTTTCCGGCCAATCATTATCTCCAATTTGAAAAATCGAATATAAATAAGTCATTATTTTCTCATATTCCGTTTTGTTTGGAATTTGGTTTTTGAAAATATCGTCTATTTGTTTAATTTCCTGCTCGTTCCACAACATCAAAACCAAAGCTTCGTAGCCATTTCTGCCCGCTCGGCCAATTTCCTGGTAATAATTTTCAATTGTTGAAGATGGCGACAAATGGATTACAAATCGCACATTATCCTTGTCAATTCCCATTCCGAAAGCATTAGTGGAAACCAAAACGTGAAACTGACTGCTAATCCATTTCTTTTGAAGCTTTTCTTTTTCAATTGAAGGTAATCCGGCGTGAAAAAAATCTGCGTTTTGGAATTTATTATTTTTAAGAAAATGAGTCAAGTCTTCAGCTTCTCTTCTGGTTCTGGTGTAAATGATTCCGGAAGATGGATTTTGTCTCAGGAATTCTAAAATCCGATTGTATTTGTTGGAAGTATTTTCAACAATGACATTCAGGTTTTCTCTTTTAAAACTCTGTTTGAAAATCTGAGGTTGATGAAGTCCTAATTTTTTCACAATCTCATCCACAACTTTATTGGTAGCAGTTGCCGTCAAAGCCAAACAAGGTACATTTTTAAATTCTTGACGAAACTTTTTAATATTCTGATAACTCGGACGGAAATCTGAACCCCATTCCGAGATACAATGCGCCTCATCAACCGCAATAAACGAAACATCAATCTCCTGAATATTTCGAATGAATAATTGATTCTGGAGTCTTTCCGGAGAGATATAGAGGATTTTTATCAATCCGTCTTTGCATCGGTTATAAACAGATTCTTCCTCGAATTCGTCTAAATCTGAACTCAACAATTCAGCTTCAATTCCGATAGATTGCAAGGAATCGACCTGGTCTCTCATCAAAGCTAAAAGTGGAGAAATGACAATACAAGTTCCTTCCAAAATAATAGCCGGCAATTGATAACAAAGCGATTTTCCACCACCAGTTGGCAGCAAAGCCAATGTATCTTCTCCATTAACCAATGAAAGAATGATATTTTTCTGAGAAGAACGAAACTCATCGAACCCCCAAAATTGTTTGAGTGTCTGATGAATGAGTTTATCCTGTGATTCTGTAGAAGAAAGCATTTGTAAATTTAATCAATTCCTTAAAATAAAAAAACCGTCTCGTAATAAAACAAGACGGTTTCTTATTATCTATAAAAGTATTTTATTTAGCTTCGAAATAAACTCTTCTATTTGCTCTATTTTTCCACTCTGGACATTTAGAAGCAGGTTCACATTCTGGATAAAGAAGATTCGTTTCTCCTTTTCCTAAAGCCTCTAATTTATTTTTATCGGCTCCATTTTGAACTAGGAAATCTTTAACATTATTCGCTCTTCTTTCAGAAAGACCTTGATTATATTCATTTGTTCCTCTTGTATCTGTACCTCCAATTACTCGGAAGCTACTGTTGGATGAATTAATATAATTGATGGCATTATTTAGAATTGGCGTATTAGATGGTAAAATTCTATCCGAATTCAAATCAAACTCGATTCCTTTAAGCAATGCCGTTTCATCTGTAACAAGTCCAGTTCCACTATTGTTATTGTTTGTTGCAAGTGGGCAACCGTTATTTTCTACTGGCCCAGGAACAGTTACACATTTATCATAAAGATCGATCACACCATCCAAATCTGTATCCAAAGCTACCCCAGCACCGTCAACTCTAGCTCCTGCAGGCGTATCCAATTGTCTATCCCAATCATCGCAAACACCATCATTATCCACATCACCTTTCTTACATACTTCAAGATCTTGCGTTTTATCAGCTAATACATCTAGTTTATAGTAAATTTCTTGTAATGGATCATGCCACATCAAATGAGATTCATGTTTTCCTAATTTGAAAGTTACACCCAAGGTTGTATTAAAGAAGTTATCCGAAATCTGGTCTTCTGTTAAATTATATCCAGTTTGTCCAACTCCAGCTCCATCAAATTCATCATCTCCTGTTACGACATACATTAGTCTTCCTTCAATATCAATTCTATTATTGATTTTAAATTTAAGACCTGCTCCTGCCTGTCCGAAAAGAGAACCTAATTTGAACGGTTTCTTCTCGAAATTCAAGACTTGATTAGCTGGTCCAGGATTTTGTCTATATGATTTATATGCAATTGTCCCAATACCCGCATATCCATGTAATGCCCATCTGAAAGGAGATTTATTATCAACTCTCCTAAGAAGGTTAGAAAAATTAAGGTCTCCTAAGATAGAAATAGCATCGTATTGTGTTCTACCAGCAATTTCTCTTCCTGGCAGATCTACATGATCTTTTGTATTGGCATACCCTTGTCTAGTTTCTCCCCTATCGTATTGTAAATTAAGTCCAAATGCATGAGTAATAGCTTTGTCAACGCTTACATAGGCAGAATATCCAAAAAGGTTTTTTCCGTTACCATTTTTGATTGATGTCATATCTGCTGACTGAATCAATGGAACACCGGCTCCGATAGATATAGACCAATCATTGAATCTTTTGGAAGATTGTGTGAATGGAGAAATATTCTGTGACCCAGAATTAGCTCCTGTTGAAGCTTCTTGTCCAGCTAAACTCATAGGCAACAACAAACCTATTGCTACTAATGATAATAAATTTTGTTTCATATTTGAATGTTTTTTTTAATTATTTATTTTGCAATAAAATATACTCTTCTATTCGCTTCATTTTTCCATTCCGGGCATTTTGTAGCCGGATTGCACTCGGTATATTTAAGATCGTCCTTACCTCTTCCTTCGGCTGTTAAAACATCTGCCGGTATACCTTTATTAACAAGATATTTCACAACAGCATTAGCTCTAGACTGTGAAAGTTTTTTGTTATAAACCGCAGAACCTCTGGTATCTGTAGCTCCAATTACAAGAAAACCTTTATCCGCTCCTAATGTTTTGATAATATCTGCAGCCTTATTAAGGTCAGAATATGATTTTTCTCTGATGACATCCTTATTAAGCTCAAACTCTATTCCATTAAAGTATTTGTTGATCTCATCAATAGCAAGTTCTCTAGATGGCATAGGCTCTTTAGCCTTTTGCTCTATTGGACATCCATTATTAGTAACAGGACCCGGCACAGTAACACATTTATCATTAAGATCGATAACACCGTCCAAATCAATATCCAAAGCAACTCCAGCTCCATCTACTCTAGCTCCGGCAGGTGTATCCAATTGTCTATCCCAATCATCACAAACACCATCATTATCCTGATCACCTTTTTCACAAACTTTGAAATCTTTGAATTGTTCCTCAAGGTCTGCAGTTTTTGCATAAGCTCTTTGAAGAGGATCTACCCAACGAAGGTGGTCATCATGTCTACCAAGTTTAAATGAAATTCCTAAATTTACAAGCCATGCATTGTCCGTATAAGAATCATTGATCAAATTATACCCCGGAGCCGCATCCCTTGTCCATCCACCACCATCAAATTCTTCATCTCCACTTATTAGGTATAGAGTTCTCAATTCAACATCAAGTAATTTGGAAACGTTATACTTTAATCCAATACCTCCAATATAACTGATACTTGAAATGCCCAACTTTTGTCTTATTTCAAGAGGGTATTTATTAAGTACTTTATCATCTTGTAAAAAGGTTCTATATCCCATAAAGCCAATTCCACCATAACCATGCAAGGCCCATCTGAAATTTGATCGATTATCGACTCTTCTCATTAAATTAGAAAAGTTCACGTCCCCCAACAATGTAATCTGATCAAATTTTGTATAACCATGAGCGACTCCTCCAATGTCATTTAAATAGGCTTTTTGTTGAGTTTTGCCTTTAGTATACATTACAGAAATCCCGAAAGTGTGGCTAATCTGCTTATCCAGACTTACATAGCCATTCCATCCCCAGTTTATATCACCTCCATAAAAAGAAGTCACATCAGCATGTGTCATAAATGCTCCGCCGCCGCCAATAGAAACTGACCAATCTTTGAAAAGTCGGCTTTTATTGTTAAAAACTTGTTTTGGTTGTGTGTTTTCCTTGGTCTGTGAAAAGCCAAGAATTGGTAATAGAAAAAGTAGTAATAATTTTTTTTTCATAATCATCTGTGTTAAATGAGTTTATTTTACAAACCTGATTATCTCTTTTGCAAATTCCCTTTCATAAAGATTTTTATGATGAGGAATAATTAATCCCTTTGAGATAAACTTTATATTATTGTATAATATTATATCAATGTCTATAATCCTGTCCTGATATGTATCAAAATAACTCGAGTCTTTTAAACGACCCATTTCTATTTCAATTTTTTTTAATTCAGAGAGTAGCCTTATAGGCGAAAATTGTGTTTTTAATTTAACTGCAATATTACAAAAAATATTGATACTATCAAATTCTACAGGTTTTGTTAATATTAAATCTGATTTAATTAATATAGTGCCTATATTATTTTTTATTTTTTCTAAGGCAATTTCGATATTTTTGCCAGGATTATTTATATTACTTCCCAGTAACAAAACAACATCATTGTACGACATATATAGCAAATAATATAATTAGATGAAAAGTTTTTTCAAATTAGTTTTAGCAAATTTAACTGCAATTTTCATTGTAATAGCATGTTTTTTCCTGTTTTTTATCGGATTTATCATTTTATCATCAATATCAGGAGGCACAGATGTCAAATCTAATTCTATTCTGACTCTCGATCTGAAAACAAAAATAATCGATAGCCCGTCTGAAGACCAGGAAGATATTTTTGCTTTTAATAATAAAGATAAGGAAACCTCTGTTTTACTTTATGATATTTTAAAAGCGATTAAAAATGCAAAAACTGATGATAAAATAAAAGGAATCAGTCTGGAAATGGATAACATCAATGCCGGCATGACCCAATTAGATGATATCCGAAATGCGTTAATAGATTTCAAGAAAAGTGGAAAATTTGTTTATGCTTATGGTAATACCGTTTCTCAAGGTGCCTATTACCTAGGCTCTGTTGCTGACAAATATTATCTGAATCCAGCGGGATTAATAGAGCTGAAAGGACTTTCTACAGAAGTGACATTCTTCAAGAACTTTGCTGAAAAATATGGTGTGGGCATCCAAGTGATCCGTCATGGCAAGTTCAAAGCTGCGGTTGAACCCTTTTTAAGAGACGAGATTTCTCCTGAGAATAAAGAGCAGCTTTCAACTTTATTGAATGACATCTGGTCAAATACTTCCAATAAGATTGCAGGGTCAAGAAAAATACCTCTGGCTGAACTTAACACAATTACAGATAGTCTTTACAGCTACCTTCCAAACTTGAGTCTTAAATATAAATTGGCAGACCAGCTGATCCAAAAATCGGAATATGATAATATCATCAAGAAAAAACTGAATATCGATACGGATAAAAAACTTAATAAAATATCATTTGCCAAATACTCAGAATCTTTGAATTCTGATAATGATGGAAAACAAATTGCAGTGCTATACGCATCCGGGGCAATCTATAACGGAAAAGGTTATGATGGTATCTATTCTGAGAACTTCATCAAAGAAATCAAAAAACTTCAGAAAGATGATGATGTGAAAGCCGTAGTTTTCAGGATCAATTCTCCTGGCGGAAGTGCCAATGCCTCTGATGAGATTCTTTTTGAACTTCAACAATTGAAAAGAAAAAAACCTGTCATCGTTTCTTTTGGAGATTACGCTGCTTCCGGAGGCTATTATATCGCCATGGGCGCTGACAAGATCTTCTCGGAACCAAATACTTTGACCGGATCCATTGGGGTTTTCGGAGTTATCCCTTATTTCAAAGAGCTGGCTGAGAAAAATGGCATCAGAAGCGATGTCGTCTCTACCAATGCCAATTCTAATATGATATCTGCAATTAACGGTCTTAGTCCCGGCACACTTAATATAATGACAAGAAGTGTAGAATCTACCTATCAGCGTTTTGTTCATTTCGTAACGTTGAATAGGAAAAAATCTTTTGAAGAGATAGACGCTATAGGTGGCGGAAGAATCTGGTCTGGCGTGAGGGCTAAACAAATTGGTCTTGTAGATGAATTGGGAACCTTGCAAGATGCAATCAATTATGCAGCCAAGTCTGCCAATCTAAAAGATTACGGAGTTTCTTCCTATCCTGCAAAAGTCTCAAAATTTGAACAAATATTTTCAGCGGAAACAGAAGAAGATTTCTCTACAAGGCTTATCAAAAATAAAATCGGGAAAGAGAATTTTAAGATCTTCCAGCATATCACCGATCCTGACACTAAATCTGCAGTCGTGATGGAAAGCCCTTTCCGTATAAAAATCAACTGATCAACTTTATAAAATAAGTTTTAAAAGCACAAAGCTCGGTAAGTTTTGTGCTTTTATTTTATAATCATCTCTATCAACTTGGAAAAAGCTGCGCAGGTTTTGGTTAATGAGAAGCTTCCCAGATAAAGTTGAGAAGCTTCCCACCAGGTACTCACAAGCTTGTTGTTGAAGAATTCCTAGCTTGTTGGACACTCTATAAACTCTCTAGGCTTATGGTCAAAGCTAGTCCATATCTAAGGCACAAGGCATCAATCTAAATGCTATTAAATAAAAAAGCCTGCTTACCGCAGACTTTCTATGCTTTTTCAATGTCTAAAATTTGTAAGCTATATTCCAGCTAAACCCCATTGTGAATTTACCTGAGCTTCTCCCAAATCCCGGAACGATCATCGGTTCTATACCATCTTGTTTGGTAGTGTATGCAAGATATCTTGGTTGTACATTGACATCTATAAAGAAATTACTATCAAAGACCTTAACCCTTGCTCCTAACATAGCCTCTATCCAATAACTGCTCTGTGTCGAAGGATCGAAAGCCAAGGTAACGCCTTCGTTATACATCCCCTTTACTGGGATCGCCATGTATTCTTGCGTATAAAAACTCCCGGCTAATTTTCCTCCGGCATAGAAACCATTCAGATCATTCTCGGGATCTATTGACAACATATAAAATGCACCAAGCTTGGCAAACATTCCATCTGCTTTTGCATCATATCCGTTCTTTTGATAAATATTTTTATCGTAGCCCAGATCGATCACTGCGTGTGTCCTTTTATTGATCCTGCTAGAAATAAAACCCTGAAAGAGTTTTCTATCTCCAAACATTCCAATGCCAAGATTAAGTACATCTACCCCTATTGTAAAGTTGGGTGTGTATTTCCACTTTATAGAGTCCGATTTTTTCTCAACTTTTTTATCCTGTGAAAAAACCGAGATACAAAATAGACTAAAAACGCAGATAAAAATTGATCGTGTTCTCATCTGTAAGGGATGTATGATTTTGTTCCACAAGTGAAACCGGGTTACTTTTTAAAAGTTCTGCTTTTAGATTCTCATAGTTCTTTTTGAAACCGCATGCTGGTGAAACGTAGATAGCTTTCGCATCGTAAGTGAGCCTTACCTTTGAGCTATCTCCATTTATCGCTGTTTTGAAATAGACATCCGTGTAGGGACTATCATCAATCCTCAAAGGGATGAAGACAGAATCTACCTTTGCAGCAGCAATAATCTGGGTAAGTTTTGTATTTCCGTAATCCACATCAACATAAAGAGAATCCAACTGCCTTAGTTTTCCATCAGCACCATGAAATTTTAGTTTCAACCTTGGTGTAGAATCTGCATTCAGACAGATATCATCATCTCCTCCACAACTTGTCAATATCAAGACAAAACTTAGAAAGAAAAATATTTTTTTCATTGAATAAAGATAATAGAAATTGTCCTATTTTTTTATAAGCAAAGCAATATTCTCTACGTGATGTGTTTGTGGGAACATATCAACCGGAAGAATTTTCACCAATTCATAATCATCCTTCATAAGTGCTATATCTCTGGCTTGCGTAGCAGAGTTACAGCTTACATAGACAATTCTTCCCGGTGCTAATTTCAATATTTGTTCCACCACTTTCTGATGCATCCCATCTCTTGGTGGATCGGTGATCAAAACATCAGCTTTCGGATGATTGGCAAGAAACTCATCATTAAAAACATTTTTCATATCACCGGCATAGAACGTAGTATTAGTAAGGCCATTCAGTTCTGCGTGTTCAATAGCCGCATCGATTGCTTCCTGCACAGCTTCGATTCCGATAACATGCTTTGCATTTCTCGCAACATATTGAGCAATCGTTCCCGTTCCTGTATAAAGATCATAAACGACCTGATCACCTGTCAGTTCTGCAAACTCCAATGTTTTTCTGTAAAGTTCTAATGCCTGACGGTAATTGGTCTGGAAGAAAGATTTCGGTCCGATTTTGAATTTCAATCCATCCATTTCCTCATATAGAAATCCTTCTCCAAAATAAATCTGGATATCCAGATCGTAGATACTATCATTTCCTTTTGGATTAATGGCAAAGACAAGTGTTTTGATCTGTGGGAATTGGCTTAAAAAAAAATCAAATAATTTGACTCTCTCCGCTTTCATTTCCTTGAACAATTGGAAAAGGACCATCCATTCGCCTTTAGAATTCTGACGCATCATCAATGTTCTTAGAAAACCTTCCTGTGCTTTTACATCATAGAATTCCAAACCATTTTCGACAGCATATTTTTTTACTGCCAAACGAATTTGATTGGATGGATCTTCTTGTAGAAAACATTCTTTAAGGTCAAGGATCTTACTCCACATTCCCGGAATATGGAAACCTAAAGCATCCTTGTTACCAAAATTCTCTTCCGAGCTGATCTCATATTGTGTTAACCAGCGTGCATTGGAAAAGGAAAACTCCATTTTGTTACGATAAAAATATTGCTCTTCTGATCCCAAAATCGGAATAATATCAAATCCTGATACTCCGCCTATTCTCGCGATATTATTCACAACCTCGCTATGTTTAAATTCGAGTTGCTTCTCATAGGCAATATTCTGCCATTTGCAACCACCACAAGTTCCAAAGTGTATGCATTTTGGTTCAACCCTGTCTTCAGAATACTCCAAAATATCTACTGCTTCACCTTCGTAATAGTTGCTTTTTGCTTTTTTGACCCTTACATTTACCAGATCTCCCGGAACAGCTCCAGAGACCAAAACAGTTTTTCCTTCTGTAGTCTTACCAACAGAAACTCCTTTCGCACCTGCGGAAAGGAGTTTGATATTTTCAAGAATCAGATTCTTTTTTCTCTTCATCTAATATTTTATTTTGTTGCTGCAGAATCAGCTTTAGCTGGAGCCTGTTGCAACAGATCATTTTGTAATTGTGCACCTTGATTAACAGATGGCGCCTGTAAACCAGATATTTTATTCATTTCTTCTACAAACTTAGCATCACCCAAATTGTAGAAAGTTTGGCTAGCCACTTTTCCATCCTTATCAATCAAGAAAAATCCAGGAATTTTGAAACCATACATAAAGAATTTCTTAGCATAGTCAGATGCTAATCCACCTTCTGCATAATAATTGGTTCCAGGAATTCCTTTCAACATTGCATTTGCTGTTTTAGTAAATTGCTCTTTCGTATCATCTAGATTTACAAATGCAAAATTAACTTTAGCTTTATAGAAATTAACAACTTCTTTCAAAACCGGAATCGTAGATTGTCCTATGTAAGGATTCCAAGAAGCATAACTCATCACCAAAGTTGGTTTACCATTGGACTCGATATTTCCAGATTTACCATCTAATTTTATAAGACTAACTTTTGGAGCAGCTTCACCTTTCTTCAGTCCAAAAACCGCATTGATTGCTGAGTTAAGATCTTTCTTAACATCAGAATCTTTGATATATTCTTCACTAATCTTTTGCACCTTTCCTACTTCACTTGTATAAGGATTTAGGTCGAATTTAGCAATCACGAAAGCTAAAAGATAATCTTTTGTTTTTTGGGACATATCTTTGTTAGTAGCCAAATATCTTCCAAAAATAGTGGACATGCTTACATTGTCTTTATCCTTTTGCTTAGTCGCAAAATCTTGGAAATCCTGTCCCACTTTGTTCAAAAGGTAATTTCTGTAAACTGGAAGATTCTCTACCATTCTATCATTGTTTTTTGTCAAAGATTTTTCATAATCAGTAAAAACTTTAGATACTTTATAAGAAGGATCACCTACAGCCTGTCCATGAGTAGATTCATATTGAATCAAAAATGTCAAAATATTAGTGGTCAATTCATCTTTTTTCAATTTTACAACATCACTGTCTGGTCCAATTTTATCAGCAGTTTCATCCAAATTCTTTTCGAGGTCAGAATATACTTTTTTGATCTCAGTTAGGAAATCAGACTCTTTTTTCTGAAGTAATTGCATATTGAGTTTAGAGCTGTATGTCTGCAGGTATTTTTGAGTTTCAGTAATGAAATCATTATTTTTCTTAGCATCGCCTTCAATTTTATAAATTTCCGGGAAAGTAGCTGCATCACCATAAATCTTAAGGTCTTGTCCTTTTTTAAGATAAATGAAATTCATTTTCCCAGCGTAAGTCATTGCATACATTCCATTTTTAGGGGCTTTGAATTCACCTTTGAAATTACCTTTATCATCAACACCAATATTGACCAATGGTAAAGTGGCAACACCGGAAGCCTCAATAAATTCTATTCTTTCCAAAGGAGAACCTCCTTTGATATTTCCTTCAACTTTAACTTTAGAGCAAGACACAGCCATGAAAGCAATCAAAAGAAGAAATAAGTATTTTTTCATTTTAAAAATTAATTTGTGCAAAAATAACTAATATAACTTACAATAGCTAATTGCTATTTCTTAAAATATTATAAATAAACTATAGCCTGAATTAACTTTCAGTTTATTTTTTTATAATGTTATGTATTGTTATTTGATTATTATCCATTTCACCTTTCATTAAGTATGTTCCGGATGATAATTTGTCTAGATTTAATTTTAATATAGGGATGTTATTTGATTCGATAATCTTTCTTCCTATTAAATCATATATGATAATATTCTTTAATGGCCTTTGAAAATAAATATCTTTTGTAGCCGGATTCGGATATATTATATTCTTAGACAGATTTCTATCTTCGACAGACAAAATAGAATTTTGATAATTAAAAATGGGATAACCATCATTGATATTCGCTGTATCCATTTTCCAAATATTCTGAGTACCATTAATAGTTTCATCTATAAAATCCCATCCTTTTGACGTATATGTATTCTTTACTAACATTTCTGCAGCTGATAAACCAGATCCACCACCTATTGAAGTATCAATACCAGAAATATCTTTGTTCCAAAAACTATTTGTAACAACTGTGGATGAAGATAAATTCCCGATAAAAGACCTTTTAAAGATAAGTTTCCAGTAATTTTACCTCTGGCATATGAATTTTTTATTACTGCAGAATTTGAGTCTCTCACAAGGCCGCCAATTTGAGAATTACCAAAAAGGTCCGATGAAGAATAACTATTAGTTATTTCTCCGTAATATTTAATTCCGACTATCCCACCTATAGCACTTGTACCTGTAATTTGGCAGTAGTAAAAAGAAGTAAATATAGAATAATACTGTATACCAGCAATCCCTCCTACATAAGCTTTAGTTACAGAACAATCCTTTGTATAGGCGTAATTCAACCCAACTATGCCTCCCACAACTGATTTACCAGTAATATCTGCATTTACTAAATTAATCCCTTGATGTCAAAAATACTAGATGAGCAAAATGTATATGCGAAAAAACCTGTATAATCCAAATCTTGATTATTAATATACAAATTTTTTATGGCGTATCTCCTCCCATTGTATTTTCCCCAAAAATATGGTGCTAAGTCAGTCGGTCTGCCGATTGGCAAAAATCCAGACCCATTATTCCAATCCTTAGTTTGTGTAGCATCTATATTTTGAGTTTGAATAAAACTTTTACTCCAATATTGTGGGCTTTCACTTAATAATTTTAGGTCATTAAGTGTAGAAATTTCGTACGGAGAAGAATTGCTGCCATTACCTCCAGAGAATTGTCCAAAAAAAGATTTATGATTAATAGTGATAATGAAAAGGTAAATAGTTTTTTCATAGGTAGTTGACAAAAATTATAATTAATAAAAATTAAATTAATACACAAAAACCCGTTGAAAGCGGACGATTATAATCTTTCATCTTAGTGGTTATGGTCATCTAAAATACGTAAAAAAGCTTTCAGACG
>NZ_DAMBSX010000004.1:0-477373 GCF_032054305.1 Epilithonimonas sp.
CTGTTACCAGATCCAATGCGGAGACGGATGTAGGTAGTAACAAATTTCCGGTCTGTGCATCTGGTAAAATATCAGGATAGATTGTCTCTGTCTTGGAAATGGTCTTTCCGTTCTTCTTTGTTTCCACAACTAATGGGATACCCACCATGTTCGCATCAATCAGTTTTTGATTGGGCTTGTCGTTAGGATATGTAAAAAGGGTATTTATAATATCGTTTCCAGCTCGTGATATAGATTCTATTGGATAGGTATGTTTATAGGATGGGATTGAGTAATTGTTGGTATGTAAAGTCTCAACATAGTCCACACCATTGGTATAGTTTCTTATCCTTGTACTATCTTCTCTAATCCAAGTATTTCTAAGTGAATAGAAATAAAGATTGAACGTGGATAAAAAGCCAGCAGGTATAGGATTTCCATCTAGATAGTATGGTTGTGCCCCTTTCTTTTGTATCTTTAATCCGTTACCCATAGAAACATCATTATTTGCATTACTATCATACTTAGTGTTGAAATGTCCGTCAAATTTATAGGATTTATATGTTTCCTTTACCTTTTGATTGTTAGAATTGAACAGGATCTCTTCTTTTAATAGTCCATTTTCCATATTGCCCGGCGACCAAGTTGAACTCATTGCATTATTCTCATTATACATAAGATCATAATCTTGGTTATTGATGAACTCATATTCTTTCCGGTAAGAATTCTCTGGATGGCTATCATCTTTATAGTGTTCCTGAACATAGGAATAAGCTATTGGTTTACCATTTATGTTGGATATTTGCCATCCAGGATTATTAACCACTAAAGTCTCTACGGCAGTTCCTACATCTGCATTTGCAGGGCTCACCCTTAAAACTTTACTGTTGAAAGATTCATCACCGTGGATAATTCCACTTGAATCCAAATATGGTAACAAATGATTCTCAGTGGGAATTCTGTAAGTATATTCCCTTGTGATTTTACCTCCATTGTTATCAAAAGATTCTATCTTTTTTACCCTTATGGTCCCAATTGGTTTGGTGTCTACATTAATTGTATCTATAGGCGTGGGATCTGCAATCGTAATAACATCTTTTTCTTCCCAAATATAAGATGCTGTACATTTTTGAGGTGGATAATCGCCTCCTCTTTTCATATATAATCGGTAATTTCCAGCAATATCATTTCGCTCAGTCGAAATTTGTTTAGTTCCAAAACCAACTTCCTTCTGCGTATCTAAATTATAAAGTTGCCAACTGCAAGAAAATGGGTTGGTATTTGTACCATCGGGAGGATATTTTGTTAATGTAAAATACTTATTTATAGCTTTTTCGGGGATATAAAAGGTTGATTCTTCAAGGTCGGGATTTTTTGTATAATCATATTTTGCCTCATAGATATGTTCCTCTTCCTTCACTTCAGTATGGTATTCGTATATAATCTTTGTGGTAAGGGAGCCATTATTATCTGCTTCATACTCGATATTGGTATAACCTCCTGTAGGATAGCTGATTCTCTTTAAGTTCCCAAGGATACCATAATTAATATTAGGATCTTTATTAGCCCTTAAATATTGTTGCCCTTTATTGTAATAGGGGATCTCAATAGAAGCTATGGCTTTAACGCCATTCCCTGCACCATTATAGACACCCCAAAAATCCTGATCGTTGGATGTACGGATTGGTAGATTATTACCATAATATTCAAATACATATTTGCCACCAGTAAGGTTATCAGTAACACCTGTCAATTTTAGACGGTAATTCATCCCTGCTATATACTCACCCATATTCATATATCCATCGTTTGAGGTTTTTGGAAGAGGGTCTGTAGATGAAAAATAATCATAATGAAGGATAAGGTCTTTTATAACCTGTCCATTATTGTTGACCACCTTTATGCTTTTAAGATAAACATCTCCAGGTAGGTCTGATCGTAGTTCTGCTGCCCTGTCACTATATGTAAACAGAACCTTTCCCCCATTGAACTGAATCTCACTCAAAACCGACTCTTTTGAGTCTGCATAATTGATACATTTAATATTTGGATTTGGAACAGCTGGAGGCCCGACTATGCTACCAGAAAATTTCCCCAAAGCTACTTGAGTCTGTACACTTGTAATGTATTTAGTATTGGCCACAAATGGAGTATAGACAAATTTTACACCTTCATTATTCGGAGATATGATCTGCTGAATTTTATAGTTTGGATCGTTATATTGAAAATCACCAATAGTGGTCACACAAGTATTCCTGTTTAATATCTGATTATCCACAGAACTGTTGAAATTGTATTTAAAACCTTGCTCATCATAAAGATCCATTACATTATGATTATTATATGTTGTTACAATTTTGGTCTGATCATACGGAATAGGCACCCCTTTTGCGCCTGTACGATCCAATATGTACTTGCCCGATTTATCGAGCAATCGATATGTGAATATATCTGGCTCGGGATCGAATTGTGGTTGCTTCAATCCTGCTGCTCTTGTTGCAAGAATATAGTCAGGATCTTGCGGACTGGAAGCACTATTTGGGTTGAAGTAAACAATATCAGGTCTTTCATGCATGTCTTGATTATCCAGATTGCCAATAACCTGTACCGATAAAGAAGGACCTGTGTCAAGTACCCACCCCAGTCCTACACGTGTAGCTATCTGGTCTACTTTGATTCCTGTTGTGCTATACTGCAAAGCTATGGGGATTTTCCGCCCATCGAATTCTATAGTATAGATAGGAATAGAAAAATCGGCTACGCCCGTATAGTTACCCGCTGGTATATCTACAAATCGAGATAAAGCAGCAGCCTCTGGCGATTTGGGAAACATATCTATAGTCTGTGAAATATTAGATGCATTACCTGCTTCATCTTGTGCCTTAATTCCTATAATAATTGTAAATAATAGGATTAATGATAATTGTAATTTCTTTCTCATAGTGTTTTTTATTCTTTCACAATTTTAGTAGTTAGTTTTTTATCTTTCAGTGTCGGGATAATCGCTTTGATGATGTAAACACCCTGTGGCAGCCTTGAGGTATCCACCTTTGTCACCCTGTTTCTGGTCTGCAACTGTTGGATGACCTTTCCCGTCATGTCATACACATAGATGTCCGCAGAGAACCCTCCAGCACTCACACCCTCAGACCCCCCAACACCTATCTCCACATAGGCATAATCTTTCACGGGGTTCGGGTAGATCCTGATGTCCCTGTTCTCCATCAGGTCATCCAGATCTTTATCTCCAAGCTTCACGACCTTCCAGTTCTCCTTGCCCAGTTCCTCGGCGCTCGTTCCGGCTAAAAGATAAGAGCCATCACTCTGCAATCTTGCAGATACCAGCCGCTCCTCATTCTTCTTCTCCTTGCCCTCCACATGTTTGCGCCATTCCTCTTTGCCATCCGTATCGATATACAGCATCCAGAACTTCTCATCATCTTTTTGTACTTTTCCCTCTGCCTGGGTATAACCTCCAAGCAAGAATCCCTTGTCCTCACTATAGTTATCCTTGTTGGTCCTCCTGATGACATCCAGGCTCATCGCAACATCCCGGTTCCCGAAGCTGTAACTCTTCTGCCATATCTCATTGCCTGATTTATCTAAATTGATTACCCATAAATCCGTTCCTTCTTTAATGTTTTCCTTCTTGTTGCCTGATGACCAGCTGGTACTTTCACCTGAAACGATGTATCCGTTCCGGGTATTGGCTATTGTTTTAGGTCTGTCGTCCCCACTTCCGCCATACGTCCTCTGCCACTCGACATTGGAGTTCTTGTCCAGCTTCACAATCCAATAATCGCCATTGCCATAGTTGTCTTCGGATTTACCAATGAATGTTTTTACCATTGAGGTTAGTTCCGGTCTTGTAGTTTCGTGTTGAGAATTCGCACTTTGAGAACTATTGCCTTGAGCAGAATTTTGACTTTCAATATTATTCAGGTTCTCGGATTTTCCGCTTGTAGAATAAATCAGGACGACAGCTCCTCCATCCTGGGTCGGGACCATATCGGTAACCTCGTCCAGAGCCTTTCCGCCGAGAATGGTCGTCTGTTTCAATTTGCCATCCTTGTCCAGTTTTGAGACGAACACATCCTTGGAACCGAACAGCCTCTTATTATCATTGATATTCCCTGCAACGAAGAATCCCTGGTCGGTGGATTGTACTATTGCCGATGCCTCGTCATTGCTTTTCGTTCCGAGAGTTTTCTGCCAGAGTTCCTCGCCATTGTCATTTAACCTTATCAACCAGGCATCGCTTCCGCCAAGGTTGTTCTCCCTCTTATCACCCGAGGCGTTGGAAAACGATGTCCCGAAGAGCACGAAACCTCCCTCCTGAGTGGCGATAGAGCCCATCAGATAATCGTGCCTCGTCCCACCGAGATATCTCTCCCAAACCTTGGAGCCTTGCTGGTCGAGCTTGACAATGTGGTAATCGTAGCCTCTGTTCTGTTGTTGGTTGTCGGTTGATAGTTGTTGGGACTTTTGATTGATGGAGCTTCCCGATAGCAATATCTGCCTGTCGATAGTGGTGGTCATTGTCGTGAGAAAATCCTGTGTGGTGGACGGGATGTCCCGCTGCCAGGTTACCTTCTGGCCATGGACATGGCATAGGGCGAGAATCCCCACGCCGAGGCTAAGTCTTTTCATGATCTGAGTTTTTTTTAATTGTTATTTCCTCTCTGCAATATTAGCAGCGAGGGACGACAAAACCTGTCGCTTTTTATTTTTAAATCATTAATATCTTAATTCTATTTCACATGTCACCAAAAAAACCGTGGAACTATGCTTATTCCTGTGCTCTTTAAAATTACCAGTTTTCCAGAACAAGAAAAGCAAATGCTTTAATTTTTTGTTGATGCAGATTGCTAAAGTATAGAAAAAAATTTACATATATCTATTTTTTATTAATAGCCTTTATCATATTTACAAAAAAAATACTAAATTTGATTCATAACATTAAAATTTATACACAAATGACACCAGAAACAGGACACGCAAACAACATTGCAAATGCAAATCTTCTGAACACCCACATTATGCAACTGGGTTCTCTTTATAAGCCAAGTAACCCGGAGCTATAATTGGCCAGCCTTCAAGCTTTCTATAATAATGCCTTTTCTTCCCAACAAGCGGTCAATACGGCATTACCTCCTTACACATTGGCAGTGGATAGCAGAGAAGCGGTATTTGCCCCGGTTAGCAAAAAGAGAAGACCCGCAAACGCAGAACTCGGTATCACACATGGGTTATGACCAGCGCACCAACAATTTCGGACAGCTGGTAGAATTACTTCAAAACACTCCAAACTATACCCCGAACGAAACAGAATACCAAATAGCAACATTACTGTCCGAGAAAGACAAAATGCTACAGGTGACTCAAGCAGTTGCAGACACCTTCATCCCGCTTGGCATTGCAAGAGGAGCCAGAAACAAGATAATGTATCAGGACACAAACAATCTGGTTGACACCTTCAACAAGGCAAAAGATTATCTCTTCACCATCCTGGACAGTAACTCTCCACAGTACAAAGCCATATCAAAGATCAGGTTTAGAAAAGCATAATGTCAACCAATAATGATATTAAGGTCTGTAATATTTACAGACCTTTCTTTTTTAGAAGTCTGTTCCTACAAAACAGTTATGACCTCCGCAAAAACAGTTAACACACCCGCAAAAATAGATAACCCATATTACAAAGCAAAAAAGGCTTCCGCCAAAATAGATAGAGCATCATGTAAAAAAGAATGAGCTTCCGCCAAAACAATATAGCCTATCGCACAATCAGATAAGCCATTCTCCAAATTATAATAGGAAACCTCACAATTTGAATATAGCAAATAGAAAAAAAAACCATCTCGATCGAGATGGTTTTTTATATTTCAAAAACTTGAGATTCTTATTCTTCAGTTTTTTCTTCTGTAGAAGTCTCAGCAGCAGGAGTTTCTTCAACTTTAGCTTCAGTAGCTTCCACAGTTGCAGCAGCTTTAGGCGCAGCAGTAGATCTTCTACTTCTTCTGGTTGTTTTCTTCTCTTCTGCATTCGGATTGTAGATATCGTTGAAATCTACCAACTCGATAAGTGCAGTATCAGCAGCATCACCAGGTCTGAAACCTGTTTTGATGATTCTGGTGTAACCACCATTTCTTTCAGCAATTTTAGGAGCTACAGTTCTGAACAATTCAGTAACAGCTTCTTTACTTTGTAGGTAAGAGAAAACTGTTCTTCTATTGTGTGTTGTATCTTCTTTAGCTTTAGTAAGGATTGGTTCCACGTAAACTCTTAAAGCTTTCGCTTTAGCAACAGTAGTGTTGATTCTTTTATGTTCAATTAGCGAACAAGCCATGTTAGAAAGCATTGCCTTTCTATGCGGCGCCGTTCTACCTAAGTGATTTATTTTTTTACCGTGTCTCATTTTAAGGATTATTTATCAGCGTCTAACTTATATTTTGCAACATCAAACCCGAAATTTAGTCCTTTTGAGTGAACCAATTCTTCAAGTTCTGTTAAAGATTTTTTACCAAAATTTCTGAATTTCATCAAATCAGACTTACTGAAAGAAACAAGCTCACCAAGAGTTTCTACTTCAGCCGCTTTCAGACAGTTAAGGGCTCTTACAGAAAGATCCATATCTGCTAATTTTGACTTAAGAAGTTGTCTTGTATGAAGTGTCTCTTCGTCATATTGGATAGAAGCTTTCACAGCCTCAGTCTCAAGAGTGATTCTCTCATCAGAGAACAACATGAAGTGATAAATCAAGATCTTAGAAGCTTCTGTTAAAGCATTCTGCGGTGTGATAGATCCATCAGTTTCGATATCCAATACTAGTTTTTCGTAGTCTGTTTTTTGCTCTACACGATAATTTTCTATACTATACTGTACTTTCTTGATCGGTGTGAAGATAGAATCAATAGCAATAGTTCCAATAGGAGCGTTGTTTGATTTGTTCTGATCAGACGGAACATATCCTCTTCCTTTTTCGATATTGAAAGTGATCTCAAAAGTTACATCGTTCGCCAAAGTAGCGATTACCAATTCTGGATTAAGAACTTCAAAGTTAACTATTGAACCTCCTAGATCGCCAGCAGTAACAACCTCTTTTCCAGTAATCTTTGCAGTAACCTGCTCGTTACCTGGATTTTCAGTTTTAGCTTTCAGACGAAGTTGTTTAAGATTAAGAATAATCTCCGTAACATCTTCGATAACACCTGGTATAGTTGAAAATTCGTGCTCTACGCCTTCTATTTTGATAGATGAAATAGCATATCCTTCCAGAGAAGATAATAAAACTCTTCTCAATGCATTACCGATAGTAAGCCCGAAACCTGGTTCCAAAGGTCTGAATTCGAATTGTCCTTTAAAATCAGTTGAGTTTAGTAGGATTACTTTATCGGGTTTTATAAATGTTAAAATTGCCATAGTCTGGTTGAGCAAAAATTTGAAAAAATTATTATTTAGAGTATAATTCGACGATCAACTGTTCTTTGATATCTTCAGGAATCTGAATTCTCTCAGGCGCACTTGTGAAAGTACCAGTTTTTTTCTCGTCATTGAATTGTAACCACTCATAATTTGCTTTGTAAGCTAATGCATCAGAAATCACTTCAAGAGATTTTGACCTCTCTCTTACTGCGATTACATCACCAGCTTTAAGCGAATAAGAAGGGATATTAACAAGTTCCCCGTTCACAGTGATGTGTCTGTGAGAAACCAATTGTCTAGCAGCAGCTCTTGTCTTAGCAAAACCTAATCTGTAAACAACGTTATCCAATCTTGACTCACAAAGTTGTAATAGAACTTCACCTGTTACACCTTTGCTTCTATGAGCTTTATCAAAAAGGTTAGCGAATTGTCTTTCCAAGATACCGTAAGTGTACTTAGCTTTTTGCTTTTCAGCCAGCTGAGTAGCGTATTCTGATTTCTTCGCACCTCTTCTTTTGTTAGGACCGTGTTGTCCTGGTGGTTGATTTTTTCTTTTCTCGAAGCTTTTATCGTCTCCGTAAATTGCCTGACCAAATTTTCTAGCAATTTTTGTTTTAGGTCCAATATATCTTGCCATAATGTGTAAATTCTAAAAAATTAAACTCTTCTTCTTTTAGGTGGTCTACATCCGTTGTGTGGCATAGGCGTCACATCAACGATCTCGCTTACTTCGATTCCAGAGTTGTGCAGAGTTCTGATTGCAGACTCTCTACCAGCACCTGGACCTTTTACAAACACCTTAACTCTTCTAAGACCAGCTTCGAAAGCTACCTGAGAACAGTTTTCTGCAGCCATTTGAGCTGCGAATGGAGTATTCTTTTTAGAACCTCTGAAACCCATTTTACCGGCAGAAGCCCAAGAGATAACCTCTCCTGCTTTATTTGTTAAAGAAATGATGATGTTATTGAAAGAAGCCTGAATATGCGCTTCACCAATAGCCTCAACTTTTACTTTTCTTTTTTTAACTACTTTAGTTTGTTTTGCCATAATTCCTAACGATTATTTACTTGCCTTTTTCTTGTTAGCAACTGTTTTTCTCTTTCCTTTACGGGTTCTAGAGTTGTTTTTCGTTCTCTGGCCTCTTAAAGGTAGTCCTAGTCTGTGACGTATTCCTCGTTGGCATCCTATGTCCATCAATCGCTTGATGTTCAATTGCACTTCAGAACGCAATTCTCCTTCAACTTTTACGTTGTCTGAGATATAACCTCTGATTGCAGCCAATTCATCGTCATTCCATTCGTTGACTTTCTTGTCTTCGCTGATTCCAGCGTTTTTCAAAATTTCTGAAGCAGTACTTCTACCTACACCATAGATGTAAGTAAGTCCGATAACGCCTCTTTTGTTCTTTGGTAAATCAATACCTGAAATTCTCGCCATAATTTAATCGGTTCTTAACCTTGTCTTTGTTTAAATTTAGGGTTCTTCTTGTTAATTACGAAAAGTACACCTTTTCTGCGTACAATTTTGCAATCAGCACTTCTTTTTTTGATAGATGCTCTAACCTTCATTTTGTTATTTTTAATATCTAAAAGTTATTCTCCCTTTAGTCAAGTCATAAGGAGAGAGTTCGAGTCTTACCTTGTCTCCAGGTAAGAGTTTAATATAATGCATTCTCATTTTACCAGAAATATGGGCAATCAATACATGCCCATTCTCTAGCTCTACACGAAACTGCGCATTCGAAAGTGCTTCCGTAATAACGCCGTCTTGTTCTATATGTTTCTGTTTTGCCATTTACTACAATTAATAGTTTGATGATCTCGATAATTTAGATTGCATCAACCCATCATAATGATGATTCAGCAGATACGTATTAATTTGTTGAACAGTATCCAAGATAACTCCAACCATGATTAACAACGATGTACCCCCAAAAAAGAGAGCAAATCTATCTGTCTGAACAAACGCTCCATGCACTATTGCCGGAAGGACTGCAAAGATAGATAAAAAAATCGCACCTGGCAAGGTTATTTTCGATAAAATATCATCCAGATAATCAGCTGTCTCCTTCCCAGGTCTAACCTTAGGAATAAGCCCACCATTACGCTTCAAATCATCAGCCATCTGATTCACAGGAATGGTAATTGCTGTATAGAAAAATGAGAAAATTATAATCAATAACGCAAACAATACATTGTACTGCCAGCTAAAAACATTCTTGAAACCTGCCAAAAATGTATTTGATTCATCAACTTTCGTAAGTAATCCCGGAACAAACATTAATGCCTGTGCAAAGATGATCGGCATTACACCTGCAGCGTTCACTTTCAGCGGGATCCACTGTCTGGCGCCCTCCATCAGGTTTCTGCTCACACCACCTCTTGCCTGAGCTCTACTTACATACTGAATTGGGATTTTTCTAACTGCTACCGATAAGATAATCGCTAAAAGAATCACCAACAACCAAAATACAATTTCTACCAATATCATGATGCTTCCCAATCCACCTTTACCATTCTGTGTAAGAACTTCTTGATAAAAAGCAGTTGGAAGATCAGCAAGGATACCCACCATGATCAAAATAGAAATACCATTACCGATGCCTTTGTCCGTGATCTTCTCTCCTAACCACATTGCAAATACAGAACCTGCTACGAGGATAATGATACTTGGCAACCAGAACATAATAGATGCGGGATCTATATAGTAAGCCGATTGGAACTGTGAGTAAGGTAAGAAGAACTGCGTAACTGATGTCAAATATGAAGGTGCCTGAACAAGACAAACCCCTATAGTCAACCATCTGGTAATTTGGTTCAAAGTATTTCTCCCACTTTCGCCATCTTTCTGTAGCTTTTGAAGATAAGGAATAGCCATTCCCATCAACTGTACAATGATAGAAGCCGAGATATATGGCATAATTCCTAATGCCATAATGGAAGCACGGCTAAATGCCCCTCCCGTGAAAGAAGACAATAAACCCAAAAGGCCGGCCCCTTGTTGGTTCCCGCCCTGGTTTTTGTAATGCTGTAGTAAGTTTCCTACTTCCGCAGTATTAATTGCAGGAAGAGAAACATAAGATGCGAATCTATACACAAGGACCAAAGAAAGCGTTAAGAGAATTTTGTCTCTAAGCTCTTTTAGACTCCAAATGTTTTTAAGTGTTTGTATAAATTCTTTCATTAGTTATTAATTAAAGAGTAATTGCTTTACCTCCTGCTTTGTTGATTGCTTCTTCAGCAGACTTAGTAAATTTGTCAGCAGAGATAGAAACACCAGATTTCAAATCACCTCTACCTAAGATTTTTACTAATTCGTTTTTAGATGCAAGACCGTTTTCTACCAATACGTCTCTAGTGATATCACCAGTGATATTTTTAGTATCGATCAAAGTTTGGATAGTATCAAGATTGATTGCTCTAAACTCTTTTCTATTAATATTTTTGAAACCAAATTTAGGTAGTCTTCTTTGCAAAGGCATCTGTCCACCTTCGAAACCGATTTTCTGAGAATAACCAGCTCTAGCTTTTTGACCTTTATGCCCTTTTGTTGAAGTACCACCGTATCCGCTTCCTTGGCCTCTACCAATTCTTTTTGTGCTGAATGTAGAACCAGCTGATGGTTTTAAATTATTTAAATTCATTGTTGTATTGAGATTATAGATTAAAAGATAAGAGACAAGAGACTGCTAAAAACGAGTCTCCTTTCTCTATGTCTATTGTTCTTATTTCTGAACTTCTAATAAGTGACTTACAGAAGCGATCATTCCTAAAATGGAAGGAGTAGCTTCGTGTTCTACAACTTGTTGAAGTCTCTTAAATCCTAGTGCTTCAAGTGTTCTTTTCTGAGTTTTAGAACGATTAATAGCACTTCTAACTAATTTTACTTTGATTGTTGCCATTGCTATATTGATTAACCGTTAAACACTTTACTTAAAGAAACTCCTCTCATTCTTGCAATCTCTTCTGGTCTCCTGATATCCAACAATGCGTTGAAAGTAGCTTTCACAACATTGTGCGGGTTAGAAGAACCTTTAGATTTTGACAATACATCGTGTACACCTGCAGATTCTAGTACCGCTCTTACCGCACCACCGGCGATAAGTCCTGTACCATGAGATGCTGGTCTCAAGAAGATATCAGCACCACCATATCTTGCAGAAGTCTGGTGAGGAATTGTATGGTTGATCACAGGAACTTTTACCAAGTTTTTCTTAGCATCTTCTACTGCTTTAGCAATTGCAGAAGCTACTTCTTTAGATTTACCTAGTCCGTATCCGATAATCCCATCCTCGTTTCCTACAACAACAATTGCAGAAAATCCGAATGCTCTACCACCCTTGGTTACTTTAGTTACTCTGTTAACAGCAACCAGACGATCTTTTAATTCTAATCCTCCAGGTTTAACTCTTTCTATATTACTATCTACCATGTTTTCTAGATTTTAAAATTAGAATTTAAGACCAGCTTCTCTAGCACCGTCAGCAAGAGCTTTCACTCTACCGTGGTATACGAAACCATTTCTATCAAATACAACATTCTCAATACCTGCTGCCTTAGCTTTAGCTGCAATAGCCTTACCTACCGCTACAGATACTTCTGTTTTCGTTCCTTTAGCGTCTACTCCCTTCTCTCTAGAAGATGCAGATACTAATGTTTTTCCGTCTTTGTCATCTACCAATTGAGCGTAGATCTCTTTATTGCTTTTGAATACAGATAATCTTGGTAAAGATGCAGATCCTGAAATCTTCCCTCTTACTCTTCTTTTGATTCTGATTCGTTTTTCAACTTTTGTTAATGCCATTTTCTTAAATTTTATGCAGATTTACCGGCTTTTCTTCTGATGATTTCACCCACGAATTTAACACCTTTTCCTTTGTAAGGTTCAGGTTTTCTGAAAGATCTGATCTTCGCAGCCACCATTCCAAGAAGTTGATTATCGTAAGAAGATAATGTAATGATCGGGTTTTTCCCTTTTTCAGTCAACGTATCTATTGTAACTTCTTTTGGAAGTTCCAAAACGATACCGTGAGAAAATCCAAGAGCCAATTCTAATCTTTGGCCATTGTGAGATGCTCTGTATCCAACTCCTACTAGCTCTAATTGCTTAGTGAATCCTGTAGAAGTACCAACAATCATATTGTTGACAAGCGCTCTGTATAAACCGTGAAGCGCTTTGTGTTCTTTTGAGTCAGAAGGACGGGTGAATGTAAGTACACCGTCTTCTTGTGAGAAGCTGATTCCTCCTGTAAGCTCCCGAGATAATTCTCCTTTAGGACCTTTTACCGTTACAACACCTTCTTTTTCAGAAACTGTAACTCCAGCAGGAACTTCTATAATTGCTTTACCAATTCTTGACATTTTCCTTGTTTTAAAAAATTAATATACGTAGCAAATTACTTCACCTCCCACTTTCTCCTGTCTAGCTTTTTTATCAGTCATTACTCCTTTAGAAGTAGAGATGATAGCTACACCTAGTCCGTTAAGTACTCTTGGAAGTTCTTCTGAACCTTTGTACTGACGAAGACCTGGTCTAGAAGCTCTTTGGATAGACTTGATAGCTGGTTTGTTCGTTTGCTTGTCATACTTCAAAGCGATCTTGATAGCTCCTTGAACTGCATTATCCTCGAACTTGTAGTTCAAGATATAACCTTGGTCAAAAAGAATCTTAGTGATCTCTTTTTTGATTTTCGATGCAGGAATTTCCACCACTTTGTGGCCTGCGCTTTGTGCGTTCCTTACTCTTGTTAGGAAATCTGAAATTGGATCTGTTACCATTTCTTTGTTTTAAATTATTGGTTAATGACAACCAGTATTGAAAAGACTTGAAGATAGAGATATCAAAAATTTGACATCTCTATCTTTAGTATCTCAACAACTTAATTGCCTCGATTTTTTTTAATTGCTTACCAACTAGCTTTCTTAACTCCTGGTATAAGACCATTGTTAGCCATTTCACGGAAAGTTACTCTGGAAATACCGAATGTTCTCATATATCCTCTTGGTCTTCCTGTCAATTTACATCTGTTGTGTAATCTTACAGGAGAAGCATTTTTAGGCAATTTTTGTAATGCTTCATAATCTCCAGCTTCTTTCAAAGCTTTTCTTTTTTCAGCATATTTAGCTACAGTAGCTTCTCTTTTGCGCTCACGCGCTTTCATTGATTCTTTAGCCATTTCTTAGTTCTTTTTGAAAGGTAAACCGAAGTGAGTTAATAACGCTTTTGCTTCTTTATCTGTATTAGCAGAAGTTACGAAAGTGATGTCCATCCCTTGGATTTTTTTCACCTTGTCGATAACGATCTCCGGGAAGATAATCTGCTCGGTAATACCTAAGTTATAATTACCTCTTCCGTCGAAACCTTCAGCTTTGATACCAGAAAAATCTCTAATTCTTGGTAGAGCAGAAGACGTCAATCTGTCAAGGAACTCATACATTTTATCAGCTCTAAGAGTTACTCTAGCTCCGATTGGCATTCCTTTTCTAAGTTTGAAAGCAGCCTCATCTTTTTTAGATAAAGTACCTACAGCTTTTTGTCCAGTGATAGCAGTCAATTCTTCTACAGCATAGTCAACGATCTTTTTGTCTTGAACAGCTGCACCAAGTCCTTGGCTTACAACGATCTTCAATAATTTAGGAACCTGCATTACAGATTTGTACCCAAATTCTTCCATCATTGCAGGAACAATCTTGTCTTTATATTGTTGTTTTGGTCTTACTATATATTCCATTGTAATTTAAATTATAAAGTTTCACCGGTTGTTTTAGCAACTCTTACTTTTTTATCACCTTCTACTTTGTATCCAACTTTGGTAGCTTTTCCGCTTTTATCAGTCAATGATACGTTTGAAATATGTAGTGAAGCTTCCTTTTCAACGATCCCACCTTGAGGATTCTGTGCAGACGGTTTAGTATGTTTTTTAACAATATTGATACCTGCAACGATAACTCTAGGATCTTTACCTTCTTTCTTGATCACTTCAAGAACTTCACCTTTACTCCCTTTATTTTTTCCAGTAGTAACGATGACGTTGTCTCCTCTTTTTATTTTAACTTTTGTCATTTTTGTAAATTTTAAAATTAAAGTACTTCAGGAGCTAATGAAATAACCTTCATATATTCTTTGTCTCTCAACTCACGAGCAACTGGTCCGAAAACACGTGTCCCTCTCATTTCTCCAGCAGCATTTAGAAGTACGCAAGCATTGTCTTCGAATTTGATGTAAGATCCATCTTTTCTTCTAACTGCTTTTTTAGTTCTTACTACTACTGCTTTAGATACTTGACCTTTTTTAGCGTTTCCTGATGGCGTAGAATCTTTGATAGTAACAACGATTTTATCACCAACTGAAGCATATCTTCTTCTAGTTCCTCCTAGAACTCTGATAACTAGTACTTCTTTTGCACCTGTGTTATCAGCAACTTTTAATCTTGATTCTGTTTGTAACATTATTACTTAGCTTTTTCAATGATTCTTACTAATCTCCATCTTTTGCTCTTGCTCAAAGGTCTAGTTTCAGTAATTAAAACTGTATCTCCTTCTGTGCACTCGTTGTTCTCATCATGTGCAGTATATTTTTTCGTTTTCAAAACGAATTTACCGTACATTGGATGTTTCACTCTTGTAGTTTCACTAACAACAATAGTCTTTTCCATTTTATTGCTGGAAACTATTCCAATACGTTCTTTTCTTAAATTTCTGTCCATTGTAAAAAGGAATTATTGTTTGTTAGTTAATTCTGTGTTAAGTCTTGCAATCGTTTTTCTCAAATCTCTGATCTGAATCGGATTTTCAACTGGGCTAATTCTGTGAGCTAATTTCAATTTTGAATAGTTAGCTTTAGCGTCATCCAATTGAACTTTGATATCCTCTACGCTTAAATTTTTGATGTCAGCTTTTTTCATTTTAATAGAGATTATAGAGGTTTAACGAAATCGTTTGCAACTACGAACTTGGTAACGATCGGTAACTTTTGAGCAGCAAGCCTAAGAGCTTCTTTTGCTACGTCATAAGGTACACCACCAACTTCGAACATAATTTTACCTGGTTTTACTACAGCTACCCAATATTCCACAGCACCTTTACCTTTACCCATACGTACTTCCGCTGGTTTTTTGGTAATTGGCTTATCCGGGAAGATTTTGATCCATAGCTGACCTTCTCTTTTCATATATCTTGTAGCAGCGATACGAGCAGCTTCAATTTGTCTTGCAGTAACCCAAGCTCCCTCTGTAGCTTTGATTCCGAAAGTTCCGTAAGCAAGTTGATTACCTCTTTGAGCAATCCCCTTCATTTTCATCTTATGAACTCTACGGAATTTGGTTCTTTTTGGTTGTAACATAATTTCTTAAATTTTAGATTTTAGAATTTAGATTTTAAAAAAGTAACGGTCATTTAAAAACTATCCTCTAAAATTTTATTAATTATTTCTTCTTGGTTTTCTGTCGCCTCTTTCTCCTCTGTCATTTCTTTCGTTTCTACCTCCAGCAGGCGCTTTTTTCTGTTGTCCCACAAGTGGAGTAAGGTCTCTTTTACCATATACTTCTCCTTTCATGATCCAAACTTTAACACCTAGCTTACCGTATTGAGTCAATGCTTCACCGATGTGGTAATCGATATCTGCACGGAAAGTAGACAAAGGGATTCTTCCTTCTTTGAAGTTTTCAGAACGTGCCATCTCAGCTCCGTTCAATCTTCCAGAAATCTGAACTTTGATACCTTCAGCTCCCATTCTCATTGTAGAAGCGATAGCCATTTTCACAGCTCTTCTGTAAGAGATACGGTTTTCGATCTGCTTAGCGATGCTGTCCGCAACCAATACTGCATCAAGCTCAGGTCTTTTGATTTCGAAAATATTGATCTGGATATCTTTTCCAGTCAATTTTTTCAACTCTTCTTTTAGTTTGTCAACTTCCTGTCCCCCTTTACCGATGATAAGTCCCGGTCTAGCAGTTGTGATAGTCACAGTTACTAATTTAAGTGTTCTCTCAATATAAATTTTTGAGATACCACCTTTAGATAATCTTGCTTCAAGGTATCTTCTGATCTTGTAGTCTTCCGCGATTCTGTCTCCATAATCGTTTCCACCAAACCAGTTAGAATCCCATCCTCTGATGATACCTAATCTGTTACCAATTGGATTTGTCTTCTGTCCCATACCTTGAATTAATTTTTAGTACCTAAGATTAATGTAATGTGGTTCGATCTTTTTCTGATTCTATAACCTCTACCTTGTGGAGCAGGTCTTAGTCTCTTCAATTGTCTTGCACTGTCTACAAATATTTCTTTAACGATTAGGTTAGCTTCTTCGATATCAGCACCTTCGTTTTTTGACTGCCAGTTTGCGATAGCAGAAAGCAATACTTTTTCTAATTTATTAGAAGCGTCTTTCTTAGAATATTTAAGAATAGATAAAGCTTTTTCTACCTCTACTCCTCTAATGATATCAGCAACTAATCTCATTTTTCTTGGAGAAGATGGGCAATCGTTGTGTAACGCTTTTGCTACATCTTGGTTTGCTATTTTACGTGCTAATGCACTTTCTCTTTTTCTTGATCCCATGATTATCTACCGCCTTTATTTTTGTTACCACCGTGACCTCTGAAAGATCTTGTCGGAGAAAATTCGCCTAATTTGTGTCCAACCATGTTTTCTGTAACGTAAACCGGGATAAAAGATTTCCCGTTGTGTACAGCGATAGTTTGACCTACAAAGTCTGGAGAAATCATAGATGCTCTAGACCAAGTTTTGATTACAGTCTTCTTACCAGACTCTACATTTGCCTGAACCTTCTTATCTAAAGTATGATGAATGAATGGTCCTTTTTTAAGTGATCTTGCCATAATTATTTTCTTTTAGATACGATGTAACGGTTAGACACTTTGTTTTTCTTTCTAGTTTTGTAACCTTTAGCCGGTTTACCGTTTCTAGATCTTGGGTGACCTCCAGAAGAACGTCCTTCACCACCTCCCATTGGGTGATCAACCGGGTTCATCACTACTGGTCTAGTTCTTGGTCTTCTACCTAACCATCTGCTTCTACCAGCCTTACCTGATACAGTCAACTGATGGTCTGAGTTAGAAACAGATCCAATCATTGCATAACACTCAGTAAGAATCATTCTAGATTCACCTGAAGGCAATTTAACGATTGCATACTTACCATCTCTAGAAGTCAATTGAGCTGAAGAACCGGCACTTCTTGCAAGGATAGCACCTTGTCCCGGCTTCATTTCGATACAAGAAATCACAGTTCCTAGTGGAATGCTTTTCAATTTCATCGCGTTACCTACATTAGGCTCTACACTTTCTCCAGAAATAACTTTCTGGTCAACTTTGATACCATTTGGTGCGATGATATATCTCTTTTCTCCGTCTGCATACTCCAATAGAGCGATAAATGCAGTTCTGTTTGGATCGTACTCCACAGTTTTTACCGTAGCTTCAATATCTTGCTTGTTTCTTTTGAAGTCGATAATTCTGTATTTCTTTTTGTGTCCACCGCCGGTGTAACGCATGGTCATTTTACCAGTTTGGTTACGTCCACCTGACTTTTTAATACCAACTGTTAGAGATTTCTCTGGTTTGTTGGTAGTAATTTCCTCAAAGTTATTAACAACTCTGAATCTCTGTCCCGGGGTGATAGGTTTTAATTTTCTAACAGACATTACTATTATTTATAATTAATTAATTTGTTGCGAAAATATCAATAACTTCTCCAGCAGCTAATGTTACCACAGCTTTTTTCAATTTATTGGTCTTTCCAACTTGAAGTCCTTTTTTTGTATGCTTAGCAGAAACTTTAGGCGCATAGATCATCGTTCTAACGTCCGCTACTTTTACACCGTAAGCTGCCTCTATAGCACCTTTGATCTGGATCTTGTTTGCTTTTGGGGCAACCAAGAAAGAATAAGCACCTCTTAGATCTGTAAGATAGTTTGCTTTTTCCGAAATAATTGGTTTAATAATAAGTGACATGATCTATTTCTTTAAGTTTTCCTGAAATTTTTCTACTGCATCTTCTAAGAAGATAATCTCACCTGCGTTGATCAAATCATAAGAAGAAATCTCGTTATAATTCAATACTCTTGTTTTAGGCAAGTTTCTTGAAGATAAATATACATTCTTGTTAGCCTCAGGAAGTACGAACAATGATTTCTTACCTGTAAGAGTCAAAGCATCCAACAAAGTGATGAATTCTTTGGTCTTAGGAGCTTCGAAAGTCAAATTCTCTACAACTCTGATACTATTATCTCTCAATTTTTGAGAAAGAACAGATTTTTTAGCCAATCTCTTAAGTGCTTTGTTCAATTTGAATCTGTAGTCTCTTGGTTTTGGACCAAAAACTCTACCTCCACCTTTGAAAGTTGGTGACTTGATATCACCATATCTCGCAGAACCTGAACCTTTTTGTTTCTTAAGCTTTCTTGTAGAAGCAGTAATTTCGCTTCTCTCTTTTGATTTATGAGTACCTTGTCTTTGTGCAGCAAGATATTGCTTAACCTCTAAGTAAACCGCATGCTGATTTGGCTCAATTCCGAAAACTGTTTCGTCTAGAGTTACTTTTCTTCCGGTCTCTTTTCCTGATGTATTTAATACTACTAGTTCCATTTCTTGATAATTACATAAGAATTTTTAGCTCCCGGAACAGCACCTTTTACCACTAAAAGATTTTGTTCTTCATCTACTTTTAACACTTGAAGGTTTTGAACAGTTACCTGCTTACCTCCCATTCTACCAGCCATTCTCATTCCTTTGAATACTCTTGAAGGATCCGATCCAGCACCGATAGAACCTGGAGCTCTAAGTCTGTTGTGCTGACCGTGAGTAGCTTGCATTACACCTCCAAATCCGTGTCTTTTAACAACACCTTGGAAACCTTTACCTTTAGAAGTTCCTGTTACATCCACATACTCACCTTCTGCAAACATGTTAACTTCTACCAAATCTCCTGTTTTAACCTCGTGCTCGAATGCATTTCTGAATTCTACCAACTTAGCCTTAGGAGTTGAACCAGCCTTTTTGAAATGGCCAGCTAACGCTTTACCAACGTTCTTCTCACTCTTGTCATCGAAACCTAGCTGTACGGCAACATACCCGTCAACTTCTTCGGTTCTGACCTGTAAAACCGCGCATGGACCAGCCTGAATAACTGTACAAGGAATGTTTTTTCCTTCTTCGCTAAACAAAGATGTCATACCGATTTTTTTACCAATAATACCTGACATTATTTATATATATCTATTATATTAAAACTTAGCATTTTAGCGGTGTTCGTCATATTCTATGTCTGAAATAGGCATACTCCTTCCCTAAAATGAGTGTGCAAATTTATGAATATTTTTTATATTGACAAATAAATATTCGGAAATTATTTGATAATTTGTGAGTTACGTGATTTTGGCAAAAAATTCTCTTCAAAATCAAGGTTTGGATAGCTTATTTATAATTTACTCTCCTCATCAAAATATTTACTCATATGCTTTTTCTCGGCAGCATCTATAGAATAACATTTGTGAATATTCTCTGCTTTTTTGGACAGCTCAGCTATCCTCACAAAATATTGATGCAGCTGATCCAATTCTTTTTCTGTGAGATCCTCTATATCTACCATTCTATTACTAGCCTGCTTGCTCGCAGCAATGAGTTCATTAAGTTTTAACTGAATTGCCTTACTATCCTTATTCTGAGATTTTTGAATCAGAAAAACCATAAGAAAAGTGATGATTGTAGTCCCTGTATTGATCACCAATTGCCATGTTTCAGAATAGTTGAAAACCGGACCACTAACTGCCCAGATTATAACAATTGATACAGCTGCTATGAAAGCATATGAGCTACCCGTAAAATTAGTAGCCCAATTTGAGAATTTCTCGAAGAGGTTTTTATTGCTCATTTTATTTTCAAAGTTAATTAATTTTATAAAGGAAAAGACCTCCAAAATTGGAGGCCTTGATTGAAATATCATACTAGAATTATTATTCTTTTACGAATTTAGTTTTAGTAACTGTTCCGTTATCATCTATGTTGATAAAATAAACACCTTTGGTTAATTTATTCACTAAAACTTTACCTGTTGACAAAGTTCCTTTAGAAACGATTTGACCGGCAGTATTGAAGATTTCGTAAGATGAAGTTGAGGCTGCATTAGAAACACTCAATACATCTTTCACAGGGTTTGGATAAACTTGGACTGATTTTCTGTTAACATCTGATACAGCCAAAGTTGCAACTGAAGCCGCTTTCACAGCATAAAATATATTCCCTATAGCAGACACTCTAATATGTCCTGATTTACCAGACAATGATGATGGCACATCAACACTAGCCGAGCCTGAGTTAGGTACAGATTCTGCTAAAGTAGTCCACGTAGCTCCATTGTCAGACGTGAAATCGATTTTAACATTCGCTACATTATAAGGCGAGGCCGTTGTTCCGGATGGCACCCAGGTAATAGTTGAATTAGAGCCCGCTGCCAATGAAGTTGTACTTACTGTAAATGCTGCAGCAGAACCTACCGTTACCACTTGATTAGCAAAAGCAGTTTGCGGATTGGTTGCATTTAAATCCCTAACAGTAACTCTAAATACCGTTGATCTTGCCACTGAAGATGTCGATTCCCAATTTGATAAGTTTTTCACAGCCCCACCTAGTACAGTTGCAAGTGCCGGAAAATATCTTGTTGGTGAGGATACAGGAGGCAATGATCTAAACATAGCTCCTGAAGCAGTTGCCCCTAACACATGACCACTTCCATAAGAGGTATTATTACTAATACCTGCACCTGTCCCCCATGGCTCGCCAATTGCAGAAGTAGAGCTATTTGCTTGCTCCCAACAATAAGTCATAGCATCTCCGTCAGGATCCGTAGCTGTAGCAGTCAACACAAAAGCTGTATTCAATGGAATTGTATAAGTAGGCATTGCGGTAATTACTGGTGGGCTATTTGTGATAGCTGTTTCTATATCGCAGGTTTTAGATGAAAGTGCCAAATTTGTCTGTATGTTCGTAATACTTCCAACATGGAAATAAGCATCTGAATGTGCTTGAACATCAAGGTCACTTCCTGTGATTCCAGCATAGCCCATTATGGTAGATCCTGAGCCTGGTTCATAATTAACACCTGTACCCTCATACCAGCTATAAGTATGATAAGCACCAAGCTGATGCCCCATCTCATGAGCAACATAATCTATATCGAAGCTATCGCCGGAAGGTGGATATGTTGTAGAAGCATTTTTAGTTCCTGTGGCAGGAGAAGTAATTCCCGCTCCTTTATATGTATCTGTAGCACTTCCATTTCCGATTGCGAGCGTATTGCTACAAACGCAACCAATACAACCTGCATTACCTCCACCGCCAGAAGCACCAAACAAATGCCCAATATCAAAATTAGCATCACCTACAACAGAATGCAAAGTATTCATTAATTGGCTATTCCAAGCACTTGGAGGAGATGTAGCACTAGTTACCGTAGAATAAGGGTCTGCAGTGACTGTGCCATAATATAATAAAGAGGGATAATCTTGCATGATCAAATGAAGACCCAATTCTTTTTCAAATACGCCGTTTACTCTTGTTAAAGTTGCATTGACTTGAGTCAAGGCCCCAGCAGTTGTTCCACTAAAGAAGTTACCATATTCTGCCGTAGTAGACATTGCCAAACGTAGTGTTCTGTATTTTTTATCAGAACTTCTTTGTGTAAACATTGGACTATTTACATAATCACTACCTTGTTGAATTAATTTGCTCATGTCTTCACGTCCTGGTTCTTTTGTAGAACAAAAGACTCCGTTCGCTTCCGATTTACCAGTTTTGTAATGGACACCATAAACTGTTTTGTCTGTATTGGCAGGCTCAATAAATTCTGAAACGCCATTTCTGAACATCATAGACTGGAAATCATTTGGAGCAACACTAAATCTAACTGTAACAGCAGGGTCAGACACACTCACGCCATAATATGACCCAAGCTGGTACTTCTCTGCAAGTTCGTCCACCATTACAGGGAAACTGAAAACTTTGAACCTTTCCGTCTTCCCATCTATAGTCGGGATACTGATTTCAATTCCATTGTTTCCTTCTCTCATTCTTTGAGCTGATGACAATTGATTTCGCAATTGAGACAAATCTAAAGTATAATAAGACTTATCATCCGCAGTTGCTCTAAGTTTACTGCCATGCATTTCTGTTTTGCGCCACTGTGCACTTACCAAAGGAAGTGTTGAAGCGAACAACAAAGTGATTAAAATTTTCTTCATATTTTTAAAATTAAGGCGACAAATGTAATATTTTATTACGATTAATTCATTGATTTTAAAAAAATAATAAAATTTTAACAATAGCATTTAATTTATCTATAAAAAACATAGATTTTAATAAATTTATTAAATACTTCTTTAAGCTTTTTTTAAGGTTTGTTAATCATCTATTGAATTAGATATAAATAAAAAGCCATTCTCAAAATGAGAATGGCCTTTGTTATAGTATGTGAATTATCACACTTTAATTTCTACGTCAACTCCTGAAGGAAGTTCTAATTTCATTAGAGCATCAACAGTTTTAGAAGAAGAAGAGTAGATATCCATCAATCTCTTGTGAGCTGATAATTGGAACTGCTCTCTTGCTTTCTTGTTTACGTGCGGAGATCTCAACACTGTGAAGATTCTCTTATTCGTTGGCAATGGAATTGGACCGTTTACAACAGCACCAGTAGCCTTTACCGTTTTTACGATTTTCTCAGCAGACTTGTCTACCAAGTTGTAATCGTAAGATTTTAGTTTTATTCTGATTCTTTGTGACATTTCTTGTACTTTAAAAATTAACCTTTTGCTTTAGCAATGATATCTTCAGCAACGTTTTGCGGAGTAGCTTGGTACTTCTCTAATTCCATAGAAGAAGTAGCTCTTCCTGATGAAAGTGTTCTTAGAGTAGTAACATATCCAAACATTTCAGACAATGGAACTGAACCTTTGATAACAACGGCACCGTTCTTCTCTTCCTGACCACTGATAGTACCTCTTCTCTTGTTAAGGTCACCAATGATGTTACCCATATATTCTTCCGGAGTTACAACTTCCAATTTCATAATAGGCTCCATGATTACCGGTTTAGCAGCTTTACCTGCCTCTTTGAAACCAAGCTTAGCAGCTAATTCAAAAGAAAGTGCATCCGAATCCACTGCATGGAAAGATCCATCTTTAAGAGTAACTTTGATACCTTCAACTTCGAAACCAGCTAAAGGACCGTTTTTCATTGCAGCTTTAAAGCCTTTTTCAATTGCAGGAACAAATTCCTTAGGAACGTTACCACCTTTGATCTCATTAACGAATTCTAAACCGATTTTACCCTCTTCAGCAGGCCCTAGTTCAAATACAATATCAGCAAATTTACCTTTACCACCAGATTGTTTTTTGTAAACTTCTCTGTGGCTAGCAACTTTTGTCAAGTTTTCTTTGTACTCTACCTGAGGTTGTCCTTGGTTTACTTCAACCTTAAACTCTCTCTTCATACGGTCAACAATGATATCCAAGTGAAGCTCACCCATACCAGAGATGATCGTTTGTCCAGAAGCTTCGTCAGTTCTTACAGTAAAAGTAGGATCTTCTTCAGCCAATTTAGCTAGAGCGTTACCCATTTTATCCTGGTCAGCTTTAGTTTTAGGCTCAACAGCGATACCAATTACCGGATCAGGGAAAACCATCGATTCTAGAACGATCGGGTTTTTCTCGTCACACATTGTATCACCAGTTTTAATAGATTTGAATCCAACAGCAGCACCAATATCACCAGCTTCAATATATTCTACCGGATTTTGCTTGTTAGCGTGCATCTGATAGATTCTAGAGATTCTTTCTTTATCTCCTGAACGAGTGTTCAAGATGTAAGAACCTGCATCTAATCTTCCAGAGTATGCTCTGAAGAATGCCAATCTTCCTACGAAAGGATCGGTAGCAATCTTAAATGCTAATGCAGAGAAAGGCTCATCTACAGATGGTTTTCTTGTGATTTCAGCGTCAGTTCTTGGGTCAGTACCTTTGATATCATCTTTATCCAATGGAGAAGGCAGGTATTTACATACTGCATCTAACATAAACTGCACTCCTTTGTTCTTGAATGAAGAACCACAAGTCATTGGGATAATAGATAGATCGATAGTAGCTTTTCTAAGAGCTTCGTTGATTTCTTCTTCAGAGATTGAATCCGGATCTTCGAAGAATTTCTCCATCAAAGTCTCATCGTAGTCAGCAACAGCTTCTACTAGTTTCTCTCTATATTCTAAAACTTCAGCCTTCATGTCTTCAGGAATTGGCACTACCTCGAAAGTAGCTCCTTGTCCTGCTTCATCCCAGATGATCGCTCTGTTTTTAATTAAGTCAACAACACCTTTGAAATCTTCTTCAGCACCGATTGGTAAAACGATTGGAACTGCATTAGACCCTAACATTGTCTTAACCTGATTTACCACGTTAAGGAAGTCAGCACCTTGTCTGTCCATTTTGTTTACGAATCCCATTCTTGCAACTTTGTAGTTGTCAGCAAGTCTCCAGTTTGTTTCAGACTGAGGCTCTACTCCATCTACTGCAGAGAAAAGGAATACCAATCCATCCAATACTCTCAAAGACCTGTTAACCTCTACTGTGAAGTCAACGTGTCCCGGTGTATCGATGATGTTGAAGTGGTAAGGTTTAGTTTCTGGCAGAGCTTTTCCTTGGTCTGTTGGAAAGTTCCAAGAACAAGTAGTTGCAGCAGAAGTAATTGTGATACCTCTTTCTGCTTCCTGCTCCATCCAGTCCATTGTAGAAGCACCATCGTGAACTTCTCCAATTTTGTGGTTTACACCTGTATAGAATAAAATTCTTTCTGTAGTGGTAGTCTTACCCGCATCAATGTGCGCAGCAATACCGATATTTCTTGTAAATTTAAGATCTCTTCCCATTTCAGATTAGAATTTAAAGTGTGAAAACGCTTTGTTAGCTTCCGCCATTTTGTGAGTATCACTCTTTTTCTTGTAAGCAGCACCTTCTTCTCTAGAAGCAGCTACAACTTCGTTAGCCAATTTCAAAGCCATAGACTTATCATTTCTAGCTTTAGAATATTTGATCAACCATTTCATCGCCATAGAAATTTTTCTATCCGCTCTGATCGGCATCGGAATCTGGAAGTTAGCTCCACCTACTCTTCTGGAACGCACTTCTACGTGAGGCATAACGTTTGTCAATGCATCTTTCCAGATCTCTAATGAAGTTTTTTCAGTTTCACCTTTTTTAGTTTCTACGATATCCAATGCATCATAGAATATTTTGAATGCAATTGACTTCTTACCATCAAGCATCAAGTTGTTTACGAATCTAGTTACCAATTGATCATTAAACTTTGGATCTGGTAACAACGGTCTTTTTTTCGCTTTTGTCTTTCTCATTGTTTCTGTACCTTATTTAATGATTACTTTTTCTTACCTTTAGCTGGTGCAGCAGCTGCCTGACCTGGTTTTGGTCTCTTAGCTCCGTACTTAGATCTTCTTTGTGTTCTTCCGTTTACTCCAGCAGTATCCAACGCACCTCTTACGATGTGGTATCTAACTCCTGGTAAATCCTTAACTCTCCCTCCGCGTACCAATACTATCGAGTGCTCTTGAAGATTATGTCCTTCGCCCGGGATATAGGCGTTAACTTCTTTTCCGTTTGAAAGTCTTACCCTTGCAACTTTTCTAAGTGCAGAGTTAGGTTTCTTAGGAGTGGTAGTATATACTCTCGTACATACACCTCGTCTTTGTGGACAAGAATCAAGGGCAGCCGATTTACTCTTCTTGGTAAGTGCGACTCTTCCTTTTCTAACTAATTGTTGAATAGTAGGCATTTAATTGCTTTTTATTTTAGGGTGCAAAAGTATGAATAATTTTTTAATCCACAAGTAGTTATGACTAAAATAAATAAAAGTTTTAATAAAGAAATGGTAATTTTACAAGGATGGTCATAAAAGGCTGTTTTAATAACTCAAATATTACTTAAACCTTATTTGGGAGGTGTATAAGACTTTTGATTTATCTTTAATGGTATCATTCATTAACCATTTAATTTTTGGATTCAAAGCTCCAACAATGTTTTCTTTAATACTGCCTTTTTGTTTATTGGTGTGTTTATATTGAAAAGTTTTGTTAATTAAAGGAAAATGATAATTAGTAATAGTTTCTATTTGAGTTTCGTCATTATACAAATATTTTTTATTTGAAAACCGAGACATTTGTGGTTCTATTATATTTTTATTTCTTAAAAAAATATCGTAGTCTTTCAGATTATATAATGAAAGAAACACAAAAAAGAAACAACTTATTCTCCATATATATTTATCTGAAGTTACATTTTTAAAATATAAAATGAGGAATGAAAAAAACAAACAGATATTTGCAACAGCCATCATCCTTACGTTCATTTCTTCAATCTGCTGAAACCACCCGGAAACTAATAATGCAAGTGCATAAACAGATGCTATAACCCATAATAATATATGAAAGTAATAAGTAGTATCTCGTTTTGCTTTTCTATAAAATTTTAGCAGATAAATAAACATTCCAATATCCATCGCCAGTACAAAAAACTGAAACATCATACTTACGAAACTCAATGAAGATGGCTTTATTCCAATAAAAGGATCAACTACATTCACCACACCTAAAATACTCCTTAATATATATATTGGTAAGTTTGCCATTGCGGCACCTCTTAAATTTTCACCAGTAAAACTTCCAAAATGCAAATAATTAAAAATCAAATAAGAAACAATTCCTAGTCCCGATAAAAAAACGAACAGTAAAAACTGTTTAAAAAATGAAGCCTGTCTTAGTTTAAAAAACATCAGTAAGAAAAATACCCAAACTGATACATATATATAGATTCCAGAATACCTTACCAGAAACATACAGATCATAACCAACGAAGCAAAAACGGTATTTTGATAACCTTTGCCTTTCCCAAAAAACATCTGGTACAAAAAATATAGGAGAAAATATAAGAGCAGGGTAAATGGGCCTTCTGACATCGCTTGCACAAAGACAAAAAAACAAGTTTTTCCCGTAAACAATAAAACCGTTTCCCTGAAATAAAATTTTTTAAAATAAGAAAAACTCAGAGTCACAATAATAAACAGCAAGCTCAAGACCCTTGATGCCCAAAACCAATCCTGAGTAAAACCATATGCCAATCTTAATAATACAGGATAGCCCAAAGGAAAAAGATCTGTTTCTGGATGAGGCAGATCTGCTGCAATTCCAAAATAAGAAAGACTATCTGCACCAATCCCTCCGCTAGAAAAGAAAAAAGGCAGCAAAAAATAGACGATCACTATTATTACGGCCAAAATTTTATATTTCAACATTCTTTGCTTATTAATTTTTCACAATAATAAGAAATCTTACTCATAGCTCCTTTAAAAACTTAATCAAGACATCGTTTCTAAATAAATTTATGGCATGATATTTCCTTCAAAATATCAAACAAACATACTTATGAAAAACGCCAATATTATTGGATTAAAAGAATCCGATTGTAAAAACATTTCAGAAAAACTAAATGTACTTTTAGCAAATTATTCCATATTTTATCAAAATACAAGAGGCTCCCACTGGAATATAAAGGGGGAACAATTCTTCACACTTCATCCAAAATTTGAGGAACTTTATAATAGTTTGGTTTTGAAAATCGATGAAATAGCAGAAAGGATTTTGACATTGGGAGCGACCCCAACTCACAATTACTCTGATTATTTAACCGTTTCTACCATCAAAGAAAGTAAAGAAGTAAGCGACGGAAATAAAAGCGTTGAAATAATCCTAAATTCCTTCAAAGTCGTAATTGATCTACAAAGAGAACTATTGGACATCACGGACAAAGCTGGAGACGAGGGAACCAACTCCCAAATGAGCGATTATATCACAGAACAAGAAAAAGAGGTCTGGATGTACAATTCTTATCTTGGCAAATGAATCTAATCTAAAAATCCTGTTCTTGAAGCGGGATTTTTTTGTTTGTGCATTTTGAATAAAGTCATTTTGTAAAATCTCCATTTAAATTATTTTTTCTAATTTCATAACAACTACATCTTCACAACTGCTTTCTTGATATTTGGAAATTAAATTTTATTTTTGTTTCCAAAGACTATTATGAAAACAAAAATCTATACTACAATCCTCATGATCTATCTTTCCATCATGAGTTTTTATTTTTACACACATCAGTATTACAATGTAGATATAGAGGCTTATATGGGGTTGGTATATAAAATTACCGAACCTGAAATGGATATCGAAGAAATCCATAAAAAAGTCTATGATGAACTGGCTATCAAAAAGCCAGAAATATTTTCTTACAGAAAATCTATAACAGAGGCAGAGACCATTGGTTCTGATTCTTATTATTATATATTATCTAAAAATGTAAAAGCTTACGAGGAAGAATTAGAGTTTTTTTCTGTAAAACCTTTATACAACATCATCAATTCTATATTTTTTAAACTAGGATTTTCTGCAGCCACCTCAACATTTTTGATATCTATTATTTCTTATGTTTTAATTATTTTTTTTATGTTCTTATTCCTTAACAAAGAACTTAAAAGGACAGAATTGGCTTTTGCAATTACACTTCTCATTTCCATTTTCAAACCCATACTAGATTCTACAAGGCATGCTACACCTGATATGCTGGGTTGTCTATTGTTATTACTCACATGTTATTTCTTTATTTACAAGAAAAATATGATAGTTACAACTATTTTGGCCATGCTTACAATATTCACAAGGCCAGAATATTTTATTTTCTTTAGTCTTTTATTGGTCTTGATCTTATTTTTCAGAAAATCCTTTACTTACAAAATTTCAGAAATAGGAATTAGCTACCTTTTCATCACAATATCTTTTATTATCATTCAGCTATATTCTAAAATCTCTTGGGGAGTACTTTTTATGAATCAGTTTACCAAGGTGCAGATTTATCCTATTTCCAATCCAGACCCTTTTATTCTAAGTCACTATATCAATTACATCAAAAGGAAAATCTTCCTAGAATTCAATTCCTCATACTTTATTATTTTATTAATATTCACAATTGTAATACTCGGAAATACTTTATACAATAAGCACAGGACAGACAAAAAACCACTATTGGTACTTTCCTTTGCTATAGCTACGATGATAAGTGTCCTTATCAGATTTCTTGCTTTTCCAGTATTGGTCAATAGGATGATGGTTGGATTTTATTTATTGATAATTCTAGCAATTACACTCTATCAGTTTTCTGATAAAAAAAATGTTAATCATTAATTTTCAAAAAAAGCAGAAAGTAAAAGTATTATCAATTATATTTGCCTTTTAATTTTACACAGATTTGAAAAAAGCTCTATTCTTTTTACTGATTTCCAATTTCCTGTTCTCTCAATGGAGCATCTCCAATGCTGAAAGAAATGCACTTGTAAATATATATAATGCTACAGATGGCGAAAATTGGAATAGAACGTGGGACTTGGAAAAAGATCCTAAAACGTGGTTTGGGGTCTCTGTAAAAAACGGCGTGGTGGATGAGCTCAACCTTACAGGTAATGCCCTGAAAGGTGTTTTCCCAACATTCTTTTCATCACTTACCCATCTTACCAAACTGGACCTTAGTAACAACCAGCTTTCCGGGGAAGTTCCAATGGGAATTTCTTCATTAAGTTCTTTGACCAAATTAGATATTAGTAATAACAGATTGAATGGCGACCCTACCAATTCTTTGACAGGGTTTTTCAATGTCCAAGATCTTGCTTTGGGTGGCAACAGCTTTACAATTCCAGATGTCAATGGATTATTACAAAGTTTTAATAATATCAAAAGTCTGAACATTGCTGATCTCGGACTTCAAAGCATTCCAACAAAGATCACCACTTTCTCAAATCTTGAAAGTCTGACACTAGATAACAACTCAATTTTGGCAAATGCTTATGGTAATATCGCAGGACTTTCAAAACTGACCTACCTTTCACTTTCTGGTAATTCTTTGACACAAATCCCGACTCAGGTCTCTTTACTGACACAACTTACCAGCCTTGATCTAAGCAACAATAACTTAACCGAGCAAAATACTTCTGGATTATCTACCTTAGTGAATTTAGAATGGCTTTCTTTGGAAAGCAATCAATTAGCTCAGATTCCGACTCAAGTTTCTTTATTGAAAAAACTTCAGACTCTGAATCTTGGAAGAAATAAGATCTCAGGAGGAACTTCTATATTGACCGGACTGCCGGTCCTTCAACAATTGTTCTTGAACAACAATTCATTATCGGGAAACATTCCTGCAGAATTTATAGGAATGCCAAAATTATTGATGCTGAATCTCAACAGCAATCATCTTTACGGAGATATCAACGATAAATTACCTGCAATCACGCATCTCAGCAACAATCGTTTTAATAAAAGCCAATTATCCAGTTACATTGTAGATTACAACGAGCAGACAGAATTGGACTATTCACCTCAACGCTATGATGAGACCGTACAGGTTTTAGGGATCATCGGACAGCCCGCAAAGTTGGAACAATCCCTTTCTGGTAACGAGTACACCTTTACCTGGTTCAAGAACCTAGACCAGAAAATGAATATTGCCACAACAGACCTCAGCTTCAATAGTGTAGAAGAATCAGATTTCGCAACATATACAGTCGAAGCTTATACCTACTCCGTTTTGGATAACAATGTCATTTTTGACCTGTCACTTTTCCGCGACCCGATTTCTCTTGTAAAAATTCTTGGAACTGCAGAAACTGCAAAATATCTCAACATTTATCCTAATCCCACTTCAGACTATATCAACATCGTAAGTTCAAAATATGACATCCAAAAAGTTCAGATCTATGATTTGAGCGGAAAACAAATGCTTTCAGAAACCAAATCGAAAATCGATGTTTCCAAACTTCCAAGCGGTGTCTATATGTTGATCATCAAAACACAGGAAGGGAACAAAAACTTCAAGTTCATCAAACAATAATTTTTCAGGAGCTTGATCCCACTTTCCACTATATCTTTTTTATGATTGCGAAAGGCGTTGAGCAGATTTTTAGAAACTTTTTCAGCGCAATCACAAAAAAGGATGCCGTTGCAATCGGGGCTATAAAAACATCCGGCTTCTGACTTCCAGCCTCTGACTCTTTTCCATTTCACAAAAAATATTATCTTTGGAAACATCGATTTTAAGAAATGGAAAACCAAAAATATATACCTAAAAACAAAGTAAGAATCGTAACAGCAGCGTCTTTATTTGACGGTCACGATGCTGCCATCAATATTATGCGTCGTGTGATTCAGGGAACGGGATGCGAAGTCATTCACCTTGGCCACGACAAATCTGCAGAGGAAGTTGTAAATACAGCAATCCAAGAAGATGCTAACGCCATTGCATTAACCTCTTATCAAGGCGGTCACAACGAATATTTTAAATACATCTACGATCTTTTAAGAGAAAAAAACGCTTCGCAGATCAAGATATTTGGTGGCGGTGGCGGTGTAATTCTGCCTGAAGAAATCGAAGACATCATGTCTTACGGCATCGATAGGATTTATTCTCCGGATGACGGTCGTGAGCTTGGTTTACAGGGAATGATTGACGATTTAGTAAAAAGATCAGATTTTCCGACAGGAAAAGATGTGAATGTGGAAGATCTGTATTTAATCAGTTTTGAAAATTCTACCAGCATTGCAAAAATCATTTCAGCAGTAGAGAATTTTTCGGAAGAAAAACCTGATTTGGCAAAAGCAATTGACGAAAAATCAAAAGACTTAAATATTCCAATCATCGGTATTACAGGTACAGGTGGTGCAGGAAAATCCTCATTAACAGACGAATTGGTAAGACGTTTTCTACGTTCAAATCCTGATAAAAAGATTGCTATCATTTCAATTGACCCTTCGAAAAAGAAAACAGGAGGTGCATTGTTGGGCGATAGAATCCGTATGAATGCCATCAATGATCCGAGAGTTTATATGCGTTCTATGGCAACAAGAGAAAACAATGTGTCAGTTTCTCCGTTCATCCATTCTGCTCTGAATGTTTTGAAATTGGCTCATCCAGATGTTATCATTTTGGAGACTTCAGGTATTGGACAATCCGGTTCAGAAGTTTCTGATTTTGCAGATGTTTCTATGTACGTAATGACTCCTGAATACGGAGCTTCAACACAGTTGGAGAAAATCGACATGTTGGATTATGCAGATTTAGTTGCTTTAAATAAATCCGACAAAAGAGGTGCTCTTGATGCACTTCAAGCGGTTAGAAAACAGTTCCAGAGAAACCATTTGTTGTGGGAACAGCCATTGGATGAAATGCCGGTTTACGCAACAAAAGCATCGCAGTTCAACGACCACGGTACGACGGAATTATACAACAGATTGGTTTCCAAAGTGAATGAAAAGTTTGCTGATTTAAATTTACAAGACTTTGTTGAACAGGAAATTACAGACGAAGTAACAATCATTCCTCCAAAAAGAGTCCGTTATTTATCTGAAATTGTTGAAAACAACAGAACTTATGATGCCAACATCGAAAAGCAAGCTAAACTGGCGCGAACAATGTATCATATTGATGGCGTTAAAAAAATTATTTCAAACGAAACTTTAGACGCTGAATATCAAAAGGCGGAAAAAGAACTTCAACAGGAAAATATCGACTTCCTGAAAACTTGGGCCGATACGAAAAAAGCTTTCCACGAAGAGTTTTATTCATACTTTGTAAGAGGAAAAGAAATTAAAGTAGAAACCTCAACAGAATCTTTATCACATTTAAGAATTCCAAAAATCGCATTACCAAAATACAACGATTGGGGTGATTTAATTAAATGGAAAGGTCAGGAAAATCTTCCGGGAGGATTCCCTTTTACTTCGGGAATTTATCCTTTCAAAAGAACGGGAGAAGATCCAACGAGGATGTTCGCCGGAGAAGGTGGCCCTGAAAGAACCAACCGAAGATTCCATTATGTTTCTGCGGAAATGCCTGCAAAACGTTTGTCTACAGCGTTTGACTCGGTAACATTATATGGACAAGACCCTGCTTTACCACCGGATATTTATGGAAAAATTGGAAATGCGGGAGTTTCAATTGCTACTTTGGATGATGCTAAAAAACTATATTCAGGTTTTGATCTGGTGAATGCATTAACTTCAGTTTCAATGACCATTAATGGCCCTGCGCCAATGTTGCTGGCTTTCTTTATGAATGCGGCCATCGACCAAAATGTTGAAAAATATATTGCTGAAAATGGTCTGGAGTCTAAAGTTGAAGAAGTTTTAAAAGCGAAATTTGACGATAAAGGTTTAGCAAGACCAAAATATAACGGAGAGCTTCCACCTTCTAATAATGGTTTAGGATTAAAATTATTAGGAATTACAGGTGATGAAGTGATTCCAGCTGATGTTTATGCTGAAATTAAAGCTAAAACGATCGCAACTGTCCGTGGAACTGTTCAGGCAGATATTTTAAAAGAAGATCAGGCACAAAATACGTGTATTTTCTCTACTGAATTTGCCTTAAGATTAATGGGCGACGTTCAGGAATATTTCATCAAAGAAAAAGTAAGAAACTTCTACTCTGTTTCTATTTCAGGGTATCACATTGCGGAAGCTGGTGCAAATCCGGTTTCTCAATTGGCTTTCACTTTGGCAAATGGTTTCACTTATGTGGAATATTATTTGTCAAGAGGAATGGACATCAACGATTTTGCACCGAACTTATCATTCTTCTTTTCCAACGGAATCGACCCTGAATATTCAGTAATCGGACGTGTTGCAAGAAGAATCTGGGCAAAAGCAATGAAACTGAAATACGGAGCCGATGAAAGAAGCCAAATGTTGAAATATCACATTCAAACTTCTGGTCGCTCTCTTCACGCTCAGGAAATTGATTTTAATGATATCAGAACGACTTTACAGGCGCTTTATGCAATCTACGATAACTGTAATTCATTGCACACAAATGCTTATGATGAAGCCATTACAACTCCGACTGAGCAATCTGTAAGAAGAGCAATGGCGATTCAGTTGATTATCAATAAAGAATTAGGTTTGGCGAAAAACGAAAATCCGCTTCAAGGTTCATTTATTATTGAAGAATTAACGGATTTGGTTGAAGAAGCTGTTTACGCAGAATTCGACAGAATCACTGAAAGAGGTGGTGTCCTGGGTGCAATGGAAACAATGTACCAACGTTCGAAAATCCAGGAAGAATCAATGCATTATGAATGGCTGAAACATACCGGAGAATATCCTATTATCGGTGTAAATACGTTCTTAGGAAAAGATGGTTCGCCAACGGTTCGTCCGGGAGAAGTTATTCGTTCGACGGAGGAAGAAAAGCAATTCCAGATTGAAATGCTTCATAATTTCCAAAATTCTAATGTAGATAAATCCGCAGAAGCTTTAAAAACATTACAACACGCAGCAATCAATCAGCAAAACTTATTTGAAGTGATGATGGATGCCGTGAAATATTGTTCGCTTGGGCAGATTACCAATGCACTTTTTGAAGTGGGTGGTAAATACAGAAGAAATATGTAACGACTGTGCCGTAGACAATTGTTGACTACTAAGCGTATCAATAATTTATAAATTCAAACCTCAAGGAATTATCTTTGAGGTTTTTATTGTCAAAAAATCCAACGGTTTACTTTTTGATTAGAACAAAAAAATCAAATCAGAAATAAACTATGAAATTGCTTTGCAATTACATATGACCTTTAAAAACAACTAAATCTTCATATGAAACTAAAATCTCCCGAACCATTCTGGCTCGTAAAGGACGGATTGAAACATTCTTATCCATCACTCCGAGAAAATATTGAAACAGAAATCCTCATCATCGGAGGTGGAATCACGGGTTCTCTCCTTGCGCATCAAATGATAAAAGATGGTTATAAAACTGTTCTGGTTGACCGTCGGGAAATCGGGAACGGAAGCACGAGCGCCACAACTTCTATGTTACAATATGAGATTGATGTTCCGCTTTTTGAACTTTCCAAAATGATTGGTAGAAAAGGTGCTGAAAAATCTTATTGGGCTTGTTATAATTCGATTGATGATTTGCAGAAAATCTCAAAAGAAGTCAAATCTGATTGCGGTTTCAAGAAAAAACAATCGCTCTATTTTGCGGCACTCAAAAAGGATGTTCCAGGTTTGAAGAAGGAATTCGAAGCTAGAAAATCGGCGAAGTTTCCTGTGAAATGGCTATCGTCAGACGAAATCAAGAAAAAATTTAAAATCAATAATACTTTTGGTGGTATTTTTTCTGAACAAGGCGGAAGCATCGATGCATTTTGTTTGGCGCACGACATTCTTCATTTCAATTATAAAAAAGGATTGCAGGTTTTCGATAAAACAGATATTATTAAATTTGAATACAGGAAAAACGGAGTTACAGCAACAACAGATTACGGAAACACGATTAAAGCCAAAAAAGTGATTTTCTGTAACGGTTTCGAAAGTACAGAAATCATCAAAGACAAATTTGTGAATCTTCTTTCCACTTACGCCATTGTTGGTGAACAACACGAGAAAGACCACAAGGAACTGAACGACCTTTTGGTTTGGAACACCGCAGAACCTTACATTTATATGCGCACAACGGACGATAATCGAATCTTGATTGGCGGTGAAGATGAAGAATTTGTTAATGCACAAAAACGAGATTCTTTACTTTTTGACAAGGAAAAAAAGTTAGTTAAAAAACTCGACAAATATTTACCAAAAAACAATTTTCGAACAGATTTTGTCTGGGCAGGTACATTTGGCGAAACTAAAGATGGGTTGCCTTACATCGGGAAACATCCGGATTTTCCAAGTGCTTATTTTGTTTTAGGATTTGGAGGAAACGGGATTACTTTTTCTGTGATTGGGATGGAAATGGCTTCTGATTTTCTGAAAGGAAAGAAAAACGAATTATCAGAATATTTCAGGTTTAGAAGATAATTGTCTTATCTCAATCTGAGATTTCATTTTTTATTCTAAATTTGGAATAAACTTAAACAAATGAAATCACTGTTTACAATTCTGTCATTAGCCTTATTTTCTTCATTCGTCAATGCTCAAAATAAAGGATTTGACCAAAAATTAGCAGATTCTCTCGGAGCCGACCAATACGGAATGAAGACTTATTATCTTGTGATTCTCAAAAAAGGAAAAACCGAAATCACAGATAAAGCCAAAAAATCGGAATTGATGAAAGGTCATATGGATAACATCAGCAAATTGGCAAAAGATGGAAAACTGATTGTCGCTGGCCCAATGGCGGAGAAAAATGATAAGAATTATTCAGGAATTTTCATTCTCGATGCGAAAACCAAAGAAGACGCTGAAAGTTTAGTATTGACAGACCCTTCTGTAAAATCTGGAATTTTTGATGTTGAAATTTATAAATGGTATGGCTCTGCCGCACTTCCACTCTATTTGAAATCTCACGATAAGGTGACTAAAGTTCATTTTTAGAAATTCTCCAACGCACAAAAAACCACTATAAAATAGTGGCTGTTGAAAAATTAATTTCTATTGATTTTGATTTGATTTTTTTCGGTAGCGTTGATAATTTTTGATATATCATCTGGCGTGAATTTCCCTTTCACATCCACGAAAATACTTTGGTCATTATCATCATTAACTGTGATTATCATTCGCTTGATTAAGTCTTTTGATTGTTGTGCATTGATACTCACAACCTGACCTTGCTGCTTTACAGACATCCATTCTTCGTAATTATTTTTGGTCAGATATTTCTGAAATTCTGCTTTCACAGGTGTTTTAGAACTTTCTACAATCAGAACTTTCACATCGCTGATTTTCTTTACCAAGTCTATGACTTCCTGACTCTCTCCGTCTTCTCTCAAAGCATTCTTCACATATGATTTTGCCAAGAAGGTGGGAACATTGATGCTTACAAAAGTCGAATTTTCTTTGAATCCTGGATTGTCAAAAAAATCAGTATGAACTTTATTTTGAGAAACCATACACGACTGAAGAAAAAAACCGACAATCGTCAAAATAATGATGTATAAGAATCTTATCATAGCTTTAGTTTTTAGTTGATTGAGTTAATAGTTGAACCTGTTCTTTCGTTGGCAGATTTTGTCACTTTAGAAGGATTTCCTCTGTATTGCACAGACGCTGCTGATGTTGCACTTGCTGTTAAACTTTCGGTTGTATTGATTTTCACACTTGACCCTGAAGAAGCATCTACAACAGCCGATTTGGTTACGAAATCTCCTGCTGAGATAGAACTTCCACTGCTTGCACTGTAAACTCCCGAATCTGCTTTTCCCGCTAGTCTGATAGAACTTCCGCTGCTAGCTTCTAAAGCAAGAGATTTGGTTTCAAGATTGATTTTTACATTCACACCAGAAGAAACATCCAATGCTGTATTTGTAGAGATTTTAAAATCTCCTGAAACCTGTGACCCAGATGAACAACTTGCTGCGAAAGTAGTTTCATTAATAGGCGTAACAGCCTTGAAACTAGAACCTGATTTAGTAATTAATTTCGACAGTTTTGGTCCGGAAACAATCACTTTAAGACTATTGAAGTTCAAGTTTTTAACGCCTTTATTTCTCACAAAGATTTTCAAAACACCGTTTTCAACTTCCGTAATAACATATTGCTGTTTTTCAGGGTCTACTTTTACAACCACACTTTGTTTTGGACTTTGGCTGAATTCTACATCAACACCTGAAGAAGTTTCTATCCCATTGAAAGCTGGAACATTTCTCTCGCTTCCAATATTTGATGTACCAGCATTATCCGTAGTGGTAAAAGTTGTTGTTCCAGAACCGTCTGTTATAGTATGAGTGGATGTGCTTGTTTGAGAAAATGTGGAAGAATTAATCGTTTTTGCAGGATTAATAGAAGTTACATTTTGGCTCTCCTCCATCATTTTGCTCACATCATCCATAGAGATTTTCCCATCCAACATCATCAGAACAGAACTGTCTTCTGACATAATGTTAAGAATCAAATTATCCATAACATTGGCTGTGATATCCTGAGCCATAAACTTGATTTTAGCATCACGATTGTTCACGGTTACCAGTTCCTCATACTTCATATTTTTAAGAGAATTGGAAATTTCTTTCTCTATTTTCTTTTCATCTACAAGAGGATTTTTTGATGTTTCCGGTTTTTCCAGAATCAGCATTTTCAGTCCATTAACCTTTGCAAGCAGTGGTTGAATTTTTCCAAGTTCTTCGTTATCGATTTTAAGGTTATTCAATAACTTGAACATAGGTTTTGCAATCTTGATAGAGGTCACACCTTCTGTGTCCTGATACTTATCAAAGAGCTTATTAAGTTCTTCTGTTTGTCCGAAAATATTAGTGGACAGAAGAAATAATACGATGAATATTGATATTTTTTTCATAATAATTTTTGGTTGTTGTCTAAGGTCTTATGCAATCGCCATTTCGTTAGTACTATTTCAGAAGATTCGTAGATAGCGATTTCATTTTTTGATTTGATTGATATTAAAAATTAAGAATCCTGTAAAAATCCAATGATTGATTTTGGGCAGATTCCGCGTGATTTATGGTTTGGGTAACGTTACTTGCAAAATAATTAAAAGTATCCTCTGTTATAGCAATAGCTTCCTGCTCATTGTAGATTGGTTTTCCATTGATGATAACATAATTCGGATTATAATCTGAATCTGAGTTTACTTGATTTTGAGATTGATTATCAGTTTTAATTTGTTTCGGTTGATGAGAAGCGAATCGCATTTTTGACTCTTGATTGTCAACTGTATTTTTCTTCTCATTCGTTCGCTTTCTTGGCTGCACATCTTGCTGAACTAAGACCGTTTGTTGAATCTGAGTTTCTTCAACTGGAACAACTTTTCGAGCTTTACCTTTCTTAGGTTTTTCAGTATGACTAGCAACTTGAGGTGCTATGTTCTCAGGATTATTGAACATCCAAAGTCCTGTGATTCCCATTAGCAGAACCAAACTCGCTGCCATCCAATATTGAGTGTAAGATTTCCTTTTTACAATCGGAAGCGGAACTATTTTTGGTTCTTCAGTTTTCTTCAAGAAATCCTCGAAGCTTATATTTAATTTCTCCTGTTTCTCTTCATTCAGAAAAGAAAAATACGGATTATCACTTTCGTTTTTGAGAAACAGATGTTCTTCCGGCGTCAGCTCTTCGCCTTCGAAGAATCTAGATTCCCAATCCTTGTATCTGTCTGTTTTCATATTCATAAAGTTTGTTAATTGAATCTTTCACTTTTTGTCTGGCTCTCATCAGGTTGACCCGGACTGCATTTTCTTCCATTTCCATCATTTCCGAAATCTCCGAGATCTCATACTCCTCGACATCTTTTAAGTGAATGACCATTTTTTGTTTCTCGGGCAGTTGGTTGATAAATCCCAAGATCTGCTCTTTCATATTATTTGTCTCAATCTGGTAAAGTTCTGACTGATGTCTCGTCTGGCTTGCAAATCCGAGTTTAACTTCGTGATGTTTCAGGCGGTTCAGACATTCGTTCTTCACACTTCGCAGGGCAAAACTTTTCAAATTTTCCACAACCATTAATTCTTCTTTTTTCTGCCAAAACTTCATCATCAGATCCATTACAACATCTTCGGCTTCGTCTGCGCTCATCAAAAACTTTTTCGCAAAACGATACATCTCATCCTTGAGAATAAATACCGTTTGTTTAAAGATTTCTTGAGTCATAGATTCAGTTTAATGTTTGAGGTTAAAAGTTTTTACTCTTTGAAACCTTTTTAATTTCTTGGTTGTTTAAAAGTAAGACATTTTGGAATTACAAATTATTACATCAAAAATAAAAAAAGAACTTTAATAATTATTAAAGTTCTGATAATCAATTTATTAAATTTATATTTATTTTTCCAACAATGACTATAAACTATTTATTAACTAAATCATATAATTGTTGCATTTTTTCATTTCCTATAATATCCCAATTATTATGAGCACATACGTTATTTGATTGGTCTAAAACATAAAAACTGGAGAATCCCATTTTTTGGTAAATGCAATCCTTACAGATAGTCTTAGTTAAAAGATCTAATCTCTTGAATGGATTTCTCTTATTACCATATAATTCTGTATCCAAAAAATAAACAGGAGAGTAATATTGAATTTTTTCTAAATATTCTTTTATCTCGCTAAATCTAGTATATCTGTAACCTACTATCGGAATTAATTCAAAATCATTATGAGTTTTTAGAAATTCCATTATTTTAGGAAAAGATTCTGTTGAAGAAGGACAAGTTGCAGAGAAATTGTAAACAATCTTGTATTTTATCCCAGATTTTTGTATTATGGTTTTAATTGATTCAATATCTGCTATATAAATATTTGTACTATTAGAATCATAATTTTTACTGGTAATCTTTTCTAAATTATCTTTTGCATAAAGCATACCCTCTTGTGAAAAGCAATAAATTGAGAAAAAAATCAGTATTGTTATAATGTATTTCATATCTTGAAAATTAAGAAATAAAAAAAATCTATATCACAAATAATAAAATATTAATGTTTTTTTAAGTTTAATCTAAATAAATCCTATATCCTCCATATTCTCCTAATGAAGCATCAAAGGCATAGGTGTTTTGTTTAACTGTTAAATTTTCGCCAATTTCTTGTTGAATATTTATTGCAATATCTTCATCAACTTTAAGCGAAATTTCTTCTATAGGCATATCAGACGGAACTGGTGCAGATAATAAAAAATCAACATAATACTTATTAGTAGATGTATCACGTTCAAGTAAAGTTGCCTTTTCCCCATTCTGTATAGAACCTGCCCCTTTAACCTGCCATTGAAAATGGCAAAGATCAAAACCATGACATTGCCTACTTGTTCTACCCCATTCTTCAAACGTAAAAAGGATAATTTTAACTTTTGAATCTCCAAGGTTCGCAATTCTATCATTTACATCTACAAATTTAAGTCAGCTTGCAATTGTTAATTCATCAACTGGTGTTTTGATTTCATCATTATTGCTTGTACAAGAACTAATTGTACATAAAGCAATTAAGCTTAAACTTGAAATAATTTTTTTCATTATTTTAATTGTTTTGAAAATTATAGTTTTTTAATAACACTTAAAAACATTTGTGCACTTGTGTTTTTAATAAAGGTAAAAGTCTAAAAAAAATTTAATCGTACCTATTCCTATAAAAATAAAATATTCTAATAGGAATATGAAATTCGATAAAATTTATTTACTTTTAACTAAATAAAACACCAATGAAAATAAATTTAAAACTAATAAAAGAAGCAAGAATAAGGAAAGACTACCGCCAAGATGATGTTGCAGAAATATTGGGAATATCACAATCACAATATTCCAAATTAGAAAATGGTGAAGTTAGTTTTAATATATTACAAGTAGGAATTTTGCTTGATAAACTTGACCTTAATCCTTTTGACATCATTGAATTTTCTAAGAACAGGATTGAAGGCAAATTAAACCGTCCAATAATCAATCCCCAGAATTAACATTAGCTGAATCGCTTTCCGATGATGTGCCTTTTGGATTCATTGTTTTATTAAGTTTATCCATCTCGAAAGGGAAATTTTCAAACAATCCTGATAATGATAATGCGGAATAAACTCTTTGCGAATATTTGTTTCCAATAGCGATAATCGTCACTTTCGATTTAAGAAGATGCGCAAAAACCGAATTGGTTCCGTGCCACCAGCCGTTATGGTAAGTCAGCTTTTCACCGTTATCAAATTCCTTCATTCGGAAACCCAAACCATAATTATTGATTCCCTTTTTCTCGTTGCTGTATGGTTCGAAGATTTTACTTGCCAATTCAGGCTTCAAGAAATCTTTTGAAAATAGCGCCACTGAAAAATTCAGTAAATCTTTTGGTGTTGTATAAACATTTTTATCTCCATAAATCAAGTCCAGATTTGCCAATGGATACAATCTAAAACCGCTATAAAACGATTGTGAAGCTGTCGGAATATCTTTTTTCTGGAATATAAAAGTATGATTCATTTTCAAAGGTTTGAAAACAATCTCCTGCATCGCTTCCGGAAAAGGTGTTGCAGTCACTTTTTCAACAATCAGCGCCAACAAAGCAAAGTTGGTGTTGCAATACATAAAACCAGTGTTGGAAAGTCGCGCCAATTCCGGTTTGTATTTAATCAACATATCCAAAACATCCTGATTCGTAATGAAGTCTTTTTTCAATTCTTCAGGAGCAGGTTTGATACCTTGGTCAAAATGCTCATATTTTGGAAGTCCACTTCTTTGGGACAACAAACTGAAAACCGTAATATCTTTATAAGGAAACTTTGGAAAAAACTTGGTCAAATCATCTTCTAAGTTCAGTTTTCCACCTTCTACCAGTTTCAAAACAGCCATTGCAGTCATCGTTTTGCTGACCGAAGCCACGTGAAGCGGCGTATTTTCATCAATTGGCATTTGCTTGTTTTCTCTGCCAAAACCTCTGTATTTTTCAAAGATGATTTTATCGCCTTTCGCAATGAGAATCCCACCACTCAGGTCGCCTTTTTCCCAGACTTTCTGATAATAATTATTGATGAGCGGAAGAATTGCAGCCTCGTTTTCTAATGTAGATTCTGCCGGCGTAAAAACTTTGGATAAATCGACGTTGCTGTAATTGGGAAGTTTGGATTGGTAGATTTCTGCTGTTTCTTCTTTTTGTTTTTTGCAGGAAATGATGGTTGCAACTGCTAAACTGGCCGTAATTATTTTTCTAAAATTCATTGTTATCCAAACTTCGTTAAGGCTCGCAAGTTAACATAAAATGAGTCTTTAGAAGACACCAATTTTCTTAAGAATTGTTAAATGTGGAGAAATTTTTCGAGACTTAATTTTTAAAATCTGCAAGAATTTTATCTACAATAACTTGTGCCAATTTCTCTTTACTTTGATGTGTCCAGCCTCCAATATGCGGTGTAACAATCACTTTTTCAGAATCTAATAAATACTTCAAATCCTGATTTTCTGTTTCCAGATTTTCAAAAGATGGCTTTTCGTATTCCAAAACATCCAGACAAGCACCTAAAACTTTTCCTGACTCGATTGCTTCTACTAAAGCTTTAGTTTTTAAATTTTTCCCACGAGCTGTATTGACTAAATAAAAATTCTTTTCCATTTTTAAAATAAATTCTTCATCAATCAAATAATTAGTTTCGTCTGTCAAAGGAATATGAAGACTTAAAATATCTGCTCTTTTTTGAAGTTCTTCCAAAGAAACTTGCGTTGCAAATTCATTGGAAAGATTGGGTAAAATATCGTGGAAAATAACTTTAACTCCAAAACCAGAAAGTCTTTTCGCTGTTGCTTTTCCCATATTTCCGTAACCAATGATTCCGAAAGTTTTTCCTAGCAATTCATCACCACGATTTTCTTCGCGTTTCCAGATTCCGTTTTTCACTTCATTAGATGCAATGAATAATCGGTTCATCAGAATCAATAACATTCCAACAACGTGCTCCGCAACAGAATCTCGGTTTCCTTCTGGAGAATTGATTAGCTTAATTCCTAAATTCTCTGCCGTTTCAATATCGATATTTTCCATTCCTGCTCCTACTCTAGCAATGAACTTGAGATGAGAAGCTTTCGTCAGAAAATTTTTATCCAGTGGAATCCGGCTTCGGATGATGATTCCTTCATAATTCTGGATTTTTTCCAAAACTTCATCATAAGTTGAAGAGTGGTCTTCTTCTACAACAAAACCTTTTGCTGTGAGTTGTTCGGAAATAAGTGGATGGTTTTTATCTAGTTGAAGGATCTTCATTAGAATGACTTTATATTTTTAGAATAAATGAGTGTGCAAAATTAAAAAACGAGCTTTAAATAAAGCCCGCTCTTAGTTTATATTTTTTAATTATTCTGTTCCCAGAAATAACTTTTTGAGTTCTACAGATTCTGAAGGTTTCATTCTTCCGGAAAGAATCAATGATAATTCTTTTCTTCTCAATGCCGCATCGTAACGGATAATTTCTAATTCTGTTTCAGGTTCTATTTTAGGAATCGGAATCGGACGATTGAATTCATCAACTGCTACAAAAGTATAAATTCCTTCATTAGTCTGGATTTTCGTCTGATTAATCGGGTCATCTAACCAAACATCAACATAGATTTCCATAGATGTACCAAATGCTCTGGAAACTTTGGATTCCAAAACTACGATTCCCCCTTCAGGAATCGGATGATTAAAGGAAACGTGATTCACAGAAGCCGTTACAACTCTTCGTTCGCAATGTCTTGTTGCTGAAATAGAAGCTGCTCTGTCCATTCTTGACAATAGTTCTCCTCCGAAAAGATTTCTTAAAGAATTGGTTTCGTTGGGCAGGACGATGTTCGTCATTACCGTAAGGCTATCTATTGGTTTTTTGGATTTTTGCATTCGTTGTCGGTTTTATACTATCTATTTTAATTGAATCTTGTTTAGGAATTGTCACCACTTTTTTGGGTTCAGCTTTCTTTACAATTCGCTTTGTTGGGATATTTGATGATTTTCCGAATATCAGTTCCTGGTCTCCAAAAAGAAATAATGCAGCAGTTCCAACAACAATTACACTTATAAAAGTCCAAATTACATCTTTCTTGAAATTGTAATCTTCTGTGAAATTATTTGTTGATTTCAAAGTTTTGAGATGTTGCAAATCTACTTTTTCAAAACCAAAAACATCATCATCATTGTCTGTTACTTTAACAACGCTGTTATTCTCATTTAATTGATATTGTCCAAGATTTTCCAGATTCAGAATAGTTTCTGTCTGTAGTTTCTGAAACCACTTTGCGACTTCATTTTTCAGACCAGTCTCAACAGTAAAAAGGTTGGAGTTGGTTTCATCAGCAATATATCTCGCTAACTGATTGTCGTAGCCAGACGGTTTATACTCGAAAGTGACAGTCTCTTTCGGAGGAATAATAATAGAATTTTCTGCATCAATTTTAGCAGATTCCCTGGTGAGCTCGAAAACACCGAATTCCGGAACTTCTGCCCTTTTATGCTTCAGAAGATATTGATATAAAAGATATTCAAAATTCATCGCCACAAAACTACATAATTTTTGATGTTATAGAAAATATAAAAGGTTGCTTTTACGGCAACCTTTTTTGAATTGATATGAATTAATTAAACTTAGTATGCAAATTTCACAGATTCTGAGATATTTTGTCCGGAAATTGTCATCAGATAGATCCCTTTTTGAGAAAGGTTTAAATCGATCGGGTTTCCATTTGCAGTTACTTTTAAGGTTTTGATCACTTTCCCTCCGAAATCATAAACTGTGATATCCAGATTTCCTTTCACAGAAGTAAATAATTTTCCTGCTGCAACCTGAGATCTTGTTTTTGAACCAGCTTCAGATACAGCTAGTGTTGTCAAAGTTGTTGGCCCTTCAAGGTCTCTATCTCCAGATTGGAAATCAGCCCCATTTTGTTTGTTTTTAAATACGACTCCAATTCTTTGAACGACAGTCCCTGCCGGCATTGTATTATTAGAATTTGTGAAAAGCTTAGAATTCAAATTAATTGTCCCAACATAAGCTCCCTCTGTATCGCTCCAAGTCATCGTGGTATTCGAGTTTGACCAAGCGTCATCAAAGTTTCCTTGATTATTGTCACCATCAGATTGAGCAGACCAAACATGGATATAGAAAGTTGGCTGACTTTGTGGATCATAGAAACTCCAATCACCTGATTTTCCGTAAGTAAGATTATAAACACCGTTCGATACGGTATAAGTAAGCTGCGCAGAAAGCGTAACACCTGCCAATGCGGCAAGCATTAATGAATAGATTTTTTTCATAAATGTAAATTTTTAAGGTCTATATATAATTTCAATGTACATTATACACGTACTTGAAATTGTTGTAAATCTAATATTAATTTTAAGTTAACAAATAAAAATTTACAAAATAGACCTTAATTTTTTACAACTAATTGATTTTCAATTTAAAAATTTTCATCTAAGCTTTATAGAAACCCCAAAAAGGAAGTTAATTCCTGCTTGTGCGAAGTAATACGGTCCACTAAAACCGTTGTTGACATACTTCGTATCGGTGAAATTATTTAACAAGAACCTCAAAGTCACATCTTGTTTCTTAAGAGGCAGCTTATATGACATATTAAAATCAGGAACAAAATACGCGTCCAATTGATTCTCTTTATCTCCATTGTTATCCAGATGTTGTTTGCCAACATATTGCGCTGTAACGCCAAGATTAAAATTTTTGAAAGGTGAATAAAGAATATTCCCATTGGCAAGGAAACTTGGCGAAAAAGAGATTTCTGTATTTCCTAAGTTCTGAATCCCGGACTCTGTCTCTATATAAAAATCGTTGTTTTTGTTATCGCTGAAAGTTGCGTTAGCAGAAACCTGTAAATCTTTTGTGATTTTTGACAGAATTCCTAATTCCAGACCCAGCCTGTAACTTTTTCCACTATTGGTTCTGATAAAGGCTCCGACATTGTTGACCTGTCCATTCAAAACCAGCTGGTTTTTGTAATACATATAATATGCGTTCGCTGTCAAAGCAACTTTTCCGATTTGCTGTTCCCAACCTGCTTCAAAATCGTGAAGTGTTTCGGCTTTTGTTTCCGGATTGGCGAAAAGATCATCTCTGTTTGGTTCACGATGTGCATTAGCATAAGAAACAAAAACTTTTCCATTTTCTATATTAAAATTAACACCTGCCTTTGGATTGAAAAATGTCCAGTTCTTATCAAGATCCACCCCTTCACCATCGCCTTGCTGGATCACTTTTGTATCATAATCGATATTTCTCAATTGTAGATCACCAAAGAACTCGAATTGATTAAGCTTATAGATTGCCTTTGCAAAACCGGAAACTTCATTTTTCACAGAACGATTTCTGTAATACTCGAACTCATCAATCTGAGGAATAAAAACGCCGGTGACATTTCCGAAATGTCTTCCATAATATTGATTTGCAACCGCTCCAACGTTAAGACTCAAATCGCCCAAATTACCATATAAAGTTGAGATCACACCATAAAAATCATTGTCAAGCCATTTTTTTCTTATAAAATCGGAAGTTTTGATTTCAATCCCGTTTTCAATGATATTTGGCAGATTGTATTTAGAAAATTTAGCATTTTGTTTGTAATTCTCATAATAGCCCTTTCCTTTGGTATAATGCGCTGTTGTTTCTAATTTCCAATCATCAGAGAATTTTTGATTCCATAATAATTGATAATGATTTTGTCTGTAATTATCTGTTTCGTTGTCGTAATATCTTATATCTCCATTGGCCTCATAAATTTCTCCAGAATAATTATACCTCGGATCAGTTTCCCAGGTCGCTTTGTCAACTCCATTCCAAGCTTGATAAGTTTTCTCCTTCCCTCCAAAAGCCAGGAATCTCAATTCTGTGTTTTTTTCCTGGAACAAAGCAGAGAAGTTATAGGAATGAAGCTTTGAAAAAGCCCTGTCAATATAACCATCAGAATGGATGTAAGTATATCTTCCCATTACAGACAATCTGTTTTTCCAGAATTTACCTGAATTAACTTCAGCAGAATATTTGTAAGTATTGAAAGAACCATAAGAATCATCTGTTTTTACAGAAAATTCATCAGACGGATCTTTAGAAATCACGTTCACACTTGCTCCAAACGCCGAAACTCCGTTTGAAGACGTCCCGACACCTCTTTGAATCACAATTTGTGAAGCGGAGCTCGTGAGATCCGGAACATTCACAAAGAACGTCCCTTGCGACTCAGAATCATTATAGGGAACGCCATTCAACATGACATTGATACTTGTTCCCGCAGCCCCTCTAATCCTAAGTCCTGTATAGCCTACTCCATTTCCAGCATCAGAAGTAGAGACAACTGACATTTGGTTTTTCAAGAGAATTGGCAAATCCTGTCCCAGGTTTTTGTCCGCCAAATCTTTTTCGACATTGATGATCGCTTTTGCAACGGGCGTCCTTTTTGTGAACTCAACTGCAGGAATAGAAGTAATTTGCGTAGAATCCTGAACAGTTTGTGAAAGATAAAATGGAGCAATGAATACTCCTAAAAAAATAAATCCTTTCATTCGTTTAAATCTTTGTTGTTAAAATTTATTGGAATAAAAGGGGCGAAAAGAATTAGCAATGAAAAATCAATAATTTATAATCTCCGGAAATTACATTTTATTAATTTTTTCAATTTTTAATTATTCATTAAAAATCGTTTCCCTAAACAGCATTATCTGTTCCAGGTTCATTGGGTATAATCTCAGCTTGTTACAGCACCCCTTAAATTTCTGACTGCGAAATTACATCTTTTTTAATTAATATGCATTATTATTTCTGTCGATAAAAAAATATTCCTCTCCATCTTTGGAAACCTCAAAAAGATTAGCCGTTTTCCACGATAAATTAGTTTTTATATCCTCATAGATAAAAGGGACGATTGTTTTATTATTCTTATCTACAATACCAAATTTATCATTCTTCACAGCCACAATCATGGGACTTTCCATATCACCCTGCAAAACATAAAGCATCTGATACTGAGGATAAATATTAAAATCTTTGTAACCAGTGATATCTACATCTTTTTTACTTACCAATCCATAACTACCATTGAGAGCAAAAACCTTGTAAACAGAAGAATGATAGGACGAAACACACCTTCCGAGATCAGACTGTCTGTAACGATAGACTCGATTCCCTTTTTTATCTATCCTATACGAGACCTCATCTTTTTCCACAGTGGCATAATCTGAGCTTCCGAAAATCGCAACATTTTTATTTGGCGAGTTCAACAAATTACAATCTTCAGAAAAAAACATAGCAATATGATACTCTGGAGAAATAATAAAATTTCCACTTTGATCTATATATCCAAATTTTTGATTTACTGATTGGGGAATAAGTTCAGGAATCTGGTCTTTTTTCATCTGAGAATTAGACAAAAAGAACCAGCCTATCAAGAGTAAGCTAAATTTTTTTTTCATCGATATTGTTTGTGTTTAAAGATATTCGATTATCGCTTTATAATAATCAGAATTTCTAAGCAACGAAAATACAAAAATTATTATCAATACAAAAACAATGATTTTTTTATTAAAAACATAATTATCCAATTTAACACTTAACTTGTCATTCTTATTAAATAAGTACAAAAGCAAAGCCAATATCAAGAAAGGGATTGAAATAACAAACAATGGATTGAACTTAAATGCTTCCAATAATCTAAAATGCAACAAGGAATGAAAAGATCTCTGAATACCACAACCAGCACAATCATAACCTGTGATCATTTTCAAAGGGCATTTTAAAAAGAATGGGCTCTTGGTAGGGTCAAAAAGATAATAGACACCTATCAAAGTCACAAAAAAAACAAAAATTATAGCTTGTTTATTATATCTTTTAATTAATCCCTTGATTTGCAATACAATGTGATTTTTAAAACTGTTCGATTTTCAAAATAGAAATTATTATGATAAAAAACATAAAATATAGATAAAACATATCTAATTTATTTTCAATCTAAATTATTCCATTCGTGAAAAAGCGTAGAATTTCGTAAATTTGGGCGAATTTAACAAGAAATTAAATTCCATCGATAGAATCAGGAATTTATTTAAAATAAAAATCTGAAACCTATCTCCTTACGCGTAGATTTTGTTCCTATCCGAATCTTTCAATAGTAACAAATCTTCTAAATTAAAGAATGAAAAGACTTCTATTATTATGAATTATCAGGATTACATCCAAGAGATTGAAGAAAGAAAAAGCCAAGGCCTTCATCCGAAGCCTATTGACAGTGCAGAATTATTAAGTGAAATCATTGCACAAATCAAAGATACAGCTAACGAATATCGTGCCGATTCTCTTAAATTTTTTATCTATAATACTTTGCCTGGTACAACTAGCGCCGCTGGCGTTAAGGCAAAATTTCTAAAGGAAATCATCCTTGGCGAGTCTGCTGTTGCAGAAATCACGCCAAGTTTTGCTTTTGAGCTTCTATCTCATATGAAAGGAGGTCCGTCAATCGAAGTATTGCTTGATCTGGCTTTAGATAATAATGAAAACATTGCAACCCAGGCTGCTGAAGTTCTTAAAACTCAGGTCTATCTTTATGATGCAGATACAGCTCGTTTAAAAGAAGCGTATGAGTTGGGAAGCAAAATCGCTAAAGACATACTGGAAAGCTATGCAAAAGCAGAATTTTTCACTAAACTTCCAGAAGTTCCGGAAGAAATCAAGGTTGTAACATTCATCGCTGGTGAAGGTGACATTTCTACAGACTTATTGTCGCCAGGAAATCAGGCGCATTCACGTTCAGACAGAGAACTTCATGGAAAATGTATGATTACACCAGAAGCGCAGGATGAAATCAAAATGCTTCAAGCCCAACATCCTGATGCAAGCGTAATGCTGATTGCAGAAAAGGGAACAATGGGCGTTGGTTCATCTCGTATGTCGGGAGTAAACAACGTTGCACTTTGGACAGGAAAACAGGCAAGTCCTTATGTACCTTTCGTAAACATCGCTCCAATTGTTGCGGGGACAAACGGTATTTCTCCAATTTTCTTAACAACCGTTGATGTAACCGGAGGTATCGGAATCGATTTACAAAACTGGGTGAAGAAAACTGACGAAAACGGAAATCCAATCCGTAACGAAAATGGAGATATTGTATTGGAAGAAAAATATTCTGTTGCTACAGGAACAGTTCTTACTATCAATACTAAAGAGAAAAAATTATACAACGGAGAAACTGAATTGAAAGATATTTCAAAATCATTTACTCCTCAAAAATTAGAATTCATCAAAGCTGGTGGTTCTTACGCTATCGTTTTTGGTAAAAAAATCCAGACGTTTGCTGCTAAAACTTTAGGAATTACAGCTCCCACAGTTTTTGCGCCATCTAAAGAAATTTCTATTGAAGGACAAGGTTTAACTGCCGTTGAAAAAATCTTCAACAGAAACGCAGTGGGTGTTACTGAAGGTAAATTATTACACGCAGGTTCTGACGTTCGCGTAGAAGTAAATATCGTTGGTTCCCAGGATACTACAGGCTTGATGACTTCTCAGGAATTGGAATCAATGGCTGCAACGGTAATTTCTCCAATTGTTGACGGAGCTTATCAGTCAGGTTGTCACACGGCTTCAGTTTGGGATAAAAAAGCTCAGGCTAATATTCCTAAATTAATGAAATTTATGAATGATTTCGGAGTGATCACCGCACGTGACCCGAAAGGTGAATACCACGCAATGACAGACGTTATTCACAAAGTTCTTAATGATATCACGGTGGACGAATGGGCCATCATCATCGGAGGTGACTCGCACACGAGAATGTCTAAAGGGGTTGCTTTCGGAGCTGACTCCGGAACCGTAGCACTTGCTTTGGCAACAGGTGAAGCTTCAATGCCGATTCCTGAATCTGTGAAAGTGACTTTCAAAGGAGATATGAAAGAGCACATGGATTTCCGTGATGTGGTTCACGCAACTCAGGCTCAGATGTTGAAGCAATTTGACGGAGAAAACGTTTTCCAAGGTAGAATTATAGAGGTTCACATCGGAACACTTCCGGCTGACCAAGCGTTTACATTCACAGACTGGACTGCAGAAATGAAAGCTAAAGCTTCTATCTGTATTTCTGAAGACGATACTTTGATTGAATCATTGGAAATTGCAAAAAGCAGAATCCAGATTATGATTGACAAAGGAATGGACAACAAAAACCATGTTCTTCAAGGTCTAATTAACAAAGCAAACAAGAGAATCGAGGAAATCAGAACAGGTGACAAACCTGCTTTAACTCCAGATGCTAATGCAAAATATTATGCTGAAGTAGTTGTTGACCTAGACATTATCGTTGAGCCAATGATTGCTGACCCGGATGTAAACAACGACGACGTTTCTAAAAGATATACTCACGACACCATCAGAGACCTTACGTATTACGGAGGTGAGAAAAAAGTTGACCTTGGTTTCGTAGGTTCTTGTATGGTTCACAAAGGCGACTTGAAAATTGTTTCTCAGATGTTGAGAAATCTTGAACAGAAAAATGGTAAAGTAGAATTCCAGGCTCCCTTAGTTGTTGCGGCTCCTACTTATAATATCATTGATGAATTAAAAGCTGAAGGCGACTGGGAATTATTGGAGAAATATTCCGGTTTCGAATTCAACGATGCAGCTCCGAAAGGTGAGGCTCGTACGCAATATGAAAATATGATGTACCTTGAGCGTCCAGGTTGTAACCTTTGTATGGGTAATCAGGAAAAAGCTGAGAAAGGAGACACTGTTTTAGCAACTTCTACTCGTCTTTTCCAAGGAAGAGTTGTAGAAGATTCTGAACGTAAAAAAGGAGAATCTTTATTGGCTTCAACTCCGGTGGTTGTTCTTTCCGCAATTATGGGAAGAATTCCAAGTATTGAAGAATATAAAGAAGCAGTTGAAGGAATTGATTTAACGACTTTCGTTCCGTCTATTAAAGAATTGGTAACTGTTGGTCATTAATTAAATTAAATTTTAGTCGAAAGGCTTTTTAAATATAAATGGAAGATTTCTTTTTGAAGTCTTCCATTTTTTGTTTAGAATCTTTCCATTTTAGAAAAGTTGGGATTATTTTAACCTATGTCAATGAGAAGATTTTCATTTTTTGCTTAACTTGATAGACATAAAACATTGTGATTATTCAACTTATTAATCCTATTCCAAAAGCTATAGGAATAGTATTTGATAAATTAACAAAGTAAATTTTCCAACTTCAATCCTTGAGTTTTGGGAATTAATTTAATAATAAAATAAAATCGAGATATGACTTTTGACTTGGATATGATCAAAAAAGTTTATTCTGATTTCGAAACCAGAGTAAACGAAGCAAGAGCTTTTATGGGAAGACCTCTTACTTATTCAGAAAAAATTCTTTGCGCCCATCTTTTTCCATCTCAGGCAAAAGAAGCATTTAAAAGAGGAGAATCTTATGTAGACTTTGCTCCTGATAGAGTGGCAATGCAGGATGCAACGGCGCAAATGGCTCTTTTACAATTTATGCAGGCTGGAAAGAAAAAAGTTGCTGTTCCATCAACAGTTCACGCTGATCACTTGATTCAGGCAAGAGTTGGTGCAGCCAAAGATCTGATCGAAGCTGAAAATAAGAATAACGAGGTTTATCAATTCTTACAATCAGTTTCTAATAAATATGGTATTGGTTTTTGGAAAGCTGGAGCCGGAATTATTCACCAAGTGGTTTTGGAAAATTATGCTTTTCCTGGCGGAATGATGATTGGAACCGATTCCCACACTGTGAATGCTGGTGGACTTGGAATGGTTGCCATCGGCGTCGGTGGAGCCGATGCTGTAGATGTAATGGCAGGAATGGCTTGGGAACTTAAATTCCCAAAAATGATCGGCGTTAAATTGACAGGAAGACTAAATGGCTGGACTGCTCCAAAAGATATCATTCTTAAAGTAGCAGGAATTCTTACCGTAAAAGGAGGAACTGGTGCTATTGTAGAATATTTTGGTGAAGGTGCCAATTCGCTTTCTTGTACCGGAAAAGGTACGATTTGTAATATGGGTGCGGAAATCGGAGCCACTACTTCTATTTTCGAATATGACCAAAATATGAGCAAATATCTCCGTTCAACAGACAGAGAAAATCTGGCGGATGCAGCCGATTCCATTGCTCACGTTTTGAAAGCCGACCCAGAAGTTCACGCAAATCCAGAGAAATATTATGATGAAGTTATTGAAATCAATCTGGATACTTTAGAACCATATCTCAACGGTCCTTTCACTCCGGATTTGGCAACGCCTATTTCGCAAATGAAAGAGATTGCTGAGAAAAATGGATGGCCAACAAAAATTGAAGTAGGATTGATTGGTTCTTGTACCAACTCATCATACGAAGATATTGCCAGAGCAGCTTCTGTCGCCAAACAAGCTAAAGAAAAAAATCTCGAAGTAAAAGCAGAATATACAATTACGCCTGGTTCTGAACAAGTAAGGTTTACCGTAGAAAGAGATGGTTTCTTGAAAACGTTTGATGAAATCGGAGGTAAGGTCTTTGCTAATGCCTGCGGACCTTGTATCGGGCAATGGGCTCGTGAAGGAGCTGAGAAACAAGAAAAAAATACGATCGTACACTCTTTCAACAGAAACTTTTCTAAAAGAGCGGATGGAAATCCAAACACTTATGCTTTCGTTGGTTCGCCAGAATTGGTTACTGCTTTAGCAATTGCAGGAGATTTGAGATTCAATCCTTTGACGGATAAACTTAAAAACAAAGATGGCGTCGAAGTTCTTTTAGACCAACCAAGCGGAGATGATTTGCCAAAATTAGGATTTGATGTAGATGACCCGGGCTATATTGCTCCTGCTGAAGATGGTTCCAATGTGGAAGTGATTGTTTCACCAACATCAGACAGACTTCAGTTGTTAGAAGAATTTCCAGCTTGGGACGGGAAAAATATTACCGGAGCAAAACTGCTAATCAAAGCTTACGGAAAATGCACCACAGATCATATTTCTATGGCGGGACCTTGGTTAAAATACCGAGGACACCTTGATAATATCTCCAACAATATGTTGATTGGGGCAGTGAATGCTTTCAATATGGAAACCAATAATGTTAAAAACGAAGAAGACGGGCAATACAAACCAGTTCCGGATTCGGCAAGACAATATAAAGCAGATGGCGTTCCTACAATTGTAGTTGGTGATGAGAATTATGGAGAAGGTTCTTCCAGAGAACACGCAGCGATGGAGCCTAGACATCTTGGTGTAAGAGCTGTTTTGGTTAAATCATTTGCCCGTATCCACGAAACAAATCTTAAAAAACAAGGGATGTTAGGAATCACTTTCGCTAACAAAGAAGATTATGACAAGATTCTTGAAGACGACACAATCAATTTTCTTGACCTTGACCAATTTGCACCAGGAAAACAATTGACTCTAGAATTTGTTCACGCTGATGGAGCTAAAGATATTATTATGGCAAACCACACTTACAACTCTGGACAAATAGAATGGTTCAAAGCAGGTTCTGCTCTTAATCTTATTAAGAAAATGGAAAAACAAGGATAATATAAAGTCTATATTTAAATAATAAAAAAAGCAAGAATTGAATGATTCTTGCTTTTTCTGTTTTATAAAATTCTGTTTTTCTTATTTTATTTCAGTAGTGCACTGAAAGTATCACCTTGTCTGATATCACCGGTATTGTAACCTCTCATAAACCATTCTTCTCGTTGAGCAGAAGAACCGTGAGTGAAACTTTCCTGATTTACATAACCTTGACCTCTTTTCTGGATGTTATCGTCTCCTACAGCAGCGGCAGCGCTCATGGCCTCTTGGATATCACCGGGTTCTAATATCTTTTCGCGACTGTCTGTTTGCTTTGCCCAAAGCCCTGCATAAAAGTCAGCTTGTAATTCGTTGGCAACAGAGATTCTGTTGGCTTGTGATTCACTTCCACTTTGGCTTAATTGATGAACTTTATCCAATGTCCCTAAGAGATTCTGAATATGATGCCCATATTCGTGTCCGAGAACATAAGCAACTGTGAATTGTCCAACCTTGGCTCCGAATTTTTGCTGAAGTTCATTGAAGAAACTCATATCCATATAAATGGTCTGGTCTGATGGACAATAGAATGGTCCCATTTCTGATTGAGCGGTCCCACAGCCTGAACTAGTTGTGCTTTCGAACAAAACGACTTTTGCAGGTCTGAATTGGATTCCGTTTTGGTTAAAAACATTTGCCCAGGTTTCTTCATTTTCTTTGGTCAACATTCTCACAAACTCTCTGATGTTGAGTTCTTCCTTGGAAAGTTGTCTCTGTTCAGTTTGTTGTGGAGAATTTGTACTGTTTTGTAAAATTGCAGAAGGGTCACCTCCCAGAAAGAAAACAATGGCTGCAATAATGATGGTTCCTAAACCACCACCAACCAGCATTCCGCCTCCACTGCCGGAACCGCGTCTGTCATCTACGTTGTCACTTCTATCGTTTGTCCATTTCATCTTACAATATTTTGTGTTTTAAAATTAAGAAATTCTTTTTAGCTATAACGAAAAATTATGCCGTTGTTTGTCAATAGCCCGATAGTAGCGGCATCCTTTTTGTTTTTGGATTCTTCGACAAGCTCAGAATGACAAACTTTGAAAAAAACAAAAAAGATATAGCCCTTCAACTTTACTCAGGATAAACTACTGACGGGATCAAGCTCCTAAAAATCTAAATCAGAAGTTCTAATTCGATTTGTTATTGAAATCAATCATTTTCAATGCCGTAACAGCTGCTTCTACACCTTTGTTTCCAAGATTCCCTCCGCTTCTTGCGATAGATTGTTCTTTGGTGTCATCTGTCAAAACACAGAAAATTGCAGGTGTATCTGTCAAAATATTACAATCTTTAATTCCTTGTGTAACGCCTGAACAAACGAATTCGAAATGAGGTGTTTCCCCACGAATTACATTTCCTATAGCGATAACTGCTGCGAACTTGTTTGATTTGCAAAGCTTCATACTTGCAAAGCTCAATTCAAAAGCACCCGGAACGTAATAGATATGAATATTTTCTTCTTTGATTCCCTCTGCTTTCAGCGTTTCGATAGCGCCATTGCGAAGATTATAGGTTACAAAATCGTTCCACTCAGAAACAACAATGCCGATTGAATATTCATCGGCATTGGAAATATTGAGTGGCTTATAATCTGATAGATTAGTTGTTGCCATTGTTTAGTAATATTTTGTCATTTCTATGAAAGCATCGGATTGTCCGTTGTCATAGTCCTGGTATTTTTCCTCGATTGCAGCGAAGTATTTTTTAGCATCAGCATTTTTCTTAAGAGCCAGAGCTAACATTCCTGCTTTTTTTGTGAAATAGTAAGAAGTGTAAGCGTCATCAGAAGCAGAAGAAGCTTTGTCTGCCAATGCAAGCGCATCATCAGCTTTATTAAGGTTTGAAAGACAATCTGCCATTGCCCCATATTTTAGAGCAACCAAAACTTTGTTGTCTGAACTGAATTTGTCCAACAAGTCATAAGCTTTCTGATAATTTCCTTTTTTGAATTCTAACAAACCTGCGTTGTAAGCAGACAGTTTACCCGCTTTTGTTCCGCTATATTCATCGTAAGTTCCGATAAAACCCGGATTTGCTACAGATTTTCCACCAAGAGCTAGGTCTTCTTTTCCGTCGGCCAGGTTTTTCTGAGCAGCAAGGTAACTTTTTGTAGCTTCCTCATTTTTAGGAGCAACAATGAATTGCTGATATCCGAACCAACCCAAAACTGCAACAATCAGAACTCCGAAGCCAATACTAAGTACCTTAGCATTTTTCTCTAAGAATGATTCTATGTTAAGCGCTTCTTTATCAAGGTCTTTAAAGAATTCTACTGTTTCTTTTCCTTCTTGTTCGTGGTTTTTGTTATGCTGGTTTGCCATAATTTTTTTAATAAATAGAGTGCAAATTTAATGTTTTCCTTTTGATATGCAAAAACTTCTTTTTCTGATGGTTAAAATATTTTAATATTTCAGAATCGAATACACTTCTGCATTAAATTTTTTGAGCCTTTCTACACCATTGAGATCTTTTAGATCAATCAAAAAACTGAATTGCGTAGGAATTGCTCCTTGCTTGGAAACTAGTTTTGCAGCAGCTTCCGTAGTTCCACCGGTTGCCAAAAGGTCATCATGGATCAAAACGCGTTGCCCTTCTTTCAAATGCCCTGTTTTCATTTCGATTTCCGCTGAACCGTATTCTAAGTCATATTTTTCTCCGATGAAAGGAGGCGGAAGTTTTCCTGCTTTTCTAATTAATACAAAAGGAACGTCTAGAGCAACAGCAATTGCAATCCCGAAAAGATAGCCTCGGCTTTCGATGCCGCAAACGACATCAATTTTTCCACGACTGAAATCAGCCAAATCTGCGATTACTTCTTCATATAATTTTGGCTGAAGAAAAATTGGGCAAATATCCTTGAACTGGATTCCCGGAATCGGAAAATCAGGAATATTATCTATCGTTTCTTCTAATTTCTTGATCAGTTCTGCAGATGCCATCTTCTATTTTTAATTGTTGATTTTATAAGTGGTGATCTTCCAATTGTTGTTAACCGCTTTCAGTCCATAGGTCACATTCAGAGAAGTGGTTTTCCCGTTTTTGTCAGTTACATCATAAGTGACGTTAACGTTTGCTGAATTATCTTTGTTATAAGGAACGGCAATGTTTTTTACACTGATGTTTTTTACGGATCCAAACCCAGAATTCGGATTTGAGAATTTGTCATAGGAACCCCAATTCGGATTTTCCGAAGCATCATAAGCTGCCTTGAAATTCTGAGAAGACAAATTATTCAGGAATTTTGTTACAGTCGTTTTCGGGTCTGCAGTCACTTTTGCCGGAGCAGGCGGAGGCGTAACAGTTTCGCCGGTCTGAGGGTCAACTTGTGTTTCCGGAACTTGAAGTGAGTCAGAAACTACAGGTGCCGGTGGTGTATAGAGCGCTTTTCCATTTACAGGAATTCCCATTTTGATCATTTGTAAAAGCTTTCTAGTTGTTTTTACGGTCAGTTTGATATCTATCTTTTCTTCAAATATTTTTTCTTTTGGAAGTGTTGAATATTTGATTGTAAATCCTCTGAAAGCCGGGTCTTGCATCAGGTTTTTCGAAGTAGAGATCTTGTTTCCGCCACTTGATATTTCCATTACAGTTTCCAATGCAGCGCCCTCAAAATCAACTTTCTTTCCATTGTTGTCCACCAATTGCGGCGTAACGATCAATCCTTTTGAACCTGTCAAACTATCGCCGGCAATATTGGTCACAATGATATTAAGTGCCGCTGCATCAATATCGTTCGGGTCTTTTTCAGAAGCCACTTCGTTTCCGAATATGTTCATTTCACCTAAACTTGGCGGAGCTGTACTACTCCAGTCGATACCATTTTTTTGTGCCACCTGATCTGCCAAAGCAAAGATCTCTGCGGTCTTTTTACCATCCAGAAGTTTTCCAAGTGCAGCAATTTCTGCAATATCCCCTTCAGCTTCTACACCGAAGGTTTTCAATATATATAAAGCCTCATTGAATTTTACCTGTTTCAATGTCGGCAAGCTGGAAGCCATATCATTGATACTTTCCTGGAAACTTTTGCGGCTGCTTCCGTCAACACTTGTTTTTTTGCAACCTACCATCAGAATCAGTAAAGTTGCTAACAGACAGTATTTTATAAATTTCATTTTGCGTAAGATTTATTTTTAAAAATAAGGAATATGTTTGATTCGAAACGCCTTATATCAATTAATATGCAAAATTAAATTTAAAATTCAGAATTGATCGATTTTTCAAAGAAAATTAAAAAAAGTAACTTTACACAAAATTAAAGTTGATGCAGAATAAATTAGTAATTGATATTCACAGTTTTTCTTATAAAAAAGGAGGAATCCCAAAAGATAATACAGACAACGGAGGCGGCTTTGTTTTCGATTGCAGAGGAATTCTAAATCCTGGAAGAATAGAAGAATACAAGGCACAAACGGGAAATGATATTGGTGTTCAGGAGTTTCTTGAAAATAAAACAGAAATGCCGGATTTCTTAAAATCGATTTACAGTCTTATTTCTATCAGCATCAAAAATTATCTTGAAAGAGATTTTGAAAATCTCCAGATTAACTTTGGATGTACCGGCGGGCAACATCGTTCGGTTTATGCGGCTATCAAAACGGCAGAGTTCATTAGAAAAAACTTTCCTGATGCAAAAGTAAAGATCCATCACGATGAACAATTGCATCTTAATTTATCGTCAGCTTCTAGCAATTAGATTTTTGCTGTTAACTTAAACCTTTATTTTAAAATTGATGAGTGAATTAATCATTCATCAATTATTATTTATCATTTAAAAATATGAAAGCATTACTATTTGCTGCGGGAATGGGTACCCGATTAAAACCTTTTACAGATAATCATCCAAAAGCTTTGGCCAAAGTGAATGATGTTACACTTTTGGAAAGAAACATCAAGTATCTGCAGAGTTACGGCATCAATGACTTTGTGATCAATATCCATCATTTCGGAGGACAGATCTTGGCTTTCTTGGCAGAGAATGATAACTTCGGGGCCAATATAGAAATATCAAACGAGTCCGAAGAACTTCTGGAAACTGGTGGCGGATTACTTTTTGCCAAACGGTTCCTTGAAAATGAGAAGACATTCTTAATTATGAATGTTGATATTCTGACCGACCTTAATATCACCAATTTTATAAAAATCCACGAACTCAAAGGTGGGATGATTACTTTGGCAGTTTCGGACAGAGATAGTTCCAGAAAACTGATGTTCAATGACAAGATGTTCCTAAAAGGCTGGAGAAACCTTAAAACCAATAAGAAAACTGTTGTCGGCGGAATATTCAAATTAAGGGAATTGGCTTTTAGCGGCATCCATTGTGTGAATTCTGAGATATTCGGGAAATTAACACGAACCGGAAAGTTCTCTATTATGGACGAATATATGGACCTAATGAAAGAAGATATTATTATAGGTTATCAACATACGGCCAATTTGATCGATGTTGGCAAGCCAGAATCTATTGCAGAAGCAGAAAAATTATTCAGATGACACAACAAGACGAAGAGAAGAGATTACAAGAAAGCCTGAGACAGAAAACCTGGGATGAAACCATTACCAAAGATAGTTGGATGGTTTTCCGGGTAATGTCCGAATTTGTAGATGGTTACGAAAAAATGGCAAGGATTGGCCCTTGTGTTTCTATTTTTGGTTCAGCTAGACTGAAACCAGAAAGCTACTATTACAAAATGGCTTCCGACATCGCCAAGAAAATCACTGAAATAGGTTTTGGAGTGATCACCGGAGGCGGTCCGGGAATAATGGAAGCCGGAAACAGAGGAGCACAAGGAAACGGAAAATCTATCGGGCTGAATATCGAATTGCCTTTTGAGCAACATTTTAATCCTTATGTGGACAAGGGTTATAATATCAATTTTGATTATTTTTTCGTTAGAAAGGTAATGTTTGTAAAATATTCTCAGGGATTTGTGGTAATGCCCGGAGGATTTGGAACTTTGGATGAGCTTTCGGAAGCTTTGACTTTGATTCAAACTAACAAAATAGGAAAGTTTCCAATTGTGTTGGTAGGAAGCGAATTCTGGAGCGGTTTGTTAGATTGGTTCAAGGGAACATTGCTGAAAGAAGGATTGATCGCAGAGCAAGACCTATCGCTATTTCGAGTTGTAGATACCGCAGAAGATGCAGTTGAGCACATCAAATCTTTTTATGATAAATATTCTGTTAGTGTCAATTTCTAATGTGTGGCATATAATTTGACCTCATATCTTCAATAAAAGTTATTTAATTTTATAAAAATGAAAAAATCTATATTTATATTATCTCTAGGAATTTTACTAATAAGCTTTTTTAGTTTTAAAGACCTTGATTTCTTTTCGTCTATGACCAAAGTTGATTATATCGACGGAACCAAAACTTTGAAATTCACGACAAAACTCAACACATCTCATGTTTCTCAGGCTACAAAAATTGACCCTAACACGGCAGGTTTTGAAGCAGAAGTGAAGAAATATGTGAATAATAATGTAGATGTTGCTATAAATGGCGCTCCAAAAACCTTGACATTTACAGGAAGCCAAGTGAACGGAGAGTCGGTCTGGGTTTATTATGAAGTAGGAAATATATCAGATATCTCAAGCCTGAAAATCAGGAACAGTATACTGATCGGTCAATTTCCAAAGCAGGTCAATATTATGAATATCACTTATAAAGGTAACCTGAAAACCGTAAACTTCCAAAAGGGTAAGGAAACTGCTGAAGTTTCTTTTTAAAATATAAATCGGTCATTTGGCCGATTTTTTTTGTTAAAGATTTAATGACAATTCGTATGGTCTGTGTGAAACCCATCTGTAGAATGATTGACATGCAAAGATTCGGAATGTGGGGAAACGTACGGAATCCCTAGTTCCAGACCTCTTAAAACGAATAATCCGCCCAAGATGATCATCATTACCGGAATGACTTTCAGAATTCTTATCCGGAAAGCTGTTGTGATGAAATTCCCTAAGAAAACAACCGCAAACATAAATGGGAAAGTTCCCAATCCGAAAAGAAACATAAAGAGTGAACTCTGCCAAATTCCGCCAGCTGCTAACGAAGCAGTTAAAGCCATATAAACCATTCCACAAGGTAAAAAGCCATTTAATATTCCTGTTGCAAAACGAGATCTATAATCAGGACGCTGAAGTATCTTTCCCAATTGCATTTTGACTTTCAATAAGGCTCTCGAAATGAAAGGAATCTTTGTAGCGAAATCCTTCCCTCCGAAAGAAGAAATCGCCATTATAATCAATAAAATCCCAACAGAAACCGTCAAATATTTTTGAAAACCGGCGAACTCAAAACTTTGACCAATAATTCCCAGAACTGCTCCTAAAAAGGAATAGGTTAGGATTCGTCCAAATTGATAAGTCAAGTTCTGAAGATAGAAATTAGCTTTCTGATTTTTGGTCAATCCCATAGAAAGCGCAATAGGTCCGCACATACCAATACAATGAAATCCGGATGCGAATCCCAATCCAATTGCAGATATGATGAGTGCTACTTCCATAAGATATCGTAATCTACCTGATAAGGTTTTTTATTCTCTGTCCATTTTAGTTTAAGAGTATAAGAACCTTTGGATATTACTTTTTTAGGAATCAGGAAAACATTATGCTGTAAACCTACCTCTTTTCTTACATCCAGATTAGAATCATCCGTACGAAACAAAACGAAATTCACCTTGTTCTCATCCACTTTTATAGTTTCCGGAAAAGAAATCAGCATACCTTCCGACGTTGCATTATAAACTGGCACTTTTTCAAGTTTAGCTGCATTTTCCTTTGCATCAATAATGTCCTGATAGTGGAGTTCTTCTTCGTAATAGTTATTTGAGATCATTTCCGCGTTCTGTTTTCCCATCGGAAAAATGAATATCAGAAACAGGATGAAAAGGATGAAACAACCTAGTGCAATCATCAATCCGTGTCCCCAGTTTAGGTTTTTCATTCTTTAATATTTAAAATTGAAATTTGAATGGTCCTTCAAAATAAGTTTTATAAGAATCCAATAGTTCACCATTCATATCGTAAACACCCAATTCCAGATTTTGTTTTGACAGTTTGATCTGACTTTCTGGGAAGCTTACTGTAATTGTCCCTTTCACCATCGCATCTCTCTTCAGAACAATTTTACTTGAAGCCGCACTGGAAGATATTTCACCATTCGCAGGCTCAATGATTTTAATAATGACAGTTTTGGTTTCGTTTGACTTATTAAGAAAAGTATAATTATAGGTGTTATTGATCTTCCCGTCCCTTACGAAGAATGTCGATCCTGGAGGTTTGAGGAATTTGGCTTCCATCTCTCCCCTATTGTATAACAAACCGCCTAAGAAAACAACAAGAGCAAGCAAAACAACGGAATAAGCTTTCATTTTTCCAGAGAACTTGAAATTCTGTTGCTCCTCGATCTCTTTTTCAGAAGCATAACGGATCAGTCCTGTCGGAAGTCCAACCTTCACCATCACTTCATCGCAAGCATCGATACAAGCAGTGCAGTTCACACATTCCATTTGCAGACCATCGCGGATATCGATTCCTGTAGGACAAACGACAACACATTGTTTGCAATCGATACAATCACCTTTTCCTGCTGCTTTTCTATCTTCTCCTTTTTTCCACTTAGCTCGGTTTTCACCTCTTTTGTAATCGTAGAAAACGTTGATAGTTTCTTTGTCTATCAGCACACCTTGTAATCTTCCATACGGACAGACCATGGTACAAACCTGCTCTCTGAACCACGCAAATACAAAATAGAAAGCAGCGGTAAATAGGATCATTACCAAGAAATTCGTAGGTTTGGCAAACGGACCTTCCTGCATAATGCGAAAAACCTCTTCATAACCTACAATGTACATGAACATGATATGGGTAATGATAACCGATATCAAGATGAAGATACTCCATTTCAAAGAACGTTTCCATATCTTTTCGGTATCCCAGGCCTGGTTGTCCAATCTGATCTGCTTATTTCTATCACCTTCTATGGCATATTCTATTTTACGGAATATCATTTCCAGGAAAATCGTTTGAGGACATATCCACCCACAAAAGATTCTTCCGAAAACAACGGTGAAAATAATAATGAATATCAGTGAAGCAATTGCCCCTAATGCAAGAATAAAGAAATCCTGAGGATAGAATGGCTGACCGAAAATAAAGAACTGACGTTCTATAATGTTGAATAAAAGAAGTGGATTCCCATTGATTTTAAGAAAAGGAATTACAAAGTAGATTGTTAATAATACAATACTAACCAAATACCTGTAATTGGTATATTTACCCTTTGGTTTTCTTGGAAATACCCATCTTCTTTTTCCGGTATTATCCATTGTCCCAACAGAGTCTCTGAATGTCTCAGCTTCTACCACCCAGCTTTCCGCTTCGTTGTATTTTTTTTCTGTCCCACTCATAATATTTAGATAAAAAAAGAGATTGTCCGAAAAACGAATTGTTTCAATTCATTTTCCAAATATCATTCCGAACAGAACGACATTTTGACAATCTCTTTTGTATGTTTATTTAGATTTTTCCCAGTGTGCCTCTGTTCCTTGCGGAGCGGCACCACCCTGTGCAGGTGTGATAGGAGCTTGTTCTTGGTTGATATGATAGACATAAGCTGCCACATTTTGCATATCAAATCCAGAAACTACACCATTTTTACCCCACGCCTGCATCGTTGGGTTATTTTTACTACCATTATCAACCATATAGAATACATTTTTGAACAATGTTTTCTCAGGTTGGTTGATCCAGAAATTATCCGTCAAGTTAGGACCAATACCTCCTTTTCCTCCTTCTCCGTGACAAGACACACAGTTGGTCTCGAAAACCGCTTTTCCAGCTTCTACGTTATCTTCTGAGAAAACAGCAGTTTCTAGAGTTGGCTGAGTTACTGTTGCCATATACTCATTGATCGCTGCAGTCTGCTCTCTATATTCCTGCTCATATTCTTTGTAAGGATGAGCAAAATCTGTCAAGAAATATGAAGAAACATAAAGGATACAGTAAGCTGTACCGAAATAGAAAAGACCTAACCACCATTTTGGAAGCTGATTGTCTAGCTCCATGATTCCATCGAAACCGTGGTCGATAAGGATATCTTTTTCTTCTTTTTCACCTTGACTTTTGAAAGCTCCATTCCAAAGGAATTGGAAGTAAGGGATTTTTTTCTCAGCTAGATAATTTGCTTTTTCAGCATCGGTTAATTTTTTGAATTTCTCATTCTCAATCAGATCTCCAATAGCATTCTGAATAAAAACAACAATGATACTGATCAACGCTGTTCCCAAGAAAAATCTGGTAGATAGAAAATCCGATGTCTGTGAGAACATAAAGAAAACTACAAATAATAATCCTAAAACGATTAGAATATTAATATAAACAGGTGTTCTTCTTTTCATTATTAAATATCTTTTTAATTACAAAGTAAATTTGTCATCGTCGTGGTCTTTTTCCAAAGGCGCATTTTCTTCTTCGCTATAATATTTTTTAGGTCTGTTGATTACGATGTAAACCACAACCACAAAAAATAGAATGAAGATGATCATTGCCAAAGTTTGGAAGAAACCTGCGTTTTCCACATTGGAGACGATGTCTTTAAAACTTTGCGGAATCATTTTATTTTAAATATTAATTACTAGCTGTTTTTACTTCTGTAGTCTTGATATCCGTACCTAATCTTTGTAGATATGAAATCAATGCTACGATTTCTCTCTTCTCAAGCGGAACGAATTTCTCTCCAGCTTTCTCTTTGTTGGCTTTAGACTCAGCGAAAGATTTCTTAACGTCATCAGCTTCAGAGAATACATTCTTCACGATAGCACTTGCCTGGTTATTCATCCAGGTATCCATAGAGTCAATTTGAGCTTTTGTATAAGGAACATCGAAAGTATTCTTCATTAATTCCAATTTAGCTTTAGACTTACTTCTATCCAATGTATTTTCAATCAACCAAGGATATCTAGGCATAATAGAACCTGCAGATGTAGACCTTGGGTTGTACATATGTTTGAAGTGCCAAGAATCCGGTCTTACACCTCCTTCTCTCTGCAAATCCGGTCCGGTTCTTTTGGAACCCCATAGGAATGGTCTGTCATAGATGAATTCCCCAGCTTTTGAATACTGTCCATTCTTACCGTTGAATCTTACAACTTCATCACGGAAAGGACGAATCATCTGTGAGTGACAAGCATTACAACCTTCTCTGATGTAGATATCCCTACCTTCTAATTCTAAAGGAGAATAAGGCTTAACTGCAGAAATTGTAGGAACGTTTTCTTTCACAAATATTGTAGGGAAAATTTCTAATGAACCTCCAATTGCCAAAACTATAAATGAAAGTATTGATAAATATAGAGGAGTTCTTTCTAACCAAAGGTGGAAAGTTTCTCCTTCTTTTCTTCCTTTTTTTACGTTAGCTAAAGCTGGTGCTTCTGCAGAAACGTCTTTTTGGAAAGAGCCTTTTCTTGCTGTTGCAATCAAGTTCACAACCATAAGAATAGCTCCAGAGAAATATAAGAACCCTCCAACAAACCTCATTTTGAAATATGGAAGAATTGCTGTTACAGTATCCAGCCAGTTTTTATAAACCAAAGTTCCGTCCGGATTGAATTGTTTCCACATCAAACCTTGTGTAAATCCTGAGATATATAATGGAACTGCATAGAAAATAATCCCGAAAGTTCCTAGCCAGAAATGCCAGTTAGCTAATTTTACAGACCACAATTTGGTTCTCCACAAAATCGGAACCAGGTAATAAATAACACCAAATGCCATAAATCCGTTCCATCCAAGTGCACCTAAGTGAACGTGACCAATTACCCAGTCAGTAAAGTGACCTACTTTGTTTACTGTTTTAGTTGCCAGAAGCGGACCTTCAAAAGTTGCCATACCATAACAAGTTACAGCGACTACGAAGAACTTAAGAACCGGATTTTCTCTTACTTTATCCCAAGCTCCTCTTAGTGTAAGAAGTCCGTTCAACATACCACCCCAAGATGGTGCAATCAACATAATAGAGAAACCTGTTCCAACAGCTTGAGCCCAGGCTGGTAGAGAAGTATATTGTAGGTGGTGAGGGCCAGCCCAGATATATACGAAGATTAATGACCAGAAGTGGATAATTGATAATTTGTATGAGAAAACTGGTCTGTCAGCCGCTTTTGGTACGAAGTAATACATCATCCCAAGAACTGGCGTGGTCAAGAAGAATGCAACCGCATTGTGACCATACCACCATTGTACCAAGGCATCTTTAACACCTGCATAAGCTGAATATGATTTCCAAGTTGAGAAAGACAATGGGACTTCTAAGTTGTTGAATATGTGAAGCATTGCAACGGCAACCCAAGTTCCGATGTAGAACCAAATCGCAACATACAAATGTCTTACTCTTCTGATCGCAACCGTTGCGAACATATTGATTCCGAAAATAAGCCAAACAACCAAAATCAAAAGGTCAATCGGCCATTCGTGTTCTGCGTATTCTTTGGAGGTGTTAAGACCCATGAAGAATGTGATAATTGTTGTCACCAACATCAATTGCCACCCCCAGAAATGCATCCAAGACAGCGTGTCACTCCACATTCTTGTTTTTAATAATCTTTGGATAGAGTAGTAGAATCCTGAGAAAAAGCTGTTCCCCACAAATGCGAAAATCACCATACTGGTGTGCATCATTCTAATACGACCAAATCCAAAGGCACCCTGAGAATGAACCAATCCCTGCAATCCTTCACTTCTAAGCGTTCTGATTGTCGGGTCGTCTGTTCCCAGGAAAAATTCTGGTAATTCAGGATAAAATAATAACAACGCGGCAGTAAGTCCCAATAAAAAACCTACCAAACCGAAAACAACCGTCGCAATAAGAAAAGCGCGAACAATCCCGTTGTCATAACTAAACTTTTGTGTTTCCATATCTACAAATAGCAATTATTCATTTTCATTTTTAGGAGTTTCTATCTCCTTTTCTCTCTTCACCTCGTCATCGAAAAGAATCCTGACCGCCGGCGATTCATCGTCTTCAAACTGTCCTTTTTTAGCTCCAATAATGAAAATTATTAGAAAAATTACAGCTAAAGAAACGCTGCAGATAATCATCAAGTAGAGAATCTCCATACCAGCCGCAAATTTAAGGTAAAACAGTCGTCAAATTTAGTGAAAATTACTGACTTTGGTCAGAATGATAGAAATATGGATAATTTATAATCACTCTAAATAAAGGCTTTCTAAATCTTTATTTTAAAATATTTGGAACTTCTAAGCCAAGTTGAAAGTGTCGTGAACGTTACAACAGTTACAGAGCTCAAAGGCATAAAAATCGCAGCGAAAAGCGGATGCATATGTCCGGAAACGGCAAAGCTGACTCCGATAACATTATAACACAAACTAATTATGAATGTGATTTTTACAATCGTAATTGCATCTTTTGAAAGTGCTAAGAATTTATCCAATTCCGGAATTTTATCGCCATTCATAATCACGTCTGATGAAGGTGTAAAAGAATTGCTGTCATCTGAAATTGCAATTCCGACATTGCTCTGTTTCAAAGCTCCGGCATCATTCAATCCGTCGCCAAGCATCGCTACTTTTTGTCCTTTGTCCTGTAATTCTTTGATAAAATCCAGTTTGTTTTCCGGATTTTGATTGAATTTCATCTCGGAAACATTCGGAATGAGTTTTTCGAGAATTGGTTTTTCTGAAGGATTATCACCACTTAAAATATTAATGGCGTAATTTTTCAGGTTTTTGAAAAGCTGAGAAAGGTTATTTCGATATTCATTTTTGAAAGTGAATTTTCCAATGAAAGTCTCATTTTTCTTGATATAAACTGCCGTTTCCAAATCTTGGGATTTCTCTCCAACGAAGCTTGCAGAGCCGATTTTATAATTAATCCCTCTTACTTTCGCTTGATAACCTTTTCCTGAAATTTCCTCAAAATCTTCCACTTCAAAATAATCATCATTCACTTCGATGAAATTATAAAGTGACTTGGAAAGCGGATGATTGGAGTTTTTAAGTAAAGATTTAATATTTCTCAAATCAAAATCTTCAATCTCGCTTCCGATGTAATTGATATTCGACTTTTTACTTTCCGTAATTGTTCCTGTTTTATCGAAAACCAACGTGTCAACTTTAGCCAATCTTTCGATGGTTAAAGTATCTTTTACATAAAAATTATTACGACCAAGAATTCTCATGATATGCCCAAAAGTAAATGGCGCTGATAAAGCTAAAGCACACGGACAAGCGACAATCAGAATCGCGGAAACAACTTGGAACATTTTCTCCACATCGATTCTCGACCAATAAATTCCGGCAAAAAGTGTGATTCCTAAAATGATGAATGTGAAGTATTTACTGATTGTATTCGTCAAAGTGTCAAGGCCAGTGTCCATTTTCTTGAAAGCTTCCTTGTTCCAGAGTTGAGTCAGGTAACTTTGATCAACGCTTTTAATTACTTCAAGTTCCAGAATCGAACCTGTTTGTTTTCCTCCGGCAAATATTTTATCGCCCGGTTTTTTGGAAATGTGAGCAGATTCTCCAGTTATAAAACTATTATCAATGTTTCCTTCGCCTTTAATCAAAATCGAATCTACAGGAATGATTTCTTGATTTCTGACCATAATTCTATCACCGACTGCCAAATCTGAAAGAAGAATATTCTCCTGCTTACCATCAAAATCAACTTTTGTTACGGCAATTGGATAAAAAGATTTGTAATCCCTGTCGTATGAAAGCGTGTTGTAAGTTCTTTTCTGAAAGGTTTTCCCGAGCAACATAAAGAACAATAATCCACAAAGTGTATCGAAATAACCTGGGCCATAATCGGTTACAACTTCATAGATACTTCTTCCATAAAGCACGAATATTCCCAAAACAATCGGAACATCGATGTTGATGATTTTATTCTTCAAGCCGTACCAAGCAGACTTGTAATAATCTGAAGCCGAATAAAATACAACAGCTGTTGCCAACAAGAATAAAATAATTCTGAATAGATGTTTATATGAATGAAACCAAACGTCATCACCAGAAACATATTCCGGAAAGCTGAAAAACATTCCGTTTCCGAAAGCAAATCCTGCAACGGCCAATTTTATCAAAAGACCTTTGTCTAATTTTTCGTACTTTTTCTCAGCAGTTTCAAGGTTGATGATTGGCTTGTATCCAAGATTTGTTAAGAATTTCGCCAATTCACTCAGTTTCAATTCTTCTTCTTTGAAAGAAACCTGAAGCGTTTTTCTGGTGAAATTAACCTGAGAGTATTTGATTTTATTATTAATCGTGTGAAGACTTTCTAATAGCCAAATACAAGAAGAACAATGAATTACAGGGATTTTGAAAGTCACAAGTGTCGTTCCGCCTTCGGAGAAATCTACAACTTTGGTAAAGATCTCAGGCGTGTCAAGATAATCGAATTGTGAATTGTTCTCGTTGCTCGGTCTTATCCCAGAACGTTGATTGATATTGTAAAAATTATCAAGGTTGTGAAAATTCAGAATTTCGTAAACGGATTGACAGCCGTTGCAACAAAAGATTTTCTCGTCAAAAAGAAGGCGTTCTTTGTCGATTTTCTGACCGCAATGAAAGCATTGTTCTGCCATTAAAAAGTTCTCAGATATTTGGATTGCAAAATTACGTCAAAAATCTTGGTATGTAGTGTTAAAAAGTCTTATTTTTGCTGACAAATGTCATAGGTATGTCTCTTGAACAACAATTGGTTATAGAAGAAAATTTCTCAAAAGCATTTAATCAAGAATCTTTACGCGAAAGTTTGAATCCGGAAGATTTTGAAATCTATAGTAATGCGCTTAAAGTTCTAGAATTCTCAAAAGGTGATGTCGTTTTCGACGATGGTGAATCGCCGAAAGGTGTTTATTTTATCGAAAAAGGAACGGCTAAATTATCGAAATCGGGTGTTTATGGTAAAGACCAGATTTTGAGATTCTGTAAAGAAAATGACCTAATAGGTTATCGTTCATTGCTTTGCGGGGAGAATTTTCAAGCTAAAGCAGAAGCTATGACGCCAATGAAAGTTCAGTTTTTGCCTTCGGATGTTTTCTTGAAATTATTGGAAGTTGACCCAAAATTGTCTTACGCAATGCTTCAAAAAATTGCTTACGAATTGGGTGAATCTGCAAATACAGTAACTTTCCTTGCTCAAAAAACAGTGAGAGAAAGATTGGCAGAGATTCTTGTTTTGTTGGAGCAAAAACTGGGAACAGACCCAGAAGGCTTCATCAAAATCTCTTTGACAAGAGAAGAAATCGCCAACCTGATCGGAACTGCAACAGAAAGCGCCATTCGATTAATCTCCGAATTCAAGCAAGATGATTTGATTTCTGTAGAAGGTAGAAATATCAAAATCCTTAACAGAGAAAAATTAATCAAATTAGGTCACGTGGTGATATAAACGATAAAAGATAAGTGATGATTGATTCCAATCATCATTTTCATTTTTAATCATTTATCACTTATAAATTATCATTAATAATTCTTATGTCTGTACATTCTGAAATTAAAAAAATTACGACTGAAACCTTACGGAAAATGAAATTCGATAAGGAAAAGATCACAATGCTGACGGCTTATGATTTTACAACTGCGAAAATGGTTGACGCTGGTGGTGTTGATTCAATTCTAATTGGTGATTCTGCGGCGAACGTAATGGCTGGTCACGAAACGACTTTGCCAATTACATTGGACCAGATGATTTATCACACACAATGTGTTGTTCGTGGTGTGGAAAGAGCTTTGGTTGTGGCTGATTTGCCTTTCGGAACTTATCAGAGTAATCCTGAAAAAGCTTTGGATTCTGCCGTGAGAATGATGAAAGAAGGTGGCGCACACGCTATCAAAATCGAAGGTGGAAAAGAAATTGAAGAATCGATTAGAAAAATCGTGAATGCTGGGATTCCTGTTTGTGGACATCTTGGATTGACGCCTCAAAGTATTTATCAATTCGGAACATATAAAGTAAGAGCGAAAGAAGATGCTGAAGCAGAAAAATTGATTGCTGACTGTAAATTATTGGAAGAATTGGGATGTTTTGCGGTTGTTTTGGAAAAAATTCCTGCAGCACTTGCCAAAAAAGCTTCGGAAAGTATTTCTATTCCTACAATCGGAATTGGAGCAGGGCAAGATTGTGACGGACAAGTTTTAGTTTATCACGATATGGTGGGGATGAATCAAGGTTTTTCTCCAAAATTCTTGAGAAGATACCTTGACCTTTATTCTGAAATCACAGGTGCAGTTTCTCAATACGTAAAAGACGTGAAAAGTTCTGATTTTCCGAATGATAAGGAGAGCTATTAAAAATTAATTCAAAATAAAATTTGCCCTTTCGGAACTTGAATTCTGAAAGGGTTTAATTTAAAATATCGCCAATGTTTAAGTTGTTTAAAGTTTCATTATTTCTGTTCGGAATCCTGTTTCTATTTTCCTGCACTTCGCAGAAGATGAAATATGGATCGAAGACTGAATTTCACGATAAAGCTGATTCCTTACAATCATTAACCAGAATCAAATACATCAAGAGTCTGGATTATTCTGATTTCAAAGCTGGGAAATTTGATAATGGAAAAGTAGCTGTGAACTATCGTTTTTTGAGGCCAAAGACAATAGAACAGAATAAAAAATATCCATTAGTTTTGGTATTTCACGGTTCAGGAGCAATTGGTACGAATAATACTTCTCAAATGGGCATTTTGTCTAAAATGTGGCTTCTTCCCGAAAACAGAGAACAATATCCGGTTTATGTTTTATCGCCGCAATTTCCAATTCGTTCGTCCAATTATCATCTCGATGAAAGAAGAAATGTCAAAGCTTCTGAGTCTAATGAACATTTGGATTTAGTTTTGAAGTCCATTGATTCTTTAATCATTAATGAAAATATTGACCGTGACAGAATCTATGTAATGGGATTTTCTATGGGAGGCGCGACAACTTCTAATGCGATTTCCAAAAGACCAGATCTGTTTGCTGCGGCTATTAATATTTCTGGGATTTCCCAATTTGATAAAATGGATGAACTTCTTAAAATGCCAATCTGGATTGTTCACGGAAGTCTGGATACCGATAATTTTCCGCAAAGCAATTTCAAGTTTTTTGATGAAATGAAATCCAAAGGCAAAGTTTTTCTTTGGGAATATAAAGACAAATATCACAACAATATCCTTTCCGCAGAACTCATGGACGAAATCCCGAAGTGGATTTTGAAACAAAATAAGAACCAGCAAAATCCTAACTAATTATTATTATATTTTTCAATTAACAAATATAGTTTGTTTTTACAATCAAGAATATATTACACTATTTTTAATTTTCCTTTGAACTCTTTTTGCAATTTACCCTTCTGACAAGGTAAAAAATTGCAATTTTGCACATTATTAACAAATGTTATTATAAAAAATGTTAATATTTGTTGAATTTCCATATATTTGCAAAATCAAGTGATATTATACACAATATTATCACTTGTCACACAATGATGAAAAAAATGCAAATAGGAAGTGTTTTCTTTACACAGAGAAGGTTATATAGCCTTTTTCTGTTCCTTTTGTGTTTTTACAATCTATCCGCCCAAATCTATGTGAGCGAGGGTACAACATTGGTTGTAGGAAAAAACACTATCATAACTGATAGTATTAAAACCATTTCCTCGAAAGAACTTGCAGATATCTACAAGGCAAATGACGAGCCCGATTTATCAAAAGACAAGGAACATCTAGCCACAAAAGCTAAACTTCCTGTTCTTGAAGTAAAAAAAGAGGCAAAACCTAAAGCACAACCCCCAAAACACAAGGATCAGGAATTCACTCATTTTGTTTCCACTGACCCAGAACATCAGATTGTTCCTTTCCGGAAAACAGCGAATTCTGTTACCGTTCCGGTCAACAATCTTGTTATGTTCTTTGTCACACCTTATGTGGCTCCTGAGACTGTTTTTGTTTTATTCAATATATTACCAGAAGCATTACCGGAAAGCTACAAGGCTATTCCTTTTTATTCTTTTTCAGTAATAAGACCTCCCCCATCTAATATTATCTAATGCTAGATGTAGTGATTACTTACACACTACATATTTTCAATGTTTTTTATTCCCGGATATGTATATGGACATGAGAAACCCTATATGTCTTTCTTATGTTTATTATTAATGCTTTCATTTCTGAAAAATGATAGATCTTAAGTATATCAGGATTATCTGAAAACATTGCGAATAGCTATTCAACATTTGTTTTTGCTTAATATGGTCTGATGACCAGAATGGTTTAATACTTTATTACACCATCAATCTGAATATTAAACTTTATGAAACATGGAGTTCAATATCCTTGTAACATGCTTACAAAAGAAAGCTAAAACTTAAGAATATTATTTAATATTATTTTTTTATGAAATTAACACAAATACAATATGGTCTCAGGAGATACATCTCTCGGGTAGCAATATTTATTTTTGTGATGGTCGGTAGCTTCACTACTATAAAATCGCAAAATTTGCTTACCGAAAGCTTTAATTATCCTTCAGGGACTTTGCTTACAAATGCCAATTGGCTTCAGATAGCAGCGGGTCCTCCCAATGTAACTGTTACAAATGGTAATTTAGCATATGCCAGTACTATTGCCAATAATTTTGGGAACAAGGTATCCTTAACCACATCTGGACAAGATGTATATCGTGGTTTTACTTCTACGACATTAAGTACTACAATTCCTTCACTATATACCAGTGCAATAGTGAATGTATCTGCAGCACAAACAGCTGGAGACTTTTTCCTATCCCTAGGAACAACAACACCCGCTTCGATAGCAAGATTATATATCCGTTCCAATGGATCGGGATTTAATTTTGGAGTACTTCGAACTACTTCGGCAGGAACTGGTACAGTAGAATATGAAACTACAGTAAGACCTTTTAATACCAATATGCGGGTCGTACTAAAATACGAACAAATATCAGGTTCGACTAATGATGTTGTGAAACTTTACGTTAATCCATCTTCGGTAAATGAGCCTACAACGGCAGATATTTCGCATACGGGTACATTGGCTGACACTGCTACATTTAATGCTGTACAACTCTATCAGGGAACAGCAACAAGTGCGCCTACAGTCGATTTAGATGGCATTACTGTTGGGACTACATGGGATAGTCTTACATCTGCGATTTACGACCATGGAGATACTCCGGCAACTTTTGACATTACGAAGGACGGGGTCTATTCACCGGCTTCACATGCTTTGTTGACAGGCCTGTCATTAGGGAGTATTGCTCCTGACCTGGAGTTGACTCCAAATAGTGTAACAGCCGGTGCTGACAACAATGGACTGAACGGCGATGGGGCGGACGAAGATGCCATAGTGGTATCTGCAAACCAGATCAGAAAAGGGGCTGCTTATAGCCTTAGTGTACCAGTTACGAATCCAGCAACTAGTGCCAAATACCTTATGGCATGGATCGACTTTAATGGTAATGGGAAATTCGAAGCTGGGGAGGCATCTAATAATGGTAGCTTTGTAACCTTTACTACAACAGGAAGCACCACTCAGACATTAAACTGGACTGGGGCTCAGACCGCAAATATACCTGCAGGCACCACCAAACTCTACATGAGGGTCAGACTTTCCGACCGTTCGCTTATAGATTATACGACGGGCACGGGAGCGACCGACATCGACGAGAGAAGCATCGGCTTTGGGGCAACATCTACTTCCAATGTCTTGGAATTTGCCACGGCGTCCAATGGTGAGGTTGAGGATTATCAGATCGATGTCGTAAACACATTCGATTATGGGGATGTGCCTAGCACATTCGAGCAAGATATTGCAAACACGGCATTGTCTGCCGTGCATGCGCCATTGACCGGTTTCACCATAGGTAGCCTTTATGATGTGGAGGCCTCACCTGCTTCAGTGGCATCGCCGAACCAGAACAACTCGGCCGGTGACAACGCCGTGGGAATCGCAGACGAGGACGGACTTACAGAACTTGTGAGCGTGAGCCGAGGGCTCGCATACAGCATTACCATACCGGTAAGCATCCCGAGCACTATGAGTGGGACAAAATACTTGTTCGGTTGGCTTGACCTTAACGGAGATGGACGTTTTCAATTGGGAGAAGCCGCAACCACAACAACGACGGCGACAACAGCGACAAACCTGACCCTTACATGGACCGCTGCTAATACGACAAGTATTCCATCTGGAACGACCAAAATATACTTGAGGTTGAGATTATCGGACATCAATTTTGCGGATTTCACCTCAGGTGCAAACAGTGCCTTGATAGATGAAAGAAGTATAGGTAATGGTGCTTCGGCAACAAACAACTCGGTCAATGCAAGTGCTGTAGCATTTGGTGAGGTGGAGGACTATCAGCTTCCTGTTGACCTTTATGATTTCGGGGATGCGCCTGCAACCTATGACAACGACAATGCCGGTACCGCAAGACCTGCGGGACATATAGCATTGGCTGGTCTATCATTGGGAAGCATAGTTCCTGACATCGAACAGGGACCTCAAAGCGTAGCTACTGGAGCAGACAACAATGGTACGAATGGAGATGGTGCCGATGAGGATGCCATTATTGTTTCCTCAGCGCAAATCAGAAAGGGAGCGGCATACAGCATCAGTGTTCCTGTGACGAATCCGGCGACTACCACAAAATACCTTATGGGTTGGATCGACTTCAATGGCAACGGGAAGTTCGAAGCGGGAGAAGCTTCAAATACCTCAAACTTTGTGACATTCACCACAACTGGTAGCAGTACCCAGACATTGACATGGACAAGTGCCCAGACCGCTAGCATACAGACAGGCACAAACAAGCTATATATGAGACTCAGACTCTCTGACCGTTCACTTATAGATTATACGACAGGAACGGGAGCAACAGATGTCGATGAGAGAAGTATCGGATTCGGGGCAGCAGCAACGAACAACATCGCTAACTTCGCATCAGCATCCAATGGTGAGGTGGAAGATTATCAGATCAATGTCGTAAACACATTCGATTATGGGGATGTTCCTAGTACTTTCGAGCAAGATATTGCAAACACAGCATTGCCTGCCGTGCATGCGCCATTGGCCGGTTTCACCATAGGTAGCCTTTATGATGTGGAGGCCTCGCCTGCTTCGGCGGCCTCGCCGAACCAGAACAACTCGGCCGGTGACAACGCCGTGGGAATCGCAGACGAGGACGGACTTAGCACGTTTGTGAATATAAGCAGAGGTGTAGCATATAGCTTGACAGTGCCAGTAAGCATTCCTAGTTCTTTAGCTGGAACAAAATATGTATTTGGATGGTTAGATTTTAACGGGGACGGACGTTTTCAATTGGGAGAAGCAGCAACGACAACAACCACTTCAACTGCCAATACTAATGTCACTTTAACTTGGACAGCTGCCAACACAAGTACTATACCTTTAGGTTTAAATAACATTTATTTGAGATTGAGATTATCAGATATCAATCTTTTAGATGCGACAGCTACGGCTATTGATGAAAGAAGTATAGGAAACGGAGCGACAGCAGCAGGTAACTCTGCGAATGCTGCAGCAATAGCTTTCGGAGAAGTTGAGGATTATCAATTACCGATAGAATCATATGACTATGGAGATGTTCCAGTAGGATATGAAAACAATAAGGATGGTGGTTATGCCCCGGCTGCCCATACACTACTTACTGGTCTATCATTAGGAAGTATTGCCCCTGACCTTGAATTGGCTCCGCACAGCGTTGCAGCAGGAGCGGACAACAATGGCCTCAATGGTGACGGTGCCGACGAAGATGCCATAGTAGTATCTGCAAACCAGATAAGAAGAGGTGCTGCATATACACTGAGCGTACCAGTAACAAGCACTACTGGTAACAAGTACCTCATCGGGTGGATCGACCTTAACGGTAACGGGAAATTTGAATCTGGGGAAGCATCAAATCTTGTTACATTTAGTGTCGCAGGAAGTAGCACGCAAGCCTTGACATGGTCAGCAGCACAGATAGCAACTATCAGCAATGCTACGACAAAGCTTTACATGAGACTTAGGCTTTCTGACCGTTCACTTATAGATTATACGACCGGGACGGGAGCAGCAGATATCGATGAGAGAAGTATTGGTTTCGGGGCAACATCAGCCTCAAGTGCCGTAAACTTTACTACCGCCTCTAATGGTGAGGTTGAAGATTATCAAATCGAAATCGTCAACACCTACGATTATGGAGACGTACCGAGTACATTCGAGCAGAATATATCTAATACTCCGTTACCTGCCAACCATGCGCCATTAACAGGATTCACAATAGGAACATTGTTGGATACAGAAGCTTCACCAGCTTCAGTGACATCTCCGAACCAGAATAACACGACTGGAGATAATGCTGTAGGTCTGGCAGATGAGGATGGGATTAGCACGTTTGTGAATATAAGCAGAGGTGTTGCATATAACCTGACAGTTCCTGTTACAGTTCCAAGTACCATGACCTCAGGCATAAAGTACTTATACGGATGGCTTGACCTTAACGGAGATGGCAGATTCCAGATTGGGGAAGTTGCAACAGCAACGATACCTGCAGCAACTACTGGAAACGTGAGCTCTACTCTTATATGGACAGCAGCAAATACAGCTACTATAGCTTTGGGAAGAAATAATGTCTATTTGAGATTGAGATTGTCGGATATCATACTCAATGATTTTTCAACGGGAACAGATAATGCTCTAATAGATGAAAGAAGTATCGGAAATGGCGCAACAGCTACAAATAATTCAGCAAATGCAGTGATTGTTCCATTTGGAGAAGTCGAGGATTATCAATTACCTATAGAATCATATGATTATGGAGATGTTCCAGTAGGATATGAAAACAATAAGGATGGTGGTTATACCCCGGCTGCCCATACACTACTTACTGGTCTATCATTGGGAAGTATTGCCCCTGACCTTGAATTGGCTCCGCACAGCGTTGCAGCAGGAGCGGACAACAATGGTCTCAATGGTGACGGTGCTGACGAAGATGCCATAGTCGTATCTGCAAACCAGATAAGAAAGGGTGCAGCTTATAGCTTGACCGTACCAGTGAACAATCCTTCAGCTACCACAAAATATCTTATGGGATGGATTGACTTTAATGGCAATGGAAAATTCGAGGCCGGAGAAGCATCTAATGCCTCAAACTTTGTGACCTTTACCGCAACAGGTAGCAGTACCCAAACATTGACATGGACTGGGCTTCAGACGGCAACCATACCGGGAGGTACAACGAAGCTCTACATGAGACTCAGACTTTCTGACCGTTCACTTATAGATTATACGACAGGTACTGGAGCAACAGATATCGATGAGAGAAGCATCGGTTTTGGAGCAACATCCACCTCAAGTGCAGTGAACTTTACTACCGCCTCTAATGGTGAGGCTGAAGACTACCAAATTGAAGTCGTTAATACGTTTGACTATGGAGATTTGCCTGCCTCATTTGAATTAGACAGTGGAAATGTACCACTACCAGCAGTACATGCCCCATTAGCAGGTTTAATGATAGGTAGCCTTTATGATGTTGAGACAACTCCTGCATCTGTAACATCTCCGAACCAGAATAACACGACCGGTGATAATGCAATCGGCTCAGCGGACGAAGATGGTATTACTGAATTTATAAGTGTTAGCCGAGGAGTAGCATATAGTGTTACGGTTCCACTTACGGTTCCGAGTACCATGACCACTACAAAATATGTATTTGGCTGGTTGGATTTTAACGGAGATGGACGTTTTCAAGTTGGAGAAGCTGCTACAGCAACTACTACAGATACTGGAAAAACAAGTGTGATACTCACTTGGACAGCTGCACAAACTGCTACTCTAGCATCAGGAACAACGAGTATATATCTAAGACTGAGATTGTCTGATATCAATCTTTTAGACGCAACAGCTACGACTGTCGATGAAAGAAGTATCGGGAATGGTGCTACTTCTACGGCAAGTTCAGTTAATGCTACAGCGATAGCCTTTGGAGAAGTAGAAGATTATCAACTTCCTGTAGATCTATATGATTTCGGGGATGCTCCAATAGCATATGATACGAACACCGCTAATGCTTTTGTCCCTGCAAGACAAATGGCTAGTTCTGTATACACTATCGGACAGACAATTGATTATGAACCTGCCGCTCAAAATGTAGCTGCAGGAGCAGATAACAATGGAACAAATGGAGATGGGCTAGATGAAGACGGTATAGGAGCTCAAACTATTACCAGAGGGGCTCCATTCACGTTCTTCACCAATGTAAATGCAAATACAGCATCCAATGTTATTGCATGGATAGATTTCAACAATGATGGTAAATTCCAGGCAACTGAAGCTGCTTATGCCACATCCATGGCAACAACAAGCGGATATCAAACAGTTACTGGAGAAAATACTGTTCATTTTTGGTTCAGAGGTGCTCAGACAAGTCAGATTCCAGCAGGAGTAAGTAATCTTTATGCAAGAATAAGACTTACCGCAACTGCAGGCACTGATAATACTGGTACAGCAAATATCGATGAGCGTTCTATCGGAGATGGTGCAACTACCGGAATATATACGGCTCCAAGTTTTGGGGAGGTAGAAGATTATCGTTTCACAGTAGGTAGTGATCTTTATGACTTCGGAGATGCTCCTATAAGTTATGAAATGGATAAAAATGGAACTGCAAATCCTGCCAATTTCAAACCTGCGAGAAATCTGAGTACCCAATATCTATACTTAGGAACTTCTTATGACCATGAGACAGCTCCTGCTTCGGTGACGATGGGCGCTGATAACAACGGTAACAATGGAGATGGATCTGATGAGGATGGTTATATTGGCTCATTACTAATTAATCCTGGAGCAATTAATACATATAATGTAGAGGTTAAGAATTATACTGGAGCTAATGCTACTTTATATGGTTGGATCGATTTTAATAATAATGGTCGTTTCGAAGCATCTGAAGCATCTACACCAGCTACTTTAGCTCCTGGAGGATATGGAGTTACAGTAAGCTTTACCGCTGCACAGACCGCTCTTATACCAACTACACTTGGAAAAGTTTATATGCGTATAAGACTTGTACAACCAGAGGCCGGTGTAACGATTGCAGATGATACAGCCAATACAGTTGTCGATGAACGTGCTATAGGTGATGGCTTATCTACAGGACTTTATGGATACGTAGCTCTAGGAGAAGTTGAAGATTACCAGTTACAAGTCGTAAGAGACTATGGTGATGTTCCTGTGTCCTATGAAAATGGTGCCCCAGCATTCCATACCAATGCTGCGGTCCCCGATCTTTATATGGGAGCGACAGTTGATTATGAGATAGCTGCTAATAGCGTTGCTGCAGGAGCTGATAATAATGGTACGAATGGTGATGGCGTAGATGAAGACGCGTTCTCTGCTCCACTTACTATTACAAGTGGAAGTCAGTTTACAGTTAGTGTACCTGTAAGTACCAGAACAACAGGAACTAAGTATTTATACGCTTGGATAGACCTGAATGGAGATGGGATTTTTAGTGGAAATGAAGCTGCTACTGTTGCAAGTGCGAGTGTTACTGCAGGCGTAGCAAGTAATTTTAACCTTACATGGACTTCTCCGGTAGCTTCGGCAGGAGTGATTAGTTCAGGTAAGGCGTATATAAGATTTAGACTTTCCGCCGCATCACTTACCAATTCAAATTCTGCTACAGCAACTCTTATTGATACTAGAAGTTATGGTGGAAGCAATGCTTTTGGTGAGATAGAGGATTATCAATTCAACGTGGTAAGTAATACATTCGATTATGGTGATGCACCAGCAATCTATTCCAGAAACCAAGCTGGTACAAATGTGGAGCCGAGACAATCAGTATCATCTGTTCTAAGATTAGGACAAACAGTAAATATTGAGACATCTGCACATACTGTTGGAACAGGAGCTGATAATAATGGAGGTAACGGAGACGGAACTAGTGACGATGGTATTACCACTGTAATGCCTGTTTACAAGAATGCAACATATTATACCAATGTAAGTGTATTCAACAATTCAGGATCCGCTAAAACGCTTTACGGATGGATAGACTTTAATAACAATGGTTATTTTGAAGCTACGAATGAATCCGTATCCCTATCTATTCCTAGTTCACCTGTACAACAAACAGTTCAGTTAACATGGACCGCAGCTAATACAAATACTATTCCTGCAGGAGTAACAAATGTTTACATGCGTTTACGTATCTCAGAAGGAGCATTAACAGACGCTGCAAATGTTTTACTGGATGAACGTTCTATAGGGGATGGTTTAGCTACAGGAGTTTATGGAACAGCATTCGGAGGAGAAGTGGAAGATTACAGATTAATAGTATCTTCAGAATATGATTATGGTGATGCTCCAGATTCATATGACACTAGTAGAAATGCTATTCTTGCACCTGCCAGACAAGCAGTCAGCAGCGCATTGTATATAGGTAATACACCTCCTGATTCTGAAACTGCTAAACACACTTCTGCAACAGCATTAGGAGATGACACAGCGGGAATAGATGACGAAGATGGAGTAATTATTTCTCCAATGTTTGGTACAGGAGGTTATGCTTATTCTGCCCAGGTTAAAGTTTATAATAGCACAGCATCAGCTAAAACACTTTATGGGTGGATAGACTTTAATAACAATGGAATTTTTGAAGCTACAGAATCTGTAACAGCGAATGTTCCAATCAATACAAATGGAAACGTCTCTCTGAACTGGACAGCTGCACAAAATGTGATCACGGGTAGTCCAACACAGTTATACATGCGTTTACGCCTATCTGAGGGGACTTTAACTGATCTTTCTGCTGCTGGTTCTGTAGATGAGAGAGCTATAGCTGACGGTCTTAATACAGGAGAATATGCTGCATCACCTATTATTTATAATGGTGAAGTAGAAGATCATGTGATACCTGTGACAACCCAGCTTGATTATGGAGATGCGCCAGCAACTTTTGAAGAGAACTTTATTAGTGCTCAAATTGCCGCTCGTCATATTCAGTCAGAGAACTTGATGTTAGGAAATACTGTTGATATAGAAACAGGACCTCACAGTGTTGCAAGTGGTGCTGATAACAATGGAGTAAATGGTGATGGATTGGATGAAGATGGTATCGATATACCACTGCCTACTATGTATTCCGGAGCTGAATACAGCGTAAATATCAGAGTTAAAAATGACATCGCATCTATAGCTACAGTTCATGCTTGGATAGACCTTGATGGCAATGGAAGATTCACGGCTGATGAATATACATCGGCTTCTATACCTGCAAGTGTAGGAAATTATATCTCCAAGCTGACATGGGCACTTCCAAACTACACGAGTACGGCCAACTATAGTTATATGAGAGTTCGTATAACAAACGCAACACTTGCTGATAATACATCAACTACCAATGTAGATGAAAGGTCTATAGGTGATGGCTTATCTACAGGAGCTTTTGGTGCGGCATCTCTCGGAGAGGCAGAGGATTATTACTTGCCTGCTGTACCAAACCGTACTACAACTGTAGCATGTGAGAATACAGATGACAGATTAGGTGTAATGGATCCATTACAAGGACTCTTCCACTCTACCATTGTAAAAATGCGTACTGGAAATTGGCTTGTTTTTGGTGCTACCGCTATGCCAAACGGTACTACAGACCAGCTGACACCAATACAAATTACACCAGCAAATGGATACAACTATTCAGGTGTACCACTATTTGTTACGGGTGCATCTCAATTTACAGGTGCTGCGGACTCATATACCAATTCACACCAATATATGATGATTGCTTCAGGTGGTCTATATGTTTGGGGACCAGGTAAAGTTTTTGCAGGAGCCACTGCTTTCCGCCAAGTTGCATTGCCAACTGGAGTAGGAGCGGCAAATATCAAAATGATAGATGCAGGAGCAGGAACCGTAATAGGATCTTTTGCCCTCTTAACTAACGCGGGAGAAGTTTGGACCTATACCAATACAGTTGGTAGCAATGTACAAGGTGATGGGAATCTTACCACTACCGGATGGCATCAGGTAATGATAGACAGCACTACCCCACTTACCGGTATGAAGGATATCCGAATTGCTGGTGCTGCTGCAATTGCAACAGATGGAAATACTTCATACACTTGGGGTGATAATGTTTATCTGGGTAATGGTCTTTCAAATACCAATAAGAGCTATGCTACTCAAATGACAACCCCAGCAGGAATATCACTTCCTATTAAACAACAAGACATTACAAATGATTCTTCTACTTCATATTTCCTTAGAGATAGTGCGGGTAAAGTATTTGTTTTAGGAAACAATAGTATCGGACAATTAGGTCTGGGCAATACTATAGATGTAACTTCTTGGCGCACGGTTAGATTCATCAATGAAGAACCAAATGGTATTGGTGATGAAACTGATGTTACAAAAGCAATACCTGCTGTAAAATGGATATCTGCAAGTAACCATGACAATAGTACAGCTTCCGGTCTCGGAGGATCTCTATTCAGTGTGATTACTTCTGATAAGAGAATTTACAGTACCGGTTCCAATGGAGGTTCTAAAAAAGGAGTTGTGAATGCGACTAACACAGCATTATTAACAGCTGCAACTTCTGGTAATGGAACCAAAATGCTAGATGGTGACATGACCTTCGTAGAAGCTGGAGGGCATATTTCCATCGCAGTAAGACAAGGTAGTGACAGATTTGGTTATGTTGGACATACTGTTCAAGGTAGTGATGGTTGTAATAATTGTACTGCCGATCCTGTAGAATACAACTTTACCTCAACTCCTGCAATTGGTCAGGTTTGTGGTAACAAGTTGCTAGACTATGGTGATTTGGATGATAATTACAATCTAGGAGCTAAAGCAGCACACGAAGTACTATATTCGCCGACTGATGCTATTCTAAAACTAGGAGCTTCAGGTCCTGATAGCGAAGACGGTCCATTATTTACCATTACCGGAAGCGGAAACAATGCCCTAGGTGATGATAACAATGGTATAGATGACGAAGATGCATTTACAGGAACTTTACCTGTAAAAACAGCAGGCTCATCTTACACACTGAATGTACCTCTTACAAACAATACTGGAACGACTGCTTACCTATATGGTTTCATCGATTGGAATTTCAACGGAGTTTTTGAACCAGGAGAAGCTGTAGCACAAAATGTACCGGCATCTGCATCACAACAGACGATAGCTCTTACATGGGCAGATAATCCGGACATTTGTACAAATGGCAGTACTGCGGTGAGAAGCTTTGTACGTTTACGTTTGACTACACAATTATTTGCAGATGATTCATCTACCGTAGCTGATGAAAGAAGTTTCGTTGCCGCACAAGATGGTGAAGTAGAAGATTATTATGTAGACTGGAATCCAATTCCATGTGCTAACGTTTGCTACAAACCTGGTATTAATACAGGAGGAACTGTTTTGGATACCAAAGTCGGAATCACGTCTCTAGCTAGAGCTGGTGAAAATGATGCCGATAACTGGCCGATGGTAAGAAAAGGTGGCTGGATAGCATTAGAATCCAAGACCAAAGGTTTTGTACCAAATAGAGTTGCTTTCAATGGAGCAGGCAATCCTATAGGAATCGCTGTAGCCAATTTTGTAGAAGGTATGATGGTTTACGATACAACTAACAAATGTTTGAAGATCTATACATCAACTGATAATGGAACAACATTCGGATGGTATTGTATCTCCACGCAAACCTGTCCTGATTAAATGTGATCTAAGCTGTAAGCAAAGGCAACGGATATCTATCTGTTGCTTTTGCCCAAAGCTTTTAATTTAAAAATTTATATAATGAAAAAAATATTGATAAATTTCAAAATTCTCTTTTTGTTTTTATTGACATTGGTCTGTGAATCTGTCTATGCTCAAAAAAACAGTCATAATGATGCGATCATGATAGATAAAAATCCTATATACTCGTTTACGGGCATTGGATACAAAGAAACAGAGGGGAAATATCGTATGAACTTTTCAACACTTAGCGTCAAGGGCAATAACACAAACGAGGTATATTTTAAGGATAATGAGGTTACTGTAAAAAAAGATGGTGTTTATAGAATTTATATCTCATCAGATATCAATAAAGGGAACGAAAACCCCGTAAATTATTTGATCAATCTAAATTCTAAACCAGCTTTCCAGTCAACTAAAAGTTTATTATCCGAAGACAATTCCTATTTTTTCCAAATGCAATTAAAAAAAGATGACGTTTTAAGTTTTGATATTGAAAATGATAAACCTAACGGTAATCAATGGAATAACAAATTGATCATAAAATTTGCTGACCCTAAGTTAATGACCATATCTGAGGGACCTCATTAATCCATTTAATTAATAAGATTAAAACAATGAAAAAGATAACAGCAATCATATTCCTATTAGGAATTATTGGCGTAAGGTCTCAGGTAGCCATTGGGAAAAATAATGTGACCAACGCTTCCGTATCTTTAGAATTTGGTGACACCCAAGCTAAAGGGATGATATTGCCATACGTTACGGACAAAAGTGCAATTACCGAGAATGGTACTATTCTATATAATGCAACAACTCATAAAGTAGAATATCTGAAAGATACTAACTCTTGGTTCGACCTCAGCGTGGATACTGCAGGTGTAGCAGATCTTTCTATACAAGGTTCCGATAAGACAGAGCAAACAGTTGCTAAAACAACTATCGGTTCCAATAGTGCTACCGATACAACTCCTGGTATACTAGTACTATCAGATGCGGACAAGGCAATGATATTACCAAAAGTGGCAAGTCCACACCTTAACATCATCAATCCAAGCCCAGGCATGGTCGTTTACGATACCACTAAAAGACAATTGGCCGTTTATAACGGTACCAACTGGAGTTTTTGGAAACCTTAAGATCAATAAAAAACAATGAAATTTGGACGGGACGAATATGTTCCGTCCTTTTTTTGTTCTAATATCTAATGGCATAGCTATTATTTATTTCGATGTATGATAAAATAAATCTCTTATTTAATATTTCCATAGTTTTGTGAAAAAATTACCGATGCAATCTCAAATCGTTTACGAAGACAACCATATGATGGTCATCAACAAAAAAGCCGGGCAACTGGTTCAGGGTGATAAAACCGGTGACCTATCATTGTTGGAACTGATCAAGGAGTTCATCAAAAAAAGAGATGACAAACCAGGTAATGTCTTTCTCGGTCTGGTTCATAGGATCGATAGGCCAACTTCCGGATTGGTCATTTATGCGAAAACTTCCAAAGCGCTTTCCCGACTGACTCAAATGGTAAAAAATCGCGAGATAAAAAAAACGTATTGGGCAATTGTTGGCAAAGAGATGATTCCGAGTTCACAGAGATTGGTTCATTATCTCAAGAAAAATGAAAAAAATAACAAAGCGATCGTCTATCCAAAAGCAACTGACGGAGCCAAAGAATCTATATTGACCTACAATCTGGTCAAAACTTTGGACAATTATCTTTTGTTGGAAATCGATCTGGAAACAGGAAGACATCATCAGATTCGTGCACAGCTTTCGAAGATCAGGGTACCAGTCAAAGGAGATTTGAAATATGGTTCGCCACGTTCCAATTCCGACGGAGGAATATCACTTCATGCTAGAAAACTGAATTTCATTCATCCCGTCACAAAAGAAAATATTGAAATCGTAGCGCCAGTTCCGCAAAATGACGCGATTTGGAGAGCTTGCGAAGAATAAAAAAAACCGAAAGAAAAATTTTCTTTCGGTTTTAATCTACAAAGTAGAGGTTTCTTCTTTTTTCTCCTGATTAAGCAGGTTTGGAGATTCTTTCGCCAACTTATTTTTCGTCGGGATTTTATAATTGAAAGAAAGTCCAAAGTTTCTCGTATCATTTTTATTTCTGATGTACACATTTGGAAGTGCGTTAGTTGTTCTCAGATTCGTTTCGTTGGTGTTGAAAATATCATTTGCAAACAGCGTTAACGTCATTCTGTCTTTATTGAATTTCCTTGACAGCGATAAATTCAATGTATTATAGAATGATTTGTTTGGATAATAAAAGAACTCATTTCCTTTGGTAAGATACGTATAATTGGCATTGAACTTAACTTTGTATGGCAAAATAAACTGTCCGGAAACATTATATGTCCAGTAACCTTTCGGATTGATAATCTGATCCATTTGCTGCAACTGATAAGAACCATAGAGGAAAATAAAACTCACTTGGTCAGGATTCATATCCATTTTCATAATGTCTTTGAACGGTGTGTTGAAAATGGCCAAAGGAATTGGGAATCCGATATTGAAATTATGCGTTTTCAAACGGTCAAGATTGTCGCTTGTTTGGATAATCAAATCGCCTCTTCTCTCAACAATCTGAACCACTTGATTTTTAGCATTTGTGAAGTTATAACCAATGAATGCATAATTCAAAGCACTTAATTTTATTTCGAAATTATCGAAAATCGTTGGTTGAAGATTTGGATTTCCTGAGAAATCGATATTTTCATTTCCATATCTTGTGTTGTTCGGATTCAGATTGGCAACGTTCGGTAAGGTGATTTTCTTGTTATAATTAATATTAAAGAAAGCGATTTTTGGAATAATGTTGTACTGAATACTCGCATTGGGGAACACTTTGAATTTTTCAAACGATCTCAGGTTGTCATAATTTCCATTATCAAAATTGAGACTCGTTCCATTGATGTTATAATACTCTCCACGAAGTCCCAAAACAAAATCCATTTTGCCTTTGGTTGCACTCGCTTCGGAATAAAAAGCCGTCGTTTTACTCTTGTAATCCAAGTTTTCTACGCCAAAATTATCCGCTGAAAATTCCAATTGGTCATAGAAGGCGCCTAAACTCAATTTTCCTTCATCTAAAACCTTGATTGGCTGAGCATAATCTACTCTGAAATTGTAAACATTTTGATTGGAGCCATTGTTTAAAACCTTATCGCTCGTAGAAGGTGTTGGCAAGATATTTCTTCCGGTTTGATCAAAATCATTGCCGAAATTGGTGTAAGAACCTTTGAACTCCAGTTTTTTGTTTTTATCGTCAAATTTTTTCTGATACGTCGCTGTCAACTCATTTCGTGTATTGCTTTGGTCAATGATATCTCGGCCGGTAGATTCGGTTCCGTTGAATAGAGAATACTTGTCCACGTAACGGTCAGAAGAACCTAGCGAAAGATTATAATTCAAAAGCAATCGGTCTTGTCCGATATCAAATGTGAACGCACTTCTCAAATATTGATTTCTGTTGACGTTATCATTGTAAAGTCGTGAGATTTCGTCAATCGTGGATTTTGTTTCGCTTTCGTTATAATTTTGTCCGACATTCAGCTGCCATCCAAACCATTTATTTTTTGAGTTGAGCGTTAAACTATTATTGAACTTACTTCTGTAATGGTCATAATTGCTGAAACGATAACCACCAGCGTAGGTTGCAGACAAATAGGACTTGGCGGTTCTGCTGGTAATAATGTTGATGATAGCACCACCGGAAGTCGCCGGAAATTCTGCGCCAGGCTGTGTAATGATTTCAATTCTCTCGATGCTGTTGGCTGGAAGCCCTTCCAAATATGCGGTAAGCTGCGAGCTATAGATATTCAGCGGACGGCCGTCCATATAAACGTCCAGCGATTTTCCCTGATAAATCATTCCCGCCATCTCGGAAACTACCAACCCAGGGATTTTTTGCAAACCTTCTAATGTATTTCCGGAGTTAAGATGTGGTTGTTCGGAAAAATCATAGATAGTTCTGTCCGCTTTTTGTTCGACGGCTTTTTTAGTTTTAGTAATCGTTACCGCTTCTATTTCTTTTTCCTTGTTGTCTGTTTCCTTTTTTTCAGTTTCCTGGGCAAAGTAGATTTGACTTAGAAATAGAGCCGAGATTGGAAGAATAGATTTTACTTTCATAGTTTAGTTTGTACCTTATTAGACAACCGAAAGGAGGATTTGTTACATCTTTTGTAAAAAATCCTCTCATTCTGATTGGCCTAATTCGCCCGGTTAACTTCCTCGAAGTTGATATTCTTTTTCTGGATTTGTTTTTTCTTGTTGCCAAATGTGTAATTCACGCTCAAACGGAAACTTCTTCCATCCCAATAATTATTGAAATATTGGCTGTTATCACTGAAATACATATCTCCACGAAATCTCTGAGCAAAGATATTCGTCACCGTTGCATTGATTTGAAGTTGTTTTTCCATTAGAGAAAACTTGATTCCCGAATTCAGATTGGAAAAATTATGGAAATAAGAATTCACATTTTTGTAAGGTAAACTTTGGTCGTAGTTTAGGAACAGAGAAACCGTTTTTGATTTATTTAAAATAAATGTGTTGTTGATAGAATAACTTACCGAAGTTCCTTTGGATGTTTCCGCACTGATATTGAAAACTTCTGAGTTTTGATAAGATGCGTTTGCAGAAATAGTGGCTTCCCAGAATTTGAAGAAAGTATCCGTGTAAGAAACATTAGCTCCATAAAAATTATTATTATAGTAGTTCTGATAATCTCCATTTTGAGAAATACCATCCAAGTAACCGATTTGTCCAAAAGCATTAGTCAATCGAAGATAATAAACGCTCGCCGAAAGCTTGTTATTATACGTATAACCTAATTCATAATTGTTAATGTAAGAAGGCTTTAACAAAGGATTTCCTGATGAATAAGAATATGGGTTTTCATACCATCGGAATGGATTCAGATTGCTCATACTAGGTCTGTTGATTCTTCTGGAAAAGGAGAAGCTGAAAACATTTTTATCCTCTTTATAAGAAACATAAGCCGAAGGAAACCATTGCCCGTAAGAAAAATTATTCACAGAACTTTTTACAATGGTATTTTCATATCGGATTCCTGCTTTTGTTTCCCAATGTTCTCCGAAATTTTTCGCAAAACTTCCGTAAACAGCATAATTCTCCTCGCGATAATTGAAAGTGCTACTTTTTTCATTATCAATGATATATTGGTTGTTTTCAAAATCTAGGTATTTCAAATCTGCAGAGTTTCTGAATTGATTGAACTTAACACCTGTTTCAATCGTTCCAAATTTAAATGGCAATTCTAAATCGCCTTGAACGGAGAAAATCTGAGGTGTGATTTTCGACAACGTTTTCACATCTTGACCGGTATTTTCAGGAAGAGTCAAAGTGGAAAAATTAACTTCTGTATCATTATTATTTTTATAAAAATTACCTGCAAAACTCAATTTCTTTCCAAGCGAATCCAACTTCAAATCATAATAAGCACTCAAAGTATGCGTTGGCGATTTTTCTCTGTGAAAAGTATTGGTTAACAAGTTTTTTTCTGTCAAATCAGAACTGATGTTTCTCGTTGTGTTAAAGATATCCATTCCTGATTTTTCGTGTCCGAAAATATACTCCACTCCAGCTTCGGAGTTTTTATTGATTTTATAAGATGCATTAATGCTTGGTGTTAAATCCTGCCACATATCTTTTCTTGTAGACTCACTGTAATTTTGAGATTTTCCAAGTATAATATATCTTTCATTAGAGCGTTTTGCACCATCAATGTAGCTGGTTTTCAAGCTTAAACTAAGCTTTTCGGTTTGATAATTGAAAGTTCCGTTGGTTGTTCCGTTGAAATAGGTTCTCTGTGTCAAACCAGTGCTGATATTGCCGCTGAAACCAAGATTCGGATTTTTCTTTAGAATGATATTGATGAGTCCGCTGTTTCCCTGTGCTTCATACTTTGAAGGAGGCGTTGTAATGACTTCTATTTTTGAAATATTTTCCGAACGGATGGATTTCAGATAATTCAAAAGTGCAGTTCCGGAAAGATTCAGCATTTTTCCATTGATCATTACATTCACACTACTTTTTCCAGTGATAGAAATTGTCCCCATATTCTCACCTACTTTCAACATTGGAACATTTGCCAAAGTTTCACCAGCGTCCATTCCTTGCGAAGCGATGGATGCATCGACATTGAAGATCAATCGGTCGGCTTTTCTTTCCAGTAATTTTTTCTTTACCAAAATATTAACTTGCTCAATTTCTTTTAAGCTGTCTTTTTGAGTTTGGGCAAAAGTTGCTATTGATAGAATGCTTGCGATGAATAAGTAACTTAATTTCATAATTTCTAATAGTTTAATTTCTTGAGACAAAAGTATTTTCAAACTAATTTTTATAAAATAGCATTTAGATTTGACCCAATTTTAATCCGACCAAAATATTTTCATCGATAAAAAATCGGGGTTCATAGAATTTGACAAGAATAATTGATGTGTACTTTCTATTTTTGAAGTATGAAAAATTTAGTAATCATAATGGTATCGTTGCTAATGTATTCCTGTATTGGAAAACACAGAGTAGACGTTTGGAAAACAATGACAATTGCACCAGGAGACAGCATCGTTGTTGGTAAAACAAAAGCACCGGCAGTTTTAGAAATCAAAAACCTATCGGATGAAAATCTATTGTTGGTTTCCCAACTGAAAATGCAGAAGCAGATTTTGGCGAGATCATCGTTTTCTTACAGCTTGCCAAAAAAGAGCGGTTTGATATTGGAGAATCCAACTAAGAATCCGCTTTCAATTCATTTGCATTATTCGTCTAATAAACCGATTCTAATTAATCACAAACAACTACGATGAAAAAACAACAGCTTTTATTTCTTCATATATTTTATTGGTGTATTTACATTCTCGGAACTTTTATATTTCCTTATTTAGTATTCGGAACAGAAGCCGATTATTTTAAAATAACCTTTGCTATTACAAGCTTTATATGTTTTTACGTCAACTATTTTTTTGTAATCCCGAAGTTCTTCAATATTCAAAATCTCTCCAAAACACTGCTCGCTTTTCTTTTAAGTGTTTTTTGTTTTGTATTGATTCGCTATTGTGTGGAAGAGATTTTATCGCCTTATTTTTTGGGGATCAGGAATTACAATGAGAAAACGTCTTTGAGTTTTTATTTTTATGATAATATCTATTACAGCAGTACAACGATTTTTATAAGCACGGTTTTTTGCTTGTTCAAGTTGATGTCCGATGCCGAAATTGAGAAAAGACAATTGATAGAAGAAAAAAAGAATTCTGAACTTCAGGCTTTGAAAACTCAGATCAATCCACATTTTATTTTTAATACACTTAATAATATTTATTCTTTGGTCTATCAAAAATCAGAAAAAGCATTACCAGCGATTGAAGAACTGAGCCAATTATTGAGATATAGCACAAAAGATCTTGAAAGAGATTTCATTTCTTTGGAAAAGGAAGTTGGATATTTGGAAAGTCTGATAGAATTAGAAAAACTCAGAATCAAAAATCCCGAATTATTAATGATCAATAAAAAAATCAACTTCCCGAATCTGAATATTTCTCCGATGTTGCTGGTTCCGTTTGTAGAAAATGCCTTCAAGCACGGAGATTTCTCAGGAAAAGGATTTACCTTGAAAATTTCTGATGATAATCAAAGGTTAAATTTTTATCTTCATAATTTCAAGAAACAAAAATCAAAAGATTCGCTTTCCGGAATTGGAATCGGCAATGTTAAAAAAAGACTGGAAATCCTTTATCCAAACCAACACGAACTCGATATTATTGAAACCGAAACCGATTTTGCCGTAGATTTGAAGATTGATTTGAGAAATGGATAAAATTAAATGTATTGTTGTAGATGACGAGCCGCTTGCAGTTTCTTTGTTAGGAAGTTATGTAGAGAAAATGCCGTTTCTGGATTTGGTTTTTTCCACGGAAAATCCAATTGAAGCTTTAGAATATATTCAGAAAAATGAAGCTGATCTGATTTTTCTGGACATTCAGATGCCAGAACTGACTGGAATCAATTTCATGAAAATCTTAGGCAACAAGCTGAAATATATTCTCACAACAGCTTACGCAGAATATGCTTTGGAAGGTTACGAACATAATGTTGTCGATTATCTTTTGAAGCCGATTTCTTTTGGGCGTTTTGAAAAAAGTGCCTTGAAAGCGCAGGAACGTTTTGCCATCAATCAAGATTCTCAGGATTCTTATTTCTTTGTCAAGTCTTCGGGGAAGCAATATAAAGTCAATTTCAATGACATTCTTTTCATAGAAAGTATCAAAGATTACGTCAATATCAAAACCGAAAACCAAGAATATATTGTCCTTGATACTTTGAAATCTCTGGAAAACCAATTGCCGGAAAATTTCGCAAGAGTTCACAAATCTTTTATTCTCAATCTTGAGAAGATTGAGAAAATCGATGTTAAAAATGTCATTCTCGATTCTGGAAAAGAAATCCCAATTGGAGAAACTTACAAATCCGAATTCTTCTTGAAAATCAAAAAATAATAATTTATCTCTAGCATATTCTAAATTCTGTATATTCTCTTGCCTTTTTACTAAGAATAATGCTAAATTTGCATCAAACACACAGAATGATGCAAGAAAAACTGTTAGCAATTATCAATTCTATCAAAAAAAATAAATTTGAGGAATCTCTTTCAGAGATCACTCCTGAACAAAAACTCAGAGAAGACCTCAATTTTGACTCTTTTGATCTGGCCGAACTTACCGTAAAAATTGAAGAAGAATTTGGAGTAGATATATTTGAGGACGGGCTGATAAATTCGGTTAACGAAATCTACTCAAAACTCTGATGTTTTTTCTGATAGACCACAATTCTTCGCTTTCATACGAAGAAATCCTGCAACATATTAATTCCGGAAACTCCTATGCCGATTGTTATATCTACCCTGATTTGAGATCATTTTTTCTAAACTGGATCTTTGCATTAGTCAATCAAAGGAATATTGCCCTTATGGATTCTGACATCTCCGAAAAAGAGATCCTGTCAAACAATCTACAAGTCAATCAATTAATTAGAATTGAGAATCCGATTAAGGTTAATTCAGTTGAGGAATTGTCCAATTTTATCAGTCATTCCAATTCTGAAATTACACTTTTCACTTCCGGAACTACAGGATTTACGAGAAAATTCACACATCCTCTGAAAAATCTTATCAGAAAAATCAATATTTCCAGCGAAAGAAAGAATGACATTTGGGGATTTGCGTTCAATCCGACTCATGTTGCCGGCGTTCAGGTCTTTTTTCAAGCTATTTTGAATCAGAATCTTTTGGTGAATGTCTTTCTGGCTCCGAAAGATTTTGTGACCAATGCTATCGATGAATATAAAATAACGAATCTCTCATCAACACCCACTTTTTACCGATTGTTATTACCATTGAAAAAGTCATTTGACTCGGTAAATAAAATCACAGTTGGCGGCGAAAAGTCAGATCCTTTTTTGATATCAGAAATACAAAAGGCGTTTCCGAATGCAAGGATCAACAATGTATATGGCTCAACGGAAACCGGACCTTTGTTCTCGTCTCAGGATGATGAGTTTTTTGTTCAGGAGAAGCATATTGGTCTTATAAAAGTTGTGGATGACGAATTATACATTCACAAAGATCTTTTTGGAAAAACAACCCAGTTGAATATGGTTGATGACTTTTATCCAACAGGAGATCTGATCGAATGGATAGATGACAAACAAAGAAAATTCCGTTTTACATCAAGAAAAAATGAATTGATCAACGTTGGTGGTTATAAAGTAAATCCTTATGAAGTTGAAGATGAACTGATACAGCATTCCAAAATCCGGAATGTAAGAGTTTACGGAAAACCAAATGCTGTCTTAGGGAATATCATCTGTTGTGAGATCGAATTGCATCCGGGTTCTGAATTGAAAGAAGAAGATATAAGATTTTTCCTGAATGGGAAGATCCAGAATTTCAAAATACCACGCAAAATAAGTTTCGTCGATAAAATAGAATTAACCAGGACCGGAAAAAAGAAAATAGTATGAAATCAAAACTTTAACTGTAACTAATGAAAGCGGTAACATATGACATTAAAAAAATATAATCTAAATATGAATGTTTTGATCACAGGTGTCTCTAGAGGTGTTGGCTTGGAAATCAGCAAATTATTCCTGGAAAATGGACATACGGTTTACGGGATCAGCAGAACAGAATCGGAAGAGTTGAAAGTTTTGGAGAAACAATATCCCAATAATCTTTTCTTCAAAGCTTTTGACCTGTCGAATCCGGAAGATATCAAACAATCTGTTTTCAAAGATTTTGTGAACAACCATATTCCGATTCACGTTCTGATAAACAATGCGGCAGTCGCTTACGATGATATTGTGACCAATCTTCATATCGATGATTTGAGAAAAATGTTTGATGTCAATCTCTATTCGCCAATGTTTTTGACAAAATATGCGATCCGAAATATGATCTATAACCGAATTCCCGGAAGCATTATTCATATTTCTTCCATCAGTGCCCATACAGGCTACAAAGGACTCTCCATGTACGCATCTTCCAAAGGTGCCTTACAGTCTTTTTCCAAAAATATCTCCAGAGAATGGGGCGAGCGTGGTATCCGTTCCAACATCATCGTTCCGGGTTATATGGAAACTGCGATGAATGCAAAATTGACCCAGGAACACAAAAACAGGATCTTCAAAAGAACTGCTTTGAAAAAAGCAACAGACATGAGATCCGTTGCAGAAACAGTTTTGTTTTTGGCAGGAGAAAAATCAAATTCGATTACCGGGCAAGAAATCTGTGTAGATTCTGGAACGTTATAAAATTAAAACCATGATCAATCTAATTTATAAAGCGCTTAACATCATACCAAAAACAATTGTAAAAATTGAAAAGCTTTATTCTTTCAGCATTCTCAATTCTCATTCCGGGGTCAAGCTTCATTCTGACTTGAAGATTGGTAAGGCGACTACTTTTGAATTGGATGATAACGCCAAATTCGAAATTGGGAAAAATGTCATTTGGAGAGACCATAATGCAATCAGAATCAGAAAGGGGGGTACACTTATTTTTGGAAATAATGTGGATCTCAGTCATTATATTTCCATCAATTGCCTTGATAAAATTGCGCTTGGAGACAACACTTGTGTTGCAGAAGGATGCAAGTTCTATGACCACGACCATGCTTTTGAAACGAAACCGGAATATATCTGGCATAAAGACAAATTCAATACAGCACCGATCATTATTGGCAAAAATGTCAAGATCTACAGCAATGTTACCATTCTCAAGGGTGTAACAATTGGTGATAATTGTATCATTGGGGCCAACTGCGTCATTTCCAGGAACGTACCTGCCAATTCGATCATCTTCGGAAAGCACGAATTGATGAGGTTACCGTTGATGTAATTTCTATCCTTCATTAGTGAAGCTTGATCCGCCTTCTGTTCCCGCTTTTTGTGTCATTGCGAACGAAGTGAAGCAATCTATAGAAGTTTTTACAATCGCAATGTCAGAAAAAGAGCTCCCTCAAATCGTGCTGCGAGAGATCCACCGTTTAAAAAAATACTATGAAAAAAATTAAAAACTTTTTAAGGTAAAAAAAAATCTGTGGCGTCATATTCATATGGAGTCGCTATCTTTACAGCAAATGGCCGAAAAAAAATCTGCATCGATTACGGAAGTCGTGAAAAATTACGGCTCTCAACTCTTGCGCTTTATCAATTCTAAAGTTGCAAAGACAGAAGATGCGGAAGACATTTTGCAGGAAGTCTGGTTTCAGACCAGTAGATTGACCAACCTGGATGAGCTGGAGAATGTCGGAGCCTGGTTATATTCGGTCACCAGAAACAAGATCATCGATAGTTACCGGAAAAAGAAAACTGAATCACTGGAAGATTTTGTCTATCAGGACGAAGATGGTGAGCTGAATGTGAAGGATATCCTTTTGGCAGATGATAGCAATAATCCCGAAATAGGCGTTTTCAAAGAAATGTTCTGGAACGAGTTGATGAAAGCTTTGGATGAGTTACCGGAAAAACAAAGGCGTGTCTATATCCAAAATGAGCTCGAAGATAAAACACTGCAGGAAATCGCAGATGAAGAGGGCGAAAACATAAAAACAATAATCAGTAGAAAATCTTATGCTGTAAAACATCTGCGAAAAAAATTGCAGACACTTTACAACGATTTGAACGATTAATATAATAAAGAATGAAACGTAATAAAAAGAAATTTTGGCTGATCTTCCCTTGTGTGATTGCTGCAATGGGATTGTTCATTTGGTTTTTCCAATGGCTCTGGAATACACTTTTACCAGATATTTTGGGAGTGAAAGCAATTAATTATTGGCAGGCATTCGGAATTTTGCTGTTATCCAAAATCTTATTTGGAGGCTTTAACGGGAAGAAATTCGGAAAAAGAAATCATTTTGAAGGACGAGATGATATGAGAGCGAACTGGAAACACAAGTTTGAATCGAGATTTTGCGGAACCGAAGAAGAGCGTGAGGAATTCAAAGAGATGTGGAAACAGAAACTGGAATCTAAATTTTTTGGAACAGAAGAGGACAAAGACAAGTTCAAAGAAATGTGGAAGCAGAAATTTGAATCCAAATTCTGTAGACCTGAGCCGGAAGAAAACAAAATTTAATCCGACATAAAAAAAAGATTTTGATAGAATTATTAACATGAATTAATTGTCCGTAATTTCTTCTCCGTTTAAAAATAAAAAAAGCTTTCTAAAATTTAGAAAGCTTTTTAAGTACCCCAGACGGGACTTGAACCCGTACATCCTTGCGGATACAGGATTTTAAGTCCTGCGTGTCTACCAATTCCACCACCAGGGCAAAGTAGAACTTGAGCGAAAAACGGGACTCGAACCCGCGACCCCAACCTTGGCAAGGTTGTGCTCTACCAACTGAGCTATTTTCGCATAAAAAAAATTCCTAATTTCTTAGAAATTTTTTAATTATAGTGCGGATGAAGGGACTCGAACCCCCACGCCTCACGGCACCAGATCCTAAGTCTGGCGTGGCTACCAATTACACCACATCCGCATTTTCTAAGAACTCCTTTTCTTTTGTTTTGGTGAGTGCAAATATATAACACTTTTATATTTCCTCCAAAATAAATTCAATCTTTTTTTGAAGTTTTTTGGCTGTATGATTTTGAATAACATCAATACTTTTTATTACCTTTACAGACTTAAAACATTTTCGAGATATGGAATTAACAGGAACGATAAAGAAAATTTCTGATTTACAAACTTTTAGCAGCGGATTTCAAAAGAAAGAACTGGTCCTTTTGACAGAGGAGCAATACCCACAACCTATTAATATTGAATTTTTATCGGAAAAAGTTGACCTTCTCAATACATATAAAGTTGGCGACAAGGTGAAAGTCCATATCAATATCAGAGGGAGAGAATGGACAAGTCCACAGGGTGAAGTAAAATATTTCAATTCTATTACAGCTTGGAGAATGGAAAAAGACGGTTCTTCTGACTTCAATGAGCCAACTGAAGCATCCCCAAATCAAGGTCAATCTCCTGCAACTGAAAACAAGAATGTTTTCGCAGAAGATGAAGATGACGATTTACCTTTCTAATTTAGATAATTTAATCAAAATAAACTTCCCTGTACATTCATTTGTGCAGGGATTTTTTTATAAATTCGGGGTCATTATAAATGATCATGGAAATCTTTAAAATCATTGAGCCCACAGTTGCGAAAGTCCCCGTTATCATAAGTGTTCCGCATGCCGGAACCTTTATTCCGGAAGATATAAAATCTAAAATGAACTCTGAAGTTTCAAACCAATTGGATGATACTGATTGGTTTATCGATAAGCTTTATGGTTTTGCAACAGAACTTGGAATTACAATTATTGTAGCGAATTACAGCAGATGGGTTGTTGACCTCAATAGAAATCCTAAAAACCAACCGCTTTATAATGACGGAAGAGTCATTACGGACGTTGTAACAATAACAGATTTCAATGGAAATAAAATCTATAATGATGATTATGTTCCAAACGAAGAAGAAGTTTCCAGAAGAGTTGAATTATTTCACAAACCTTACCAGGAAAAACTGGATGAACTTTTAATTGAAACTAAAAATGAATTCGGGAAAGTGTTGTTGTTTGATGCTCATTCTATAAGAAAATCTGTTCAAGGGATTCGTTCGGAGGATTTTCCTGATTTGATTCTTGGTGATAATGATGAAACTTCTGCTCATCCGGAACTGATTAAAACAGCTATTAATTCTTTAAAAAATAAGGGTTACGAATTTTCTCACAACTACCCTTTCAAGGGTGGATTCATTACCAGAAATTTCGGAAAACCAAGTGAGAATATCCACGCTTTGCAATTGGAAATGTGCAAGACCAATTATATGGATTCTTCGGAAACGATTTATGATAATGGAAATGGAGAACGAATTCAGAAGGTTTTGAAGGAAACGCTGGTAAATCTTATTGGAACTATAAATAAAATATAAATTCTCGCTGATTGGGCAGATTTTGCAGATTCTATTTTGGAACAGAGAATCGCTCGCAGCACGACTTGAGCGGACTCGTCGAGAGCCTCAGAGTGACAAATTGGGAGTTCTTCGATAGTTTGACAAGCTCACTACAGGCTAAGCTCAGGATAGATTACAGGCGGATAAGCTGCCCAAACCTAACGCAGTGGTCGACGCAAAAACATAAAAGGCTTCGAGAATATCAGCCTGACAACTAAAAACCAAACACAATCAACTATAAAATGTATACATTCAAAGGATTACTGACCGAAAACGGATGGATAGAAAATGCTTTTGTAAAGCTGGACGAATCCGGAAATATCTCTGACCTGAAAACCGTGGAAAAACCCGAAGGCGAATATGTTGACGGATATGTTTTACCCGGATTTCAGAATGCACATTCGCATGCGTTTCAGTATGCGATGTGCGGATTAGCGGAGTATTTTGAAGGGTCGGAAGTTCCGGATGATTTCTGGAGCTGGCGCGATGCAATGTACAGAATTGCACTTTCATTATCGCCCGAACAAATGGAAGATGTTGCTGCGATGTTGTATGCAGAAATGCTGAGAAACGGTTATACATCGGTTGCAGAGTTCCATTATGTGCATCACGATAAAGATGGAAAACCTTATCAAAACCTTTCGGAATTAGGAGAAAGATTGGTTGCTGCGGCGAAAAGAGCTGGAATTAGAATTACTTTAATTCCAATGTTTTATCAGAAAGGGAATTTCGGAACGGAACCTTATGATTTGCAGAGACGTTTTATCTCGAAAACAGTTGACGAATATTATCAATTGCTGGAAGCTTCCAAAAAATCGATTCAGTTTTATGACAAAGCGAATCTGGCGGTTGGTTCGCATTCTTTGAGGGCGGTTCAGAAAGAAGATCTGATCGAATCTTCGCTGCTTTCCAAAGATTATCCGTTTCATATCCATATTGCAGAACAATTGAAAGAAATCAAAGATTGCATTGACTTCTACGGAAAAAGACCTGCAGAATGGCTTTTGGAAAATTGTGATGTGAATGAGAATTTCAATTTGATTCATTGTACTCATCTTGAAGATAACGAGGTTGAAGGCATTGCAAAGTCTGGTGCAAACATCGTTCTTTGTCCATCAACAGAAGGAAATTTGGGCGACGGAAAATTCCGATTCAAAGACTATCAGAATTTTGGTGGTAACTGGTCAATTGGAACAGACAGCCAAATCTGTGTCAATCCTTTGGAAGATTTACGTTTGTTAGATTATAGCCAAAGAATCAATACACACAGACGTGATACTTTTTTCAAACCAAATCTTGGAGACAGCGGATTCAATGCGTTGAAAACAGCATGGAAATCCGGACGAAAATCAATGGGACTTGAGAATGAAAATTTCTTCAAAATCGGGCCAAGTTTTGATGCGGTTGTTATTGATGCGAAAGCACCTTTGATTGAGACTTCTTCTCTCAAAAATCTTTGCAATACAATTGTTTATTCGTCTGATCCCTCACATCTTTTGGGAACTATTGTTGCCGGAAAATGGGTGGTGAAAAATGGGAAGCACGAGAATTATGAAGATGCTAGACAAAGTTTTGTCAAGTCTATTAATGATATTAAAATCAGATAGATATTTTCTTGCAGATTGTGCTAAATTAGCAGATAATAATATTTTAACGCAAGGTTCGCAAAGTTTTTTATCATTAATTACTCTTATTTTAAGATTCGCAAAGGCGTTTCACTCAGCAAAATTTTGAAAAAATTGTATTCAAATAAAATTCATTCCTAAAAATGATTTGGTTAGACCCTGATGACATTTCTTTTCCCGACACAGAACTTTATGACCCAAAAGATGGGCTGATGGCGATTGGTGGTGATTTGAATCCGGAAAGACTTTGGTTTGCTTATCAATTGGGATTATTTCCTTGGTATAATGAAGGTGAAGAAATTCTTTGGTGGTGTCCGGACCCGAGATTTGTCCTCTTTCCGACTGAACTTAAAATCTCAAAATCAATGAAGAAAATTTTGAGAGATAATATTTTTGAATTCACGGAAAATGAATGTTTCGAAGATGTGATGAGAAACTGCAAAATAGCTGAACGAAAAGGACAAGACGGGACCTGGATCAATGAGAAACTCATCGATTCTTTTGTGAAACTTCATCAATTCGGGAAAGCAAAAAGTTTTGAGGTTTGGCAGAACGGAGAATTGGTTGGAGGATTTTATGGAATCCAAGTCGGAAATGTCTTTTGCGGTGAAAGTATGTTCTCCAAAGTTTCCAATGCTTCGAAAGCGGGATTTATCCATTTCACAACCAAATATCAAAACAATTGGGAGTTGATTGACTGCCAAATCTATTCTGAGCATCTGGAAAGTCTTGGTGCGAAGATGATTCCGAAAATCGATTATTTAAAACTATTAAAACAACAAAAATCTTGAATACTGAAAAACAAAAATGGGTTCTTCTGATAGCGTTGTCTGTCATTTGGGGTTCATCATTTATACTGATAAAAAAATCTCTGGAACACTTCAATCCGTATGAAGTCGGTGCATTACGTGTCCTGATTTCCGGAATCGTCTTGATGCCTTATGCGATTTCCAAAATCAAATTATTCCCAAGAAAACATTTGAAATGGCTGATTGTTGCAGCGATGACAGGAAGTTTCATCCCGATGTTCCTCTTTCCAATGGCAGAGACTGAAATCAGCAGCAGCATTGCGGGAATCATCAATTCTATGATGCCGATTTTTGTGATTATCGTTGGTTCTTTAGTTTGGAAATTTTCAACAAATAAAAGACAACTGATAGGTGTTCTGATAAGTTTTATTGGTGCTTGTATATTAGCTCTCGGAAGCGGAGAAAGTGGTGAGATTAAAATCTATCCGATTCTATTATTAATTCTTGCAGTTCTACTCTATGCGATATGTACAACAACTATCAAATCCAAATTGTATGAAGTTCCGGCAATTTTGATGTCGGCTTATGTTTTTTCATTCGTCTTGTTTTTACCCTCATTGATTGCTTTAGTTTTCTCAGGTTTTTTCAAAGATTTTAGTTTGAATCAAAGTACGTTTGAGGGATTGGGTTTTGTGGCAATATTATCCATTTTCGGAACCGGATTGGCCATGATGATGAATTATAAATTACTAAGTATCTCTACACCATTATTTGCATCAACAGTTACTCTGCTGATGCCGATTGTTGCTATTATCTGGGGAATATTGGATGGGGAGAAACTGACAACTCAGCAATCTATTGGAGCTTTGATCATCTTGGCTGGTTTGATATTTTTGAGGAGTAAGCCGAAAGCTTTAAAATGAGTTTCTTCGTCTAGTTTTTAGAAAGAATATATTTATTCAAAATATGAGCTGTTAAAGGATGCAGTTCTTTATCATTTTCAGGATTTTTTCCATCTGCTGTAAAAAATTCCACCAAATTGTCTTTTTTAGAATACCAGACTTTTTTTAATGACTTGATAGTAATCGTGTCTGGGCAAGTGATTTTCCTGAAATATTTGAATTGGGGTTCATTCATTGGAAACACTTCAAACTGTCCTCCAAGATCGGCTTCGGCTGTTGCTACAAATCGTTCTCCATTCCAATACATATAATGCTCTAACCTTTCCATAGGTTTTTGTATTGCATTCTCTACGACTCTGATTATTTGAGTCGCAGGGATTTTTTCCTTCTCAATATCAGCCTCATAATAAACTGTCGAATCATTTTTTAGGGAAGAGTAATCCATTATTCCAACTACTTTTTTAGATTTTGAAGCTTCCGGAATTTTTTCTTCGCCAGTAACGAATTGCTTCCCGACAAATATTCCTCCAATCAGCAACACTCCCAAAATTCCCATTCCGCTTTGTTTTGTAAGAAATTCCGGAAGCTTAAAAACAGGTGTTGTTGTAATATTAACAACAATCTGAGATAGTTTCTCTGTTAAAGATTTTTCGGGTTCATCTATACTTACTTTCACACTCGTAAAACTTGAATCTTCATTCGTTTTTGTGAAAGTTTCTGTCTTACAAAAGTCATCAAAATTCTTAAATCCCAAATATTCACTCAACTTATTGAGAACTGGCGTATCAATATTGACATCTTTCCCATCCCTAAAAAAAGCATCATAATATCTAACAAGTGTTTTGTCAGAGATTTTAAACTTCAAATGCTCTTCAAAATAAGCCCATAGATAAAGGGCAATTCCATTTTTCTTATCCTTCCCCGACTCCTTTTTTCCTTGTTTAAAGACTTCATGAATTAATAGTTTTTTTTTGGACATATATTCTATTTAACCTTATACAAAATAGGTGATTTTCAAACACACTCAATTACGGAAATCCGTAACACAATCTTTTTTATCGCCTGTCCATTTGTGTCCGGAGATTGTCTAACACTCACTTTCATTTCTTCCACATCTTTGCCTCAGAAATCAGTGATAAACAAAACATTACAAAAACAAAGTTACAAAACTGATCTCAAAAAACAACCTGATAAGACGGAGGAAGATCTCTGACTTGGGAAGCAGAAATTTCTCTTCCGTTTTTGAAGGTCACTTCCCAAAAATTTAAGAAGCGCTTCTTTTTTCAAAACTGTGTAAACATACTTGCGACCGGTGTCGCAGGGAAGAACACGAATGTCAATTTTTAAATTTTTAAAATCATGTTACAATTTCTTTTAATACTATTGGGACTAATTTCAAATCCTAACTCAAATAATAATACGTCCAACTGCGGAAATGATGGTGGGACAACACCAACTGTTGTACAACCAAATCCGGGTGATACGGGAGGAGAAACCGGGCCAACGCTACCTCCAAAAAAATAATAAAACAAAGACCATTCTTTTTAGAATGGTTTTTTTATTTTAGTAAAATGATAAAATATTTATTTTTCTTTTTTCTTTTGTTGGTTTCTTGTGAAGAAAAAATCAAAAATAACCTTGATGCTATTAATGGAGACAAATTATACCAGGAAGGTATTTTACTGCTTCAAAAAAATGATCTCGAGGCTTATAAAAAATTTCAGTCAGCAATTAGTTATTATAAAAAGTATAATGATTATTCAAATATTTCTAAAAGCCTGATTTGCCAGGCAATAGCGCAACAAGGCAGAGGTGATATTTTTGGAGCAGAATCAACATTGGTTGAAGCATTAAAAATTATGAAGGATGACGACGAAAGTCTTTTTTCGGTTTATGATACTATGGCGAATTTGAAATTAGATCAGAAAGAATATTTACAAGCCATTAAATGGTATGATAAAGCCCTGTTAGCAAACATCCCTTCTGAAGAATCAAAAACGAGTATTTTAAATAATAAATCGGTTGCATTATTCAAGTCTGGTGATTATTCTGATGCACTTAAACTTTTGCAGCAGCTTGAGATAACCAATCTTTCTGACGTAAAATTAAAAAACAGGATAAAAGATAATATTGAATATGTAAAATGGTTAAAAGATAAAAATTATCCCGCTCAAAAAAGCATAGAAAGAATTGCCCAACTTAAATTACAAAATTCTGATTTCTGGGGACTGAACTCTAGCTACGCTCATTTGTCTGAAATCAATAAAAATCATGATTTACAGAAGTCGCTTTATTATGCAAAAAAAATGCTTGAGATTGCAAATAAAAATAAAAGTCCAGAAGACAGACTGGAAGCGATTGAAAGAATCATTTTAGTAGATAATGCCAATAATGCTAAAAAATATTTCTCAGAATTTAAAATCCTTTCTGACAGTATCCAAATTAGCAGGAACGATTATAGAACACAATTTGCATACATTAAATATGACAGTGAGAAGAAGGATGCAGAAAATCAGAGTTTAAAACTTAAAGATGCAGAGAATAAAATTAATATAATCTATTTAGGTTCTGGCCTAATGTGTTTAACGTTGATTTTAATCTTCGGATACTTTTGGAATGAAAGAAGAAAGAAAAATATAAGATCCGAAAAGGAACAAGAAAAACTTTTAGAAGTAAAAAATACGGAATTAAAATACTCTAAAAAAGTTCACGACCGTGTTGCTAACAGAATCTATCAAATCATATCTTTCGTAGAAAACACATTGCATCTGGATAAAAATTCTATTCTTTTTGCATTAGAAAATGTCTACGAAACGTCTCGGGACATCTCTTATGAAAATCTAGATGTGAATGAGAAACAAAATTATCGTGTCCAGCTTTCCAATATGCTAAGCTCCTACTCTTCACCCGACATTGCAAAAGTAATCATCACTGGAAATGATGATGAAATCTGGCAAAACACAAGTTTGCTTCAGAAAACAGAAGTTTACTTAGTTCTTCAAGAATTAATGACGAATATGAAAAAGCATAGTCGAGCTAACATCGTTTCTATTAAATTTTCCAGAGAAAATTCAAACATAAACATCTCATATACAGACAACGGAATCGGAATAAAACAACTTTCTCCAAAAAATGGTCTTCAAAATATGGAAAACCGTATTAATTCCATCAACGGAACAATTATTTTTGACACAGAAACCAATAATCTATTGAAAATCAATATTTCATTTCCAGTCTAAAATAACACTTATGTTTACAAAAATCCTTATTGCCGAAGATTACGAAAGTTCCAATATATCTGTCCAAAAAGTTTTGGAAGAGCTTAAAATTCCTAATCCAAAATATGTAAATTATTGCGATGATGCCATCAACAGGATCAAAATGAGTTTGCGGGAGAAGGACCCTTTCGAACTTTTAATCACAGACCTTTCTTTTGATGAAGACCATCGAGAGCAGAATCTTAAAAATGGTCAACAACTTATTTCTGCCGCAAGAGAGCTACAACCAGATTTAAAAATCATTGTTTTCTCTGTAGAAAAAAAGGAAGTCATTATTGAAAAGCTTTTTACAGAACAGCAAATCAACGGTTATGTAAAAAAAGGTCGTGAAGATGTAAAAGATTTGAAAAAAGCAATAAAGGCAGTTTTCAATGATGAAAAATATCTTTCTTATAATCTGAAAAGTAAAAGTCCTGAAAGAAATTCTTTCGAATTTTCCGAATATGATACTTTACTTGTTTCTTTATTAGCCAACGGTATTCTCCTTAAAAATATACCAGATTATCTGAAAGAAAATAACATCAAACCCGCTAGTATGAGCGCTGTCGAAAAAAGATTAAAGGAAATAAAAGAATCTTTGGACATCAATAGCAATGAACAACTTATCGCTTTTTGTAAAGACTTTGGGATTATCTAATCTGCTATAGTAATCACATTTAATTAAAAACTTTCAAATAATATTTGAAAGTTTTTTGTTTTTACGGATTTCCGTAAAAAAAGAATAACGGGCAGAACTACTTTTGGATTGTTAAACAAATAAAAATAATCTATTATGGAATACAAAATTGTTCCTTTTGTTGCAACTCTTAACCAGCAACAACAGAACACGAATATCGTAGCTCAACAATTAGAAGATTTAGTGAAAAATTACGTTAGCTAAGGTTGGAAATACGTGAGGCTTGAAAGTGTGTCAACATACATTCAGCCAGACAATGGATGTTTTGGAGCAGGTACAAAACAAGGTTTTATGGCTTCATACCAAATGGTTGTATTTAGCAAAGAGAATAATGTTTAAATATTTACTGATTCTGCCAATTAAATTGTATTGGTTTTTAATTCCTAAGTCAAAAAGAAAGAAATGCATTTTCCGACAAAGTTGTTCCAGATATGTATTTGATAAAACGATTAATGAAGGAATAATCTCGGGATTAAAAGCCTTGAAATATAGATATTATAATTGCAGAAGTGGATTCCACATTTTTGAAAATCCATTCACAAAACAAATTCAAATTATTTTACCGAACAATTGTGCTCTTGAGGAATACGAAATATCCGAAAGATTCATTCATAACAAATAAAAAAATAACAATGGGAAAATTTATCATTACAAAAAGAATCAATAATGAATATCAATTCAATCTGAAAGCTAGCAACGGAGAAATCATCTTGACAAGTGAAGGTTATGTAGCAAAATCGGGATGCAAAAACGGAATAGAATCCGTAAAAGTTAATTCACAGATCGATTCGAGATTTGAGAGAAGAACTACTGTGAACGACAAAGATTATTTCGTTCTGAAAGCTGGCAATGGAGAAATAATCGGCAAAAGCCAATTATACTCTACAAAACAGGGAATGGAAAACGGAATTACTTCTGTAAAAGAAAATGCGCCAACTGCAGAAACTATTGATGAAACAAATTAATTGATAACTATGGAACTCAAATTAAAACTGGAGCAGCTTCATCAGCGTGTCAATGGGCTTAAAGACCAAATCCAAACAGAGGAAGCTACGAAAACGGCTTTCGTCATGCCCTTTATCCAGATTCTTGGTTATGACATTTTCAATCCTACAGAAGTTATTCCTGAATTCATTGCGGACATTGGAACGAAAAAAGGAGAAAAAGTGGATTTTGTCATCAAGAAAGATGATGAACATATTCTTATTATAGAATGTAAAAATTGGAAAGAAAATGCAGACGCTCATAACTCGCAACTTCATCGCTATTATCACGTTTCCAAAGCAAGATTCGGAGTTTTGACCAACGGAATTATTTATAATTTTTACACCGATTTGGAAAAACCAAATATTATGGATGAGAAGCCATTCTTTACCATTAATCTGAATGATTTAAAGGATAATTCCATCAAAGTTCTTGAGAGTTTTACAAAATCAGGTTATAACCTTGAATCGATTTTGGATTCTGCAGAAGCTTTAAAATATATCAAAGCCATCCGAAAAGAATTCGAAAAGGAAATTGAAAATCCATCTGATGAATTGGTAAGATTACTCGTTAATCGATTTTTTGAAAGACCACTAACAGCGAATAGAATGGTTGCTTTTAAAGAATATACCAAAAGAGCTTTGAGCCTATCAATTTCAGAATCTATTAGTTCACGTTTAAAATCTGCTTTGGTTATCAATGATAATATCGAAACTGAGAAAACAACTGTTTCTACGACAAGTATTGACCAGAATAATGAGACTTCAAAAGTTATAACTACGGACGAAGAATTAGAAGCTTTTCAAATTGTAAAAGCTATTCTACGGGAGAAAATCTCCGCAGAAAGAATTGCTTACAGAGACACCCAATCTTATTTCGGGATTCTGTTGGATGACAATAATAGAAAACCAATTTGCAGATTTCATTTCGGAGCTAATAGAAAACTAATCGAAATCTTCCACAACGGAAAAGACTCTGGAGAGAAAATAAGTCTTGATTCACTTGATGAGATTTATAATCACAGAAACGAACTTCACCATACCATTGAAAACTATAATTAAAACAACTATGAAAAAACTACTTTTTATTCTATTGACTTTAGGATTGTTAATCCCAACAACTTACAACGCTTCAACAAACAATTCTTCTAATACAGGATTCTTTGCCTCAAAACAGAAGAAAAAGAAAACTTCTAAAAAGAAAAAATCAAGAAAGACTTATTCACAAAGCAATGGTTGTACTTACAATGGTCATCAACTATTTGTTGGCAAAAGAGGTGGATGCTATTATTATTCCGGAAACAGCAAAGAATACGTGGACAGAAGCTATTGCTCAGGATGTAATTAACGATGGAAGCAACTAGGTCTAAAAATGATTTCAAACGACTGGAAATTATTTACAAAACATTTTTCTCTTTTTGTGCACTCTGCTGCTTCTTTGCTATTCTTCCTCTTCCACTATTGTATTATACTTTTCTCAGAATCATCGTTTTCATTGCATCGGGAATTGTAATTTATTATTTCGGAAGACAGAAAGAATATCATTGGGTAATCGTTTTCGGGATAATCTTGATTTTATTCAATCCGATTTTTCCAATCCATCTTTATTTTAAGAGCATTTGGATTCCGATTGATATTGTTACAGGAATTTTGTTCTTGTTTCTTGTTGTGATCAAAAGAAAACAGAAAGAATTATCAAGAACCGCAACAGAAACGCTATCACAATCAAAAACATATAGCAGAGACAGAATCATTAAAACTTCATCAAAAAACAATAATAACAATGAATGATATTATAGAACCGACAGAAAATCTTAAAGCTCATTTTTTAAGGCTTTATCAAATGGCAATTTGTGATGACAATTTTAGTTCGCTGGAACTGAAAGCGCTTTACAGATCAGCAGAAGAAAGAGGAATCTCTCAGAAAAATCTGGACGAAATTCTTCTAAATCCAATTAGTTCAAAAGTCACAATTCCTGAAAGCATCGAAGAAAAAATCGATTATTTGTACGATTTGACGGTGATGATTTGGGCCGATGGAGAAGTTTCTCCTAATGAAAGAGCTTCTTTGGAAAAATACGTCCTGATGTTCGGATTTATGGAGGAGAATGCATTGCAAATCGTGGAATATCTCATCGATTCCGTAAAAGAAGGAAAAAGTAAAACTGACATTTTTAACGATTTAAAAAACTAAATTATGACGAGTAATATCAAAAACATTTTCAGACTGAAACCAGTTTCAGTCGAGAAGGAAGAATCTCTTCTTAAAGTTGTTGAAACAAATGTCAATGGAGAATCTACGGAGGAAAGCAGAAAGAGAACTTACCACGAATCCGGTTACAGAGACAGCTCCCGCAACAATGGAAATCACACTGCTTTATCGATTTGCCTGGACGCTATCTATTCCAAATTCCAGAATGAAGAAAAAGAATTGGCTGAAAAACAAAACAAATTGAAAGAACCTTATATCAACGAGCAAAAAAATAAGGAAACCGAAATCAAAGGTCTTACCGTTTCTCTCGATAATAAGGAAGAGCAAATCAAAGAAGTTCAGCAAAATATTGATACGGTTATGGATAAAATAGAAACGTTGAAATTCGAAATCAATGATATTCCGAAAAATCCGGAACTGTATCAAATCAATGCTAGCAAAGGCGCTTCTACAAAGTTTTGGATTGGATTGTTGCTCTTGATTCCAATCAGTTTGTATCTGTTTACATTTTATATCTCAACATCGTTTTCGGCGTTTTTTAAAACATTTGACCCGAATGTGAGCATTATGCAAAGTGTTTTAGATGCGCAGGCGTTCAACAAAGCTTGGGACGAAGGGCCTTTGGAAGGTGCTTTTGTGACATTGATTCCATTTGTTTTTCTCGGTTTAGGTTACTTGATTCATATGTTTGGGGAAAACAAAAACTGGTTGAATTACGTAAAGATGTTTTTACTCTTTGTAGTGACTTTCGTTTTTGATGCCATTCTAGCCTATGAAATCGAATCTAAAATCTATGAGCTTAATAAAACTTTCGATTCTCCGCCTTTCGACCTGTCGATTGCTTTCACAAAAAATCAGTTTTGGGGAATTATATTCGCTGGATTTGTGGTTTATATTATTTGGGGACTGGTTTTCGATTTCATTATGAAGGAACATAAAGAAAAAGATAAAATCAAACATGAGCAAATCAAAAAACAAAAAGATATCCTTGTTCATCAGGACAGAATCACTGGATTTGAAAAACAAATGGAAGAGATCAAAAACGGTATTACAAGCATCAAAGAATTGATCATCAAAGCCAGAGGAAGAATCGAAGAACTTCAGAATATTATTGATGGCGTTATCATTCCTACAAAAGAATACAAATCTTATGCATCAGAATATGTTCAGGGCTGGATTACATTTATTGGCGAAAAGTTAGCCGTTTCCCATCCTGTAAAGCAAGAAATGATAGAGGAATGTAAAAATCAATACAATTATAACCTTAACAAAGTCGGCGCAAATTCGGACAATCAAAACTCGGTTTATGTCTCTGTTCTTTAAAACTAATAATTATGAAAAAAATATATTATTTATTGATTTTGTCATTGTTTTTTATTCAATGCAAAAAAAGTGAACAAAAAGTAGATGACAATGGAAAGGTCAATGATTCAATTTCAAATAATAAAAATTTGAATATCAGCATTTTGATCGACTTATCTGACAGAATCGACCCGGAAAAATATCCAAATCACTCGATGGAATACTATCAGCGTGATTTGGAATATATAAAAGCGATAAAAACTGGTTTTATAGACCATATTAAAGGTAAAAAAGTAATTCAGCTGGATGACCAAATGCAGATTTTTTTCAATCCGGAACCTTCGGATCCTGAAGTCAATAATCTGGCGAAACAACTGAAAGTCTCTTTTGATAAAAACACGTCTAAAGAAAATATCAAAATGGTTGATGAAAAATATTCGACTCTTCCGACAAAAATCTATCAATCTGCAATAACCGATAAACAATATGTTGGTTCTGATATTTGGGGATTTTTCAAAAGTAAAGTCAAAGATTATTGCGTCAAGGAAAAGCACAGAAATATTTTGTTTATTCTTACGGACGGCTATATGTTCCACAAAGATTCTAAATTCACAGAAGATGGTAAAACTTCATATCTAACGCCAGAACTGGTAAAATCATTAAAATTGAATAGTTCCGATTTTAAAGATAAAATGAATGATAAAGTTCTCGGCTTCATAAAAGCCAACGACGATTTGAATAATCTCGAGGTGATCGTTTTGGGTATCAATCCCGAAAAAGGAAATCCTTTTGAAGGCGATGTCATCAAAACTTATTGGGAAAACTGGCTCTCAGAAATGAAGGTGAAAAAGTATCAGGTCAAAGATGCTGATTTACCAACTAATCTTGAACCTGTGATTCAGAAAATAATTTCGGGTAAATAAAAAAAACTTCAAAACAAAAAGCTCAGAATAATCTGAGCTTTTATCTATTTCTTTTTGGTCTTTATCTTTTTGACCTGTTCTTTTATGAATGGATATTTCTGTTGCATATCCTTGCTAAGTGTCGGATCCAATTCCAAAGCTTTTTCCAGTTTCAAAATTCCTTCCGTATCATTTTTCAGATTGAAATAACAGTTACTTAACTGATAATACAACTCCGCTCTAGGATGGGCTTTCAAAGCTTTCTCCAGAACCGTCACAGCTTCTTCATATTCTCCTATCAGCATCAAAACCTCAGAGTAAGCATACCAATTGTAAAATCTTGTTGGCTCTGCTTCTATCAATTTTTTCAGACAAGTGAGACTTTCTTCGTACTCTCCGCAAGTGATATAAAGAAATGCCAAACGTTTCTGGTATTCTAGATTTCCTTCGTTCAAAGCAACAGCTTCCTGAGCAAAATAAAGTGCCTCTTTTGGATTTCCCATATCTTCATAAATCTGAGATTGTTCCATCATAGCCAAATAAAACTGAGGATCTTCTCTCAATGATTTTTGAAAAGATGTCAATGCAGGAACCAATTTTTTGGCTTCCTTATAGCACAACCCTATCTTGTAGAAAGTGAATGCTTTCGTGTATTCCAGATCTAGCATTTCTTCATAGACAGCAATGGCTTTATCCCATTCGCTCATTGCTTCGTAACAAGCGGCTTTATTAGCATAAACACCAACTGCTCCAGAGTTGATCGCTAAGATATAATCGAATCCTCTTATAGCCTCATCATAATTTTTCTTATTGAAGAAAAACTGGCCATACTCGTACCAAGCAGTTTCGGAGAAAGGGAACTTGTCTAAATATTGATTCAAGAAATCCAAAGCTTCCTGTGGGCGATTGAGCTTGTTGTAACACAGCATAACATTCTCCAAAGAGTAATCATCATATGGATCATGCTCCAACGCCGAGGTATAATGCTTCAATGCATTGAATGGATCGTCCAGATTGACATATTCATCCGCAATGAAATTGTGAAGGAAATTCTCTTCTTCTTGCAATTCCAACGCTTTTAAACAATACTCTATCGATTTTTTAGGATTTCCTAGGTTAGAATAATATTTGGCACAACAAACCAAAAAGTCTGTCTCTTCCAAAGACGACTGATGCAATTCATCGATCAGTTCTTTAGCTTTTGTGTAACGCTCCAGTTCCAGAAAGACTTCCAGCTGTTTCGTTTTTACTTCTAAGGAATTTGGATGGATTTTCAAAGCATGGTTTACAGCCATTTCTGCATAACTGAAATCTCCCAACTCCAAGTAATAAATAATGATCTCTACATATTCCTCTGTATCGAAATAGAATTCTTCATTATTCTCTATCATTTCCTCGAACTTTTTAGCAAGTTCGTTTTCAAAAAATTCTTCCAATATATGTGTGATTTAGATTTGAGATTCAGCTCCGCTCAGAATGGTTTTACTCCATGTGAGGTCTGTAAACGAATTACAATTGCCCGGTCTTAAATCTTCTTTTATAAAGTTACTCAATTTTATTCTGAAAATAAGTCAACTACATGTTATAACTTATTAACATTAATCGTTTTTCTGTTCAGAATATATTGTAGTCAAAAACATACCAAACGATTTTTCCAAACCTGAAATATCGCCTGATTTAAGGTTAACACCTCCGTAGATGCTATCATTGCTACGAATCTTGAAATTTGACAAAGAAAAGTAAAGAGACTGTTGTCCAGATTTTCCTGCCAATTTTACCGTAGATCCCAACAATTTTCTGGTAGAAACTGTCACAACTTCATTATCAACCAGTTTAATTTTCAAATAATGCCTTGGTTGCATTTGCAAAGTCTTATTATCGATAGCGATCTTCTGCTTTTTATCCGAGGAAGAAACCAGGTAAGCCACATTCTCTTCGCTGGAGATATCGTCTGTTTTAGTATAATACAAATTTAGTATATAATAAGCCGGGTCAAATTTTTGGAAAGTCCCATCTACACTTTCGATTGGTTTCAGGGAAAATGTATTGGCTCCGACTTGTTTAGCTTTTTTATAGATCTCCCCAAAGATTTTGACATCATCATTTGAGAAACCATTCACCAAAATCTCGCCTAGAAATTCCGATTTTGAGGTTTCTGATATTCTATAAAAAAATTTGTCCTTGTTCTCATTGATCTTATCTACTTTGTTAAGTGTAATATTCTGAAGATAAAAGAACTGAAAACTAAAAACACAAATTAAAAATAATAATTTACGCATGTATGATCTTTAAAATTTCTACACAATCCCTAAGACTGTTTTCCCAATATTTTGGCTCTATTTTATAATCCTTCTCTATTTTATCAAGAGACATCGTGCTTCTTTTCGGACGTTTTGCCGGTGTTGGAAATTCTGCTGTAGTGATTGCTTTTAATACAACGGAAGAACCGGAGAATTCTTTTATTTTATTTGCAAAATCGAACCAAGTTGTTTCCGGATAATTCGAGAAATGATAGATCCCGAAGGTTTTATTTTTAGTATCAATGATTTCTAAGATCGCCTCTGCCAGATTGTTCGCATTAGTTGGTTGGCCAAACTGATCGCCGACGATGCCCAATTCATTCTTGACCTCGAACAAATGCAACATGGTCTTCACAAAATTCTTGTTGAACTCCGAATACAGCCATGATGTTCTGAGAATCACGGTTTCCAGATTGTTTTCCAAAGCCAGTTCTTCTCCTTTTCTTTTAGACGCTCCATAAACCCCGATCGGGGCTGTAAAATCATCTTCTGAATAGCTGAGATTAGTTTCTCCATCAAAAACATAATCTGTAGAAACATGGAGTAAAATAGCATCGTTGTCTTTGCAAACCCGAGCCAAGTTACCAACTCCTTCAGCATTGACGGCAAAAGCTTTTTCTGGTTCCTTCTCTGCCAGATCTACAGCAGTATAAGCAGAAGCATTGATGACAAAATCAGGCTGATATTCTGCAAAAACAGTATCAACTTGCTCATAATCTGTAATGTCTAAAACTGATGAACCAGTGAAATTGAAATCATACTGATCATGATATTTTGGCGCTAATTTTTGTAAGCAATGTCCCAGTTGCCCATTTCCACCTACTACAAGTATTCTTTTCATATTATTTTGATTTATTCTGAAGTCTCAAATAATTTACCCTCTCTTTGAATGTTTTATGATCGATCTCAACAAGAAATTCAGAAAATGTTTCCAATGTAGCATCAGGCATTTTTTCTGCTCGTCTGGTTTTCATGTTGAAGTATATTACTGTTAACCAAAAAACGGCGTGGACTACCCCATTTTTATCCTTCATCAGTAATTCTACAACAGCAGTGATATCATCTACAAAAATAGTTTTGCTCGTGATTTCAACAGTTGAATTATATCTCACTTCTTTGAGATAAGCAATTTCATTCTGGATCGTAACCCAGGTGCAACCTGTTTCTCTCGTATATTGCTCATAAGTGAATCCATAGTTCTCTTCCACATGGTCTTCTCTTGCATTGAGCATATACTCCAGATATTTCACATTATTGAGATGCCCTATCGGGTCGCAATCAGCAAAACGGATTTTTACTATAGATGAAAATTCTTTTTCCATAGTACAAAAATAAAAAAACCGCTCCGAAAAAGAGCGGTTTTTAAATAGTCTATATCAATTAAAGACCTAATTCTTTTCTAACTGCCGGTGTAGCATCTATCCCTGCTTTGTAAAGCAATGCTGGAGTAGAAGCATCAAAAACATATTCATAACCTGCTGCTTTAGAAACTTTTGTAATAGCATCGTTGATCTTTTTCTCTAGTGGAGCTAGACCTGCTTCTCTTTTTTCTGCAACATCTTTCTGAGCTGCGGCATAAACTTGTTGAAGGTTATCCTGAAGTTTTTGAACTTCCTGGCTTCTTTGTTCATTTATAGCTTGAGTTTGTGTTGCAGCTTCTTTTTGATATTTTGCCATCAAATCCTGAAGAGATTTACCTTGTTTTTCCAATTCTGCCTGTTTTGCCGTTTGTAAATTTTGCAATTGCTGATCAAGAGCTTTTGCTTCTGGCATAGCAGAGAAAATTGCATTGACATCTACAGAAGCAATTTTTTGTGCTTTTGCAAATCCTGTTGCAAAAACCATTACAACTGCAACTAATAATACATTTAATTTGTTCATTTTAAAAAGTTATGTTTATATATTAATTTTAATTCATTTTATTTTGTCGCTTCTGTGCCTCCTTTTTTCAACATTTTGGCTCTTGGCACAATTTTGTCTCCTGTTTTACCTCTGCTATTACCATTATTAGATGGAGAAATATTATTTTTCTCATCTGTCTTTGGTAATGTTTTTACAAGCAAGTTCAATACGGCTTCTGTGTAATCATATTTTTTATCCAAGAATATTACACTGATGTTGTTGCTTTTATCAAGAACTATGCCCAAGTTATTTTTGGTAGACACGGTTTTAATAGCGTTCCAGATCTGGTCTTGGTAAGGTTTTGTAAGATTGGACCTAAGCTGATTAACTTCACCATTTGAACCAAATCTTGCACCGATTGTATTGCGGATACTAGCTTCCATATCCAATACTTCTTTTTCTCTAAGCTTCAGCTGATCTCCCACAAGCAAAACCTTTTCGTTTTCAAAAGCTTCTCTTTTTCTTTCGTATTCCGACTGCAGTTTTTGCAAATCGGTCTGCCATTGAGTTACCTGTGTATTCAACCTGTTCTCAGCTTCTTTATACTGAGGCAGTTTGCTTAATACATAATTGGTATCTACTACGCCAATCTTCTGCGCATAGATTTGTGTAGCGGTAAAAAGAATTGTTACAATTAATGCAATTTTTTTCATCTGACAAAAATAATATTTATTTTTATAATGGTTGGTTCATCAAGAAGTGCGTTTGCCATCCTGATGGCTCAGAGCTTCCTAAAGTTTTATCAAATCCGTAAGCAAAATCAAATCCTATCAATCCAAAAGCTGACATTGATACTCTGATACCAAATCCAGCTGATCTTTTCAGTTTAAATGGATTATATGTTCCGAAACTATTCCATGCATTTCCTGCTTCTACAAATGTCAAGGCAAAAATCTTTGCTGTCTGGTTCATAGAGATTGGATATCTCAATTCTGCAGCGAATCTGTTATAAATAGTTGCCCCTCCATAAGGCGTGATATCATAGGTAGATGATGAACTGAACCCAGTAGAAGAAGCATTCTCATAACCTCTCAACGGAACTAATTCTCTACCATCAAATCTACCATTGAACAAACCTACACCTCCAACGTAATATCTTTCAAAAGGTGGTGGCCCTAATTCTTTGCTATAGCCATTCAGGAATCCCATTTCTCCGGTAGTTCTTAAAACAAGTTTACCAATTACCTCATTATAGAAATCTGCTTTCAATTTCACTTTATAGAATTCCATCCATTTGTACTTGTCCAAAGTACTCATGGTAGAATAATCTTTGTTGCTGAACCAAGAGTAAGGCGGCGTAAACTTCAAAGAAGCCTCTATATTAGAACCATAGGTTGGAAAAACCGGATCTAGACCAGCAGAGTTTCTACTCAAACCGATATTGAAACTGAATGATTTCGTACTACCATTATATTCCAGCGCATCTCCAAAATAGAAAGGATAATTACTAAAATTATAACTCTGAAACTGTATCCCCGTATAGAGTGAGAAGTAATCATCTGGCCATTTCAACATTCTTGTAAGACCAGCAGTAGCAGAGAATATATTCATTGTCTGATCTCCTGTCGAATAGGAATAATTAACTCTGGAATAATTCAACCCAACACTCAAAGCAGTCGGTCTTGTCCCAAATACCCAAGGCTCTGTAAAAGAAACTCCATAATTGGTAAAATATTGTCCTGCCTGTGCCTGTAATGACAAAGTTTGTCCATCACCTTGCGGAACCGGTTTGAAATCCTTGAATTTCAAGAAGTTTCTCAAAGAGAAGTTATTGAATGTCAAACCAAGAGTTCCAATAAACGACCCTCCACCATATCCAGCTTGCAACTGTACCTGGGAAGAACCTTTCTCTACCAATGTCCAGTGCATATTTACTGTATTATCCTGCGGATTCGGTTTCACATCCGTCCCGATCTGTTGAGGATCGAAGAATTGCATACCTGCCAATTCGAAATAAGTTCTCTTGATATCCGATTTAGCAAATAAAGTTCCTGGTTTTGTTCTAAGTGCTCTCAAGATAACATGATCATGGGTCGTGGTATTTCCGGACCAAGTCACACGGTTCCAGGTTGCTTTTTCCCCTTCATTGATTCTGATTTCCAAATTGATAGAATCTCCTTTTACAGATTTCTCAATTGGCGTAACATTTGAGAAAAGGAATCCATTGTTCATATAAATGGATTTAAGATCAGAGTCATCTTCTTTTCCTCCGTCTTCTCCTACTTTTTTGTTGAATCCTACTGCATCATAAATATCTCCTGTCTTATATCCTAAAATCTTCTGTAGAAACTCAGTAGAAAAGGTTGTATTTCCAATGAAATTAATATCACCGATGTAGTATTTTTTACCTTCATTAAGCTTTACCTTGATATTGTAACCTTTCTTATTTCTAGAAACCGAGTCTGAAACAATCGTTGCATCCCTGAATCCTAATGAGTTATAATAACTTATCAGGTTTCTCTTATCCTCATCGTATTTATCCTGAACAAATTTTGAAGGTTTGAAGATACCTTTTATGAACCTTTTCTGTTTAGTATCTTTGAAACCGTTGTTTCTAAGCTTTCTATCAGAAACCTGCTCGTTCCCATCAAACTCGATCTTATCGATCTTTACTTTTTTACCTTTTGCAACTTCTATTGTCCAATCTACAAGATTAGCATCATTACCATTGGCCTTTTCCTGAATGGTAATTTTTGCATCAGCAAAACCTTTTGCAACATATTCCTGCGGAATCTTGTTTTGTAAACTGGATATAAGATTATTATTGATCTTGGTTCCTGGTTTCAGGTTATTTTCCTTGATGAGTTTCTCATTTTTAGATTTCCCGATACCTTTTCCTGTAAATTTAACTTCCCCAAGTTCTTTAAGGTCCTGTAACTGGAATTGTAAAACGACATTTTGCCCTTCCACATCCTGAATATAAACCTCCACTTTTGAGAAAGACTGCGTTTCCCAAAGCTTTTTGATAGCATTGCTAACTCTCTGCCCGGGAATTTCTAACTTCTCTCCTTTCACAAGACCTGTAAAACGCAAGATCTGAGCTGGTGTATATCTTTTGACACCGTCTACAACGATATCTTTCAAAACATACTCTCCATTCTGACCTGCAACAAGTTCTGTGTTTTCTGCATTGTTACCCTGTGGAACAACCTGTGCATGGAAATATGCTGAAGCTGTCAACAAAATAATGGGTATAATTCTTAATTTCATTCTTGAAGTTCTCTTTTCTAAATATTTTTATGGAATCAGCTGTTCGCTTGTTTTCCCGTATCGTCTTTCTTTATTTTGATAATCTATTACACACTGAAAGAATGTATCTTTGGTAAAATCCGGCCAAAGCACATCCAAGAACTGAAGTTCTGCATATGCGATCTGCCAAAGCAAGAAGTTGCTAATACGAACCTCTCCACTTGTTCTTATCATGAGGTCTACCTCTGGGAAGTCTTTTGTGTAAAGATGGTCTTGGAAGACCTTCTCATCGATATCATCTATATCTATTTTTCCTTCTTTTACATCCTGACTGATTTCTTTTACGGCTTTCAGTATTTCTTTCTGAGAGCCATAATTCAAGGCAAGAATCAAATTGCCATTTTTATTATCCTTTGTAAGTTCAATAATATTCATCAATTGATCTCTTACCAGATCTGGAAGTTGACTTATATCCCCTATAACATGCATCCTCAAACCTTTTGTGAAAATCTCTTCAGCTTCCAACAACAATGTTTCTGACAGAAGGGACATCAAAGTATCTACTTCATCTTTTGGACGATTCCAATTCTCAGAAGAAAAAGTATAAAGTGTAAGATATGGAATATGGATCTCGTTACATGCATTGATCACATTACGCACAGCATTGATTGCATTTCTGTGACCAAATGTCCTTTCTTCTCCTCTAGACTTGGCCCATCTTCCATTACCATCCATGATGACGGCAACGTGTTTTGGAAGCTTATCCTGATTTATAAGTTTTTTTAAATCCTGCATGATTATTATTTACAATAACAAGGTGGTCTTCCAAAAGAATAAGACAAGATAATTGTTGCGGAATTGATCCAGTCTTTTGAGTTTGGATTCCCGATGTTTCTTTGATTTATAAAATCCTGAACGACAGCATTTGTCTGTTCTTTGTCGAGAGCAGTTTTCGTAACGCTAACATCCCCGTCCTTCAACACGCTATAATCTACCTGATCAGAGAAGGTAGGGCGGAATAAGAATTCTCCAGATATCGCCCAATTGTAATTGAATTTATATTTAAGTCCGATTCCAAACGGCAACCCCATTGTAAATACTTTTTCCTGAGCATAATTTACACTAACATTTGTAGCAGATGCAATGGTAAGTTGGGGTTTGGAAGCATTCATATATAATCCGGAAATCCCAGCAAAAATGTATGGACTAATCATACTACGCTGTTCCTCATTCACCGGAAAAAAATTGTATTCAAAAAGTAGGTCCGCTGAGAATACTGAGTTGGTACCCCATAATTTTCTCATTCTCCTAGAATCTTCTTTTGCGTATCTGTCGTCAAACTGTATGTTATTAAACCCTAAATTTAACCTTACAGTCTGATAGGGATTAAAATTCATACGGTACATTATCCCTCCATAAAAAGGAAGGCCTAGATCTGACACAGGAGCCATAGGTTTTTGAAGAATATAATTTGTTCTTCCAATATCTCCCACAAAATTGCTCATACCTATCTGCACACCCAACTCATGTCTTTGAGCTCTTAAGCCAAGAAAACAGAATAGTGCAATAAGTATATAAGCTGTATCTTTCTTCATTTTCAACACACTGAAACGTCTATTATTCAAAAATTTGGTGCAAATATAAAACATTTTTAGTTTAAGGAACTTCTTAAAGTTTAGTTAAATAAAGTAGAAAAAATATAATTTATTGTTATAAAAACGAACATATTATCAAAATAGTCTATAAAAAAAACAAAAGCCTTAATAAAGGCTCTTATTTTCTATCAAAAAATTTTTTCAATTTATTTCTGACCTTGATGATTGTAGGCTCTTTATAATTTTTGTCCTCTTCAAAATAACCGTAGCCGTAACCATAACCGTAGCCATAACCGTAGCCATAGCCGTAACCGTAGCCCTGCTTGACCACAAAATCATTATAAACGAATCCTAAATTGGAAATTTCTTTATTAAAATATTTTTCAGTGATCATTTTTAACATATGCTTTTCAGTGTACTCATGTCGAACGACATATATTGTAGTATCTGCCTTTTTAATAAGCTCAAAAGAATCTGCGACCAAACCAACTGGGGGAGAATCTATGATCACATATTCATACATCTCCTTCAACTTGTCTATGAACTGCATATTACTATCACTCATCAATAATTCTGAAGGATTTGGCGGTATAGGTCCGGATGTGATTACATCCAGACCAGGAATACCGGTTTTATTAATGATCTCTTCCAACTTTACTTGCCCTGTAAGATAGTTGGATATTCCATTTTTATTATTGATTTTGAAATCTCCAAAAATCTTAGGCTTTCTAAGGTCCATTCCTAAAAGAACCGCTTTCTTACCACTCAGCCCCAATACCGATGCTATATTGATTGACACATAAGTTTTACCTTCTCCACTAATAGATGAAGTTACTAAGATGACCTTGCTCTTCTGTTCTTCATCAAACAAAAATCGAAGATTGGCTCTTATCGCTCTGAAAGCTTCTGATATGGAAGATTTTGGCTCTTCCAAAACAGTTAGGTTATTATCATAACTATTATGCCCAACAACACCTAATAATGGGATCTTGGTTACGGTCAACAATTCTTTGATACTCCTGATTTTATTATCCAGCAGTTCCCCTATTGCCAAAAAGACAAGTGGTATCAATAACAACCCTCCAATGATCTGCATCTTGGTAGCGTTGACATTAGGAGCAATCGGGCCTTGTCCAAGGTTCTTTGCAGGATCTATTATGTTAAGGTTGCTTTGATTAGTTGCAACTCGCATTTGAGATTTGGACTGTTCAGATAAGAGAGTGTTATATGTTTTTTCTATCATATCATACCCTCTCTGGGCATCTAAAAATATCCTTTGTTTCTCAGGTAAAGTAATTAGTTCATGGTCTATTACCCCTATTTGAGAATTAAGGTCAGCAAGCCTATTATAATAGCCTTGGAAATACTTCCTTAGTCCTCCTTGTGAATTATTCCTCGCTTCATTAATCAATCGATTGATCTCTCTCATCGGCTCAGAATTAGGGGTATATATAAGCGCCATCTCTCTTCGCTTAGCATAAAGAGCTTTAAGCTCTGAAACAGAAGCATTAAAACTACCATCTTCTATACCTGCAACATTAAGATTAATCATTTTCTCTATGCTGTTTGTATCTACTGAGTTTTTAATATCAGCAAGAGAATTGAGCTTTGCAAGCAATTCAGCTTTTTGGGCCTCAAGTCCATTCAGCTTTTCTAATGTCTTCGAATCAATATTTTCCATATCGAAAAGACGATTATTTATCTTAAGATTATTAAGAACTGTAGCACTGGAATCAAGCTTTTTTCTGATTTTTATGAGATTATCGCTAAGATATTCCACAGTATTTTGATCGACTGTATTCTGATCTTGCAGTCTCTTTTTTTTAAGTTCAATAACAGAATTGTTTAGAAAACTTATCGTATTATTAAGATTATATCCTGACTTGCTAATTATCATAATAGAAGGAAGTTCCTTATCAAAATCTACGGTCAGGCTGCTTACAATACCGTTCACAGCTTGATTTACCGGGATGAAGCTTACTATGATATTTTGAAGTTCTATGTTTTGGTTGGGATTGGGATTAGAAACTAATCTGAATTTAAGATTTGGAGATTCATACCATTCGTTTATTTTGATAATGGTGTTCTTTTTTCTCTGATAAGATGGAACTATCTCATAGGCTTCCGTGTTATAATTATAAAGGTAGTTGGATTGTCCTTCTTCCGGAAGAGCTATCTCATAATTATTCTTTCCTTTTGGGATGATATTTATATTATAATTAACTTGTTGAAGATGCCCCTTATCAATCTCCAAAAAAACAGGACTATCTTCTTTGTCCAAGTAAGTTGTTTTGATTAATCCTTTTGTTGTATAATTTGTTATAAGGTCCAGTTTTTTGACCAAATATTCATTATGACTTCTAGATAGTAATATCTTTTTTAAATAAACCCCATCTTGATTCCCTCCTTGTCCCCAAATAAAGTTAATGGACTGGTTCGGCGTAAAATAACTAGCTGTATTATTTGAAATACTTAGAGATAAGCTGGAAGCATAGATTCTTTGAGCATAGTACTTGCTATAAACAAATGATATGCAATAACCTATAAAGCCTAAGATAACGAACCAATACCAATTCTTGATGACCCTTTGTACAAAATGAACTGGATCAAATAAATTAAATGACCCTATCTTTTCAGCCTCTTGCTCTACACCTTGCTTATTATTCTTTTTATCGGGAATCATTATTATAATTTCGTAATAATTAAATAAATAGACATTACTGTTGTAAGTAAAGATACTCCTGTAGTAATAGTCTGAAGAGGTTCTTTCCCAAATCCATTGATGCTCTTAGCATTGGTATTTAGATAGATAATATCCCCATTCTGTAGCCAATAATAGGGCGAGTTCATCGCATCTTCTCTTGTGAGATCGAGTTTGGCAACTTTTATCCCTTCCGGGTATTTTCTATGGATAGTAATGTTTTTTCTATCAACAGTACGATTAAGACCTCCATTCATTGCGATTGCTTGCATTATGCTAAGCTGTGTCGTGTATGCTACCTTCTCCCCGGTTATACTTATTGTCTCCATATCTCCCAGGAAATAATACCTTAAGCCGTCGAGATTGAGTCTAACCTCAGATTTGCCCTGTAAAAAATTTTCATTCACGCGTTCCTGGATCTCTTTTGTCATATCCTCCAAAGTTCTGCCCTCAGCTTTTATATAGCCTATCCCGAAAATATTGACATCACCATTCGAGTCCACCTTTAATCCGTTTAAATAATATGTCAAATTACCCCCATGTCCCGTACCGGTTTGAGCCCCAGCTCCTGAAACACCTGTAGTTCCAGAGTTACCAGACGCCGATGTATTGATAGAAGAATAAAACTGAGCTGCGTCTCCATTGGGTGTAGTAACTACATTCAGTTTCAGAATATCTCCTTTTGTAACTCTATATTCAGGAACATTGTAAGGAACCAAACCCTCTTCATTGATGGTCAAACTTTCACTAGGCTGTAGATATCTAATGTCCTTTTTCGAAACACAGGAAGAAATCCCAACCAATAGCAACAATAAAAATATGTTAAATGAATAACTCTTTCTCATTAAATGTTTTTTTACAAAAGTAAATATTTAATCTTTTTTAAATCTCAATAAAACAATCGGCAAATAAGCTCCTAAAAAACCTAGCAACATCACAATAACCAATAGTTGATTGATTTTCAAATGTCTTAAAAAGTAAGCTACGATAATGATGAAGATATAGTAGGTTACAATATATGCTGTTGAGCGGCGATGTGTAAGTCCCAGATTCAACAGTTTGTGATGTATATGATTCTTATCCGGTGATAATACTGATTTTTTATGATAAATTCTTGTAATAATAACAGTCAATGTATCTATGATAGGTAAAATCAAGATAGCAACCGCAATTACGGGTGCCGTTTGCAGATGATAAAATACATCATCATTCTTTGCTATGAAAATCTCTATGAAAGAAATTCCGGTAAAAGCCAACAAAAACCCCAAAATCATAGAACCGGTGTCTCCCATAAAAATCTTTGTACTTCTTTTACTAGAAAGGTTATAGATCAAAAACCCTAAAGTAGCTGCAATAATAATAGCACAAAGGATAACAAGCGGATCATTATGTGGCCCTAACCTGTAAAAGCTTATACCAAACAACACGCTCGTGGCTATCGTATAGCAACCGGCAAGCCCGTCTATGCCATCAATAAGATTAAAGGCATTGATCAAGATAATAAATGTTAAGATACTGAATATTACACTTAAATAATAATTGACCTCATATATGCCAAATACACCAAAAAGACTTCGTATCCTTACATCAGAACCTATCACGACCAAGGATGAAACTAAGATTTGCGCTAAAAGCTTCTTGTACGCACGTAAGACCATGATATCATCCATCACACCAACAAAAAATAAGATGATGAAAGACGCGAATAGGAACTTATAACGATCAAATAATTCGTAAGCAAAAATAGGGGCACAAACACCCAAAGAAAAAAAGATGGCAATTCCTCCCAGATTAGGTATCTTTCTAAGATGTGAACTTCTTGCGCCTGGTTCATCCATCAAATTTTTCCTTCTGGATATCTTTATAATTGTAGGTATTGCCGTATATGTTATCAAAAACGAAAATGCAAAGCCCACCAAAAGCTTAAAGTAAAAAAAGGAGATTCCGGTGCTTTCTATAAAAGTTTCGAAATTATTATTCATTTAGTGTTTTTGACTTTTTTATTATTTTGTCAACAGCCTGACAATTTTCCTAAATCTAAAAAGACTTAGAATGTAATAAATTTTTTTTCTCAAGGGCAAAGATAATAGATAATTCTTACCAAACCTCTTATAATTCAATATATCTTTAATTTTTAAGCCTTTGGCTTTTACAAAATCGTCCAATCCCTGTGACATTCTGTAAAAAACGTCATCCTCTTTTACAAAAGCCAAATAAGCCAGAAAAGTGTAAACACCTTCCAAGATCTGAAAATCTTTCAAGGCCTTTTTTTGCTGAGAAAAACGGCTTTGATTAAAAAATTCGCTTACTGTTTCTACTGCTTTTAATATATCCAAGCCTTTCTTCGTATGACTTTTGCTGATAGAATCCTGTCTTTCCAAATATTGATAATGGTAAATAGGAGTGAATGCTAAAATATGACAATCGAGTAAAAGTTGCGGAATCAATTCGATATCTTCGAAATGAATTCCTCTCTTGAATCTTTTATTTTGAAATAGTCCTTTCTTGAAAATCTTGTTACAAGCAAAATATGAAATATCAGAAAAGACTGAAAGATTATTTTCCAAAATGATTTTCTCCGGAAAGTTTGGAAGTTGTGTCAGTTTCTGAGTAATGTAACCATTTTCATCCACTTTCTGGAGGTTACAGATCGTCATTTCAGCTTGATGTCTTTCCGCAAGATTGTACATCTCTTCGAACATCGTTTCAGAAACATAATCATCGCTGTCTACAAAGCCGAGATATTGTCCTTTTGCTCTATCAATTCCGAAATTCCGAGCATCACTCAGACCTCCGTTTTCTTTGACGAAACCAAAAATTTTATTTGGATATTTTCGTTGAAATTTTTCTATGATTTGCTGAGAATTGTCTTTACTTCCATCATTCACAACAAGAATTTCTATTTCCTGCAAAGTTTGATTGACTAATGAGAACAGGCATTTTTCCAGATATAACTCAACGTTATAAACAGGAACAATGATCGAAACTTTGATTTTTAATTTTCCGGACATTACCAATATGTCGCTCCTTCGGAGCTCTTCTTTATGCGAACACTATTTTCCTACAAACATTTCACTCCTGCGGAGTTTTAATTTCTTGTAAATCTTGGACTTAGAAAACCACGTTTTGCTTCGTCAAAATCAGCACGGGAACAAGGGATGCAATTGTCAATATCTTCATCTTCCCCAAAATACCAAAGATTGCTGAACACTTCTCTTTTAAAAGCATATTGCTCATCATTGATCAAGACATAAAAAGTCTCATAAGATTTTTCTTTCGGATGTGATTTTTGAATATTGATTCCTTCTATCAGATACCAGATCATCTGTGCCAAAAGCTGGTGATTAAGCTGAGAATCAGAATAGATATTATAATTGAAAATCCCGACAGACTTTAGCCTCTCGCTCAGCCCGATTTCTTTCATATAAGCGCAAATTTCTCTTCTGTTGAGTCCATTCACTTGTGGATTCATAGAAAAAGCTTCGGCAAAACTTTCAATGGCATCGCAATTGATCGTTACCAGATCGGCTTTTCGAAAATAAGGTTCCGTTTTTTCTGTAGAATTCATCATTTCTGCCAATCGGATAATATCAAACTGAACTTCCTTGATGAGTTTTACAGAATCCATCTCGTTCAAATGTTTCTGATAACCAAGATGATGATAATTTTTTATGGAGAAATTTTTGGACCCCAATATTTTACTCAGGAAATTGGATTCGTGAATCTCCTCGTCTTGTTTCAAGGAAACAACATTGCTGATCTGTGTATAATTGATGTCTTTCTGATGAAAATCGAGCGCGGAAAAAAGTGAGAAAGCAAAATCATTGCTTCCACCAACGATTACAGGAATCGCTCCTTTGTAATGACAGGCCGACAAAACTTCCTGCAAAATATAATGAGAATCTTGTGGTGTTCTTCCTGAGACCAGATCTCCCAGATCTACAATCGGAATCTCAAAATCTAGTTGAGACAGCTTATAAAACTCTCTTCTGATCCCTGTAAAATCCTGGCTCTCTGCATCTCCGTCTGCGCCTCTGTAATCTGAAACGAAAAGCAGAACAATGCTATCTTCTTTGATTTCATTGATGATCTTGTCTCCGATTTGCCATTTCTCTGTTCGGATCTTTTTTGGTGCAATGATAAAGTCTTCAAATTCCATAGTTCTAATCTACAATTTTTACAATAACATCTTTTGGTGTTTCCTTAGAAAACTGAATCAGTTGATTTCTAAGTCTAAGTGTATTTTCTTTCTGCACAGAATAAAAAGAAACCGTAGCTCCTCCGGACATATAATTGTTTTGAATGGTGAGCGTTCCGACTTTTGAAAAATAATCCGGCATTTTTACCCATTCATCAAAAACCAAAGCTACATCGAACATCTCATTTTTTGCAGTTTCAGCAACATAATTCTGGAGATTTTTATTATCCAAGAATTTCCCGTGGTCGTTCTTCCTTAATTTTGCCACTTCGATACTTCCCAAACCGTAAGTGTCCAAAAGATGAATGTTATTAAAGTAAGTGATCGCACCAATATCATTGGCAACCACTCTGGAGTTTCTGTAATATTGATGAATGAAATTTGCCAACTGTATCTGTTGGTCAAAGATATTTTTAGATGCAATCGGCTGTTTTTCCAACATTGTTCCAAACCTGATATAAAGTGTAATGAGTAAAAGAAAAACTGTTCCGAATTTTAGAATTTTGTTAGCCGAGTTTTTCCTAAAAACGTCATCAATAAAAGGAATAATTGTAAATAAAATAACTACAACCAGATAGGATTCATATCTGATCAGCCAACCAAAGTTTGCAAATAACAGATGGACTACAAATCCACAGAACACCACAAAAGGGACAGCATTTTTTGGAAGCTTGAGAGTTTGAGAGTTTGAGGGTTTTGGAGTTTTTACGTTTCTGAAAATCTGAATCAATAATATTAAAATCAATACCAGAACTGAAATTCCACGATAGGCATTTCCTGCAACTCTGGTAAAGAATCCTACAATTCCGTCATTGGTATTTCCTTTTAGGATCAACGAATTTGGAAGGAAAAATGAACCATGCTCAACGGAAATCCAACCATATGCCAATACTGGCGTGATTGCAAATAATCCTAAGGCGATACTTATGACATAATCTCTTTTAACAAAGAAAAGGTAAACACAGATGAAGAAAATAAAAAACAAACTCTCATATCTGAAACCTACGGCAATGATAGAAAACAAAGCGAGATTCGAGAAATTTCTCGGGGCTTTATCTTCAAGATATTTTTGAAATCCGAGTAAAACCAAAATCATCGCCAAGCTATGAAAAACATGTTCCATTCCTGTCATAATCATCAGATGCAAAGGCATTAATAGAACCACTGATGATAATATAATGATGTAAGTTAACCGGGAAAATTGTTTTAAATATCGATGAAAAACCAAAATTAAACCAATCCCGGCAATACTATTGGCGACCAATGGAATATATTCCCAATTACCAAAAACCTTAATTAAAATTGCCAATAAAAATGTAAAAAGCGGAGAAGATGTTGTAGATGAAAATTCGTATTGCGTAATCCCCCAAGTTTGAAATTCAGCAAAATTCTTCGCCATAGAAAGGTGAATATAAGCATCGTCCAGCGGATAAATATATCGTCCTGCAAAATCTGCAACAACCTGAATATTGAAAAAGATCAATAATCCAAGAACTAGAAATATTATTAAAAGTATTATATTTTTTCTCATCATTTTAACATTAGTTGCCCCAAAGGAAATTCGTATATCTTTCTGGTGTAAAGCGGCCCGCATTACCCTGAAACTGGGCAAACACAAAATAATAGAACACCATAAAACAAACAAAGAACAGATGCCATAATCGCTTCATATTCAATTTCAAGGATCCAATGATATTGGGTATTATTATACAGGCAAAGCCAATATAAACCCCCACCAATCTTGTAGAGAATACCGGATTGTCCCTAAATATGAAGTACAGACATATTCCTAATACTACAATATTTCGCATATATTCATAATACAGGATTTTCTTACAGGCCAACCTATCATAAGCTATCAATAAAAAAGAATTCAAGATCATGGTCCCATCCATAAAGCTGGATGCCTTATCCTCATAACCGATATATCCATTGTAACCATTGGAAACATCTTGTAGATTGAGACTACCCAAGAATGAGGAAAACAAGTTATACACCTGGAATGGTGACAATATTACACTGATCATTATTGCATAAAAAATCCTACTGGAGTTCATAGGTATCAGTACAAGCCAGTATGCCGGCAAGAATATAATTGCAGATTTGTGAAAGCCATATGCAACATATAAACATAATAAGAACCACCATATTTTTCTTTCTTTTATGAATTGGTAAGACAACAAACACATTGTCATACCCAAAGCTTGCCTCATATGCCCGCTGTCTGCTATGAAAAATCCCGGGATAAAGAATAGAAGAACCGTGAATATTGGATAAACAGAGTTCTGATAATACACCCTCATCTTTATACCAATTGTAATGATCGCACTTACCAAGGTAAAAGATTGAAACGGTCCACCGAATGAAAAAACAATTTTGTTTAACATCACATACATCCATTCGACCTCTAAATTGGACTTTCGGAATAAAATCTTATCTATTAATTCGGAATAGTCTATTGTAGGAAAATATATAGAATACATTGTCCTGTAAATTGGGTAATCAGCACCCACATTTCCTCGGAATCCTATCAAAAGAATCATGAAAATAGCTACGATCCAAATCCCGAAAGTATATTTCTTACTATTATAAACCTCCATAAAACTAAAGATTATTAGTAATAAAAAGAGAATAGTAAAAACAGGATGAAGAAAGATCATGAATGTGTTTGCTTATTATTTAATCAACAAAGATAATTTTTATTTCAAGACATTAATATCAGGTAGCCTATAGAAGTTCTTTGAAAAAATCATTACCAATAAAAATTACCTATCATCTGCATCCCAAAAGTCTGGAAAAGACAGAGATAAAAAAGAATTTTGAATTGGCCAGAATCAATGTCCTTCAACAAGATCAGAAAATAAGGCACCAAAAACAGACAAGCCCGTGCTGTTTCACCTGTCCCATAAGCGCCGGTCAGAAGCATTGCCGTGATTGCTATAATCGCTGAGAAAAACAAAATGTTGACCTTTGGGTTTTCAAAAACTTCTGTTCCTGATCTTTTTGAAAAGAAAACAGCTAAAAACCCAAAAGACAGAAACAGAAAGATCTCACCAATATCCTCCAATCTTGTCATGAGATAAACAAATGGTTGATGAAAAAGCCTAAACCCATCAGGATTTTCAGACCGGGACGCTTTCAGAAAAGTATCTAAATGATCATACCCTGTCGTTGTATAGATAATTACAAAAGCCAAAACAAAAACAACCGCTGACATCAAGCTTAGCCAAACAAAATTCCACTTTCCCTTTAATACAAAGTAAAAACTGAAACATCCCAGAAATGCGAACAGAAACAATCCAGAGAATGTGATCAGATTAGTTAAGATCAGCCCCGATGAAATGAGTAGAAATGAGACGGAATCAATTTTATTCTGATGAAAAATCTTTGCAAGTCCTAAAAGAAAGATCAGTGTTGACACCAAAACCAGCGCATCAATCGAAACCAAGAGATAAATGTTAACAGAAGGGATAACCGCAAACAAAAGCATCATCCATTTCCTCCTTGTTTCTTCGAAGCCGAGATAGACTAAAATCCTATAAAACAAAGGAAATGACAAACATCCGATGGCAAAAAACACAATGGCCAACGTCTCGATATTAGAAATATTCAGGATCCAAAAATGGAGAAGGGTTACAAATGGTGGATGCGTTTTCGTATGCATTTGAAATTGCTCCAGATCCTTCGCAAAATCTCTCAGCCAAATCTGTCCGTCGGTAATGTTGATGGCGTCAGCATAATATTGTCGTCCTTTAAAATAAAATGGCCGGAGGAAAGCAATATCAAAATCTCCTTGACTCAGATTCCCTAATAAAACCAAAACAATAGCAATCAAAAAGAGAAAATACACATTCAGCTTTTCGGCATACTTGAAAGCAAAAATCCCCGACACCAAAAACAGAAAAGCAAACATGAATCCGCTCCACAAAAACTGATTAGGATAAATGACAGAGATTGGAAAAAGAATGCCCGTCCCGGTATACCCACCATTATTTTGGTAATAGAAGTTAGCACCGGCAAAAGCTATCCAAATAAAGATCGAAGCAAAAAAAACTACCCAAGGAAAGCTTCTAAGGTTGGTCCATTGTAATTTTTCACCCATTCAAAAAATGTGTTTTTGTTTTTAAAACCCAAAAGTATTAAAATAAATACTGATTGGGCATAAAAAATCCAATAACATCAATTATTAATAAAAAGTCTTCATCCTACAAAATCTCGAAGGCAAATGTGGTAGAAGTTTCAAATTTTCCACCCTGAGTCGCTCCAAACAAAAAGCGGGGCGTTTCTCCGTCTTTATCCAACAGCAACATGGGCCGCTCTAGTCTTCCAAATCGTTTCAGATGTTTTGGCGGATCAGCTTCTGAGACATAGCTTTTCATATCAAGGTAGGCAATTTTAGGCTTTGTCCATTGGATGCCGTCTGTTGAGGTAAGATGCAGACCATACTCATGATTGTAAAATCCCATATCACGAGCAATCATATGGAATTTTCCTTTTTGCTTCCAGACGAAGGCATCTTCCAATTGGGCATTGCCAGGTAAAGATGAAAAATCGATGACCGGGTTCTCGGAAACTTTCTCGTAAGGTCCGGTTGGAGAATCTGCTTTTGCCAATCCATACTTTCGGTTACCTCGGATCGGGCCTTTCTGTGTTTCATATTCCTGCGTGTTCCAGGATTTGTAGAACAGCCAGTATTTCCCATCGTTGCCTTTCACAAAAGCAGGATTGGTGGTACAATGGTCATCCCAGGCACCTTCTTTTCCCGGAAGAAGCAATGGTTTGTCTGGTCGAGTCCAGTCGCCATCGATCGTTTTGGAAGTTGCCAATCCTATTCTTTTAGTATTGGTTTTCCCATTGGAATTGCCCATAAAAAACAACAGATATTCTCCATCTACTTTTTTGATCAATGGATTATGGCAAGTGGTTGCATCCCAATATTCGCCGCCTCTCGGACTTAGAACAATCTGTTTATGTTCGAATTGGTGAAATGGCGAATCCGCCTCTGCACGGCAAATCTCAGACCCGTTGAGCCAACCGCCCATTCCTTTTTCCTTCTTCCAGCGGGAATAGAAAAGATGAACTTTCCCATCCTCTCCCCAAATGGGCGAACTGCACCAGATATAATAACCGTCCAACGAAAATTGCCGACCGATGGGTTTCAGATTAAAATAAGGTTTCTCCGAAAAATCAAATCCTTTGGTAAATGACGAACCAAAAAATACCGCTGCCATTCCCAGAGCAGAGGTTTGGAGAAAATCTTTTCGGTTAAAGTTTTTGGATGGGTTCATATTATATGACTTTCAGCTAAGTTATAGGAATTGGGCATAAGAAGTGTCCTGCGGTTTGATGTTAATTTGAACCAAATCACAATTACATTAAATAAATCAATATTAAAATCACTATCATATATTAAAATTTATTATTTTTAACCCGTTTAACAAATTAAATTCACAAACGATGAGCACAAAAAATCAAATCAGTGTAGAGATCCCAGAAACAGTGATCTCAGATGTCAACAAAAAATTACAGGAGTGCAGATCCCCGCTGCGCAAAGTCTCCTGACTTTGAGCAATCACACAATAAAACAAAGCAAAAAAAAAATGAAAGACGGTTACACAATAAAAGACCAGCATAGACCACATTTTATAACTTGCACGGTGGTAGATTGGGTGGATGTTTTCACAAGAAAGATTTATAGAGATATTGTGATTTCTTCATTGGATTATTGCATCAAAGAGAAAGGATGATTTTGTTCGGCTATGTGATTATGAGTAACCACATTCATCTGATAGTGCAGTCCAAAGATGGAAACTTATCCGAGTTGATCAGAGATTTTAAAAAGTTTACAAGCAAAAATTGTAGAAGCCATACAGACAGAGCCGGAAAGCGGAAAGGCGTGGATGCTTGACTTATTTAAAAAAGCCACAGAAAGCCCCCCATAGCAGAAATAAAAATTACCAGTTTTGGCACTACGGAAATCACGCAGAAGAAATATATACTTTACATTTTATGTGGGACAAACTCAATTACATTCACCTAAATCCCATCAGGGCGGGGATTGTAGAAAAAGCGCAACACTACATCTACTCTTCGGCAAGCAACTACGTGACCGGAAAAGGATTGTTAGAAGTTGAATTGGCGGATAACCCGATAGTTGATGTGACTAAAAGAAATGAATTTTGGAAGTATAATAATTATGAGTAAGATGTACTCAAAGTCAGGAGACTTTGCGCAGCGGGGGACCAATATTAAAAGCACGGATTACAAATCCACTCTATCTAATTTGACAAAAAAGCACAGACCAAAATCTGTGCTTTCTGTTTTATAAAATTTTAATTACTTTTTCTTAGCAGGCGCTTTTTTCGCAGCTGGCTTTTTCGCAGCAGTTGCTTTCTTTGCCGCTGGTTTTTTCTTTTCAGCAAAAGCTTTCGGGTCTTGGGCGGTAATCCACTTTTTCACCTCATCCAGAGAAACATCTTTCAGCTCGTCTGCTTCGTATTTAGAATCGTCTTTCTTTTTCGGGATCTTGTAGATGTTTTTACCGTGTTTTACAATAGGTCCCCATCTCGCATTCTCGATAGAGATCTTTTCTGCTTCCCAATGCTGGATGTATCGGTTGGCTTCTTTCTCCAGCTTCGCATCGATCAATTCATTGATGTCATTTTGAGAAAGATTATCGAAGTTATAACGTTTCGGAACGTTGATGAAAACACTTTTATATTTGATAAAAGGTCCGAATCTTCCTGTTCCTTTAGTTACAGGTTCACCTTTGTAATTGGCAATCGGTGCATCCGCCACTTTCTTTTCATTGATGATCTCCTCTGCACGGTTTTGATCTACAGACAATGGATCTTCCCCTTTCGGAATACTGATATAAGTCTCGCCCCATTTTACATAAGGCCCAAATCTTCCTACACCAACAGAAACAGGCTGACCATCCACTTCTTTCAAATCAAAAGGCAGCTTGAACAATTCCAAAGCCTCCTCTAAAGTAATGGTTGCAATATTCTGATTCGCCATCAGCGATGCAAAAGTTGGTTTCTCCTCATCATCCTGTTCCCCGATCTGGATCATCGCACCGAATCTTCCGATTCTTGCATGAACACGTTTACCCGTTTTGGGATCAACACCTAAGATTCTTTCACCATTCGCACGGTCTGCATTTTCCTCAACATCTTCAATTCTTGGATGGAATTTCGAATAGAAATCCGTCATCATTTCCTTCCACTTCTGGTCGCCGTTGGCAATCTCATCAAAGCTTTCTTCTACTCTCGCCGTGAATCCATAATCCAAAATCTCAGCAAAATTGTTGATCAGGAAATCATTCACAACTTCACCGATATCGGTTGGAACGAATTTATTTTTATCACCACCGAACTTCTCATCAAGAACTTCTTTTTTGACTCCGGTTTTGCTCAAAGTCATTTTTACGATTTCTCTCGTTTGCGGTTCTATTTCTCTTTTATCAACATATTCACGATTCTGGATGGTTTGGATGGTTGGCGCGTAAGTCGATGGACGACCGATTCCCAATTCTTCCAGTTTCTTGACCAACATCGCTTCTGTAAATCTTGCTGCCGGTCTCGTGAATTTTTCTGTAGCTGTAATTTTTTTATAATCTAAAGCTTCGCCAACTGTTACTTTCGGCAATAACTTTTCGTTGTTTTCATCATCGTCATCCTCAGTTTTCACGATGCCGTAAGCTTTTAGGAAACCATCGAAAACAATAACCTCACCTTGCGCTTCAAAATGTTGTGGTAATTTTGCATTCCCGATCTCGATAACCGTTTTTTCGATTTTCGCATTCTCCATTTGCGAAGCCAACGTTCTTCTGTAGATCAATTGATACAATTTGTTCAACTGCACATCCCCGATTGACTTCACAGAGAAATCTGTCGGACGGATCGCTTCGTGCGCTTCCTGAGCAGAAGATGATTTGGTAGTATAATTCCTTGGCTTAGAATAATTCTCGCCATATTCTGAGATGATCTGAGCTTTCGCTCCGTTGATGGCTTCCTGAGAAAGATTCACGGAATCGGTTCTCATATAAGTAATGAATCCCTCTTCGTAAAGTCTTTGAGCCAGACGCATCGTCGTCGTCACACCATAACCCAATCTGGAAGAAGCTTCCTGTTGCAAAGTTGAAGTTGTGAACGGCGCAGACGCTGTACGAGATCCTGGTTTGGTCTCAACATTCAGAACTTTGAAATCTGTTGTTTTGGCTAGATCAAGGAAGTTCTCTGCGTCAGATTCTTTATCAAAATCTTTTTTCAGTTTTGCCAAGATCTCTTGTTGAGCATTATTAAGAAAAATCCCTTCTAATTTGAAACTTGGTTTCGGAACAAATTCGCGAATTTCTTTTTCTCTCTCTACAACTAATCTTACAGCAACAGACTGAACTCGTCCCGCAGAAAGCCCTGTTTTCACTTTTTTCCAAAGAACTGGCGACATCTCAAAACCAACGATCCTGTCCAAAACTCTTCTTGCCTGTTGTGCATTAACCAAATTCTGGTCAATATCTCTCGGATTCTCGATGGCTTTCAGGATTGCATTTTTCGTGATTTCGTGGAAGACGATCCTTTTTCTATTTTCAGGCTTCAGTTTTAACTCATCTGCCAAATGCCAGGCAATCGCTTCTCCCTCGCGGTCTTCATCGGAAGCCAGCCAAACTGTTTCTGCTTTTTTAACAGCGGCTTTTAGCTCCGCCACCAATTTCTTCTTATCAGCAGACACTTCATAGTCCGGCGTGAAATTCGACAAGTCGATTCCCATCCCTTTTTTAGGCAGATCACGGATATGTCCGAAGCTGGACTTGACCTCGAAATCTGACCCTAAATATTTCTGAATTGTTTTCGCTTTTGCCGGAGACTCGACGATGACTAAATTTTTTGGCATCCTAGAAAAATTTTTGCAAAAGTAGGCGTTTTTTATTTTATATAGAATATTTGTGATGATTCAAAAAAACTATTGCACCAAAAGAACTGTATTTTTAAACAAAAAGCCTATATCAATTGATGCAGGCTTGATTGCTAATTATTAAGTGAAATTTATTTTTTTATAATTTTCTGAGAATAAACATTTCCTGCCTTATCATTCGCAACAAGAAGATATGCTCCTGAGCTTAATTGTTTAATAGATATCGAATTATCGACAACTTCTTTTTGTAAAACGATCTTCCCATTCATATCATACAATTTGGCTTCAATCGGCAAAAATCCTTTTTTTGTTTTGAAGTTAACAACATCGTTACTTGGATTAGGATAAACAGCAAATGCCTCTTTACCATCCTGAATGTCAGAAACTCCTAGCGTAGAACCTTCTACAATATTTAATGTTGTATTAGGCGTTACATTCTCAACAGTATCTACTTTTCCGGATGGCCATTTTACTACGACTTTGGCAATCGCAGTAGCTTGTCCAATCCCAAAATGGGTATTAAGTGTGCTCATATTTCCGAAACCTGTACCACTTTGCACATCACGGATCTGTTTTCCCCAAGTTCCATAGATCTCCACTCTTGCTCCGATTCCATTTCTGTTACTTTGAACTCCTTTTAGTGTAACCTTTAGCCATTTGTTACTATTTCCGTTACTTATCAAAATATTCTGCCCGCTTTGGATATCCAAAAACCCATCATTGTTTAGGTCTCCAACTGGTCTACGATAGATATTCAGATTGTAAGGATTGCCGTTGGGAGTAAAATGAAAATTTCCATCACCGAACATAATGGTATTTCCCGCACCCAATATGTCAAGGAAGCCATCGTTATCAAAGTCGTATGTTACATATTCTCTACTAGAGTCAGTGATGTTTTCATATCCAGAACCTGCGGTAACGTCTGTAAATGTTCCATCTCCGTTATTCTTCATGACCTTATTTAGTCCATCAGTATCAGAATTGATCCCGATCATCGTGTCCATCAAACCATCGTTATTGAAGTCGCCCCAAGCTGCGGACCAACTCTGGGAAGGCTCAGCCAAATTAGCCGTGTTAGCCACATTGGTAAAAGTCCCGTTTCCGTTATTTCTGTGCAGCTCATCAATATTTCCTCCAACTCCTGAACCGCCTTCTCCGCATTTTGCGATGAACAAATCCAAATCTCCATCATTATCATAGTCCACCCAAGTAGAAGCATAATTACCTCCCGAAGGAAAATCACCTAAACCACCACGATTATGATTCATATTGGTTCCGTCATTCAGATAATATCTGTTAGGACCATTGTCATCACACACAAAAGCATCCAATTTCCCATCGTTATTGATATCTACAAAATTGGTGCGCTGTGTCAAATAGTTTTGGGTCTTTCTTTCAATCGTATATCCTGTTCCTGTCGCATTTGCTTTCACAAAAGTGACACCAGTTGATGAACCATAGATCAGATCATTGAAGCCATTATTATCATAATCTCCTGCGGCAATGCTCCATTCCGGTTCTACTATGGTACTTGGGATCGTATAAGTAACATCAGTAAATCCTCCGTCCGGTTTTTGATGAGAGATTACAATTTTTGTTTTACTGACCACAGAAACAATATCATCCAGATAATCTCCATTCATGTCAACTATACAATTATTATATGCTGAAGAAGCCCCGTTTACTATTTGGGAAGTGAACGAAAGCCTGTCCGGTACCACTACAGATTCTGATAATTTGAATTGAAATCCTGAGCTGCTCCATTTATTATCAAAGACAATATAATATGTAGTGTTGGCAGAACCTCTGAAATTTACCTGCGCAGAATATCCGGAATAATCATCATTACTGACTAAACAAGCCAATGCTGTACAATCTCCGGAATACACCATTATTCTCGTATCATTTGTTTGTCCAGGAATTACTGTGGACACTGTCACATTCATTTCTTGGGTCGGCGTGTATTTGTACCATGCTCCGGCTGTTCCAATACCGTACTCCAATCCGCATGTAGAAGGAGCTGGCGTTCCGGTAATCCCACTGACCGTATATGTTCCTATACCAGTAAGATTCACCGCATTGTTACAGGATGTTTGTGCTATCACAATAGTTATAGAGCACAAGAAGGTAGATAGTAGTAGTTTTTTCATGTTTGTTATAAGTTTTTTTAATTGCAAGTTTGCGTTAATGAATTGATCCATTGTTGTACCAATAGCAGACCTTCGTCATGTACAACTGTTCTTCCCAATAATGGCATCATATTGCTTCCATCAGTGGATTGAAGTCTATAATGCATCACCGATTTATTATAATTTCCCGGAGCAACAATTTTTGAAATTGTAGAACTAGAACCCACAGGTTCTACCGCGGTGACACATACTCCGAGGTTTGCCAGGTTTGTGGTCTGGTTAAATTGTAATCTTAGGGCACGATAATCACAACGTGCATTTTGCTGATGGCAATGAGAACAGTTTGCATCCAGATAGGAGCGCAAACGTATATCCAAAGGTTTACTGGTATCGTGATAATCTACTGTAGAATTGATAGTAGCAGGATAACTCGCCAAATAACCTTCATCTACCAGTTTTTGTAACTGATTTTTAATATTCGTGGTAGAATAATTATAGAGGTTATTCAAATTTTGAGGCTTCGTACCAATCGGGATTGCTTTACCGTCTAATCTGTGGCAGGCAAAACAGTTATCTTCTGAAGGTATGCTATAATCTGTTGAGGCCACATCACCATTCGGTTTTTTGAACGTAATACTTTGTGTACTGCCATTTTCAAAATCTTCACCGGTTAAAAGACTCGCCTCTGTCTGGGCATCATTCCAAATATATTCTGCAAAGATCCAACCTGTAGATTTTCTTATCATCAGTCGGGTTTCTATGATCTTCATAGTATTATTTGGCTGTAAGGTGGTGTAATAGAAATTTTTTATCAAGGTGGTTCCAACTGGAAAATCGAGTGTTTTACCATCTTCTTCGTATATGGCTTTCGTACCTTCCGGCATCCAGATAAATCTTTTCTTCTGGGCATAATCCGTAAACAAAGAGCTAGCCGGTTCATAAGGAATCACTTTAGCTACTGGTGTCAAATTTTTAAGATCTCCACTAAAAAAAGAATAGGCTGACAATTTGGAATACGGGACAGCATTAATATCAAAATTGACAGTAGTACCCGAGATTGAAGAATCCACAACAGTTCCATCATCTTTGCAGGAAACCAACAATGAAAAGAGCATCAGAAAATACAGGTAATAGTTTTTTTTCATATTTTTATTTTATTCACAACGAATATAATAATTAATCCTGTTAGTCAGATTTTTTAAAACACAAAAATCACTAAATTCGCAAACTTAAGTTAGTCTGAAAAAAACAAAACAATTATAACCTTATCTCTATCTGTGATCATAGTTGCAGTATTGTATTCAGAATGCATCGCTTTTTCATCAAATTATATTATCTGATTTTCAAAAATCGTCTTGCTTCCATCGCTTTTGCTTTGGGAATCCTCTTCATTTGCGGATTTTCTGCTTCGAAAATCAATTTTGAGGAAGACATCAATCAGATCATTCCAAAAAATGAAAAATCTGATCTGACAGCAAAAGTTCTGAAACAGCTCAACTTTTCAGATAAGATCATCGTCATTATTGAGAACAGATCGAAAGATGATAACTTCCAGCTTTCTGAAACTGCCGATACTTTTTTAAATAAAACAGAACCGTTACAGAAATACATCAGTTCGGTCCAAGGGAAGGTAAACGACAATGAAATCTCCGAGACCTTTGATTTTGTAAATCAGAATCTCCCTTTGTTTCTGGATGAAAATGATTACAAAGAAATCGAAAGAAAACTCAATAAAGACAGCATTGCAAAACAGGTTGAAAACAATTATGTCTCGCTGGTTTCTCCAACAAGTTTGGTTACAAAAGAATTCATTAAAAAAGATCCACTTGGAATTACGTTTCTTGGAATCAAAAAACTGAATGCTTTGAATATCAGCAAAGATTTCAAACTGGAAGATAACTACATCGTTACCAAAGACGGGAAAAACCTTCTGCTTTTCATCGACCCGAAAAACAAAAGCAACGACACCAAGAACAATGAAGTTTTTGTTGATCAGCTCAACGAAATAAAAGATGACCTCAATACGCAATTCAAAGGAAAAACGGAGATCCGCTACTTTGGTTCGCCGGTAATCGCTGTTGCCAATGCTCAGCAGATCAAAAAAGATATTCAGAATACGGTCATTATCTCGATGACGGTTTTACTGGTATTGCTGATGTATTATTTCAGGAATTTCTTTACGCCTCTGATCGTTTTTTTACCGACCGTTTTTGCCGTTTTCATTTCGCTGATGATCTTATATTTCATTAAAGATAAAATTTCGGCAATTTCACTCAGTGTCGGAGCCATCCTCATCGGAATTACGATTGATTACGCCCTTCATATTTTGACGCATTACAAGCACAACAACAATATTGAAGAACTTTACAAGGAGATTACACAACCTATTATCCTGAGCAGTGCGACAACAGCCGTCTCATTTTTATGTCTGGTTTTTGTCCGTTCCGAAGCTTTAAAAGACCTCGGCCTTTTCGCAGCGATTACCGTTTTCCTATCTTCTTTTGCCGCCTTGATCATCGTTCCACAATTGTACCATCCGAAAGAAAACAGCGAGACCAATTCTAATTTTATTGATAAGATCGGAAATTATCCTTACGAAAAGAACAAACCTTTGATCATTGGCTGTTCTCTGATGATCATTGCCTGTCTGTTCGGATTTCGTCATGTTGGTTTCAATGAAGATATTGGTGATCTGAATTATATTCCGAAAGACCTGAAGATCAGCGAAGCCAAGCTTGAAAAATTATCGGATATTACTTCAAAATCGATTTACACAATCTCTTACGGAAATTCTGAAAGTGTAGCCTTGGCGAGAAATTCTAAGTTGAGCCAGTTTTTGGAAAAAGAAAAACGTGAAGGAAAAATATTAAGTTATAATTCGCTTGGAAATGTCGTTTTATCAAAAGAAGACCAACAAAAAAAGGTTGAAAGATGGAATAACTTCTGGAATCAAAACAAAAAAAATCAGACAATTTCTGAATTGGTTCAAAACGGGAACAAGTTCGGCTTCAATGCTGCTGCTTTTGACCAGTTCAATGAAAACTTAAACAAATCCTACTCTTCCTTAAGCTTAAAAGACTACGAAAAAATAAAGGCGCTCCAAATCTCAGAATTCCTGAGCAACGACAATGGTTTTTATACGGTTTCGAATGTGGTGAAAGTTGACGAAAAGAAACGAGATGCCTTCATCAGAGATGTGGAAAAAAACCATAAAGCTTTGGCAATCGACCGCCAACAAATGAACGAGAACTTTTTGGGCTTGCTGAAAAATGATTTCAACACCTTAATTAATTATTCTCTTTTAGCGATAATTTTAACCATTATTGTTTTCTTCAGAAATTTTGAATTGTCTGTTCTCACGATGTTCCCGATCGTTTTAACGGGAGTTGTGACCGCAGGAATTCTGTATTTTCTTGGTTTGGAATTAAATATTTTCAGCACCGTTGTCTGCACTTTGGTGTTCGGAGTCGGGGACGATTTCAGCATTTTCCTGACGAAAGCGATGCAAAAAGAACATACAACAGGGAAAAATGAACTTCCAACATACCGAATCTCGATTATTTTAGCCGTTTTCACAACGATTCTTTCGATTGGCTCTTTGATCTTTGCGAAACATCCGGCTTTGCATTCTTTGGCTCTGGTTGCTTTGATCGGAATGTTTTCCGTGATTGTCATTACCTCGACTTTATATCCGTTCTGGTTTAGGTTTTTAATTATCAACCGACAGAAAAAAGGATTATCACCGGTCACTTTTAGATTATTTTTAAATTCTGTTCTATCATTTTTATATTACGGTTTAGGCGGATCGATTTTTTCAGCGATTGGAAGTATCTTCGTGAAACGTTCGAAAGGAAGAACTTTAGATTTCATCAAATTAATTTTGGCAAAATTTCTGACATCCGTTTTATATTCAAATCCGTTTGTCAAGAAAAAAGTAATCAGGAATCCGAATGAAGATTTCGGTAAACCTGCGATCATCATTGCCAATCACACTTCTTTCCTTGACACATTGGCGATTGCAATGACAACACATAAGATCGTCTATCTTGTCAATGACTGGGTCTGGAACTCTCCTGTTTTTGGAAAATTGGTGAGGGCTTTAGGTTTTTTTCCTGTTTCCCAGGGCATCGAAAATGGAAAAGAAAAATTAAAAGAAAAAATAGATCAGGGTTATTCCCTCGTAGTTTTCCCGGAAGCGGAAAGGTCTTACACCAACAATATAAAACGATTCCACAAAGGTGCATTTTACCTGGCAGAAGAATACGATTTGGATATTCTTCCGATCTATATCCACGGAAATTCCGAAGTTTTACCGAAAGGCGACTTTGTCATATATGATGGAAGCATAACTGTAAAAGTAGGCACCAGAATTCACAAAGACGATTTGAGTTTTGGAAAAAATTATTCTGAAAGAACGAAAAAAATCAATGCTTATTTCCGTAAAGAATTTGCGAAACTGAGAGACGAAATTGAAGATGAAAATTATTTCAAGAAAAAATTATTCCTAAGTTTTCTTTATAAACAAACCGAGGTTATAAAAGCAATCAAAAAGGATTTTGAAATGAACAAATCAGTTTATTTCGAATTGAATAAGCATATTCCGGTTGACGCCAATATCTTGCATATTGCTGATGACTTTGGACAAAAAGATATTCTGATGACACTTCAACAAGCCGGAAGAAAAATATTCAGTTTAATAAAAAACAAAGAAAAAAGAGAAGTTGCCGAACAAAATTATCTTGTCAAAAGAAGGAAGATAAATTATATCAATAGCCTTTCAGAGATCTCAATAAACATTGATATTCTATTGGTATCTGACAAAAATTTTGACTTCAATGAAATTGAGATTTTACCAAAGAAAATCATTTTACTAAATGTTGATAATTCTTGTTTTCAAAATACCGATTTCAATTTAAAATTCGAATCAGACTCAATTAACATATTCTGCCGCGAATAATAAATATGAAAAGTATATTTTTGTATCAAATATACTTACTAATGCCAAAAAACATACTGGTCATTTATTATTCGCAAACGGGTCAATTAGAAGATATCGTAAAGAATATCGCAAGACCATTTGAAAATAAAAAAGACGAATATCAGGTCACATATTACAGCATCAAATTAAAAAAGGACTTTCCTTTTCCTTGGCCAAGCGATGTCTTTTTCAATACGTTTCCAGAATCCTATCTGCAAATACCAAGTGAGATCCTTCCTCCTCCGGAAGATGTTCTGAATCAAAAATTTGACCTTATCCTTTTCGGATATCAGGTTTGGTATTTGACACCTTCGATTCCGATCATTTCATTTCTGAAAAGCGGTTATGCAGAAAATATTTTGAAAGACACTCCTGTTGTTACCATCTCAGGAACCAGAAATATGTGGATGCTTTCTCAGGAAAAACTGAAAGTCTACCTGCGTGACCTCAAAGCTAAATTAGTTGGAAACATCGCGTTGGTTGACAGGCACGACAACTATACCAGCGTCCTTACCATTCTACGTTGGTTAACGACCGGCCAGAAAGAAAAATCCGGAATTTTACCAGCTGCCGGAATTTCTAATGAAGAAATTGCCGGTTCTGTAAAGTATGGTAAGATTATTGAAGAGCATTTCCGCAATAATAATTTAAAGAATCTCCAGCCCGATCTTGTGAAAAACGGAGCGGTAGAGATAAGACCTTTTCTGGTAAGAGTAGAGAAAGTCGGGAACAAAATCTTTACCGTCTGGTCCAATCTTATCATCAAGAAAAAAGAAAAACGCCCATTGCTGATAAAATTCTTTAAGGTATATTTGATGGCGGCGATCTGGGTCATTTCTCCCATCGTTTTAGTCTTTCATATATTATTAGCGCCGTTATTGTGGTTTAAAAGAAAAAAACAAAGAGAATATTTACAAGGAATTAATTTAAAATAGAAAATGAGTAACGTAGTATATCACCAAATCTTCTACATACCTGCCAAACGAACCGATAGCCAATGATGATATGGAAACCTATCTGGGTCTGGTAAACAATACACCTTCCAAAGCTAGAGCACTGATCTTGAGAAATAATCAGATCAAAACCAGATATTACGCCCTTGACAAAAATGGAAATCCAACTCATACCAACGCCCAGATTACAGCTAACGCAATCAATGGGCTTTTTGACGAGAATTTTAAAAAAGAAGATATGGAACTGTTGTCTTGCGGAACAACTTCTGCAGATCAGATCCAGCCGTCACACGCATCTATGGTTCACGGTGAATTGGGTATAAACAAATCTGTTGAGATCAACACATCAATGGGACTTTGCAACTCCGGGATGAATGCGCTTAACTACGGTTTCCTATCCGTAAAAGCTGGTGTGAAAAACAATGCTGTTTGTGTAGGTTCCGAGAGATTTTCTTCCTGGATGACAGCGGACAAATTTGACCACGAAGCGGAAAACCTGAAACTATTGGAAGAAAGACCAATTGTTGCTTTCAAAAGAGAATTTTTGAGATGGATGTTGTCTGATGGTGCCGGTGCATTTTTATTGGAAAATAAGCCGAGAGAAAACCAAACTTCTCTGAGAATAGAATGGATCGATTTCTATTCGTATGCTCACGAGATCGAAGCCTGCATGTATTCCGGATGTGAAAAACAGGAAGACGGAAGTCTGAGATCCTGGGCAGATTATCCTTCCGACGAGTGGTTGAAGCAATCGATCTTTGCTTTGAAACAAGACACAAAGATACTGGATCAATACATCCTTGTAAAAGGTGCACAGAGTCTGAGAACTTCTTTCGACAAACACCAATTGGATCCTGAAACTGTAGATCACGTTTTGGCGCACATTTCTTCCGGTTATTTCAAAGATGGACTAAAAGAAGAATTTGCAAAAGTTGGCCTGGATTTCCCTTGGGAAAAATGGTTCTATAATCTTTCCGAGGTTGGGAACATCGGTGCTGGATCCATCTTCATCGCTGTCGAACAACTGATGAATTCCGGAAAACTTAAAAAAGGAGAAAGAATTCTTCTTTGTGTTCCGGAAAGTGGGAGATTTGCCTATTCTTGTGCATTATTGACGGTTTGCTAATGGAAAACAAATTACCAGACTCCGACAAAGATTTCATAGAAAGTCTCATCCCGCAAAAGTTCCCTTTTGTAATGGTGAGTGGACTTCTGGAATATTCGGAAAATCATTTGATTTCCGAATTTGTCATTAAAGTAGATAATATCTTTGTTAATGAAAATACGTTTCAGGCTTCAGGTTTGATCGAGCATCAGGCGCAGAGTGTGGCTCTGCATACGGGTTATAAATATTTTCTTTTAGGCAAAGAATCTCCGACAGGCTACATCGGCGCTATCAAATCTTTTGAAGCTGAAAGTTTACCTCAAGTCGGAGACGTATTGAGATCGGAAGCTACAATCCTTAATGAAATGATGAGCGTAACGCTGGTAGAGATCATAACTAGAATCAATGATAAAGTGATTGCAAAATCGCAGATGAAAACCGTTGTGAAATAATTTTAAATGGAACTGAAGGACGAAAGCTTGATCAACATCCACAATTTTCTGCCTCATCGCGAACCAATGCTGATGACGGATTATATTTTGGAATTGAAGGAAGATAAAGTCATCACATCATTTAAAATCACTCAAGACAATATTTTTGTTTCTGATAACAAATTTATTGAAGCCGGATTAATAGAAAACCTGGCACAAACGTGTTCATCAATCCTCGGACAAAGTTTTTTTCAGAATCCGAATGTTGAGACAAAAGTGATTGGTTTCATTACGAATATCAAAAAAATAGAAATTTTTACATTGCCAAAAGTGGACGATATCATCATCTCAAAAGCGTCATTAATCTCTCAGTTTGAAAACATCTGCAACATTTTTTGTGAGACTTTTCTTGATGATGAAATATTAATCAGAGCCGAAATTAATTTGTTTATCCAAGAAGTAAAACAGTAACGATGAAAAAGCAAGATATTCCACAGGACGAAAGTAGTATGCAATCAGCAAATATGACCGAAATGTTATATGTGACTGATGAAAATAACAATTACACCACCGCACAAAGTATTGGTTGGGAAGCCAAAAAAGCAGCGTTGGACGAATCGATGGAACTCATCTACGAAAGAATTGAAGAAGCCAGACAAAATGTGGCCAACAATCTGGTGAGTCCAATCATTTATTTTATGGAACTGAATAAAATGGATTTACAAGTTCTTGCAGCTTATGTCGACAAATGGCAATGGACTGTGAAAAGACACGCAAAACCCAATATTTTCAAAAAACTCAGCGACTCTACACTGAAAAAATATGCAGATGCATTTGGCATTTCGGTAGACGAATTAAAAAACTTCGACGGTAAATAACAATGAAAATCAATTTTGAACATCACCAAACCGCACATTGCGAAAACGGTGTTGCCTCCAATCTATTACTGAATAAAGGTTTAAAACTCAGCGAACCAATGATTTTCGGAATCGGTTCCGGATTGTTTTTCGTGTATTTACCTTTCCTGAAAGTGAATTTTGCGCCGGGATTCAGCTACCGCCCGATGCCGGGTGCGATTTTCAGCAAAGCCGCAAAAAGGCTGGGAATTAAAATCAAAAGACAGAAATTCTCCAATCCAAAAGATGCGCAAACCGCTTTAGAGAAAAATTTAGAACAAAATATCCCGACAGGATTGCAGGTTGGTGTTTTCAACCTGACTTATTTTCCTGAAGAATATAAATTCCATTTTAATGCTCACAATCTTGTCGTTTACGGAAAAGAAAACGGAAGATTTTTAATCAGCGACCCTGTAATGGATTTTGCAACTTCCCTTACCGAAGCCGAATTGGAAAAAGTACGTTACGCAAAAGGTGCACTTCCACCGAAAGGTCATATGTATTTCCCAACGCACATTCCTGAAAATGTAAACTTGGAAGAAGCCATAAAAAAAGGAATTAAAGACACCTGCAAAAATATGCTCGCTCCGGTTCCTTTAATTGGTGTAAAAGCAATGCGCTGGGTGGCAAAAAGCATCCCGAAATGGGCAGATAAAAAAGGAACAAAAGTGACCAATCATTATTTGGGACAACTTATCAGAATGCAGGAAGAAATTGGAACAGGCGGTGGCGGATTCAGGTTTATTTACGGAGCTTTTTTACAGGAAGCTGCTGTCATTCTTAAAAACGACGAATTGAAAGAATTATCCAAAGAAATCACCGCAATTGGCGACCTTTGGAGAGATTTTGCTGTTGACATTGCGAGAGTTTACAAAAACAGAAATTCGAAAAGTGATATTTATAATCAGCTTTCAAAATCGATGCTTCACATCGCTGATTTGGAAGAAGCTTTTTACAAAAAACTGAGAAAAGCGATTTAGTTTGGAGAATATTATCGAAATAAAAAACCTTTATAAGAAATATAAAAATGCAGAAGAGTTTTCTGTAAATGATATTTCTTTAAATATATCTAAAAACGAAATCTACGGAATCCTTGGTCCAAATGGAGCCGGAAAAACAACTTTGATTTCTATGCTTTCAGGTTTAATTAAACCAACTTCGGGAAGTTTTACCATCAACGGACTTTCGCCTCAGAAAAACAGCACAAAACTCAAGCAGATTATTGGCGTTGTTCCACAGGAATATGCATTGTATCCAACTTTGACTGCCAAAGAAAATCTAATGTTCTTCGGAAGTCTTTACGGTTTAAGCCACAAAAAATTAAGAGATACAATTGATGAATCTTTAGAATTAATGGGTTTATCAAAATTTGCAGATAAAAAAGTCGACCAGTTTTCGGGAGGAATGAAACGTCGTTGCAATCTAATTGCAGGAACCCTTCACAATCCGAAAGTTTTGTTTCTGGACGAGCCGACAGTTGGAGTTGATGTTCAGTCTAAAAAAGCAATTATCGACTATCTTTTAGATTTAAATAAAAAAGGGACCTGCATCATTTATACTTCGCACCATTTATCGGAAGCGGAAGAATTTTGTACCCAAATTGCGATTATCGACCACGGAAAAATCCACGCAACCGGAACGCCTGAAGAATTGGTACAAAGAGTTACCAATGCAGAAAACTTAGAAGACGTTTTCATATCATTAACAGGAAAAGAACTGAGAGATGTTGTATAAACTGTGGAGAAGTTTTTTTAAGGAAATCCTTTTATTAAAGCGTGATATCGGAGGAATTGTCATTATATTTTTAATGCCTTTGTTGCTGATAATTACCATAACACTGATTCAAGATTCGACGTTTAAAAATCTGGAAGGTTCAAAAATTCCGATTATTTTCATTGACAACGACCATTCTGAGATTTCAAAAAGAATAGAATCCGAACTGAAAGCGAGCAAAAGTTTTCAGCTTTTGACCAATTACAATGAAAATTCGGCTAAAGAAGCTGTTTTTTCAGGGGAATATCAAATGGCAATTGTCATTCCTCAGAATTTGACGAAGGATATCAACTCAAATATCGATTCAAAAGTTCAGACGATTGTCAGTTCATTTGGATTAGAATCCGATTCGACTGCGACAAAAGTTGTAGCCTCAAAAGCAAAAGATATTCATTTATATTTTGACCCAGCAACAAACGCAGGATTCAAAAATTCTGTGATGAATGCCATCAACAAAATGGTTTTTGAGATTGAGAATAGAAAAATCTATAAAGCATTTCAAGACCAATTGGGGACGACAGAAGATTTGGATAACAAGAGTTTGATTACTTTTAAAGAAATTGCTCCGAAATCAGCTTTGGAAGCCAAACCCAACTCGGTTCAGCACAATGTTCCAGCTTGGGCGTTGTTTGCAATTTTCTTCATTGTGGTGCCTTTGTCGATTAATTTAGTTAAAGAAAAAAGTCAGGGAACGAGCGTTAGAGTTCGTGTGAGCCCGACTCCGTATTACATTCATATTTTAGGAAAAACATTTACATATCTGATTATTTGCGTCATTCAGTTTTTATTGATGGTTGCCGTTGGAATCTGGCTTTTCCCGTATATGGATTTACCGCAATTTGATGTGACCGGAAAAATGTTCAACCTTATCATCGTCACTTTGTTTGCTGGATTAGCCGCAATCGGATTCGGAGTTTTATTAGGAACAATTGCCGATACACAGGAACAGTCTGCTCCGTTTGGCGCAACTTCGGTTGTTGTTTTGGCTGCAGTCGGTGGAATTTGGGTTCCGGTATTTCTGATGCCTGAATTTATGCAGAAAATTGCAGCATTTTCTCCGATGAATTGGGGCTTGAATGCTTATTACGACATCATTTTAAGAAACAGCGGAATCGGCGAAATTGCCAAAGAATTGATTTTCTTATTTTTATTTTATGTAGCAATGGTTGCCATTGCATTATTTTACGAAAGAAAACAAAATGCAGTCTAAAGATTTAACTTGTACAGAAGAAGTACGCGTAAGATTCAATGAAACAGACCCGTTGGGAATTGTCTGGCACGGTCATTACATCGTGTATTTCGAAGATGGAAGAGAAGCTTTCGGAAGACAGCACGGTTTAACTTATCTTGATATCCAGAAAGCGGGATTTGTAACACCAATTGTGAAAAGTACCTGCGAACATTTTCTTCCTTTAAAATACGGAGAAACATTCAAGATTGTTACGACTTTCGTGAATTCAACTTCAGCGAAGTTGATTTATAAATACGAGCTTTTTAACGAAGAAAATAAATTGGTTTGTTCAGGAGAAACGATTCAGGTTTTCCTGGATTCTGACAATAATTTATGTTTGTATAATCCTGAGTTTTTTCAAACTTGGAAAGATAAAATGGGATTGTAATGAGGGAGGAAGTTTACATTACAGATTACAACTGCGTCACGCCTTTAGGTTTTGATCTTTCTTCGAACTGGAATGCCCTTTTGGAAGGCAAATCCGGTGTCGCTTTACATAAAATCATAGAAAATCAGGAGCCTTTTTATGCTTCGATGATTGACTTTGAGAAATTAGATGAAGAATTTAATAAAAACTTCAACAATCACAATTTTACTCGGCTTGAAAAAATGTTTTTGCTGAGTTTAAAACCTTTGGTAGAAAAACACTCAATTTCAGAAGACACCGCTTTTATTTTATCAACAACAAAAGGAAATATCAGCTTATTAAAAAATCAGAAAGCCTTACCGGAAGGCGTTTTTCTTTCAAAAATGGCTCAAAAGATTGCTGATTTTTTTGGATTTAAAACAAAACCGATTGTCGTTTCTAACGCCTGTGTTTCGGGAGTGATGGCGATTGCTGTAGCGAAGAATATGATTCAGTCGGGAAAATATAAAGATGCTTTTGTGATTGCCGGAGATGAAATTTCCGAGTTTGTGATTTCAGGATTCAATTCGTTCCAGGCAATTGGAATAGAAATTTGTAAGCCTTACGATAAAAACCGTAACGGAATCAATATTGGAGAAGCAACGGCAGCGGTTTACATCACTTCAGAATTAAATCAAAACGAAAAATTCAGTTTTAAAGTTCTTGGAGATTCAGCCATCAATGATGCCAATCATATTTCAGGACCTTCAAGAACAGGTGACGGATTATTTGCAAGCATCAGAAATGCAATGACAGAAGCAAACGTTTCAGCAGAAAAAATTGATTTTATTTCCGCACACGGGACTGCAACAATATATAACGATGAAATGGAAGCCATCGCTTTCAACAGAATGGAATTACAAAATGCCCCACTGAACAGTATGAAAGGTTATTACGGGCATTGTTTGGGCGCATCAGGATTATTGGAAAGCATTATTTCAATGGAAAGTGCTTTGAACAATATGTTAATTCCATCTAAAAACTTCAAAGAAACGGGAACTTCTCAACCTTTGAATATTATTAAAGAAAATCAATCTGCGGAAATCAAATATATTTTGAAAACAGCTTCAGGTTTTGGTGGGTGTAATGCGGCAATTATTTTAGAAAAATGCTAAAATGAAAATGATGAAGAAAACAGACATTTGCACCATAGAAAATTCAAAAATCGTTCTCAACAACGACATTATTTTTGAAACCCACACTGAAAATTTTTTAGATTTTGCGAAAGAAGCCTACAAAAGTTTAGAGCTGAATTATCCTAAATTCCACAAAATGGATAATTTGAGTAAGCTTGCTTTTCTCGCTTCTGAAATGATTTTAAAAGACGAAGACCATAGCAGAACAGCTTTGGTTTTCGCCAATAGATCATCAAGCCTTGACACTGATTTTAAATACCAGGAAAGCATCAATTCCCAGGACAATTACTTCCCTAGTCCTGCCGTTTTTGTGTATACTTTACCGAATATTTGCGTTGGCGAAGTCAGCATCAAACACAAAATGCAGACAGAGAATGCTTTTTTTGTCTTGGACAATTTGGATGAAGAATTTCTAAACAATTATTCGGAACAGATTTTGCAGTCCGGGAAAGCCGAAAAAGTCTTATGCGGCTGGGTAGAACTATATCAGGAAAGTTATCAAGCTTTTGTATATTTGCTAAACAAGTAAAAAATTAACTATCAATAAAGTGTATCAGACTAAAAATCTATACGTTGACAAATAAAAATTATGAGCGACTTAAAATTAGAATTAAAAAACAAAATCGTAGAAGTTCTTAACCTTGAAGATGTTGCTGTAGAAGACATCAAAGACAACGACCCATTATTCGGAGGTGGTCTTGGATTGGATTCTATCGATGCTCTGGAACTTATCGTTCTTCTCGAAAAAGAATATGGAATCAAATTATCTGATCCGAAAAAAGGAAAAGAGATCTTCCAATCTATAGAAGTCATGGCGAAATTCATCGAAGAAAATCGCACAAAATAATTGATGGGTCAAAAAATTGCCATAACAGGAATGGGCATCGTCTCTGCGATCGGAAACAATGTTGGGGAAAATCTAAGTTCGCTAAAATCCGGAAAACACGGAATCTCGGATATCAGCTTATTTGAGACACGTCATTCTGGAAATATCAAAACCGGCGAAATCAAATTGTCTAATGAAGAATTGGTGCAAAAACTTCAGTTAAATGAAGATAATAATGCGACAAGAACCTCTTTATTAGGAATGGTTGCTGCAAAAGAAGCCGTAGAAAGTGCCGGAATTTCAGATATTAATGAATATAAAACAGGTCTTATTTCCTCAACAAGCGTTGGCGGAATGGATGTTACCGAAAAATATTTCTACACCTACGAAGACTTCCCTGAAAAGCAAAAATATATCGACGGTCACGATGCGGGGAATTCATCTCTTCAAATCGCTGATTATCTCGGCTTAAAAGGTATGGTTTCGACCATCAGCACAGCTTGTTCATCTGCTGCTAATGCGATTATGATAGGTGCAAAGCTTATTAAAAATGGAATTCTAGACAGAGTAATTGTCGGTGGAACGGATTCTCTTTCAAAATTTACTTTGAACGGGTTCAATACATTGATGATTCTTACTGATTCTTACAACACACCTTTTGACAATGACAGAAAAGGTCTTAATCTGGGCGAAGCAGCCGCTTTCATCATTTTGGAATCTGACGAAGTCGTGAAAAAAGAAAATAAAAAAGTTTTGGGTTATCTTTCGGGATACGGAAATGCCAACGATGCACATCATCAAACTGCTTCTTCGGAGAACGGACAAGGTGCTTATTTAGCCATGGAAAAAGCGTTGAAAGTTTCAGGTTTGGATAAAGAAAACATCGATTATATAAACGTTCACGGAACAGCAACTCCTAATAATGACCTATCCGAAGGCATTGCTATGATTCGGATTTTCGGAGAAAACCAAGTTCCGGAATTCAGCTCTACAAAAGCTTTTACTGGCCATACTTTGGCTGCGGCGGCAGGGATTGAAGCGGTTTATTCGCTGTTGGCCATTCAAAACAATCTCATTTTCCCGAATCTGAATTTTAAAACTAAAATGCAAGAATTTGATTTGAAACCTGTGACTGAACTCAAAGAGAAAAATATCGATCATGTCCTTTCCAACTCATTTGGTTTTGGAGGAAATTGTTCAACTTTAATTTTCTCAAAATCGTGAGTGCAGTTTATATCAACAGTGTAGCCTGTATCTCGGTTCAGGACACTTTAAATGAAAATTTCTTCGAGAATTTACAACCTCAGAAATCTTTTCAGGTTTTAAAAGCTATCGAACCGAATTACAAAGAATTCATTCCACCTGCAATGAGCAGAAGAATGTCCAAAACTGTAAAAATGAGTTCTGTAGCTTCACAATACGCTTTGAAAGAAGCCGGAATCGAAAATCCTGATGCCATCATTGTCGGAACAGGAATGGGTTGTTCCCAGGATTCTGAAAAGTTTTTGAAAAATGTGATTGATAACAATGAAGAATTTCTGACGCCTACATTTTTTATCCAGTCCACACATAATACGGTTGCTGGACAGATTGCTTTAGGATTGCAATGCCACGCTTACAACTTCACTTACGTGAATACATCTTCGTCTTTGGAATTTTCTATGTTAGATGCAAAACTTCAAATCAATGATGACGAAGCCGAAAATGTCTTGGTAGGCTCTACAGACGAGCAAACCGACAGAACGATGGAATTGTACAAACTCAACAATACCATTAAGAAAGAAGAGAATCTTCCGGTTGAATATCTTAATTCAAAAACAGAAGGTGTCATTTGGGGAGAGGGCGCCAGCTTTTTTGTTTTAGGAAAAGATAAAACAGAAAATTCTTATGCACAACTAAGAGATATTCAAATCATTAATAAATCAGAATTAGCAGAAACTCAACAATTCGTTGGGGATTTTTTAGCTAAAAATAATTTGAAAAATGATGAAATTGATGCTGTGATTTTAGGTTACAGTGGAGATTCGGAATCTGATGTTTATTATCAAAAAGCCTCACAATTATTTCTAGATTCATCTTTATTATATTACAAACATCTGAGTGGAGAGTTCAACACAGCAAGCGGTTTTTCAACATTTATGGCTTGTCATATTCTGAAAAGACAAGAAATTCCGGAGGTAATGGAAATTAATTCTGTGAAAAAGGAAGAAATTAAAAACATTCTTCTTTACAATCATCTTGGAGGAAACGACCATAGCTTGGTCTTGCTGGAGAAAGCTTAATAATTCTGGGCAATATTAAAAAGTAACTTTGTCATTCCGTAGGAATCTAAACAAAGCTGTCGAGATTCCTACGGAATGACAAGACAGGTTAAAAATCGGAAAATGAAATACTATTCTTTCATCTTACTTTATCTTTTTTGGAACAGCTTCATTTATGTTTTCAATGGAAGTATCTGGATGTATATTTTCTGTTTCATCCTCTTTTCAGCAACTGTGGTTTGGGGTTCATTTGATATTCAATTGAAATATTTCATTAATTCTATCACACAAAAAAGAACCAAAATCAAAGAAGTTGCTTTGACTTTTGATGACGGACCAACTGAACTGACTCCGAAATTTTTGGATCTATTAAAAGAAAAGAATATAAAAGCAACTTTTTTCTGCATAGGAAAACAGATTGAAAAATATCCCGAAACGTTTCAAAGAATTATTGCAGAAGGCCACGCAATAGGGAATCATACTTATTCTCATTCCAATAACACCGGATTTTTATCGAGTTCGAAAATGCTTGGGGAAATCAAAAAATGTGATGAAGTAATTTTTAAAATCGGGAATATTAAAACCAATCTGTATCGTCCGCCTTTCGGGGTCACCAATCCGAATATTGCAAAAGCTATCAAAAAAACTCAGAAAAAAAGTATTGGCTGGAACGTCCGTTCATTGGATACTGTAACTAACAACGAAAAGAAAATCTACAATAGAATCACGAAAAATCTTAATAAAGGGAGTATTATTCTGCTCCACGACACTTCGGAGAAAACTCACAATGTTTTGGTCGAATTATTGTTATTTTTGGAGCGTGAAAAGTACTCGACTTTCACGATGGATTCAATGACTAATTCTACAAATAATGATTAGAAATATAGCTTTAAGCTCCTTTTTATTGATCTCAGGTTTCGTCTTTGCGCAAAATACAGCGATGACTTCTGCAGAATCTAAAGCATTTGTAACGAAAGTTTCTTCTGAAACAAAAGAAATCAAAACATTACAAGCAGATTTCACGCAAACAAAAAAGATGGATTTTCTGGATAAAAGCATTGTGACTTACGGAAAAATGTCTTTAAAATCTCCAAATTCATTGAGCTGGAAATATACAAAACCCTACCAGTACAGCATTATTTTCAAAGACAACAAGATTTACATCAACGACCAGGGGAAAAAATCTTCTGTTGATGCAAAAAGCAAGACCTTCGAAAAAATCAATAAACTGATTGTTGGAAGTTCAAACGGACAAATGTTCAATGACCCGGAATTTTCTGTGAGTTATTTCAAAAATGCCAGCTTCAACATTGCCAAATTCACTCCGAAATCTGCTCAGCTATTGAAATATATCAAACAAATCGAATTGCAATTCCCAAAAAATGAATCAACTGTTTCTCAGGTCAATATGACGGAAGCATCAGGAGATACTACGAATATTGTTTTCAAAAATACAAAGATCAATGCGTCGATTGCTGCTTCAGAGTTTTCTTTATAGTCCGATTTTTTTGCTGTTGACTTCTTGTAAAACTTACAAGCTGGAAAATGTAGAACCTTTGCCAATTCACAAAAGTTTCAAGTCCGAGAATCTTTACTTCACTTCATCTCAGGATTACGTTTATAAATGCCAGATGGAAGTTTATGGTAATGATATCAGCGGAATTCTTATCATTAAAAAAATTTCCGAAACGGCACATCGCGTTGTAATGACCTCTGATTTTGGAAACAAAATGATTGATTTTGAGATCGGCGAGAACAATTATTTCAAACTCAATTATGTCTTGGCAGATCTGGATAAAAAAATGGTCATCAATTTCCTTAAAAACGACTTCCAGGAATTACTGAGAAAAAGCTATCCCATTTCTGAAAGATTTGAGAACAACGAATCTATCATTGATATTTCTAAGATTGATAAAAATATCTACTATCTGTTTTTTGATAAGAAAAACGACATCCTCACTCAAATCATTTACATCAAAAACAACAGAGAAAAAATCAATTTCTCTTTTGATGCGAAAAAGTCTACTTTTGCAGAGATAATCAATCTTCAGCACAAAGATTTTAAAATCAATATCAACCTGAATCAAATTACTGAAACAGAACAAGAAACAGAATAACCATGCAAACCATACTTACAGATTTTTACACTTTACATTCTTATGAAAAGGCCGATAACGGAAATTTCTTGGCCAATATCCTGTTGAACAAAGAACACGATATTTTTAAAGGTCATTTTCCGGGAAATCCTGTCACTCCAGGCGTTTGTATGATGCAGATCGTAAAAGACCTGACAGAAAAATTCACTGGCTCAAAATTATTCTTGAAATCGGCTTCCAATGTCAAGTTTATGGCAATCATCAATCCATTTGAAACACCAGATTTAGTTTTGGATTTGGATATCAATGAAACTGAGGACGAGATAAAAGTAAAGAATACAACAATTTTTGGCGAAACTATTGCATTGAAACTATCGGTTACTTATAAAAAATTGTAGTTATGAAACTGATGCTATCAATATTTGCATTTTTCGTGATGTTCTTTCAATCTTCGGATCTGGAAACTTTGAGAGACAGTTATGCAATAGCAAATCAATCCAAAGAAAATGCTAAAAACTTCATCGAAATTGCTGACAAAAAAACGTCTTCCGACCCTGTAATCTCCGGCTACAAAGCAGCAGCCAAAGTTTTGGAGGCAAAGGTAACAACAGACGGTAAAAGAAAAGCACTCGTAAAAACTGGAGCAACTAGTTTAGAAAGCATTATTAAAAGTAATCCTAATAATGCTGAATTACGTGTGATAAGAATGAGCGTTCAGGAAAATATTCCAAAAATTGTAGGTTACAATAAGAATCTTAAAGAAGATAAAGAATTCATTCTCAGCAACTACAGTAAGCAAAATTCTGCATTGAAAAGCTACATCAAAAAATTTGCGACACAATCCAAGACAATGACCGCTGCAGAAAAAGCGACCTTAAAATAATGACCATCCACGAAGTACAAAATGCAATCTTCGAAAAGAAAATTTGCGTTTTAATCCCTACTTACAACAACGAAAAAACTCTGAAAAGAGTAATAGATGGTGTATTAGTTTACACCGAAAGCATTATTGTGATCAATGATGGTTCTACAGATTCCACAAAGGAGATTCTTAAAGATTATCCTCAAATTTCAATCCTTAATTTACCCGAAAACAAAGGGAAAGGAAATGCGCTTAAAATTGGTTTCAGGAAGGCAAAAGAATTAGGTTTTGATTTTGTGATCACCATTGATTCTGACGGGCAACATTACCCTGATGACATCCCAGTTTTTGTAGAAGCTTTACTTGAGGAAAAAGAAGATGTTCTTCTGATTGGAAATCGCAATATGTCGCAAGACGGTATCCCAAGAAAAAGTAGCTTTGGAAATAATTTTTCTAATTTTTGGTTTTGGTTCGAAACCGGAATCAAATTAGAAGACACTCAGTCCGGTTACAGACTTTATCCATTAAATAAAATTCCGGAAAAATATTTCACGCCGAAATTTGAATTCGAAATTGAAATCATCGTGAGAACCGCATGGCGACATATTCCAGTTAAAAATGTTCCGGTAAAAGTTTTGTACGACCCGGCTGAACGTGTTTCCCATTTCCGACCGTTTCGGGATTTCACCAGAATTAGTATTTTGAATACGATATTGGTTTTCATCACTTTGGTTTATATCATTCCTAGAAACTTCATCAGGAATTTCAAAAAAAAAAGTCTTAGAAAATTTATAAAAGAAGATGTTCTGGAAAGCGACGGGAGCAATCGTAACAAAGCTTTTTCTATTGCTTTGGGGATTTTTTTCGGGCTTTCTCCGTTTTGGGGATTTCAGACTGCGATTGTAATTTCTCTGTCAGTGCTTTTTAAGCTGAATAAAGTTTTGGCATTTGTTGCCTCAAATATCAGTTTGCCGCCTTTTATTCCTTTCATCATTGCTGGTTCTTTGTTTATTGGAGCTCCTTTTGTAAGCGGTGAGAATAATTTTTTCAATCAGGATTTGAATTTTGAATTGGTTAAAAACAATCTCCTTCAATACATCATTGGAAGTTTTATTCTGGCAACAATAGCTTCTATAATTGTCGGAATTGGTTCTTATGTCCTTTTGAAAAAGATAGACCCGAAAAACGGCTAGATCACTTTAATTTTTTCAACGTTTTCTTCAGATATTTTTCAACATTTTTTTTATCCGGAACTGTTGTAATTTCTTTTGTTAAAGCTTTTTCGAATTCAATTTTTGCTTTCTGATATTCTTTTTGTTTAAAATAATATTTTCCAGCTTGATAATAAACCCACCAAAAATCTGGATTCAGAGATTGATAGCGCTCAATAAATTGATCCGAGAGAATTTTATTGTCATCATCAAACTGAGAGCCTAATTTTTTGTATTCTTCATAATTCTTGAATTCCTGAGAATCTACAAAAGAGTCTTTCCTGATATTCAATTCTGATTTGGCAAATTTTCCGTTTTCCAATCGCTTATCAGAAAAGATTTCATTCAAATCATAACAAACAAATTCTCCTAACTGATATGGATTTGAAGATACCCAAACCAATCTTTTCTCTGGTGAAAAAATCACAGCGTGATGCGCTAAAAGTTGATTGAGCGCTTTCTCATTTCCATAACCAATCTTCTCCCCCTTCAAGCCAGATTTATCTCGAAGAATCGAAGCCATTTTTTCCGGGTTGAGTTTCGGATTCTCTTTTAAAAGTTCCTGCAATTTTTCATAACGATATTCCGAATGACTTTCTACAATCTGCTTTTGATTCCTTTTATCATCTTTGTAAGCATGGGATTGAAAATGATTCGTACAAACCAATTTACTGGAGTTTTCGACTTTGTAAACGCCAAAATTATCCGGAGAAACCTCTATAATTACCGCATTTTTATCATTTGCACTTCCTACAAGAATCGATTCGGAGACAAAAACTTTTCTCTTTTTGGCAATCGCAATAGCTTCGTCAATATTTTTTGCAAACTGAAGAATTTCCCTTGTTACAAAAGAAATCGGTGTTTTTGCAGTTAAAGGAATTTTAGATTTTCCAGCGTTGATTGTCACTGTAATTCCTTCTTTATTCATTCCGGAAACTACGCCAATCATTCCTGGCCAACTTACTGAAATATAGGGGATTCCGTTTTCCGGTTCTACAAATTCTATTAATTTATTTTTAGCAAAATCATCGCCGACATAAAAATCGAAATTCCGTCCGATCAACAAATTGCCATCTTCAGTATTCTCATCCCAAACAGCCAAAGACGAACAACCAACCATCATCAGATCCTGCATTGCATGACCAATGTCGTGAGCGCCGTGCAAGTACAAACTTCGAAGATACTTTGGTGCGATGAAATCATATTTATCAGATGAATATTGGGATAAACCGTACAATTCTGCCTGAAAATCTTCACGAACATTCTGGTACATTTTCCGGTTGTACCATTTCAGAAAACTTCTTAATAATTTTTGTTTGAATTTTGACGGAACAAAACCCTCGACTTTGGAAAAGAAGATCTCTTCCTGCTTCTGCATCAGATTTTGTGTCAATGCTCCATTATTATAACCCAGCTGCAAAGGATTTCCTTTGATATAAAGCTCCCAAAACTGCTGTTTACTTTTGGTCAAATAATTTTGATCAAAGCTAAAAGTCGAGTCATTGATTTTATTAATATTCGGAATTTCGAGTGAGTATTGATTGACTTCCGGAACATGATGAATCGATTTGGAAATCCCACAAGAAATGAGACTTACAATCAATAAAAGATAAAGTAAAACTCTATTCATCAATTCTTATTTATGACTTTCATTAATCTTTCGTCAATCAGTTCTTTTCCCAAAATCTCCGAACAAGTGACAAATGCCCCGATCGTAACGCCAAGAATTCCGTGCATATTGATACTCTGTCCAGTCAAAAACAAATTACTGATTTTGGTTTTTGGAGAAATAATGGTTTTCAAAGGATTGCTGGAATCTTTCACATAACCATACATATTTCCTTTGTAACCACCGATATAATCTCTGTAAGATAACGGCGACGAAGTATAAACCTCTTTGATTTGAAAACGCAAATCAGGGAACTTTTTCTCTATTTCGCTGATCAATTTTTCGGCTTTTACTTTCTTAAAATCTTCATACTCTTGTCCTCTTTCGTGATGTTCCGCAACTGTGTTGAAAGAGTTCTCCCATTTTTTGACTTCATCATAATTCATATAAGTTATGGCAGTCAAACTCTCAGAAAAATCTGGATTTTGCTTTGAAGAACAGGACGAAAGCATATAACAATCTGGCCAGTTTTCTTGATGGAAATCAGATTGATGCCAAACCAAATCTTCTGACCTATAATGGTAATAATTATGATTAAAATGCTTGAAAGTATTGGGTTTCAAAACAATATAAACACTGAAACACGAACTGATCGGTTCCAGGTCATAGATCCTTTTTGTAAATGACTTTTTGTATCGCTCTTGTCCCACCAGATCCAATGTTGTCCTGATCTCAATATTCGAGATGAATTTCTTGGCAAAGAATTCTTTGCCAGATTTGGTCTTGACCGATTTCAGAACATTTTCATCATCGAAAACAAACTCGTTAACTTCGGAATGTTTATAAACTTCTGCACCGTATTTTCTGAGTTCTTTTATAATCAATCTGGAGATCTGACTTCCGCCATTGATGCATTTGTAAGAGCTCTGGATGTAGGAATTAACCGTCAAAGCGTGAACATACAAAGGTGTTTTATTAGCAACACCGGCGTATAAGAAATTAGAACCGGAAAGCACAGCCTGAAGTTTTTTGTTAGGTGTGACAGATTCTATAAATTTTTGAGCATTGATGTAAAGAATATCATCATTATATTTTCCTTTTCCAACAAGATTATATCTAGGAAAATCATTACAAATACTTTGAATTTTTTCAATATACTTGGTCAAATTTTCTCTTTCGTCAGGAAATATTTTAGATAATTGATCAACAAAATTTTCATAACCTTGGGAATGCGGATATTCAATTTGATCATTATCGAATGTGATTCTGTCAAAACCGTTTTCATCCAGTTTTTTCAAGTTCAGATCCTGAATTATTCCAAGATAGGTGAAATATTGATTGAGATTTTGACCTTCGGAAAGTCCGCCTAAATAATGAACGCCTGTGTCAAAAATTAGTTTGTCTCTGGAAAATGTTTGAAGATTTCCGCCATATTGATTATTCTTTTCCAGAACGCACACCTTAAGACCTTCTTTCGCCAAAATAAGAGCTGAAACAAGTCCTCCCAAACCGCTTCCGATAACCAATATGTCGTATTCTTTTTCCAATTTTTACAGAAGTGAGATGTTAGACTTTAAATGTTAGATTAAAAAGTATGCTTTAACGTCGAATCACTCGCAGCCCGGCTTGAGCGAAAATCCTTTTTGTGGAGCAAAGCGGAACAAAAAGATTGGGAGCCCTTCGACTTCGCTCAGGATAAACTACAGGTGGATTAAGCTGCCATAAAAATATTGAAAATTAATCAATATCGTCCCAAAAGTCAAAGTAATTGAACCATTGGAGCGGATATTTTTTTATCATCGACTCCAGATTTTGAACGTAAGAATTAAGTAAGCCTTGAGAATCACGGTTTTTGATATTTTGAGCAACTCTTGCATAGAGATGATAGTGGAGATTTTTTTCCTTCATCACATAGACATAAACTACAGGAACGCCCAATCTTGAGGCAATCAAAAAAGGTCCGGCAGGAAATTTTGCTGACTTGCCAAGCAATTCAGTTTCAAGGAATTTGGAACCTTCGAAATAGCGATCACCCGTGAAACAGATCAATTCATTTTTGGACAAAGCTTCATTGATCTCAAAAATATGTGACATATCATCTTTGACATAGATGAATTTGATATTGCTTTTCTTTACCACAATACTTTCCATATATTCCCGAATAACCGTAACTTCTTGGTCTGTTGTGACCAAATTGATCTGAGCATCAAAATCGATGTCGGCAAAAAAGTGTTCTGCGATTTCAAAATTCCCGATATGAGCGCTGATAAGAACACCGCCTTTCTTTTGGTCAAGAAGGTTTTTGAGGTTTTCTATTCCATCAAATTCGTAAGTGAATCGATTGCGCAATCCTATAGAAATAGCCGTTTTATCAATCAAAACCTTACCGAAGACAAAGTAACTTTTGAAAATCGACAACTTCGATTTCCAAGAACTGTAAGTTAATCTTTTTTTGAAATAATATGAAATGTATTGATTGCTCTTCTTCTCGAAAATGAAGTAATAAGCAGCAACAAAATAAAGAACAAAATAGGAACTGCGAACGCCGAGATTCTTAATACACCAAACAAAGATCTGGTAACCTAATATCGTTCCTTTGGATTTGCCTTTCCATTTGTTCATAATGCAGATGTTAGAATTTAGATACTAGATATTAGACTAATAACATCTTTGGGTTATGCCGTTTTTTCAGAAATTTTTTGTTCTATTGTATCGTAAAAATCAGTAAAAGTCACAATCTGCTTGAAGTCCGCTTCTCCTAACTTCACACCAAAATTGGACTCTATGATCACCACCATATCGATATAATCTAAGCTATCAAGACCTAGAGTTTCTTTGAGGTTTGCTTCGTCTGCGATATCATCCCTATCTACCTCAAATTCGTTGACAAGAAAATCATTAACAATCGTAATAATTTTATCTTTTTCCATAACTTTATTTAAACAAATTTCTTAACAATTAGTGCTGAATTGGTTCCTCCAAAACCAAAAGAATTCGACAAAAATACGTCAATTTTTTGATTTTTTGTTTTTGTTATGAGATTTATCTTTTTTGCATCGTCGTCCGGATTCTCAAGATTGATGTTTGGTGCGACAAAATCGTTCTGCATCATCAATATAGAATAGATAATTTCACTTGCACCAGCCATCCAACATTCGTGTCCAGTCATTGATTTGGTGGAACTTACAGGAACTTCGTTTCCGAAAATTTCGTAAATAGCTTTTGCTTCATTGGCATCTCCCAAAGGTGTAGAAGTGGCGTGCGCATTGATATAATCGATGTCTTTCGCTGTTAATCCAGCTTGATTCAGAGACCTTTCCATTGCCAAAGCCGGTCCGTCCACATTGGGTGTGGAAATATGCCCGCCATTGGACGAGAAGCCATAACCAGCAATTTCTGCAATAATATTGGCACCTCTTCTTTGTGCAGAATCCAGACTTTCAACAATCAAAGTTGCGGCTCCACCACTTGGAATGAGTCCGTCTCTTGCTGAATCAAATGGTCTTGAAGCTTTTGTCGGGTCATCTTCTCTTGCAGAAAAAACGCCTAATCCATCAAAACTTGCCATTGAAAACTTGTTGGTTTCCTGTGCTCCTCCACAAATCACCATATCCTGCAATCCATTTTTAATCAACAAATAAGCTAGTCCCAAAGAATGTGATCCACTTGCACAAGCCGCACTGATTGTTAGATTAATTCCCCTCAATTTGAAAATCGTAGAAAGATTCATTGTGACAGTGGAGTTCATAGATTTGAAAATCGCACCAGAACCCATCAATTGGGTATCTTTTTTTTCTCTGACAATATCTGTAGCCTCTATAACGGCCTGAGAAACACTATCATTACCATACAAAATTCCGACTTCATTATTATCTAAGAAATCTTGCCCTATTCCAGCTTGTTTTAAAGCATCAATCGTAGCCAAGTAAGCATATTCGCTTTCTTCGCCCATACTGATCCGCTGTCTTCTGTTGAGAAGACTTTTGAGTTCAGGTTTTGGAACACGACCTGTTAAACCAGATCTGTAACCAAATTCCTTTCTATCCTGGTCCAGAACGATTCCAGATTTTCCCTCATAAAGTGATTCTTTGACCTCATCCAAAGAAACCCCAATGCAAGAATAAATTCCCATTCCGGTAATTACAACTCTATTTTCCATTTAAAATCTCTAGGTTGTAGGTTGCAGATTTTTAGATTGCAATCATCACTGCTACTTATAATCTACTACCTAATTTATGAATAAATCCCTCCGTTTATGTTAATCACTTCACCTGTAATGTAAGATGATTTTTTTGAAGCTAAAAATGCTACCAAATCTGCAACTTCCTCTGCTTCGCCAAAACGGTTGGCTGGAATCATTGCTTTCAACTCATCTTCATTAAAATCCTGGGTCATATCGGTTTTGATGAATCCAGGTGCAACGGCATTCACCGTAATATTTCTTTTAGCAATTTCCTGAGCCAAAGCTTTTGTCGCTCCAATCACCGCTGCTTTTGCTGCAGAATAATTGGTTTGTCCGGCAGTTCCTTTCACGCCGGAAACTGAAACCATATTGATGATTCTGCCATATTTGTTACGCAACAACTTTTGGATAAAGAAATTAGTCACATTGAAAAATCCATTTAGACTTGTATTGACAACATTGTTCCAATCCTCGTGTTTCATCCACATAAACAATCCGTCTCTTGTGATTCCAGCGTTATTCACGATAACTTCAACTACATAATCAGGATTTTTCTCCTGCCAATCGCCAAGAACCGTTTGTACTTCTTCGGCATTTCCTACATCAAATTTAAGAATTTCTCCTGTAGAGCCCAATTCTTGAACTTGCATCAAAGTTTCTTCGGCCGCAATTTGATTGGATGTATAATTGATAAGAATATGATAGTTTTTTTCTTCTGCTAATTTTAGACAAATAGCTCTACCAATTCCCCTGGAACCGCCTGTTATAATTGCACACTTCATCTGGTAATTTTTAGGTTGTCTTTAAATATTCTTTAACCCTATCCAAATACGGGTACATTACCATATCATCAGAAAAAGGAGGGATTATTTTTCTGACCTCATCATACAACTCCTTAGTTGATGATGAGATTTGATCCTGAAAACCAAGATATTCGATAGCCTGAACAATAGTGATCAATTCAATTGATAAAACTTCAAAAGCATTTTCGATTACTTTTCTGCAAATCACGGCTGCATTGGTTCCCATACTTACAATATCCTGATTATCATTATTATTAGGAATACTGTGAACGTACATTGGATTGGACAACATTTGACTTTCTGCCGTTGTAGAAGTTGCCGTAAACTGAACACCTTGCATCCCAAAATTGAAACCTAATTTCCCCAGATTTACAAAGGGAGGTAGGATTTCGTTGATCTTAGAATTCAGAAGGTAATTTAATTGTCTTTCTGCTAACATTGTCAGTTTTGTCACGACAATTTTCAGCTTGTCCATTTCGAGAGAAATATAATCGCCGTGGAAGTTTCCTCCATGATAAACGTGCTGATCTTCAACATTGATGATTGGATTATCATTCGCTGAATTGATCTCGTTTTCCAACACTTTTTCTGTGTATTCCAGCGTATCCAAAACAGGTCCCAAAATCTGTGGGACACATCTGATCGAATAATATTCCTGAACTTTTTCTTTGAAAACCTTATCCTGCTCTTCAAAATGGGTGTACAAATGATCCGCTCTTTTTCTCACAAGTTTGCTGTCAGACAAATGAGCTCGCATTTTTGCTGCAATTTTCTGCTGACCTGCGTGAAGCTTTGTTCCATTCAGAACTTCGGACAAATGGTCGTCATAAGCCTGAACAATTTCATTAATAGCACAAGAAAGCTTAAGTGAAATTTCGGTCAATTGATTGGCTTTGTAAGCGTTTACAATCCCGATCCCAGACATCACAGAAGTTCCGTTCATCAAAGCCAAACCTTCCCTGATCTCAACATTGATCGGATGAAGTCCTTCGATTTCGAAAACCTCTTTTGCTGATTTTCTTTCGCCTTTATAAAAAACTTCACCTTCGCCAATTAAGACTAAAGCTAAATGTGCCAGTTGAACCAGATCTCCACTTGCTCCAACGCCTCCATGTTCGAAAATCAGTGGAGTAATATCCCTGTTAATTAATTCTTTAAGCAAATTAACGACAGAATTATGAACCCCTGAATTTCCAAGGGACAAAGTATTCAGCCTAGCTAACATACAAGCTTTAACTTCGGATGCAGGCAAAGGATTTCCGATTCCGGAAGAATGACTTCTTATCAGATTATATTGTAACTGATGCGTATCATTATCGTTGATCTTAAATTGTGCCATAGGTCCGAAACCTGTATTCACACCATAGATCACTTTATTTTTTGAAAACTCTTTCAGGAACTGAAAACTTTTATCAACTCTTTGTAATAGTTCTTCATCCAGTTCTATTTTTTGGTTCTCGATTATTATCTTTTGGAAATCTCGGATATTTAGATGGTTGCTAATTTTCATTAATTATAGTAATAAAATACAAATTTCTTATATAATTGAATATTTGTGATTAATTTTGCGCAAAGATAAAAGTTTTATTAAACAAATGAGTAAAGAATTTGTTGATGTTCTAGTCATTGGTGCCGGACCTTCGGGTTGTGTTTCCTCTGCTTTTCTGAAAAATAACAACATCAATGTAAAAGTTGTCGAAAAAACGAAATTCCCAAGAATCGTTGTTGGCGAAAGTCTAATTCCAAGAGTAATGGACCATTTTGATGAAGCCGGGCTTTTTCCTGCACTCGATAAAATGGGCTTTGAAAAGAAACTTGGCGCACGTTTTATGCGAGGTGACGAAGTTTGTATTTTCGATTTCAGCAACAAATTCGGGGAAGGCTGGGACTGGACTTGGCAAGTTCCGAGAGCAGATTTTGACAACACCTTAGCTCAAGAAGTGATCAATAAAGGAATCGATCTGGAATTTGAAACCGAAGTTGTCGGGATTGAATTCAATGGAACTGATTCTATCACCACTGTTAAAACGAAAGATGGCGAAACGAAAGAAATCCACGCCAAGTTTGTGATTGATTCCAGTGGCTACGGACGCGTTTTACCGAGACTTTTAGACTTAGAAAAACCTTCGAAATTATCTCCACATTCAGCAATTTTTTCTCACGTTAAAGATATTAATCGTGAAGAAGGTGTTGAAGGAACATTGATTTCATTTGATATTATAGAAACCGAAGTCTGGCTTTGGGTGATTCCTTTTTCCGACGGCAATACAAGTCTGGGAATCGTTGGACCAACTGAATATATAGACAAACTTTCTGAGACTGGCGATACTGCTGAAGCTTTGAGAAAAGCCATTTCTCTTTCGGATTATTATGTAAAACGTTTTGGCAATGTTGATTTTCTTTTTGAGCCTAGACATCTGAAAGATTACTCCTGCTCTGTAAAAAGCCTATTCGGAGACGGATTTGCTTTGACAGGAAACGCTTCGGAATTCCTGGATCCCGTTTTCTCATCAGGAATGGCTTTTGCCACAGAATCCGGAATGCTCGCCGCAAAATTAGCCTTAAGACAATTGAACGGTGAAACAATCGACTGGCAAAAAGAATATTCGGATCACATCCTATATGGTGTGAATGTTTTCACAACGTATGTAAAAGAATGGTACACGGGAAATCTTCAGGAATTGTTTTTTCACCAACCGGAAAATCCTGATGTGAAAAGGAAAATTTGTGCGGTTCTTGCAGGTTATGTCTGGAACAAAAAGAACCCATTTGTGAGATTACACGATTCTGCAGTTGTAAATCTTGCAAATTATATCAAGATAGAAAAACTGGAACAGCAACAATAAAAAAAGACCGCAATTGGCGGTCTTTTTATTCAATGGAAGTCATTATTTAACTTCTTTTACAATTTTTTGCGATAAAGATTTTCCTGTTTTAGCAAAACCTTCTCCTACTCTATACTCGTTACTGAAATTATTTCCCCATTGGTCACCAGGAGCTTCCTGACTGCTGATCTCACAAACAACATTCTTAGTTTGAGAATCTATAAAAATAAGTTGTGTGCTCACTTTTGCAGGTTGCTTCATAATACCAGCATCCCAACCCGGATATATCCATTTCACTTTAACTTCCAATGTATAAGGCGAATCAACTCCTTCTTTGAACCTCAATGGATTTTTTTCTTTTGTAAGAACCGTGTTGGCAATAGATAAAAACTTAGGATTCCAGATATTTTCTTTGCTTGTTGTCCATTGTTTTTTCCAAGAATCTCCATTTCCATCCACTTTAGCATTGAGCTCAGCAGAATGTTTTTCCACATATTGTGCTTCTGTCATATTCTCTTTCATCAATTTCACATCAGAGTAGTCAAAAACGACATTCACCACATTCTGACCTTTCAGGAAAGACAAATCTCCTTTTTCAGTTTTCATTTTCTGAGCCATTGCAAAAGATGAAATAGTTATCAATCCTGCCAACACTAATTTTTTCATAGTTCTTTGTTTATTATATTTTTATTTAAATTTTTAATTTTCTCTTATCTAAGTTTATTATAAATAATTTTTGCCAAAGTTTTACCTGTACTTCCAAAAGCTTCTCCAATGCGCGCTTCGTCATTGAAAAGATTGCTCCAATTTCCATTTCCCCCCAAAGCTTCTCTGCTATCAATTTCTGTTAAAACAGCTTTGGTTTTAGAATCTATAAACAAAAGCTTTGTAGAAACCTTTGATGGCTGCTTCATTACAGCAGCATCCCACCCGGAGTACATCCAAACAACTTTCACGACAAGTGTGTAGTCGGATTCAACGTTTTCTTTAAATTTCAATGGAGTATCCAATTTCTCCAAAAAAAGATTAGCTTTTGTTAGAAAACTTGGATTCCAAATTCCTTCTTTAGCAACATTCCATTGTTTTTCCCAAGTATCTCCATTTCCTTCCACCTTCTCATTAAGTACTTTTACTTTATTTTCGACAAAAGTCTTCTCAGGCAAATTATCTTTTGTCAATTTCAGATCAGAATAATCAAAAACGACTGATACTTGTGATTGTCCTTTTAAGAAATTCAAATCTCCTGTGATAAATTTCATTTTCTGAGCAAAACTCATTACAGACAACAAAATAAATAAAGAAAATAATTGTTTTTTCATAGTTATTAAATAAAATTTTAAGCTCGTAAATCTATAAAATTAATTGGTTTCCTGCTATTAGGATTAAAAACAGCTTTAGATAAAATCTCAAAATCCAAAACTTCGATTTTTGGACTCACTCTAAGTTTTGCCCGGAAATGGTCTCGCACTTCATTTACAAAACCCTCATCCTCATTGTCTGTACTTAATTTGATAATGATCTCATCCAAGCCGATTTCATCCGACTGAATAACGATCTGATAACATAAAATATTATTGAAATCATTCAGAATATCATTCATCGCTGGCGGATAAAGCGTCGTCCCTTTATATTTTATCATCTGCTGTTTTCTTCCGATAACAGGACTTAAGCGCATTGTATTTCGTCCACATTTACAAGGTTCGTAATGCGCTTTTACCAAATCTCCGGTTTTAAATCTCAATAACGGAAGTGCTTCAACACCCAAAGTCGTAATTGTCAATTCTCCACTTTCTCCTTCTTTCACAGGATCTTCGTTTTCATCAAGAATCTCCGTGATAATCAATTCCGGATGATGATGACCACCAACTTGGAATTCACATTCAGTAAAAGCCGTGCTCATTTCTGTAGAAGCATAAGTCGAAAACAATTGAATATCCCACCTTTCTTTTATTTTTTTTGATAGAATATTATCTGTGAAATCCTGATTCTTGAGTCCTTCTCCAATACAAATTGCGCCATAAACGCTGGAGTTTTTATAATCAATATGATGTTTCTCGGCGTAATCTATCATTTTCAAAAGAAAAGACGGAACGGTTATCAGATATTTTGGCTTGTATCTGCAAATCGAATCCCACTGCAATTCCGGGATTCCAGGCCCCATTCTCACAACACTTGCTCCCATTTTTCTGAGTCCAAGAAAATAAGCCAAGCCTGCCATAAATCTTTTATCGATAGTTGTGATCATCTGTACAATATCGCCTTTCTGAACTCCAGCGCAAGCGAAGGAAATAGCTTCGTTATAAGCTAATCTCTCCAAATCTTTGTCAGACAATCCGAAAGTCACAGGATCACCCAAAGTTCCCGAGGTCGTGCTGTAATCAACAATCTCACTTTGCGGAACACAGAAAAAATCATCATTATTCTGCTGAATATCATTTTTAGAGGTCGTGGGGATTTTCTGCAAGTCTTCTAAAAAATTAATATGACTGATATCGATATTATTTTCTTTAAAAAGTTTCTGATAATATGGCGAATGATTTTCCAGATAAATTAAAAGCTCCCTCAATTTGCCTTCCTGAAAGCTTTTGATTGAATCTGAATCTGATTTTTCAATAATTGGGTATAGTTCCAAGGATGTAATTTTATGACACAAATTTATAAAACATAATACAATTTTATGGTTCTGAATTTGAAGTTTTTAACAATCAAAAACCACCCAAAAGATGTGCTAAAAATCGACAAAAATCACTAAATTCGCAAACTTAATCTACAAGAAACAGATTTGACACATTAAAAATGAGCAAGTTTACCGAATATAAAAATCTTAGTCTTACCGAAACTGCTAAAAACATTGCAGAATTCTGGAAAAATAACGACACTTTCAAAAAATCCGTAGAACTTCGTGAGGGACAACCGGAGTTTGTGTTTTATGAAGGACCACCTTCCGCCAACGGAATGCCTGGAATTCACCACGTTATGGCGAGAGCGATTAAGGATATTTTTTGCCGTTACCAGACGCAAAATGGGAAACAGGTTTTCCGTAAAGCAGGTTGGGACACGCACGGGCTTCCTGTAGAATTGGGTGTTGAAAAAGAATTGGGAATTACCAAAGAAGATATCGGAAAGAAAATCACAATCGAGGAATACAACGAAGCTTGTAAAAACGCCGTGATGCGTTACACCGACGTTTGGAACGATATGACTGAAAAAATTGGTTACTGGGTTGATATGGAAAATCCATACGTCACTTACAAACCAAAATATATGGAAACGGTTTGGTGGCTTTTGAAGCAGATGTATGACAAAGGTCTCATCTACAAAGGTTACACCATCCAGCCGTATTCCCCGAAAGCAGGAACAGGATTATCTTCTCACGAGGTTAATCAGCCTGGTGCTTATCGAGATGTGACGGACACAACTGTTGTAGCTCAGTTCAAAACTTTGCCAGAATCGTTGCCTTCATTTTTACAAGGTTTTGGCGATGTTCATTTCTTGGCTTGGACGACTACACCTTGGACTTTACCTTCAAACACGGCGTTGACTGTTGGTCCAAAAATCGATTATGTTTTAGTAAAAACTTTCAATCAATATACCTTTGAACCGATTAATATTGTTTTGGCAAAACCATTGGTTGGGAAACAATTTGGGAAGAAATTCGTGGAAGGAACAGATGAAGATTTCGCGAACTATACTTCAGAAAGCAAAACAATTCCTTATCAAATCTTAGCCGAATTCAAAGGTGCTGATTTGGTTGGAATCAAATATGAGCAACTTTTAGATTATGCCAAACCTTACCAAAATCCAGAAAATGCTTTTAGAGTAATTTCGGGAGATTTCGTTACGACGGAAGACGGAACAGGAATCGTTCACACTGCTCCAACTTTCGGTGCAGATGATGCTAAAGTTGCGAAAGAAGCTTCGCCAGAAGTTCCACCAATGTTGGTTTTGGATGAGAACGGAAATCCGGTTCCTTTGGTAGATTTGCAAGGTCGATTCTTATCTGTTGTTAATGATGAAATGTATGGTTTCGCTAATGAATATGTGAAGTCTGAATATCTCAATGATGATGAAAAGAATGTTGAATTCAATATTCAGAAAGAGAATTTAAAATCAATCATCGCAGATTTAAAAGTTTATTTATCTGTTGATGAGAGAATTGCACTTAAATTAAGAAAAGAAAACAAAGCTTTCAAAGTTGAAAAATATGTTCACAGTTATCCGCACAGTTGGAGAACCGATGAGCCTTTGTTGTATTATCCGCTAGATTCTTGGTTCATCAAGGTAACCGATGTGAAAGACAGAATGTTTGATTTGAATGAAACCATCAACTGGAAACCAAAATCCACAGGAGAAGGCCGTTTCGGAAACTGGTTGAAAAATGCCAACGATTGGAATCTTTCCCGCTCAAGATATTGGGGAATTCCGTTGCCAATTTGGAGAACGGATGATAAAAAAGAAGAAATTCTAATCGGTTCTGTTGAGGAATTATACAACGAAATCGAAAAATCAATCGAAGCTGGTTTCCAAAAAGAAAATCCTTTCAAAGGTTTTGTAGTTGGCGATATGTCTGAGGAAAATTATGCATTGGTTGACCTTCACAAAAACATTGTTGACCAAATCACTTTGGTCTCAGCTTCCGGAAAACCGATGAAGCGTGAAAGTGATTTGATTGATGTTTGGTTCGATTCAGGTTCGATGCCTTATGCGCAATTGCACTACCCTTTTGAAAACAAAGAGCAAGTTGACAACAACAAAGCTTTCCCGGCAGATTTTATCGCAGAAGGTGTTGACCAGACTCGTGGATGGTTTTATACTTTACACGCGATTGCAACAACAGTTTTTAATTCTGTAGCTTATAAAAATGTGGTTTCAAACGGTTTGGTTCTAGACAAAAACGGACAAAAAATGTCTAAACGTCTTGGAAATGCAGTTGACCCATTCGAAACGCTTTCTGTTTACGGACCGGATGCGACACGTTGGTATATGATTTCCAATGCGAATCCTTGGGAAAACCTTAAATTCGATATTGAAGGAATTGATGAAGTGAGAAGAAAATTCTTCGGAACACTTTACAACACTTATTCTTTCTTCGCTTTGTATGCAAATGTTGACGGATTCAAATACCTTGAAAGCAATGTAGAAAATCGTCCGGAAATCGACAGATGGATTTTGTCTGAATTAAACTTATTAATTAAAGAAGTAAAATCTTTCTACGAAGATTACGAACCGACAAAAGCATCAAGAGCCATCAATACTTTTGTTAATGACAACTTGTCCAATTGGTACGTGAGATTGTGTAGAAGACGTTTCTGGAAAGGCGATTATTCTGATGACAAAATCTCGGCTTATCAGACTTTATATACTTGCTTGGAAACTGTTGCGAAACTTTCTGCACCAATTGCGCCATTCTTCATGGACCAATTGTTCCAGGATTTGAACAAAGTGACTGGAAGAGATTTGGTAAACTCTGTTCACTTGACAGATTTCCCTATTGCAGATGAAAGTTTGATTGACCAGGATTTGGTTGAGAAAACCCATTTGGCTCAGCAAATCACTTCGATGGTTTTTTCATTAAGAAAAAAAGAAAATGTAAAAGTTCGTCAGCCACTTCAAAAAGTGATGATTCCTGTTTTGGATAAGAAAACTGAGAAACAAATCTTGGCCGTCTCTGAACTCATCAAACAGGAGGTCAACGTTAAGGAATTACAACTCATTAACGCAGAAGAAGCTTCGCATCTTATTGTAAAACAGATAAAACCGAATTTCAAAACGCTTGGTGCGAGATTAGGAAAAGATATGAAAACAGTTGCTGGCGAAATTTCAAACTTCGGTTCTGAGCAAATTGCTGAATTGGAGAAAACAGGAAAAGCAAATGTTTCAGGATATGACATTACGGTTGAAGATGTTGAAATTTCCACCAAAGATATCCCAGGTTGGACAGTTGCAAGCGAAGGAAAAACAACTGTGGCATTAGATTTGGTATTGACGGATGAATTGAAAGCGGAAGGAGTCGCAAGGGAATTCATCAATAGAGTTCAGAACCTTAGAAAAGATAAAGATTTCGAACTAACGGACAGAATTTCAATAGAATTGGAAGAATCTTGCCCATTCCGCAAAGAATTTATTAACAATGAAGCATATATTTCTGCGGAAGTATTGTCGGATAAAATAGAATTTGTAAATTCACTCTCAGATTTCGAAGAAATAGAGATAGATGAGGAAAAATTCAAGGTTAAAATTGAAAAATAATCATCACTATTTAATTATTGTTAAGGATTTATGAATTAAAAATCATTATTGGGTTATTTCAAACTTTATCTTTATTCTTGTTAATTAAAATGCGTGGCTGCTAAAATAAAAAGCCAAAAAAAATAAAAATTTGAACAATTAACAACGATGGAAATGGCAGACGAAAAATTAAGATATAGCGATGCTGAACTTCAAGAATTTAAACAATTAATTCAAGAAAAAATTGCAAAGGCAGAGAATGACCTTGGCCTTATAAAAGAAAGTTTTATCAATAATCAAAATAACGGAACGGATGACACTTCACCAACCTTCAAAGCTTTTGAAGAAGGTGCAGAGACATTAAGTAAAGAACAAAATGCAATCTTGGCATCGAGACAGGAAAAGTTTGTTCGTGATTTGAAACATGCACTGATTCGTATCCAGAACAAGACCTACGGTGTTTGTAGAGTAACGGGAAAACTGATTCCCAAGGAAAGGCTGAGAGCTGTCCCACATGCAACACTTAGTATCGAGGCTAAGAATATGCAGAGATAAATAAATGATCATCAAAATACAAAGTCCGAGTTTCCAGTTCCAAAGACTGGGAATTGGGACTTTTTTCTTATAAACAAATGATGCTAATTATTATTTTACTTTTGATCACTGTAGTTGGTTTTGTCCTTAGTAGAAATCAATCTGTCAAAAACATCTTCAAACCTGAGGAGAAATATTACACTATTGATGATGAGTACAATGCAAAGCGCAAGGAAAGACAGGACGAAATTGATAAACTTTTGGGTAAGATAGGAAAAAACGGCTTGAACGACCTTACCGAAAAAGAACGCAAAAGACTGGACGAGTTATCTAAGAAATAACTAATTTGAAGTACATTTGCAAAAATATCCCCTGGGGAAATAATTGTCTCAAAAAATCAAAAAATGGAATCTATAATTGTACATACCAAAAACTCTATGGAGCTGACAGCACTGAAAAGTGTTTTGAAAGAGATGGGAATCGAGTTTGAAAAATTTCATACCAGAAACCAATTCCATAATCAGAAAACTATCCAAAAGATCAGTGACAGAAAAGATAAAAAAATCACTAAAAATCAAAAACCAAAAGGATTGTAATGAATAAGAAGACAATAATCATATTAGTTACAATATTAATTCTACTTATAGATCAGGCTTCAAAAATCTACGTTAAAACCCATTTCTATCTTGGTGAAAGCGTGAATGTTTTTGGACTCAATTGGTTCAAGATGACTTTTGTGGAAAATCCGGGAATGGCTTACGGGTTGCATTTCGGAGGATTGTGGGGAAAATACGCATTGATTATCCTTAGAATAGTTTTAGCAATCGGAATGGTCATTTTATTTAAAAAATGGCTGAAAGAAGGCGCGTCCAATTATCTTATTATTCCAATGGCAATGATATTTGCCGGCGCAATCGGTAATGTTTTTGACGGCATTTTCTACGGTGTAATTTTCGACAGTGGTACTTTTTATGATGCAGCTTCTGAAAGATGGATTGATTACGGTGGAGTTTCTAAACTGACACAAATTGGACATGGCTATTCTGATCTAATGAAAGGTTGCGTGGTAGATATGCTCCATTTTCCTTTGGTAGATACGACTTGGCCAGAGTGGGTTCCGGTTTTGGGAGGAAATAGAATAGAATTCTTTAAATATATCTTCAATGTTGCAGACAGTTCGATAACGGTTGGCGCTTTATTTCTTTATATCTTTAGAAAAAAGGCATTTCCAAACGGATTGGATTTTTAGAAAATAAAACAAACACAAATGAAACTATTTAAAAACTTAATCAAAATATTCCTGTTGCTTATCGTGACAGGATTTCTTTTTGTTCTTTTCGCGAATTATTCTATCAAAAAAGAAAGTGATTCTTTTATCTCTTATTCTATTTCGGACATTCCGAAGATAAAAACAGATATTGTTTTGGGAACGAATAAAAATTTAAGCAACGGAAATCCCAATCTTTATTTCAAATACAGAATCGATGCGGCGACAGAATTATACAAATCTGGAAAAATAGAATCTATCATCGTAAGCGGAGACAATTCTGTAAAAGGATACAATGAACCTAGCAAATGAAAAATAACCTCATTGCCAATGGAATTCCAGCCAATAAAATCTATGAAGATTTCGCAGGATTCAGGACTTTAGATTCTGTCGTGAGAGCCAAAGAGATTTTTGGACAAAACAAAGTTATTTTCATTTCATAGAAATTCCATAATGAACGAGCGGTTTTTCTTGCTCAAAAATTCGGGATAGAAGCCTTTGGATACAACGCAAAAGATGTAAACAAATACGCCGGACTGAAAACCAATCTCCGGGAATATTTTGCAAAGGCAAAGGCTTATCCGGATATCTGGTTCAATGTTGAGCCGAAATTTGGTGGAGAAAAAATCTTAATTCCTTAGAAAAAACCTTTCAATATTTACAATTTACCGCCCGTCATATTTTGACGGGTTTGTTGTTTTCTACATTCTATATTTGTTTTAGAAAATCATCAAAAACTTTAATTATGGTCACAATTATTATCGAAATCGTTTTCAAAATCATTGACTTCATCACTCAGTTATTTTAACTATTAACCATGAAAATTTAAAAACTATGAAAAACAAACTTGGTTTCGGGAATTCGATTTTCAAAATTTCACATTTCACAACCAGCATTGGGTTTTGTTTACCCTGTTACATTTATCGTAGCTATAATTTTGGTATTTAAAAAAACCAAAAAACAGCCTAGTAAATAAAGTTTAAACTAAATTCGTAACATTAAATACAACTCCGATTGTGACATTGCTCAAAAACTGGAAATATCACGTTTTTACATTTACTTATTTACTAAGTACCATTTTCTTTTTTTTGACATTCAAAAAACTAATTTATAATGAGATATATTCAAAACTATATCTTAACGTTTATATTTTCGAATTGTTCTTCGTCACATTTCTACTCTATATCATTTCCAATATTGTCATCTATTTTATTGAACAATTGTCGTTAAAACAGATATTCAACTTTAGAAATATTGCATTGATATTAGGAATTGTCTTGTTTTTGCATATCCTTTTCCAACTGATGCTTTGGCCTTTTCTGCTCTACGCACAAGATTTTTTGGCAGAATCTCAAGCCAGATACGAATTTACAGCCAGCGAAACTTTTGACAAAAGATTGGTTAATTATTTTTACTTTCTTTTTATAACCATTAATTGGTTGGTCTTCATTTATGCATACAAAATCTATCAAAGTAGACAAGAGGATCTGAAGCAAAAATTATCCATCGAAAAAAGTCTGAAGGACGCTCATCTTAACACATTGAAAGGACAGATCAATCCGCATTTTATTTTCAATAGCCTTAATAATATCCGCGGATTGGTGCAGGAAGACCCTTTGAAATCAAAAGAAATGATCACACGGCTTTCTGAGCTGCTTCGGTCTTCTCTGCTTTTAGGAAAAACCAATTTTGTAACCGTAGAACAAGAGTTGGAAACGGTGGAGAACTTCCTCGAAATTTCTAAAATCCAATATGAAGATAGGCTGAGTTTTCAGTTTGATATTTCTGAGGAAACGAAAAGCATTCAGATTCCGCCGATGATTTTGCAAATGTTGGTCGAAAATGCAGTTAAACACGGAATTTCTACGTTGAAAAATGGTGGCAATATTTTTATTAAAACTTATTTAGATAAAAGCGATCTTCAAATAATTGTAAAAAATACCGGTAAAATTTCCCAAAGTGAAGATTCTACAAAAATCGGTTTGCAGAATATTGAAGAGCGTTTGAAGCTTTTATACGACGACAAAGCAACGTTCAAATTATCAGAAAATAATAATGAAGTGACTGCAGAAATCAGCATCAATTCAGGAAAAATTAATATTTAAATTAAAAAAATGAAGAAAATCAAGGCCATCATCATCGAAGATTCCAGACTTGCGAGAAACGAGTTGAAAGACCTGTTGAATGATATCCCTGAAATCGACATTCTTGCCGAAGCAGAAAATGCGGATGTCGCTTTTGAATTGATTAATTCTCATAAACCGGATTTGATTTTTCTGGACATTCAGTTACCTGGAAAAGATGGATTTCAGCTTTTGGAAATGTTGGATAATATTCCGATGGTTGTTTTCACAACCGCTTTTGACGAATTTGCCATCAAATCTTTCGAATACAATACTTTAGATTATTTACTAAAACCAATTAATCCAAAAAGACTTTCTCAAGCTGTCGAAAAAGTCAAACAAAAACTGGCAGAAACGATAGAAAAGCAAGATAAAAAATTGGATTTTGACGACCAGATCTTTATTAAAGATGGCGAAAAATGTTGGATGGTAAAAATCTCAGAAATTTATCTTTTTGAAGTAGAAGGCAATTACACAAAAGTATTTTTTCGAAATGAAAAAGCAGTTTTGACTCGTTCTCTTAATGTCATTGAAAAGAAACTCCCCGAAGAAAAATATTTCCGAGCCAATAGAAATACGATTTTCAATATCAATTATATCCAGAATATCGAGAATTGGTTCAGCGGAAATCTGATGATAAAACTTCCGAATGATAACCAAGTAGAAATTTCCCGTCGACAAGCCGTTCTATTCAAAGAAGTTTATGGAATCTGATTAGAAATTTAAAATATTCTTAATGCGTCTAAAAATGAGATAAAAAACTAAATTTTATCTATTTTTGTACAAATTATAATTAAAAAATGTCTAGAATCTTAACCGGAATACAAGCCACCGGAACCCCACATTTGGGGAATCTTTTGGGAGCCATCATCCCCGCAATCGAATTATCAAAACAAGCAGGAAATGAATCTTTTCTTTTCATCGCCAATCTGCATTCTTTAACGCAAATCAAAGATGCAAAGGAGCTGAAACAAAATACCTATGAGATTGCTGCGGCTTGGCTTGCCTGCGGACTAGACACAGAAAAAACGTTTTTTTACAGACAAAGCGACATACCGGAAACCTGCGAATTATCCTGGCATTTGTCGTGTTTTTTTCCTTACCAAAGGTTGACTTTGGCGCATTCTTTTAAAGATAAAGCAGACAGATTACAAGACGTGAATGCTGGGCTTTTTACCTATCCAATCTTGATGGCGGCAGATATTTTGTTATACGATGCAGAAATTGTTCCTGTTGGTAAAGACCAGTTGCAACATTTGGAAATTGCCCGTGACGTAGCTTCAAGATTTAACAATCAAATGGGTGAAGTTTTGGTTTTGCCACAAGCAGAATTGCAGGAAAACACCAAATATGTTCCCGGAATCGATGGACACAAAATGTCAAAATCCAGAGGAAATATCATCAACATCTTCTTGCCGGAAAAAGAATTGAAAAAGCAGGTGATGTCAATTGAAACAGATTCCAAAACGCTGGAAGAACCAAAAGACCCGTCAACTGATAAGACCTTTGCAATCTATGAATTGGTTGCCTCGCCTGAACAAACTGAAGAATTGAGAGCAAAATATCTGGCTGGAAATTATGGTTACGGTCATGCGAAAAAAGAACTTTTAGACTTGATCCTTGTAAGATTTGCGAAAGAAAGAGAAACTTTCACTTACTACATGAACAATTTGGATGAGCTGGAAGCTAAATTGCAAGAAGGCGCAGAAAAAACCAGAGTTATTGCAACTGAAACAATTAAAAGAGTCAGAGAAAGTCTGGGAATTTAATTCTGAACTTTAAAATAATAACAAAGCTTTTCAAATTTGAAAGGCTTTTCTTTTTTATAAATATTGTTTGATTTCTGATAAGTGTTTGACAAATTTCAAACCTTCTTCCAGTGGATTTTCATCCAAAACATCGAAGAAAATAATATCAATTCCGAAGTTTTGCGCTCCTTTTACGTCAGCAATCCAATCGTCTCCAATTAGAATACTTTCATTTTTTTCAGCTTTTGCAAGATTGAGAGAATATTCAAAAATCTCTGGTCTTGGTTTTCGGATGTTGACAGAATCTGCACTTGTAATCGTTTCAAAAAAATCGGCAATTCCGGATAAAATGCATTTTCTTTCTGTCACTTCCTGGAAACCGTTGGAAATAATATGCATTTTATAATTCTTGTCTTTCAGATAATTGAGCAAATCTAAAGCGCCATCAACCAACTCATTATATTTCAGAATTTCGTCTAAGAAATGATGTTCGAAATAATCTGCAAGATTTGCATCATCCACTCCAAAATTCAGAAACGTGTCATAAAAACGATGATTTCTCAGATATTCTTTATCAATTTCACCATCCCGAATCTGCTCCCAAAGTCTTTCATTGATGATATGATAAGTACTGTGAAATTCTTCGAAATCGATTTTATATTTTTCAGAGATCTTCTGATTCTTAAACAACTCCTTTATTGTTAGATACGCATTTTTGCGGTGATCCCAAAGTGTATTGTCCAGATCAAAAAAAATGTGCCTTACGTTTTTCATAAGGCACAAATCTAATCATTTTTTGATCCACGTAGGAAAGTTCAAATCATAAATCAATTATTAAAATCAAAAAACTTTAATTTTTCGAAACCAAAATAGCTTTTCTGTTCTTCGTTTTCAGTACCTGAATATTCTTGGAATAATTCAATAGAAAATCAATTATTTCTTTTTTGGGCATCAAAGCTTTTTTAGTTAAAGTGTCGTTTTTTTTCATAGGCAGACTTTTACAAGAATAACGCCAAAAAAAAAACTTTATTATTATTTTGTCAAAATAATTTTATGCTCCTCCATTATTTTTCTAAGATTGATCAGTGCATATCTCACTCTGCCCAAAGTGGTATTGATACTTGTATCTGTATGATCTGCAATCTCTTTAAAGCTTAGCCCGTCAAAAAATCTTAATTTGATGACCTCTTGTTGGTTATCCGGCAGCATTACCAGCATCTTTAGCAAATCCTCATTAATTTGATTATCGATCAATTTATCCTCAATATTATTTTCAGGCTCTTTTATAATGTCAAAAATAGAGAACTCTTCATTCTCAAAAGACGTTTCAGAGATCTTGATGTTTTTAGATTGCAATCTGTAATGGTCAATTATCAAGTTATGAGCAATCCGCTTTGCCCACAGAATAAACTTATTTTCTTCTTTATAACGTCTTTCCTTAAGAGTTACAATTATTTTTATGAACGTGTCTTGGAAGATATCATTTGCAAGATCCTCATCCATCAATTTGTAATAGATAAAATTGAAAAGATCTTTCTTGTGCCTGTTTATCAAATAAGAAAGTGATTTTTCATCACCGTTTTGATACTGTAGAATCAGCTGGCTATCAGTTTGCGTTTTCATAACTTTTACTTCATTAAGTATAGAACCCGACCAAATATTAATTATATAAAATAACTAATTCGGCAGATTCGATCTATTTTATTTTTTTTTGAAGTAAATTTATTCTATACGCTTAATTTAGGTCTGTAAAAATAATAAAAAACTTAAAACGAAATGTTAATGAATTGTTAAACTTTCGTTTTTCTTTAATTTGATTCAAATAATTTTAAAAAGTTAAATCATTTTATCACAACTAATGGGATATTTATTGTGAAATTGACATTAAGGCCTTTTAGTTCTTTACCATTTAATCCGTCTTTATCAAGAGAAAATCCATAACCGCCTGTCAGGTCCAAAATCCCAAAAAGACTGAAACCCACTTTTGGAGCAACATATTTGTTCGTTGCTTCTGCTCCCAAAATAAAATAATGGGCGTGATAAAAATCGACGTTCTTCTGGAAATTCAGTAAAAAATCAGCGTTCACTTTTGGCATTATCGCAAATTTATTATTGGCAGAGCCCATTAATGCAGATGCACCAACTCGGAACAGAACATCATCATTACTCAAAAACAAAAGTTTTCCTCCAACTTCTCCAAAACTTTGATTTTGGTAGACGTATCCGACATTGATGAACTTATGCATTGTCAATTGTGACTTTGCGACTCCACAAAAAGCAAACAGCAGAATGATTATATAAATTTTTGATTTCATTTTTCTTAATCTTATATACGACAAAAATAACAAAAGAGATTTTGGAAACATCAGATATTTTAAAAGAATATTAGGAATTGAAAACAAAAAAAACTGCTTCGTCCAAAGACAAAGCAGTTTTAATATTTCTAAGAAACAAGATTACAATCCAAATTCTTTTTTGATATCATCTACCCGATCTAGTTTTTCCCAAGTGAAGAATTCCAGATCTTTCAAAGTTAATTCATTTTTCTGTCCTTTGTTGAAAGTTTTATCTGCTACGTAATAATCTTTGCCCATATGTCCGTAAGCTGCAGTCTCCAAATAGATAGGATTTCTGAGTTTGAGATTTTTCTCAACCGCATAAGGTCTCAGATCAAACAATTGCTGAACTTTCTTTGCTAATTCCCCATCGTTGATCCCAACTTTCGAAGTCCCATACGTATTGATATAAAGCCCACAAGGCTCGGCAACACCAATTGCATAAGAAACCTGTACCAAAACCTCATCTGCAACACCTGCAGCAACCAAATTTTTAGCAATATGTCTTGTCGCGTAAGCTGCACTTCTATCTACTTTACTTGGATCTTTTCCAGAGAATGCACCACCTCCGTGAGCCCCTTTTCCTCCGTAAGTATCAACGATGATCTTCCTTCCCGTCAAACCAGTATCGCCGTGAGGACCACCTATCACAAATTTTCCGGTCGGGTTGATATGATATTTGATATCACCATTGAATAATTCCTGAATCTCCGGTTTTTGCTTAGCTTTCACTTTAGGGATCAAGATCTCGATAATATCTTTTTTGATCTTCGCTAACATCGCATCCTCGCTTCCGAAATCATCATGTTGTGTGGAAACCACAATACTATCGATCCTGATTGGTTTATGGTCATCAGAATACTCTATTGTAACCTGGGATTTTGCATCTGGACGAAGGTATGGAATCGCGTTTCCTTCCCTTCTTAGATCCGCCAATTCTTTAAGGATCTGATGTGCCAGATCTAAAGCCAAAGGCATATAATTCTCAGTTTCATTGGTTGCATAACCGAACATCATTCCCTGATCTCCAGCTCCTTGAGCATTGGCCCTGGTTTCGAAATCGGTTTCATCCAAAGTTCTGTCAACACCTTGATTGATGTCCGGAGATTGCTCGTGGATCGCGGAGATCACACCACAAGAATCACCATTGAACATATATTCGCTTTTTGTATAACCGATCTTGTTGATCACATTCCTTGCAATATGCTGAACATCAAGATAAGCCTCAGACTTCACTTCACCAGCCAAGACTACCTGACCAGTTGTAACCAAAGTCTCACAAGCAACTTTCGAGTTTTTATCGTATGCTAAGAAATGATCAATAAGCGCATCAGAGATCTGATCTGCAATTTTATCCGGATGCCCTTCAGAAACTGATTCGGACGTAAATAAATAAGACATAAATTATTCCTTTTGTATTTTATATTTCGAAGTCGAAAAAATGACGATTGCAAAAAGGAACTAAAAGAGAAAAATCTGTTTTAGCATTTTTTATTGAGGTTGCAATCAGTCAAAGTTCTCCTCCTTTATTCAAAATTCGACCGCAAAAATACATACTATTTTTTAGATTTCAAAATCAATTCCTATTAATCTGGTATGAATTTACTCAGGCTTGATACTGACATAATTTTCCTGATCCTTGTAATAATTAAGTCTCTGCTCCATGGATGTTCTGATCTCGGAAATCAATTCATCAATGATTTTTTGCTTATAAGTCGGCTTATAATAGATCAAACTGATCTCTCTGAAAGGAAACGGCTTAATAAATCTGGAAACTTTTTGTTTCTGTTCAGTTGACAATTGCTCAATTCCCATTTCCGGAAGAATAGTGATGCCACCTACTTTGTCAACCATTTGGATCAATGTATTGATATTGGAAGCCAAGAACTCCAAGTTATTTGGTTTCAAAGAATTTTCTTTCAAATGACAGATATTTTCGAACTGGGTTCTAAGGCAATTCCCTTCCTCCAAAAGCCAAACTTTGTCCACATCAATATCTTCCGGAACAACAAAACAATCTTTCTTCACACCGGCTTCTTGATTTGCAGAATACAACATCAATTCCTCATTGAAAAGAAAATCCTGATAAAACTCATCCGCAGCAGAATATGGCGTTGAAATGATTCCTGCATCCAGCTCTCCGGATTTCAAAGATTTAATTATACTTTCTGTGGTCATTTCCTTGATATTCAATTCGATCTGTGGATTATTTTGAAGGAATTTGAAGATCTCATTTGGAAGAATATAGCTTGAAACAGTCGGGATGATCCCGAGATTCAGTTTACCCGCAAGAATATTGTTTAGGAAATTAGCTTTATTCTTCAGTTCATTTACAGAATCGATGACTTTCTGAGCCTCCTTGATGATTTCAGCTCCTGCGTCTGTTGTTCTGATCGGATGCGTTGTTCTGTCAAAAACTTTTACATCGAGCTCATCTTCAAATTTCTGAATCATCGCACTAAGTGTTGGCTGAGTAATAAAACAAGCTTGTGCAGCTTTACCAAAATGCTTATATTTATCTACTGCAATCAGATATTCTAGTTGTTGGATATTCACGACTTGTAATTAATTTTATCTATTACAAATATACTTATTAATTTGTTTCATGAATAAGTTTTTTTATCGAATTTTGTCTCTCAACAAATGAATTAAATCATAAATCTAAAATATGGAAAACAAGAAAAAACTCACAAATTCCGTTGGCTCACCATATTACGAGCATCAGGATTCACAAACTGTTGGACCAAGAGGGCCGGTTCTGTTACAAGATTTCGTTCTTCAGGAGAATCTTGCACACTTTGTAAGAGAAAGGATTCCTGAAAGAATTGTCCATGCCAAAGGTTCCGGTGCGTATGGAACTTTTACAGTTACGCACGACATTAGCAAATATACAAGAGCAAAATTGTTTTCAAAAGTTGGTAATTCTTGCAAAATGTTTGCGAGATTCTCGACAGTTGGTGGAGAAATGGGAAGTGCAGATACAGAAAGAGACCCGAGAGGTTTTGCTTTGAAATTCTATACAGAAGACGGAAACTGGGATCTGGTAGGAAATAACACTCCTGTTTTTTTTATTAAGGATGCAAAAAAATTCCCCGATTTTATCCACACCCAAAAACGTGTTCCGAAAACCAACCTGAAAAGCAAGACTATGATGTGGGATTTCTGGTCTTTGAATCCGGAATCGCTTCATCAGGTACTGATTCTGATGTCCGATAGAGGAACCCCTCATGGATACAGACACATGCACGGGTTTGGTTCCCATACTTTTTCTATGATCAATGAAAATAATGAGAGAACTTGGGTGAAATTCCATTTCAAAACACAACAAGGCATCAAGAATTTTTCTGATGAAGCAGCTACAAAAATGAAAGGCGAGAATCCTGATTTTTCTCAGGAAGACCTTGTAAATGCCATCGAAAAAGGAGACTTCCCCAAATGGACGCTTTACATCCAGACCATGACGGAACAACAAGCGAAAGAATGGCGCTGGAATCCGTTTGATGTAACAAAAGTTTGGTTCCAAGATGAATTTCCGTTACAAGAAGTTGGTGTAATGGAACTGAATGAAGTTCCGAGAAATTATTTCGTTCATGTAGAGCAATCGGCTTTCGCGCCAAGTCATTTGGTTGACGGCATCAGTTTTTCTCCGGACAAAATGTTACAGGGCAGGCTATTCTCTTATGCTGATGCGCATAGATACAGAGTTGGTGTCAACTCTCATCAACTTGAAGTTAACAAATGTCCTTTTGCCGTGAATAATTTCCAAAGAGGAGGTTTCATGGCAGACGATTCGGATTATGGGGACAAACCGAATTATTATCCAAACAGCTTCAGTGATGTAGAACCAAGCGAATCTCACAAAGCTTTGGACTATGATTTGGACAATTCTCACGTTGCTCATTACGACAGAAATCAAAACGATGATGACCATTACACGCAACCCGGATTATTCTACACAAAAGCTCTAAATCAAGAGGCAAGAACAGCTTTGGTCAATAACATTGTTGGACATATGAGCGGAATCGATGGTCCAAAACGTGATGAAATTATCAATCGCCAACTTTGTCATTTCTTCCGAGCTAATATTGAACTGGGAATGAGAGTTGCGCAAGGACTCGGTGTAAACATTGATGCTAATGCGATGAATCACGCTAAGTAGACTCAGAGATAATAGATTGATAGAATAAAGACTTTCAAATATAACCTTTCGATTTTTCGGAAGGTTTTTTTTATTGATCACAAGCAAATTAATAATTATTTCTTTAAATTCGCTTCCCTTTAATTTAATCTATGAAGAAAACTTTATTACCATTTTTAGCAGCTGCTCTATTTTCGGTTTCAAGTTTTGGCCAGCAAAAAATTTCTTTTGAAACTTCCGAAGGTTACAATCTTGCAACAGTTGTCGGTCAAAAAGAATGGACTGTGAAAACAGATAATGTTCCGAACAACAATTTCAAAGTTGTCACCGGGAAAGCAACAGATGGAAATAATTCTGTCGAAGTAACCAGCACCAATAACTATACTGAAAACTTCACATTTCTTTTCAAAAAAATCCCAGAATATAACAGGCTTTCTGTTTCAGCAGACGTAAAGTTGGAGAAACTGAACAGCTCGGATTATTATATGCTGTCATTGTATTATAATAATAATGGGAATTACTCTTGGGCTGGTGGATTTAATTTTATGTACAGCGGAAAACTGTACGCCGATAGTGATGTTAATTTTTTAGATCTCGGAAGTTGGGTTCCCGATAAATGGTACAACTTAAGAATTGAGATAGACCACGTTACAGAAAAAAATGTAAAATATTATCTTGATAATCAATTAGTGCACACTTCTTCTCTAGGAACAAAAGTTGTAAGAGCGAACGATTTGAATTTCGAATTTGATAACGACGGCAGCGGTTTTATCGTGGATAATATCATTATTAAAGATATGGACCAACTTTCGGTTTCTGAAATTAATAAAACTCAAATCAATATTTTCCCAAATCCTACTTCTGATTTTATTAATATCAAGTCTGATGAAAAAATCAAGTCTGTCAAATTATATAGTGCTTTGGGTTCGTTGGTAAAAACAGAAAATAATGAGTTTTCAAGAATCAATATCTCAAATCTTCCAAAAGGAAATTATCTGATCTCTATAGAAACTGATTCCGGAACCGAGACTAAAAAAATCATTAAAGAATAAACTCAATTTTCTTTAAATTTTAATAACGGTTGCTGATGATTTGGCAACCGTTTTAATTTCCCAAGCCGTTTTTTTTCATTACTTTTGTAACTATGAGTCAAAAATGGATCTATAAACCCGAGCCTGATGAAGAGATTGTTGACGGACTGATTTCTTCGATAGGATTTGGAACTTTAGAATCCAAAATCCTAGTCATGCGTGACATTGACAATTATCAAAAAGCACGCGAATTCTTCAAGCCAAACGGCACCGACATACATAATCCTTTCCTTATGGCTGATATGCAAAAAGCGGTGGAACGCATTGCAACGGCGATAGAAAACGGGGAAAAAATATTAGTTTACGGTGATTACGATGTTGATGGAACAACGGCTGTTGCATTGATGTATCTTTATCTGAGTAAAATTGTCGATAAAAAATATCTTGAATTCTATATCCCCGACAGAAATGTTGAAGGTTATGGCATCTCCGATGAAGGCATATACTTTGCAAAAGAAAATGGATTCTCTTTGATCATCGCATTAGATTGCGGAATCAAATCCATTGATAAAATTGACCTTGCCAATTCTGTAGGTGTTGATTTTATCATTTGTGACCACCATTTACCAGGCGAAGAACTTCCAAAAGCCATTGCGGTTCTGGACCCAAAAAGAAAAGATTGCCGATATCCTTATAAAGAACTCAGCGGATGTGGTGTTGGCTTCAAACTTTGCCAAGGCCTTAATACAATTTACAAAATCCCGGAAAGTGAGTTATTTGAATTGACGGATCTTTTGGCAATCAGTATCGCTTCCGACATTGTTGCAATGACCGGGGAAAACAGAGTTCTCGCAAAGCAAGGATTGAAATTCCTCAGGAAAACCAGAAAATTTGGTTTAAGACTTTTGATTCCCGAAGAGAAGTTGGCTCATTTTGAAATTTCGAACATTGTTTTTGATATTGCTCCAAAAATCAATGCAGCAGGAAGGATTTCTCATGCAAAAGCAGCAGTTGAACTAATGATCTCGGACAACCTGAAACAAGCTCAGCAAATCGTGGATGAGATCATCAATCTGAATGATGAACGTCGCGAGATGGATGTCAACATCACCCAATCTGCAATGAGCCAAGCCCTTGAGCTACAGAAAACCGAATGTTATTCTACAATTGTATATGATCCGAGCTGGAACAAAGGTGTAATTGGGATTGTCGCTTCAAGATTAATAGAAAACTATTTTAAGCCAACACTTGTTTTTACGGAAGGTAATAATGGCGAACTGGTAGCTTCCGCAAGATCCGTCTCTGATTTTGACATTCATAAAGCACTGGAATACTGTTCTGACCTATTTATGAAATTCGGTGGTCATCAGGCTGCTGCAGGTCTCTCAATGGAAAAAGAGAAATTTGAGGAATTCAAGATCAAGTTTGAGGATTATGTAAAAAATAATATTCAGGAACATCAAAAAGAACCAACTATTTATGTGGATAGTATTGTAAAACCTGAAGATCTGAATAGAGAATTCATTAATTTTCATAGAAAATTAGCACCTTTTGGACCTCAGAATATGAAACCTATCCTGGTTCTTAAGAATGTAAAAGTCAATGGCTACGTAAGATTGATGGGAAAAGAAAGTTCTCATCTCAAATTCAATATTTCTCAACCGAATACCGGAAGGAATGTCGAATGTGTAGGCTTCCGTTTCGGGCAATTTACAGAAGATTTCAAAACAAAAAGCTTTGATTTGGCATTTACAATTGAGGAAAATCACTGGAAAGGAAATGTTTCTCATTTTCTGAATATACGAGATGTTAAATTTCATAATTAATAAAAACACCCGACTCAAAACTGAATCGGGTGTTTTTATTTGATAAGGATTCTTTTCTATTCTTTGATTATCTTTTGATTGACTACTCCTTGCTTCGTCATAATCTTTAAGAAATAAATACCTTTACCATTATTGATGGTGAATTTTACCCTTTTTGATGGTGCAAAATGCTTCTTTTGCAAAATACGACCAACCGCATCATGAACCTCCACAGATAATATTTCAGAATCACTATCAATATTTAGTTCGCCATGTGTAGGAACTGGATATACACTCACACTTTGCTTTATCGGCTCCAGGCTCTGAAGCGTTATTGTTGGCGGAACTAACTTATTAGCATTCATAAGACCTGTAGAACTTGTCACGATAGCATTGACATCCAAAGATTCTCTTACAGTAGAATTATTAGAATACACCAAAACTTTGATATAATATGTTCCCGGGGATAATGCATAGTTATCTACTTTTGGACTTCTGCTGTTTACCCAACCTTTGAAACCATCACTATACCATTGTGTTCTTGTGATCTCTGTTTCTGTTTCACTTCCGTCTGCTTCCACTTTTACCAGATAGGTCCAGTTTCTGACAAAAGACAGGCTCCTTAAATTCAGCTTAGCGTCTGTAGCATTATTTGGAATTGTGAATACTCTACTCTTATAATTATAGTATCCTTCGAAATTATTAAGGCTTATCCATCGGCTATTGACACCGGTCGACATATCCGCATAACTCCATCCTGTATAGGTCGTTCTGATCTTAGGAGTAATCTCCGTTCCATTGATATCATATCCTTTCCAATCATCATCATCCGCATCAACAGCAATGAAATTACCATTATTATCCTTTCCAGTAGAAAGATCCGCCACGGTATTACCTATTTTGAAAGAAACAGTCCTTACAGATAAATTATTGTCCGCATCAGAAATAGTCAGTTTAGCAGTATAGTTTCCAGCGTTATTATAAGTCACCGTAGGTTTAATATCAGAGGTTGAAGATACAGATGTCGCATTCGGGAATTCCCAAGTATATGAAACAATATCTCCCGTGCTAAGACTTGCATCAAAATTGATTTTATAATTATTTGATGTAAAATCTGTCGCTTCGTAGTTGATTTTAGCATTTAATACAGAATGCTCGTCCAATATTGTAGTAACATACTCATTGGTAGTTATAGGGAAATTATAGTCAAAATAGATATCCGCACTATTGTCCACAGTATCACCTTCCTGCAGATTTGTAACCGATCTTACTTTCAATAATACATTACCATGTCCACCAGCTTTCAGCTTTATTTTTTTAAATCTAAATTCTACCTCGTTACCAATAATTACAGTAGTAACATCCGCAGAAGCATTCTGCAATTGCAAAGTATTGATATCGAATTCTGCTGGGTCTATCTTCATCTTTACAACGATATTTTCCGCCTCTGCCGTCCCAGTATTCTCAAAATTAACAACATAGTGCATATATTTACCAACAGCAGTCGTAGGCATGATCTCTCCTTCCATACAAGTGATATCGTTCGGATCAAATGAATTGACAACAGTCTGATCGAATTTGAAATTGTTATCTTCCGGAGTCTGATCGCTCGCATTGGGTGTGATCTGCGCATTGAACGAAAGAGTATCACCGGAATTCACCGGGTTTGTAGGGTTGGTTGGTGTATTGATGGTAAAAATCAGTTCTGTAGCCTCATTAGCATAAGGCTTCAAATTATTATAATTGAATTCTATCGTACCATTGCTGATTACCGAGTATGGGAGGGAACTACTTTGGAAGGCCATTCTATTATGATCATAATTGATAACAACCTTTCCTGACAATGTCGTATTCCCCTTGTTTCTCCAAACCAATTTATAAGTTGCATCGAAACCCGGTCTTGCTCCGGTAAGTGGCGCGATCACAATTTCTGCGTCATTTTGAGTTCCATTAGCTGTTACGCAAATATCCTGGGTGAAAACATTATTGTTGGAATCTGCAAAACTCGTAGAAAAATTAGCCGGAGAAATCGTAAATAAAGCAGGATTTTCCGCAAGAGCAGTGATATTGAAATTGCCCGCCTGTGTATAGAATTCATACTTTCCATTCTGTTGAACGAAGGTTTCTCCAGAAGTTGTTCCGTCATTGATTTTCAATTTCAAGAATTCGAAAGGATTGTCTGAAGTATCGCAACCATTGTTGTTGGTATCTATTTTTACAGTTCCTGAGATTGTATTAAAGTTTCCGCCTGGTGTGAAGGAGCAGTAGGAATTCACATTGGCTGTTATTCCAGCTAGTGCTAAATTTGATTTTATTTCTTCAATTTCCGAATCGTCTGCACAGATATACTTGAGGCTTGTATTGGAAAATGCACCAGAATAGTCTTCTATATATTGTTGTTTTCCGTTTTTGATGAAAAGAGATTCCAAATTAGGATTGTTCATCAAAGCAATAATTTCTAATTTTTTATTCTGAGAAAAATCTAGTGTTGAGAATTTTGAATCAGGACAATAGATCAGTTTAAGATGCTCCAGAGAAGACACATCTATTGTAGATAATTTGCTATCTCCAATATAAAGATTTTCAATTTTAAGAGTATTATCAAAACTTAATGTCTCCAGATTATTTCCGCCGACACTCAAAGTTTTCAGATTGTAGCAATTTTTAATATTTAAATCCTTTAGTTCAGTTTGCTCTGCTGTTATTTCTGTAATAGAAGAGCAATTTTCAAAATTTAATTTATTCAGTTCTGAATGGTTGTAACCCATTGCAAAAAGATAATTGAACTTTTCTAAGGATTGGCAATTTTTGAAATTGGCACTGAGCAAGCCCATCTGCCCCGTGATATCTAAATTTTTTAAAGAAATGCAATTTTCTGCGTTCAACAGATGTAAAAAACTCGTATTAAAATCAGGTTGCGGATCTCCAATCACACCGTAATTCACTCTTGTCGACAGTGTTTCTAAGTTTTGTAAATTACTTACATCCAATGCAGTAAGAATTTGATTATTAAGACTTAGTTTTTTAAGTAACAAATTACTTTTAACATTGAGATCACTAAGGGGTCCAAAATTATTAAAATAAGGATTGGAACTATAAACAATATAATCTAGATTTAGAGTTTCCAAATTAACAATAGGGGTGGCATCAAAAGAATCCCCTTTGAATCTTTGTACAATAATGCTCTTCAAATTTGGAACATTGCTTATGATAAAATCATTACCCGCAAACAAGTCTATCGATGAAAGCAGGGCACAATTATTTGCTTGTAAAACCTGTAAAAATTGGGAATCACATTTGATTGTTTCCAAACTACTACAGTTATTAGCAATCAATTCGCTTATCCCAGAATTGTTATTTGAAGCATTGTTAATGAGATTCAAATTGGAGAGTAATGGGCAATCACTCACATCCAATGTCCCAATCTGCATCGGATTATAGATCTGGAAATTTCCATTTATCGAAACTGTGGTCAGTTGATCGCAGTGGCTGAGATCTATGTTATCAAATCCTATATTAGAGATACTGACCGATTTCAGATTGTTATGATTATTGAGTATCAATACTTCAGATGGATCAAAATAGAAACTGTCACTATTGAGAGTGAGATTTTCCAGCAAATCAGCATTCTGAATCTTATCCAAAAATAAATTATTGGGGGAAGTGCCATAACTCAAACTGAGGTTTTTGAGCTGTGGGATAACATCCCCATTCGCAAGTTCTATACTAGAAAGATAAAGTGATTCCAGATTAGGAAGATTGGTTAGAGATACTTTTCCAGGGTCAGAATTATAAAAGCCAGATGTGAAGCTCTTTAATTGGCCTAGTCCCGATATAATTATTTCACTCGTGGGCGTTGCAATCCTGGACAGTTCTATAGATATGGCATTGATAAAATAATTAATGCCCCCATAATCCGCAATTGGATCTGTTTCATTGAAGTCCGGCTCTTGATACCCACCACCAAAATCAATCATCTTTGGCTGTATTTTTATGTCACTTACAGCTTGGGCTTCAGTCATACTGATTTCCCCGTCTCCATTTGCATCTATGGCAAAATAATTTCCACTTAAATTTTTTGCAATTGTATTACTTGGAGAAGAGGACAAAAGAATGGCTTTAAAATTCGCATCCGGAAAATTGATGTTTTGAGCCCGCATTCCTATAGAAAAGAATGCAAGCCAAAAGAGTAATTTAGTTTTCATCATTTGTGTTTATCGTGGTAAATTTAATTTAAAAAGACAATATGGTTGTTGGACCATTTAGAATTCGTTGGCTTTGAATTAGAATTTAAAATCTGCTGATCAGATCTTGTAATCTATCCCTTTTTCTTTGTGATACCGGGAGCTTTGCATTGTCCGACATGACTACAAATCCTCCATCTTTTTTGATGTAGGACCTCAACTCGTTCAGATTGATCAGGTGAGATTGGTGGATACGCTCAAATCCATGATCTGATAGCAACTCTTCATATTCTTTCAAAGTTTTGGATATCATGACCACCTTATTATGATTTTTGATATAGAATTTGGTATAATTATCCACCGATTCGCATCGGATAATATCCTTAATCTCAAAAAGATGAATTCCATCCGAAGTTGACAAGGCTATTTTTTTGAAATTATCGGTTTTCCTTGTGATATTTTCCAGAAGCAGCTCGATGTTTTTATTCTCACTGTTCAAATGAGTTATGTTTTTGATTTTTCTAATAACCGCCTGGAGATCTTCCGGATCGATCGGCTTTAGGAGAAAATCCAACGCACTGAATCTAAAAGCCTTTATCGCAAATTTTTCATGAGCTGTTACAAAGATAATATGTGAGGAGATCTTTCCATATTTTGTATTAATATTTTCCAAAATATCGAATCCCGAACCGTCATTCATCATGATGTCTAGGAAAATAATTTGAGGATTTGTTTTTTTTATCAGCTGTATCCCGGTTTTTACACTTTCCGCTTCTCCCAGGATTTCAATCTCTGGAGCGTATAAAGACAACATCGCCTTCATCCCATTTCTGAGGTTATGGTCATCATCTATTAAAATTGCAGTTATCATCATTTGTGTTTTATAAATTCTAATGGCAGTTTTATCAGGACCTGAGTTCCCAAGACAATTTCATTATTATTTAGTTCTGTAATATCCAATTCGATTTTTTTATTTTCCAGTTGCTCCAGCGTTTCCAATCTTTTCTGCGATATCTCCATTGCCATAGATCTGTGTGCGTTGACAAAATTTGTTTTCACCATCTTCGATTTTTCGATTCCCACACCGTTGTCTTTGATAGTACAAATAAGATACTCACTTCTCTGTTGAAAAGTGATATCAATGAAGCCTTTCCCATCTTTGGGAACTACACCATGAATGATGGCATTTTCCACATAAGGTTGCAACAGCAAAGATGGAATTGCTGCGTCATCTTCAATTTCCGGATCTTTGGAAATCTGAAAGTCGAACTTATTGTTGAATCTTAGTTGTTCCAATTCGAGATAATTCTTCAGCGCCTCTATTTCTTTATCAATTGTAATTGAGGATTCTTTGGAAAACTCCAGGGTAAGGCGCATTAGTTTTGAAAATTTGGAAAGATACCTGATCGCTTCCTCTTTTCCATTCTGCATTACAAAAGCCGAAATCGCCGCCAGGCAATTGAAGACAAAATGCGGATTCATCTGTAGATGCAAAGCTTTGTGTTCAAACTCTGCTAGTTGCTTTTGGAGGAGAATTGTTTTTTGCTTCTCTCTGTTTCTGTAATAGAAAAATGTTCCCAGCAGAAAAATCCCTGCCAACGCAATGATAAAAAGCCATTTCAGCCTCTCACGGCTCGCAATCTGTCGTTTTTCCAACTTTTCTTTTTCATATTGGAAGTTAAGTTCGGTTTTCAGTCGTTGTTGTTCATTTCTTACAACATCAAAATTTTCTTTTTCGATATCATAATTTTTGAGATGTAATAATGCTAATTTTTGATCTCCTTTTTTATCATATATCTGTGAGAGCAGTTTTTCAGCATTCATAGTTGCTTCTGTCAATTCCAATTCTTTTGAAAGTTCAAGACCTTTATTTGCAAATTTTAGAGATTCATTCAGTTTATTTTCATTAAAATAAATTTCTCCCAAAAACAAATAAGTATCGGACAGACCAAATTTGTCATCAATCGATAAAAATTCTTTCTCCGCCTTTTTCAAATTGGATTTAGCTGATTCGATTTGCCCTATTTGAATATAATATTGAGAATAATTGTTGTAAAGCTCTCCTAGAGCTCTAGGATTTTCACTTTTTTGATAAAATCTAAAACTTTCGTCAAAATATTTTTTTGAATTTTCCAGCGTATTCTGATAAAGATAGATCAGTCCAATATTGGACGCACTTGCAGCAAATGTTGCTTCATCTTTATTTTTTGAGATCTTGTTAGCTTTCAAAAAATATTCCAGCGATTTTTCTTTGTCATCAATAGACTTATAAATGACCCCAATATTATTATAAAGTTTAGAGATCTGAACCTCATTCTTTGTCTCTTCATAAATTTTCAACGCTTCAAAATCATGATCTAAGGCTTTGGCGTAATTATTTTGTTCAGAATAGACAACACCTTTACTTCCCAATGTTTTAGCAAGTGTTTCTTTTACTTTCCCATCATTAGAATTAATTTTCAAAAGGATCTTTTCTGACGCCTCAAAATTTTGCAAAGCTTTATCGTAATCTCCAAAAATCAAAAATGAAGTTCCAATATTCTGATAAGCAACAGCCTGTTGATAAGGACTATGGTATTTTTTCGCATTTTCTAAGGCAAGAATTGCAAACTTCTGCATCTGCTCCGGATCCGAATGTTTGTATGCATCGGAGATCTGATTTTGCAAAACAAGAATATTCTGAGGAGTCTTTTCTTTTTTAAGAACTGCCAATAGAGAATCCGCAGCAGATTGAGCCGATATAAAAAATGCAGAAAGTATCAGTAGAAAAAATAGAATTTTTCTCATCCGTTGTGTTTGTTGCAAAATTAATCATAAGTAATTGATTTTAAAAAGATCTAATGAGAAAACGCAGTTTTTGGATGAGAATTCGATTTCAGATTGACATTTTAATTCTTTAAATTTGAGGTTTATAAATCATTGATAATTTTGGAAAATCGCAAAAAGATCGGATTATTTTTCGGCTCATTCAACCCCATTCATATTGGTCATTTGATTTTGGCCAATTATATTTTGGAACATTCTGATATGAAAGAATTATGGTTTGTAGTGAGTCCGCAAAACCCTTTCAAAGACAAAAAATCACTTCTGAAAGACCACAATCGTTTGGATATGGTACAATTGGCGATAAAAAATTATCCAAAAATGCGAGTTTCCAATGTTGAATTCTCTTTGCCAACACCAAGTTATACGATTGACACTTTGACTTATCTTCAGGAAAAACATCCGGATTATTCTTTCTCACTTATAATGGGAGAAGATAATTTGAAAAGTCTTCACAAATGGAAAAACTATGAATTGCTTCTGAAAAATCATCAGATCATTGTTTATCCTAGAGTTTTCGGAGAAGAAAAAAGAGATGAAGTCTTCGAGAGCCTCAGACTGACAATTGCGCAGCACGAGAATATTCATCAAATTGATGCGCCCATCATAGAACTTTCTGCAACGGAAATCAGAAATATGATCAAAGAAGGTAAAAATGTGAGGCCAATGCTTCCACCGGAAGTTTTTGAATATCTTGACGGAAGTAGTTTCTATAAATAAATCGTGGATGAAAAGATGTTTTTTCCTATTAGTTTTTTTTAATTTTATTTTAGTATTTTCTCAATTAGACTCTTTACAAAAGAAAAGATGGGAAGAAATCAATAAAAGATTTGAAGAACAATGTACTAAAGATGCAAAAAGGGCCATAGAAGATTCTAAATCGCAAACTATTTATTATATCAGTATTCCTGCTCCAAATGGGGAGGATTTTCTTCCAAGTAAGGAACTTGGAGAAATTTTAAAACCTTATGGAATCAAATTTGGAGGGAGTTGGATGGGAAGTGACATTGCAGGTTATTACACTAATAATCTGTGCTATAAAAGCTCTATGACAAGATTTGCTGAAGAAAAATTTGGAGAAAAATTTTTTGAAGATAAAATGCAAGAAGCATTAGTCACTTTTATAAAAAATAATCCAGAACGAGTATTTGATTATAGAAGCGAATCATTGAGTTTTTCTAAAAATAATTTTGAGGGAGACTTTTGGGATCATTTCAAATTGCCAAAGAACTATATTAAAAGAGCTAACAATGAAAATTTTTCTAAAGTATATGCCTACTTTATTGTGGACAGAAATGGCAAAGCAAATGATGTAGAGTTTGAAAGTGAATTTATTAACCTGAAAAACAAAAAACTTGAACCACAAATTTTAGCATCTATAAAAAAGCAGATTTTAGCTTATAAATGGAATCCTAATACCTACAAAGGATTTGTTGTGAAAAGCAAAAACACTATAGCCGTCACTTTTCCTTAATTATTTCACATCATAAAATAATTAAAAATGAAAAACTTAGTTATCTTAATTTTACTTTTCCCAATATTATTTGTTGCTCAAAACAAAGAAGTCATTAGAATAAACTGTGATTCAATTTTTAATAAAAAAGGTTATTCCGTTGCTTTGGAATTTGACCCGAAAGACCAAGCGATATTGAATATCCTATTTACTTTTTCAAAGAAAATCAATGGTAAAGAAAAAATAATATATCAGGAAAAATTGCACAGCCAGTTTCAGAATATGGAGTTCATCGATTTCAATGGTGACGGGATCAAAGATATTTTGATAGAAAACACTTCTGATGCGAGAAGTAATTTGACTTATCATCTTTTTATTGTTGATCTCAAAAATCAGAAATTGAGGAAAATTGAAGGTTTTGAAGAAATTAAAAATCCAAATTATCTCAAAAAATACGACCTAATAGATTGTATGGTAATGTCTGGAAAAAATTGGACCAGCTTTTATAAGATCGAAGGAAATAAAATCAAGGACTTTGGATATGTTATAGAAGATGGCGAAGACGACAATGGAAAACACCTGGAATATGATAAAAATTACAAGCTGACTTTAGAAAAGATTCTGAAATCTGAAAAAGAAAAAAAATGAACATCATAGAAAAATATTCCTCAAAATATCCCGAAGAAAAAATCATCAAATGGTTTAAACAAGTTTGTCTTGCAGAAGCGGTTTCCTGGTTTTTACTTTTCACGGCGATGGTCTGGATTCGTGTTGAGCCAAAAGGTCTTTTTGCAATTATTTACATTAGCACCATGGGAAGCATTCACGGGCTATTTTTCACGCTTTATCTTTTGCTTTTGCTTCCTGTGAAAAAGATTTTTAATTGGGATGATGAGGATTCAATTTTTGCTTTATGTGCAGCATTTTTCCCTTTTGCAACGATTTGGGTCGATAAAAAATTAGCCCGAAAAAATCGGGATGAATGATGAATATCAATGAGGAAAATCTTTTATTTGAAGTCAAACTTTGTAACTTTAAAGTATAAAAAATAGATTTCCATACATGAAAATTACATTTTTCTCTTCTAAGCCTTATGACAAGGAATTTTTTGACAAAGCGAATCAACAATTCAATTTTGAACTGGATTATTTTGAAACACATCTTGGTCCGCACGTCCTGAATCTCATCGAAAATACCGATGCTGTCTGCGCCTTCGTGAATGACAAACTGAATGCAGAAGTTCTGGAATCGCTTGCCAGCAAAGGTGTAAAATATCTTGCATTGCGTTGCGCAGGTTTCAACAACGTGGATTTGGAAGCTGCAAAACGTCTTGGACTAAGAGTTTCCAGAGTTCCAGCTTATTCTCCTGAAGCGGTTGCGGAACATGCAATGGCAATGATTCTCACACTTAACAGAAAAACACATAAAGCTTACAACCGAGTTCGTGAACAGAATTTTGCATTGAATGGATTGATGGGTTTTAATCTTTATCAAAAAACAATCGGGGTGATTGGAACGGGAAATATCGGTGCTGCATTTGCCAAAATCGCTAAAGGTTTCGGAGCGAAAGTTTTAGCTTATGATATTACTGAAAATCAAGAATTGAAACAACTTGGAATCGAGTATGTTTCTCAGGAACAATTACTTTCTCAATCCGATGTTGTTTCACTTCATTGTCCACTGATGGAATCTACACATCATTTGATCAATGAAGAGTCTATCAAAAAAATGAAACAAAATGTAATGATTATCAACACAAGCCGAGGCGGATTGATCGATACCAAAGCTGTCATCAACGGTTTGAAATCCAAACATATCGGTTATCTTGGAATTGATGTTTATGAGCAGGAAGAAAAATTATTTTTCCGAGACCTCTCCCATACGATTATTGAAGATGATACGATTCAGCGTTTGATGAGTTTCCCCAATGTTTTGGTTACGGCACATCAGGCATTTTTCACTCAAGAAGCACTTGAACAGATTGCTAATTCTACTCTAACAAGTCTTGCTCATTTTGAAAAAAATGAAGAATTTGAAAATCCGAACGCTGTTTTGATTTAGAATTTAGTCAAAATAATAAAATAAAACCTTAAAATTCCCGTCCGAACTTTCGGATAATGAAGCCATTGCAAAATCTGCAGTGGCTTTTTTCGTTTTTTTCTGATTCTGATGTAACATATTTTTGATTTCGATTGTCTTACTTATAAAGTAGTTAAAATTTTTAAATCTGATAATCAAACAATTACATCATTTAAATAATTTTATTTACTACTTTGTATTGCATAATACTTAAATTAATATATATCTTTGCAATGTTAAATATTAGAAACTACAAACTACCTTAATAAAACCAAGTATTATGAAAGCTAAAATCCTAATTGCAGTTATCTTTTTCTCAGGAATGATTTCCGCACAACAAGCTCAAAAAAACACAGACCAGATAAAAAATATTGAAGAAGTAAAACTTAGTAAAAAAGTTTTCGTGAAAAAATCCGACAGATTTGTTTATGATGTAGCTTCTTCTCCCGTTGCAAAAGGAACAAACTCATTCAATCTTTTGCAACAAACTCCAATGTTGTCTAGCACAGATGGAAAGACCTTCAAAATAATGGGAAAATCCAGCGTTGTTTTTTACATCAACGGAAAAAGAACCCTGATGGATGCAGAAGCTATTACTGAAATGCTAAAAAACACACCTTCAGAAAATATTCAGAGAATAGAAGTGGTAACTGTTCCGGGAAGCGAGTTCCAAGTTGAAGCAAACGAAGGTGTGGTAAACATAGTAATGAAAAAAAGTAAAACGAACGGTTACAACGGAACTTTGAAAATGAATAACAGCCAGAGTTTTTATAACAATCCTTCTTCAGGTGTTGCTTTCAACCTAAGGCAAAACAAGTGGTCTTTCAATTCCAATTTCAATATGGGAAGTTACAGAGAAAGAGAGAAATATACGCTTTCCAATGGTGATGCTACTTTCAGAAATGATTCTTACGGAACAATGGATGACCCAAACAAAAACTACGGTGGAAGTATCAATATCGATTATGAAATTAATAAAAATCAGAATCTTGGATTCAGTTATAATATGAGATATAACAAGAGTTTCGGTTCTGTGTTGGATATGACAAATTATGAAGATGGAATTTTATCAAATAACACTATAAATCAAGAAGATGCGCAAACGAGAAACCATAATTTCAATCTTAATTACGAAATTAAAACTGATACTCTTGGAAGTAAATTGACTTCAAATATTTCTTATTTGTGGTTTAATAGAGACAAAAAGAGTCTTGGTGAAACATTTCCATTAATTCAAGGTGGTAAATACAGTGCTTTCAAACAAGCTGTTCCTCAGATCATTAATAATTATGCTGCGAACGTAGATTACATCAAGAAATTCAGAAATGAAAGTACTTTCGCTATAGGAACAAGTTACAACTTTACCAATACTGACAGTGATACAAGACAGGATGATTTCGTGGGAAATGATTTCATTAATAATACCAATCTTTCCAATCATTTCATTTATAAAGAAAATATCATTGGTGCTTATGCAACTTATGAAAAAAAATTCTCAGACAAATTCACAGGAAAAATTGGAACAAGATTAGAAGCGACAATTAGCTCTGGTGATGTTGTAGGAAAATCTGACATCGGTTTTGAAAGAAACTATAACAATCTTTTGCCTTATGCGACATTGAATTATGCCATTAATGATAGCAATAACATCACTTATAGTTTTTCCAGCAGAGTCAGAAGACCTGGATTCGGACAACTGAATCCTTCCAGAACGTACTTTACACCAACCAATTATATTCAGAACAATCCTTTTATGCAGGCTTCCAGGAATTATAATCAGGAAATCAACTATATGTACAGGAACGCTTTCTATGCTAATGTGAGTTTCAATTTTGCTGAGAATGCTTACGGGCAGCTTCCATTACAAGGAAAGATGATTGACAACGCAACTGGCGAGGAAACCAAATTCTTAAGATATATCAGAACCAATTATGGTAATAATAAACAATTGGGATTGACTTTGGGAATGAACAAAGCTTGGTTCGGAGACATCTGGACAACCAATTATTCTGCCAATTTTGAATATGCAACAATCTCCGGAGGTGTAACGAAAGACCCAACTTCACAACCAATAGAAGGATTCACAGAAGTATTACAACCTTACACAATAAATGTAAAAACCCTGAATATGTTCTTCCAAACCAACAATATGCTAAGATTATCTGCGAAAAAAGATTGGTATCTGGGTGTTAATTACTGGATAATGCCTTCAAGAGAAATGGAAATTGGAAAACTTCACACACAACAGAGCTTCGATGTGAACATAAAAAAAATAATGGGAAATTTCACATTCCTGGTAGAAGTAAATGACCTTTTCAATCAAAATATCGATGACATCAGAACTGTACAATCCAACGGAAGTTTCAACAATGTGAGAAGTTTCCAATACAGAAGAGAATTCAATGTGAATGTGACTTACAACTTCGGAAATCAGAAACTGAAAAAAGCTAGAGAAGTGAAATCTGCTAACGACGCCATCCGCTCCAGAACTTAATTAAAAAAATAAAACTCTCAAACACCAAATCATCCAACTCTATAACTCTCAAACCCTAAAACTCTCAAAATGAAAACCAAGACTCTCATCGCCGCCATATTTTTCTCAGGATTGATTTATGCCCAGGAAACCAAAACCGATTCTGCAAAAACTAAAAACATAGAAGCTGTTACGCTGACAAAACAAGTCTTCAAAAAACAAAGCGACCGTTTCGTTTATGATGTTGCCGCATCGCCGGTGGCTAAAGGAAACACAGCATTCAATTTATTAAAGCAAACACCTTTGGTTTCTTCAACGGATGATAAAACTTTGAAAATCATTGGAAAAAACAATGCTGTGATTTTTATTAATGGCAGAAAAACCAATATGGATGCAGAGTCATTAACTCAATTTCTAAAAAATACACCGGCAGAAAATATCCAAAAAATTGAGGTCATCACACTTCCTGGAAGTGAGTTTCAGGTGGAATCTTCGGACGGAATCATCAATATCGTTCTAAAGAAAAAAATGACCGACGGACTGAACGGAAATATGAGAATGGGAAATTCCCAAAGTTATTATAACTCTTCTTACGCAGGACTTTCTCTTAATTACAGAAAAGACAAATTGGGAATCAGCTCCAATATCAATACAAGCCAAAATATTCAGGAACAATATTATATTCTGAGAAATGGAAGTGATAAAGCGAGCAACCAATCGGAGGGCAGAGTCACCGATCCGAACAAAAATCTCGGTGGTTACCTGAATATCGATTATCAACTGAATGACAATAGCAATCTTGCTTTGACTTATAATTCCTGGGCCAATAGAAGTTATGGTTCTACGTCCAATCTTTTCAACACCATTAATTCAAAAAATGATGCAGGTGTAGCTTTACCGACCAAATATAATTATACTAAAAATCTTGAAAATGCACGTTCTTACAACAATTCATTAAACTTAAATTATGAATTAAAAACAGACACACTTGGAAGTAAATTGAATTTGAACGCTGCTTATCTAAACTATAAACGTTTTCAAAATGCAGATAATATCACTTACAGATCAGATGTCTTCCAGAATTTAGGTCCAAAAATGATAGAAATCAACCAAAGTACACCTCAGATTATCAACAATTTTTCCTTCTTGGGAGATTACATAAAAAAATTCAAGAATGATTTTACAGTATCCATTGGAGGAAATTTTAACAAAACAAAAACAGATAATGACACAGAAAGCAACACCAATAATTATATCTATTTCAAAGATGGAAATGGTAATGATACTAATGACCTGAAGGAAATAATCCTTACACAAAACCCTAACCTCTTCATCTATGACGAGAATATCTATGGATTCTATCTTACATTGGAAAAGAAGTTGTCTGATAAGTTTTCGGGAAAGATCGGTTCCAGATATGAGATAACAAATAGCGTCGGAAAATCAGACAATGCACAAAACGAGTCGCTTAGAAATATTAAAAGAAATTACAACAATTTTCTTCCTTATGTCAGTCTCAATTATGCTATCAATGATAATAATAACGTTTCTTATGCATTCTCCAGTAGAATGAGAAGACCTAGTTTCTGGGAGCTGAATCCTGTCAAAAACTTTCTGACAGATGTTAATTACACACAGAATAATCCTTTTGTAAAAGCTTCTTCTGTTTATACGAATGAGTTTACTTATATGTTCAAGAATTCTTATTTTTTGATCCTGAATCACTCCTATTCCAAAAATGTGATCACTCAGGTCCCATTGCAAAGAGAGATCGTTAAGGATGGGGTAAATTATAAAGAGCTGCGATACATCAGAACCAACTTCGGCGATAAGCAAGAGATGTCTGCTATGATTGGGATGCAGAAATCTTTCTTCAAACAATATCTGACCTCGAATTTTAATATCGGGATACAGAGAAATGTAAATGACGGATTCCTCAACACAGACCCGATCACGGGCGATATTTTCCCGGATTATGTGAACAAAATCAAATCCAACAGCTTATTGATTCAAACCAACAATACTGTGAGATTGGACAAAAATAAAACATGGTTCTTGGGTGTGAACTATTGGTATGTGGACAACCAGCAGATAGAATTGGGAAGACTGAAATCTCTGATGAGCCTGGACGCTAACATCAAAAAAGTATGGAACGATTGGACTTTTACTCTAGAAATCTATGACCTTTTAAAAACCAACAAAGTAGTGATTACAGATTATCAGGACAATGGAAATTTCAATTACATCAATCAAAATCAATACAACCAAAGCGTGAACTTCAGCATCACTTATAATTTTGGGAACAAAAAAGTTCAGAAAATAAGAGATATCAGCAGCGCAGATAAAGACATTAAAAACCGCACCAGATAAACGTTCATTATATATTAAATCAAATTTTTCAATGAAACTCCCGATTGGTTATCCGGGAGTTTTTTATTTATATTTAATTTTTATTTCTTCGGCAAAAAGACCTCTGCCAACATACATCTGGCGCTTCCGCCACCGTTGGTCTCTATCACTTCCAAATCGGAGTAGATAATTTCGCAATATTTTTCGATTGTAGTAACTTGCTCGGGCTTCAAAGACCTGTAAGCACTTTGGCTCATTACTAAAAATTTTTCTCCAAAATGATTTTGGACCTGAAGCATATTTCCTGCAAAATTCTGCATTTGGTCTTCGGAGATCTCTATCAATTCTTTTCCTGAATTTTTAATTGTTTCAACCACTTTTTCCCTTTCCAGTCCGTCATCTATACAATCTAAGCAAATCACTACAAACTTGTCCGCAACGCACATCATCACATTAGTATGATAAATTGGCAATCTTTCTTCGCCAGCCGTTTGATAAGAATGAAAAACTATAGGTTTGAATCCAAACTCACTACAGAATTTTCTGAACAAATCTTCATCCAACCTCAACGAAACTGAACCGTAAGCAATCTTATTATCGTGGTCGAAAATCATGCTTCCTGTTCCTTCCAAGAATTTATTGTCTTTTTCGGTTTCAGAATAATCGATGATTTCGTTGATAATAAATTGTTCTTTGATATGGTCAAGAATATCATTTCGCCTTTCCAAACGTCTGTTTTCAGCAAACATCGGATAGAGAACCACTTTTCCATTTGCGTGAAAACTTACCCAGTTATTTGGAAAAATAGAATCTGGTGTTTTTGGGTCAAGGGTATCTTTTATGGTAATGACATTGATGCCTTTCGCTCTCAGTTTTTCAACAAAAGCATTGAACTCTTTCAAAGCTTCACCTTGAACATTGCCTTCCTGCTGAACCTGAAAATAATTGTTAACCGCCGTCTGCTCATTGAATCCGAAAGCAATTGGTTCTATCATTAAAACTGTATCTGTAGTTTGCATTTATAAGTTTGAGTGTTTTAGAATGAGAGAATTTGAGAGTTATTTTTCTAATGAGAATGAACACCATTTATTGGATTGATTCATCATAACTACAAGCATTCCAATTATCTCATTATATTGATTGTTCAAATTATTAAATTGTTCTTCGTTTATATAATCACAAGCGAACGAAAACCGAAGCCAGGTTTGAGTTTATCTTGCTTCTCCTTCAGAATCTGTAAGCTTTGCGACAAATGACTTTTCATATTTTCGTTTTCCCCACGCTTCGCTAATATTTGCAGAAACCGACCGAGACGAACGTCTTATTTGGTCTGTTAAAGAATAAATTTCTTCTTTTGGAAATGTTTTTGAGAGTTCGAATATTTGCATTGCGCCATTAAAGGACTTTTGAAAAACTTTCAAATCTTGATGAAATTTAATTGTTGACATCTTGTGTTTTTTATAAACTAAAATAAAAAAAATATCAACAAACTCAACGCTAAAACTCTCTGACTCTCAAATTCGCCTACTCTCTAACAAGCGGAAGCGTGGAGCATCTCAACAAGCCTCCCATTTTGGAAATTTCTCGATAAGGGATTTCTTCTACGGTAAAGCCCCACTCATCTCGCAGATGATGATTAAGTCTCGTGAAGGCCTTATCAGAAACCACAATATCCGGTGCAATTGAAAAGATGTTAGGAACCATGTCGAACATTTCTTTATCATTGATCTCGAAACAATTTTCTTCTCCAAAAATATCAACCAACAACTGATAATCAGACTCGTCAACAAATCCATTTTTATAAATGATACATTTGTCATTTCCAACAATATTGAATGTACAATCCAAATGAAGAATCCCTTCGTAGGGTTTTGTATCATTTTTTCTCAAATCAAGGTCGATGATCCTTTTCTTTGGAAAATATTCTTTCAGAATCTCTATGGCGTATTCGTTTGTTCTTGCCGTTTTAAGATTTCTATAATCTGGGCTATAACTTGTCCCGATGAAAAGGAATCCGTTCCAGACAATCACATCTCCACCTTCTATATGTGCCGTTTCCGGAAGATTGATAATATTCCTCCAAGACACTTTATCGATGATATGTCTGTAAGCTTCCTGTTCGTCTGCTCTATCCGGAATGATATTCGAAATTATCATTTTGTCCTCTATCACAAACGCAACATCTCTCGCAAAAACCTGATTGTAATCTTTGATGATTTTCGGTCGGAAAACCTCGACATCATATTTTTTCAGAACCTTTTCGAACTCTGTCATTTCAGAAATAATATCCTGTTCCTTTGGGTAGATATTATTCTCAATGGTGTGATAAGATTTCGCATCATAACTTTCTTCCAAAGTTGGGACAGCTCCGTTTGATTTTGGCTGTCCAAGAACTACGGATTTCAGTCTTCCTGTCTCGTTTTTGATATTTAGTCTCATATGTTACTTGCAGTCATTTCTAAAGGTCAAATGCAATCGCTGTATCCATAAGTAATTGGGCTAAAAAACCACGGCGATTTCATAATTTCAGAATCACGCAAATATAATTAAAGGATTCAAACCATTAATATTTTATTTTAGTTAATAACACCTGCCGGAAGGAGATTGTTGGAGAAAATTTTAGATTATATTATAAAAATGCCAAAAAAAATCCCCGAATAATTACTTTCGAGGATTTTATATTGATTTTCAGAAATTTTTATCTGTTTGCAATATCCACATAGTCACGGAGTTGTGAACCTTGATATATCTGTCTTGGTCTTCCGATAGGATCTCCTTTCAGTCTCATTTCTCTCCATTGGGCAATCCATCCCGGCAATCTTCCTAATGCAAACATTACAGTGAACATTTCTGTTGGGATTCCCAAAGCTCTGTAGATGATTCCTGAATAGAAATCTACGTTTGGATATAATTTTCTTTCGATGAAGTATTCATCCTCCAAAGCTACTTTTTCTAACTGCATTGCAATATCAAGTGCTTTATCTTGGATACCTAATTTTCCTAGAATATCATCCGCCGCTTTTTTGATGATCTTTGCTCTTGGGTCAAAGTTTTTGTAAACTCTGTGTCCGAAGCCCATCAATCTGAAGCTATCGTTTTTATCTTTTGCCTTCGCAACCCATTTGTTCACATCGCCACCATCCTTTTCTATCAATTCTAGCATCTCGATAACCGCCTGGTTAGCACCCCCGTGCAATGGTCCCCAAAGTGCAGAAACACCAGCAGATATAGATGCGAATAATCCTGTGTGTGCAGAACCTACCATCCTTACTGTAGACGTAGAGCAGTTTTGCTCGTGATCAGCATGAAGGATCAATAATTTATCTAATGCCGCAACTACCACCGGATCTAATTCAAATTCCTCGTTTGGTAATCTGAATGCCATTTTGTAGAAATTCTCAACATAGTTCAAGCTGTTATCACCGTGATTGATCGGCAAACCTTGAGTTTTTCTATAAGTCCAGGCGCAAAGATGAGAGAATTTTGCGATCATCAGTTCTGCTGCAAGATCCATTTCTTCTTTTGATTTAACATCTACTGCCTTCGGGTTGAATGCTGTTAAAGCAGAAGTTAAAGCAGACAAAACACCCATAGGATGTGCAGAACGCGGGAAGACATCGATCAGCCTTTTCATTTCGTCCGCCACGAAGTTATATTTCTTGATGTTGTTCTCGAATGAAGAAAACTGGTCGGTTGTCGGCAATTCCCCATGAAGCAAAAGATACATCACTTCTGTAAAATTGGATTTCTCAGCAATCTGCTCTATTGGATAACCTCTGTAGAATAATTCTCCTTTATCACCATCCAGGTATGTAATTTCACTAATTGTAGCACCTGTATTTTTGTACCCAAGATCCAAAGTAATCAAACCTGTTTGATCTCTCAATTTGGAAATATCAATTCCTCTGTCACCGATAGTACTATCTACGATCGGATATTCGAAGCTTTTTCCATCGTAATTTAATATAACTTTATTATCTGACATTTTAAAAAAATTTATTTGCTAAATATAACACTTTCAGTCCTAATGCTCAACTGACAAAAGTCATATCTCACAATCGATTCTATTAATATCAACAATTGAATAAAAAAAATAATTGTTTATGAAAAACCTAAATAATTAACAAATTGATTTTCAAATAAATAAAAAATAAAAGGCATCTGGAAAATTCCAAATGCCTTAAATTATAATTTTTTGTTAAATCTTATCTTTTGATTTTGAAAGCATCCAAACCAGGGAAAATTGCAGTTTCTCCTAGAGCTTCTTCGATTCTCAATAATTGGTTGTACTTCGCCATTCTATCAGACCTGGAAGCAGAACCGGTTTTGATCTGTCCACAGTTTTGTGCAACTGCCAGATCAGCAATCGTAGCATCTTCTGTTTCTCCGGATCTGTGAGACATTACTGTAGTATATTTGTTCTGCTGAGCCATTTGTACAGCAGCCATTGTTTCAGAAAGAGAACCGATCTGGTTTACTTTTACAAGGATTGAGTTAGCCGTGTTTTCTTTGATACCTCTAGAAAGTCTTTCAACATTAGTTACAAATAGATCGTCACCAACCAACTGAACCCTGTCTCCGATTTTGTCTGTCAATTCTTTCCAACCTGCCCAGTCATTTTCCTGCATACCATCTTCGATAGAGATAATTGGATATTTGTTTGCCAATTCAGCAAGGTAAGAAACTTGTTCGCTGCTTGAGAATACTGGCGCATCTGGAGTCTGGAATTTTCTGTAATCATAAACACCATCTTTATAGAATTCTGAAGCTGCACAATCCAAAGCAATCATTACATCATCACCGGGCCTGTAACCTGCTTTTTCGATAGCTTGTAATAACGTATCCAAAGCATCCTCAGTTCCTGTGAAAGTTGGAGCAAATCCACCTTCGTCACCAACTGCAGTTGACAAACCTCTTCCGTGAAGAATAGATTTCAAGCTGTGGAAAATCTCCGTTCCTTTTCTCAAAGCGTGAGAGAAAGAATCTGCTTTTACCGGCATTACCATAAATTCCTGGAAAGCGATTGGCGCATCTGAATGAGAACCACCGTTGATAACGTTCATCATTGGAACAGGAAGTGTGTTGGCGTTCACACCACCAACATATTTATAAAGAGGCATTCTCAATTCCGCAGCAGCAGCTTTAGCAACAGCCAAAGAAACCCCAAGAATTGCATTAGCGCCTAATTTTCCTTTATTAGATGTACCATCAAGATCGATCATTACAGCATCAATCAAATTTTGTTCGAAAACCGGAAGACCAATCAATTCCGGAGCGATAACTTCTTTCACATTTTCAACCGCTTTCAAAACACCTTTGCCAAGGAATTCCGGCGCGCCGTCTCTTAGTTCAACCGCTTCGTGCTCACCAGTAGAAGCTCCAGAAGGTACAGCTGCGCGTCCCATTGCTCCACTTTCTGTGAAAACATCTACTTCTATTGTAGGATTCCCTCTGGAATCTAAAATTTGTCTTGCTTCGATAAATGAAATGTAACTCATTGTCTTGATGTTTATTTTTTTAAGATTTTTATTTGTTCGCTTTTAAAGCAATGCAAATTTAAACATTTTTAAAATATTATGTGATGAATCATTCCTTAACATTTATCACATATAATAAAATGCATTATTATTTAAGGATTCTATATTTTACTTTTACGATTCCGACATTCAGAGTTGAAATTTTCTTGAAAGCGCCTTGGCTCAAATCAAATTCTCTGGAAGGTTTCAGCGGGCCTCGGTCGTTTACAGTAATAATAACAGATTTATCATTCTCAACATTTACGATTTCCACTCTCGTTCCGAAAGGCAGCGTTTTATGGGATGCCGTCATTTTAAAATGTCTGTAAACTTCTCCACTTGCTGTTTTCTTACCATCAAATTTATTAGCATAGTAAGATGCAGTAGTAAAATTATATCTACCTGAATTGCTAGTAGAGTTTCGGCTCCCACAAGAGACCATAAAAAGCAACAAAATGTATGTTTTCAATACATATCGGAATATTTTGTAAAAACTTTTCATTATTATAATTTACAAAGGTTAATATATGGACAATAAAAATGTTAATTGTTCATTAATATTTTGTTTATATTGCAGAAATTTTTAAATTAGTTTTCGAATTAGCTTAGAGATTAAAATATAATCTCCTATTTAAATGAATTACGAAAGTATAAAATTAACAATAGAAAGAAAAATTGCCGTTGTCACAATAAACAGGCCAGAAAGCTTAAACGCCTTGAATGCTCAGGTCTTTAATGATCTGGAAAATGTGTTTGATGTTTTGGCCTCTGATAGAAATGTAAACTGTGTTATCGTTACAGGAAGTGGAGAAAAATCTTTCGTGGCTGGTGCAGATATCAAAGAATTTTCTGCTTACGGCTCAGAAAAAGCGAAAGAACTTTCAAAAAGGGGGCATTTTGTTTTTAATAAAATAGAAAATCTTAATAAACCTGTAATTGCAGCAATCAACGGTTTTGCTTTGGGCGGAGGATTGGAATTGGCATTATCTTGCCACATCCGTTACGCTTCGGAAAATGCAAAATTAGGCTTACCAGAAGTAACTTTAGGATTAATTCCTGGCTATGGAGGAACTCAGAGATTGCCAAAATTGATAGGAAAAGGTCTGGCTAATGAAATGATTTTCTCAGCAAAAATGATTACTGCTGAAAAAGCCAAGTCGATAGGTTTGGTGAATGAAGTCTTTTCTTTGGAAGAATTGCTTGCAAAAACTCAGGAATTAGCTGAGCAGATTGTGAAAAATTCTCCAATCGGCATCGCAAAAGCTATAAAAGCAGTAAATGCAAGTGACAAAGAAAATGGAATGGAAACTGAGATTGATTCTTTTGGAGAGTTATTTGCGCAAGATGATTTTAAAGAAGGCGTTTCTGCATTTATTGAAAAAAGAAAACCTATTTTCAATTAAATTTGCAGGATGAATTATAACAAATTCGACATTGCTTATCTTAAGATGGCATCTGAATGGGCAAATCTATCTTACTGTAAGAGAAAAAAAGTAGGTGCGCTTATCGTAAAAGACAGAATGATAATTTCTGACGGTTATAACGGAACTCCTTCTGGGTTCGAAAACAACTGTGAAGATGAAAACGGCAAAACCAATTGGTTCGTTTTACATGCAGAAGCAAACGCCATATTGAAAATAGCAAGCAGTACACAATCTTGCAAAGGCGCAACATTATATATAACAATGTCCCCATGCAAAGAGTGTAGTAAATTGATATTACAATCCGGGATTGAGAAAGTAGTTTATATGACGGGCTATTCTGATGATAGTGGATTAGAATTTTTAAAGAACGCAGGAATTAAAGTTTTAAATATTACTGAACAAGAACTATATAACGATATGAATAAATAATATAAAAAGACAATTAAAAAACACAAATTATGAACTGGTCCGAAAAAATCGATGATTTTTCAAATTTTCTAAAATTTGAAAAAAGCTTCTCTGACAACACACTTGACGCATACATCAGAGACATTAAAAAGCTTGAAAGCTTTGCAACTACAGAACTAGAAGATGTTTCTCCACAGAACATCTCTTACGAAAACCTACAGGAGTTCATCTATCAACTATCTAAAAAGAAAATCAGTGAGCGTTCACAGGCAAGAGGTATCTCTTCTATAAAAGCGTTTTTCAAATTTCTTTTGGAGGAAGAATATAGAGATGACAATCCTTCCTCTCTCTTAGAAGGTCCTAAATTGGGATTATATCTTCCTGATACTCTTAGTATGGAGGATATTGACAGAATCATAAACAGCATTGATAAAAAAACTGACATCGGACAGAGAAACCAATGTATTCTGGAAGTTTTATACGGCTGTGGTTTAAGAGTTTCCGAATTAGTAGATCTGAAGATCTCGAATATCAATTTCAAAGAAAAATTCATTATTGTCGAGGGAAAAGGAGAGAAAACAAGACTTGTACCTCTTGCTAGCTCTACTGCAGAATATCTACACCATTACATACAGAACGTCCGAAACAAGATCAAAGTCAATAAAAAACATGAGGACATTGTTTTCCTAAACACAAGAGGAACCAATATGTCCAGAGTTATTGTTTTTATTATTATCAAAGAACTGACCCAAAAAGCCGGAATCAGCAAGAGCATTTCCCCACACACTTTCAGACACTCTTTTGCGACCCATTTGCTACAGAACGGAGCCGATTTGAGATTCATTCAGGAAATGCTGGGTCATAGCAGTATTACAACAACTCAAATCTATACGCATTTGAAAACGGAAGAATTAAGAGACGTTATTTTAAATTTCCATCCAAGAAACAGAAACATGGCGTAGTTTTCTTTAAATTTATCCAATGGAAAATTTAAAGTTCTGTCCAAAATGCGGTCAGGAAAAACTGTTATGGAATCACGTTACCAAATTTAGTTGCAGCAATTGTGATTTTGTTTTGTATCACAATACTGCTGCAGCTGTTGCGGTAATCATAAAATATAAGGATGAATTATTTTTCACGGTTCGGAACCAAGAGCCCGGAAAAGGAAAATGGGATTTGCCTGGCGGATTTACAGACCCGAAAGAAAGTTCCGAAGAAACTTGCTCCAGAGAATTGAATGAAGAATTAGGGTTAACAATCAATCCAAAAGAATTTAAATATCTTGGAAGTCAGCCGAACATTTATCCTTATAAAAATATTGATTACAATACTTTGGATCTATTCTACTTATATCATGTCGAGGAAAAATTTGAGATCCAATTAGAAGAATCGGAAATCTCGGAAACTATTTGGATAAAGTCCTCAGAGCTTGACTTAGATAAAATTGCTTTTGAGTCTCAGAAGAGATTCCTAAAAAGCTATTTGCAAACGTAATGTTCTCATCAGAACAGTGTTTTTAGTTAAAAAAGAAACTCCGGAAGCAATTTTCCGGAGTTTCAATTTTATTTCCATTTTATATTGCAACCCAAACTTGGCTTTTGGAATTCTTCCTGCTCAGCTCCTGCCAAAAGATTTTCAAAAGCGATAATCAAATCTTCGCCTGTAATTTCTTTTTGATTTCCCGGACGAGAATCATCCATTTGTCCACGATAAATCAGACTAAGATTTTCGTCAAAGAAGTAAAAATCCGGTGTACAAGCTGCTTCGAAAGATTTTGCAACATCCTGAGACTCGTCATATAAATAAGGAAATTTGATATTTCTTTCATCTACAAAATCTACCATCATTTCCGGAGAATCTGCAGGATATCTATCAACATCATTAGAATTAATCCCAATAAACTCAATTCCTTGAGATTTGTAATCTTCGTATAATTCTTCCAATTTATCGATGATATGAAGAACGAACGGGCAATGATTACACATAAAAACTACCAAAGTCCCTTTCTTTCCTTTCAAAGATTCGAGGCTTTGCAATTCGTTATTCTTTGCGGGATTTGGAAGTTTAAAATCTGGAGCTTTTGTTCCTAAAGCCAGCATATTTGAAGGTGTGTTTGACATAAGTTTTGATTAAAAGATTAAAATATTTTGGGATTAAGAAATTACTAAATCTCTGAATCACTTAATTTACTCAGCAAAGATAATGCTTCTTGCATAGAATTATTATAGTTGACCCAATTTACATTTTCCAGTTTTTTGTTCCACGTGATTTGTCGCTTGGCGTATCGTCGGGAATTTTTCTTGACTTCTTCGATTGCAAAATTCAAGTCCCATTCGTCATCAAAATATCGAAATAACTCTGAGTAACCAACCGTTTGCAAAGCGACTTTATCTTTGTCAGCAATCAACCCTTTTGCTTCTTCCAACAATCCGTTCTCTACCATTTTATCCACACGAAGATTGATTCTTTCATAAATGATTTCTCTTGGCGCATCAATTCCGATTCGGACGACTTGGAAATTTCTTTTTTTTCTCGGTAAACTAAGATTTTCGGTGTAAGTTTTTCCGGTCTGCCAAATGATATCAATCGCTCGCAGTAAACGTCTCGGATTGTCTTTATCAACAATTGAAAAATATTCTGGGTCTAATTCTTCCAGCAATTGTTGCAGAGCTTCCAAACCTTTGTTTTCCCAAATTGATAATAATTTTTGTTGATTATCTGCATTAGCTTCAGGCAGATCATTCATTCCTTCCACAACTGCTTTTTCGTACATCCCACTACCTCCAACCATTATAGCGACATCTTTTTCCGTAAAAATTTCATCAAGTTTTTTCAACGCATCAACTTCGTATTGCCCGATTGAATAATAATCGTTGATACTAAGATTACCCACAAAATGATGTTTGGATTCCGCTAATTCTTCATCGGTCGGCATCGCCGTTCCAATTCTCATTTCTTTATAGAACTGGCGAGAATCACAGGAAATAATCTCTGTATCTAGATGATTAGCCAAATCGATTGCTAATCGGGTTTTCCCGATTCCTGTAGTTCCGATAATTGAGATGAGATATTTCAACAAAAAATTTTTGCAAATTTACGAAATGTGAAATGTTTTTACTTTATAAATTTTCATGTCAGCCTGCTCTCGCTGATCTGTAAGATTTCGCGATTCATTTTTGAATTTGCCAAATCCGCGAGACTATTTTTCAGCAAAAATTCTTTTAAATCTAAAATAATAATTACTTATTTTTACATTCAGAATGACGTTCAAATTACCCAACTCCAAACTTCCTGATGTGAAAATGACGATTTTCACAGAGATGAGCTTATTAGCACAACAGGAAAACGCAGTCAATCTTTCTCAAGGATTTCCGGATTATCAGCCCGATGAAAACTTAATCAAATATCTCGGAGATTTTGCAAAACAAGGACATAATCAATATGCACCGTTGTTTGGAATCAAAGAACTTCGGGAAGAGATTTCGAGGAAATTCGATCTTCAATATCAAGTGGATTACCATCCCGATTCTGAAATTAATGTTACTGCTGGAGCAACTCAAGGAATTTTTACCGCTATCTCTGCATTTGTGGAAAAAGGAGATGAAGTCATTATTTTCGAACCGGCTTACGATTGTTATGAACCTGCAATTATTCTGAATGATGGCATCGTAAAAAACGTTAAAATGCTTTATCCTGATTATGAAATCAATTGGAACGAAGTCAAAAATCTGGTTTCCGAAAAAACCAAGATGATAATCATCAACAACCCGAATAATCCTTCCGGAAAAATCCTGAAACAAAAAGATATTGATAAACTGATTGCTATTGTAAAAAATACGGACATCATTATTCTAAGTGATGAAGTTTATGAAAGTATCACTTTCGATGAAAAACCTCATCTGACATTGGCAAAATATCCTGAACTGAAAGAACGAACATTCATTGTTGGCTCTTTCGGGAAGCTATTGCACATCACAGGCTGGAAAATAGGTTATGTTTGTGCGCCGTCGGACTTGATGAATGAATTCAGGAAAGTTCATCAATTCAATGTGTTTTGTGTGAACACGCCGGCACAATTTGCGATTTCTAAATATTTGCAGAATGTGGATGATTTTGAATCAATCTCAACATTTTTCCAAACAAAAAGAGATTATCTTAAAAATGCTTTGAAAGAAACCCCTTTCCAGTTAGTGGATTGTGGAGGAACTTATTTTTTATCTGCCAATTTTGGCGCAATTTCTGATAAGAAAGACAAGGATTTTTGCTATTGGCTAACGAAAGAATACAAAGTTGCAACTATTCCGTTTTCTGCATTTTACAAAGATAAAACTGATGAAAAAGTGATTCGTTTTTGTTTTGCCAAAGAGCAGGAAACATTGGACAAAGCCATAGAACAATTATTAAAAATAAAATAAAGCCATAATGAAAAATTTAATTTTAGCTGCTTCATTATTATTTGGAGTTAGTGCATTTTCACAAGCGAAAATTGATCCAACAAAACTGAATTATATGTCAGTTGACATAAGTCCAATGGATGCGGTTTACTATCCACTTCAAGTGACTTCATCCAAAACGGAAACTCCGAAAGTGAAATTAGAATACTCCCGTCCACAGAAAAAAAACAGAGTCGTTTTTGGAAACCTTATTAAGTACGGAGAAATCTGGAGATTCGGGGCTAATGAAAATTCTGAAATCAAATTTTATACGCCCGTGACAATCGGTGGAAAAGAAATTCCTGCAGGAACTTATAGTATTTTTGCAATTCCGTTTGAAAAAGAATGGACAATTGTTTTAAATTCTGAAACTGATAAATGGGGTGCGTATTTCTACGATAAAAGTAAAGATGTTGTGAGATTCAATGTTCCGGTTGAGAAAACAGCTTCTCCAATCGAATATTTTTCTGTGACTTTTGTACAGACAAAATCGGGAGCGGATTTGTACGCTGGCTGGGACAATACTCAGGTAAAATTCCCGATTGCTTTTAAATAATCTTTTAGAATAAAGATGAAGCCTTATCAAAATTGATAAGGCTTTTTTGTTTTTTTAAAACTTTACAGTAAGTAAATCTTCAAAGTTTTGAATCTGAACTTTTGAATTTTCAATTTTTCCAAAACCATAAGCTGCATAAATAAAGTCAACGCCAGCTTTCTTGGAAGATTCTTTATCCCAAATAGTGTCACCAACATAAACTGGATTTTGCAGATTATTTCGCTCCACAATTAGTCTGATGTTCTTATCTTTTGGCAAACCATCGTTGCCAAAACATTCGAAATCTTCAAACAAATTTCCAAAACTAAAAAACCCGATGAAGTTCTCGATGTAACCTTTCATACAATTGCTGACGATGAAAAGTCTATAATTTTCTGCTAATTTTTCTAATGTTTCTTTGACTTTTGGAAATAATTCGCCACCGAACTGTTTAAGATATTGACTTTCTTTTTCAGCATAAATTGTTTCAAATTCCTCTAACTTTTCTTTTGGAATAAAACTGAAATGTTGAGCGAAAATGTCGTCCATCTTCATTCCAGAAAAATCTCTCACAGTCTGAGAAGTTATATTGATATTAAATTCAATCGCTTGAATGCTGTCGTTAAAAGCTCTGACAACGGTTTCCGATGCATTCCAAAGTGTTCCGTCTAGGTCAAAAATAATACTGTCTCTTTCTATCATTATAAAACTTTTTCTCCATTAATATAAACTTGTGAAGGAGGCAAACTTCCCTGCTGGTAAAGGATATTCTGGAAATTATCGGTTTCATACGTGATGAAATCAGCTTTTTTCCCTTCAGACAAAACGCCTCTATCTTCCAAACCCAAAGCAAATGCAGCCCGGAAAGTGATAGCAGACAAAACCTCAGCAGTTGTTAGTTTCTGATAAGTTGCCAAAATTGCAGCCTGGGTCACCAGATTCCCCATCGGCGCAGAACCAGGATTCCAATCTGATGCAATAGCAAGAATCCCACCCCCGTCAAGGATTTTTCTTGCCGGTGAAAAAGGCTCACCTAATCCTAAACTTGCGCCAGGCAAAGCAATCGCGACAGTATTTGAATTTGCTAAAAATTCAATATCTTCATCAAATGTAGCTTCCAAATGGTCGGCAGATTTCGCACCAACTTCCACAGCAATTCTGGAACTTCCTGGCGTAAACTGGTCTGCGTGAACTGTGATTTGAAATCCTAATTGTTTAGCTTTCAAAAGGAAATTTTTACTTTCTTCTGGCTGAAACGCTGACTTCTCAATAAAAATATCAACTCGATCAGCCAGATTTTCTTCTTTTACTTTTGGTAAAATTTCATTAACAATATAATTAAGATATTCCTCGGAAGTTCCTTTAAAATCTCTTGGCTTGAGGTGTGCAGAAAGACACGTTGGAACTAATGTCGCTTTCGTTTGAGTCTGAGCTTTTTTGATGGCTCGAAGCATTTTAAGTTCTTCATCAATATTTAGTCCGTAACCACTTTTAATCTCAATTGTTGTAATACCTTGTTTGATAAGTCGATTGACTCTTTCTAAAATTCCTCCAACCAGATCTTCTTCCGAAGCAGCCCTTGTATGTTTCACAGAACTCCAAATCCCGCCTCCAGATTCTGCAATTTGGAGATAAGTTCTCCCAGCATTTCTCATAGCAAAATCATTCGCCCGATTTCCGCCGAAGCAAATATGCGTATGTGCATCTACAAAAGCAGGAAGTGCGATTTGTTCATTATCAATAAAATCGATTTCAGAATCAGGGAATTTTTGTTTTAATATATCAAAATCGTTGACTTCTAAAAGTTTTCCATTTTCTGTAAGAATTCCTCCGTTTGCAATGATTTCTAAAGATTCATCACTAAGCTTTCCTTTTAATGGAAGATTATTGAGTGTGATGATTTGCTTGAAAGGACCTATTAACTTCATAAATTTTTCTTAAAAAGTAAAAATAAGGATAAAGTTCTTTTTATTACAATGTTTATAAATTGTATTTTTACGAAAATTTAAAATTCAAATGAAAACTATAATCATTACAACAAGTTTACTTCTAAGTGGATTATTCCTAAATGCACAACAAATTGATTTAGCAAGAAATGCACAATTTGTTAAATCAATGGATGAAATCAACAATGGAAAAGGCGTTCTTAAATATTCTGACATACAGGGCAATCCTTTTTACAAAAAGGGATTTTCGGAAGCTAAAATTGGAGATACAGGAAGTACTCTACCTGTAAGATATAATTTGTACAAAGATGTATTTGAGCTTTTGAATAATAATGATATTTATACACTCCCAAAAGAAAGCTCATTTTCTAAATTTGTTTTTGCATCTACTAATGAAAAATTTATTTTAACTAATGATGATGAAGGATTTGCTGGGTATTTCCAAGTTCTTGTAGATGGAAAAAATAAACTTTTAAAGAAAATGGCTGTAAAATTCAGTCCCGAAGTTCCTGCTCAAAATACATTAGTTGCTGGTATACCTGCAAAATTTGAGAATCAAAGACCTATTTATTTTATTAAAACAGAAGATAATATTATAAAAATCACTAAAAAAAGTGAAGACCTATTAAATGCACTTCCTGCCGACAAAAAAGAGACGGCAAAAGATTTTATCAAAACAAAGAAAATAAAATTCAATCAGGAACTTGACCTTATTGCTTTGGCTAATTTCCTAAATAACTAACAAAAAAGAGATGCCAGTTGCATCTCTTTTTTGTTAAAAAACTTCTCTTCCTATCTTCAGAATATTATCACTTTTCCCCATCGAGTAAAAATGCAGAACAGGAATCCCAAACTCCAAAAGCTCTTTACTTTGGTTAATTGCCCATTCGATTCCCACTTCACGAACGTCATTGTTGGTTTTACATTTCAAAACTTCATTGATTAAAGCTTCAGGTAAATCGATTTTAAAAACTTGTGGTAACATTTGTAAATGCGTTTTCGTTGCAATCGGTTTGATTCCCGGAATAATCGGAACATCAATTCCAATTTCTCTCGCTTGTTTTACGAAATCGAAGAATTTTTGATTGTCGAAAAACATTTGAGTCACGATGTAATCTGCTCCGGCTTCTACTTTTTTCTTCAACATCTGAAGGTCATAATTCATAGAAGGCGCTTCGATATGTTTCTCGGGATAACCCGCAACACCAATGCAGAAACTGTTGTCAACATCCGATTCTATTTTACCGTGAAGATATTCTCCAATTCCCAAATCGTGAATTTGTTTAACCAAATCTGAAGCATATTTATGCCCTCCTATAGACGGTTCAAAATACTTTTCGCCTTTCATTGCATCGCCTCGTAAAGCAACAATATTATTGATTCCCAAATACATACAATCCACCAACAGATACTCGGTTTCTTCTTTGGTAAATCCACCACAAAGTACGTGTGGAACGGTATCAACATTATATTTATTTTGAATCGCCGAACAAATCCCTAACGTTCCAGGACGCATTCTTGTGATTTTTCGCTCCATCAAGCCGTTTCCTCTTTCCAGGAAAATATATTCTTCTCGGGAAGTCGTAACGTCAATAAATGGTGGCTTGAACTCCATCAATGGGTCGATATTCTTATATAAATCAGCAATGCCGACTCCTTTTTGTGGAGGAACAATTTCAAAAGAAAAAAGCGTTTTGCCGTTGGCGTTTTTTATATGGTCAGTAATTTTCATTCAATAATTTTAAATAATATTAATCAGCTAAGTTTGGAGCTAACCATTTTCTAGCATAGTCCAATTCAACATCTTTTCTTTCAGCGAAATCTTTTAATTGGTCTTCATCAATTTTCCCAACTCCAAAATATTTTGATTTTTCATTTCCGAAATAATACCCTGAAACTGCTGCAGTTGGCCACATTGCCAGACTTTCAGTCAAAGTCACTCCGATATTTTCTTCGACTTTTAGTAAATCCCAAATGGTGAGTTTCTCCAAATGGTCAGGACAAGCCGGATAACCGGGCGCAGGACGGATTCCCAGATATTTTTCTTTGATTAATTCCTCGTTATCCAACGTTTCATTTTCGGAATAACCCCAATATTCGGTTCTAACTTTTTTGTGAAGATATTCTGCAAAGGCTTCCGCAAATCGGTCGGCCAGAGCTTTCACCATAATCGCATTATAGTCATCATTTTGTTCTTCGTATTCCTTTGCTAATTCATCGGCTCCGAAACCTGTACAAACACAGAACGTTCCAATATAATCTTGTTTACCAGAATTTTCAGGTGCGATAAAATCACTTAAAGCAAAATATTCTTTTCCTTCCGATTTTTTATGTTGCTGACGTAAAGTTCTGAAAGTCGAAATCACATTCTGATTGTCATCAAAAACCAAAATATCATCTTGTTCATTCGCTTTCGCTGGAAAAATCCCGAAAATACCTTTTGCTTTGAAACTCTTTTCTTTCAAGATTTTCGTGAGCATTATCTGAGCTTCATTAAACAAAATTGTTGCTTGTTCCCCAACAACATTATCTGTTAGAATTTCAGGAAATTTCCCAAACAATTGCCAGCTTCTGAAAAATGGAGACCAATCAATGAATTCGACTAACTCATCAAGATTTTGGTCTTCGATAATTGTAATTCCTAATTTTTTAGGCGTCGGAATAGTTTCACTTTCCCAATCGATTTTGAATTTTTTCTCACGCGCTTCTGCAATCGGAACATATTCTTTATCGACTTGACGATTCAAAAACTTCTCACGGAATTCATCATAATCTTTTCTGATTTCCAAAGCATAAGCATTCGATTTATCTCTGTTTAAAAGAGAACTTACCACACCAACAGCTCTGGATGCATCGTTCACGTGAACAACTGTGTTGGAATATTTTGGCGAAATTTTAACTGCTGTATGTGCTTTGGAAGTTGTTGCACCTCCAATCAGTAAAGGGAAATCAAGATTCTTACGTTCCAGTTCGTCCGCAATATGAACCATTTCATCCAGACTTGGCGTAATCAATCCGCTTAATCCAATCACATCCACTTTTTCGTCAATCGCGGTTTGGATAATTTTTTCAGCAGGAACCATTACTCCTAAATCCACAATTTCGTAATTGTTACAACCCAAAACCACGCTCACAATATTTTTTCCGATATCGTGAACATCGCCTTTCACCGTTGCCATCAGAATTTTTCCGTTAGATTTTTGAGTTTGGTCTTTTTCCGCTTCGATGAATGGCTGAAGATAAGCCACCGCTTTTTTCATCACTCTCGCAGATTTTACAACCTGAGGCAAAAACATTTTTCCGCTTCCGAAAAGGTCGCCGACAACACCCATTCCTGTCATCAGATTAATCTCAATCACATCAAGCGGACGTTTTGAAACTTTTCTCGCTTCTTCCGCATCTTCTTCTATAAAACGGTCGATTCCTTTTACTAAAGCGTGCGTGATTCTAGTCTGCAAATCCTGCTCTCTCCAGCTAAGGTCTTCAACTTTTTCTTTTTTTGTTGATTTATGTTTTTCGGAATAATCCAGAAGTTTTTCTGTCGCATCTTCCGTTCTATCGAGCATTACATCTTCCACCAACTCCAATAATTCTTTAGGAATTTCGTCATAAACTTCCAACATTGTCGGGTTCACGATTCCCATATTCATTCCCGCTTTTATTGCGTGGTAAAGGAAAACAGAGTGCATCGCTTCTCTCACAGAATCATTTCCTCGGAACGAAAACGAAACGTTGGAAACACCGCCACTGACGGAAGCATTCGGAAGATTGGTACGAACCCAACGTGTTGCTTCGATAAAATCAATGGCATTTCTACGATGTTCATCCATTCCGGTCGCAACTGGAAAAATATTCAAATCGAAAATAATATCCTCGGAAGGAAAACCAACCTTATTAACCAAAATATCATAAGACCTTTTGGAAATCTCGATTCTTCTTTCGTAATTATCAGCTTGTCCAACCTCATCAAAAGCCATAATAATCGCTGCTGCGCCATAACGTTTGATGGCTTTAGCTTGCTTAATAAATTCTTCCTCACCACCCTTCAAACTAATGGAATTCACGATAGTTTTCCCCTGAACAACATGCAATCCGGCTTCCAGAATTTCCCATTTGGATGAATCAATCATAATCGGGACTCTGGCAATATCCGGTTCTGAAGCAATCAAGTTAAGGAATTTAACCATTGCATATTTTCCGTCCAAAAGTCCGTCGTCCATATTGACGTCAAGAATCTGAGCGCCACCTTCCACCTGATTTCTGGCAATATCGAGTGCTTCGGAATATTTTTCTTCTTTAATTAATCGAAGAAATTTTTTGGAACCAGCAACGTTGGTTCTCTCTCCAACATTGATAAAGTTGGATTCGGGAGTTATAATTAATGGCTCAAGGCCCGATAATTTCAGATATTTTCTTTTACAATCTGCTTCCATAAATTATTGACTAATTGCCGATAATTGTCTCGGCTTGTAATTTTTTGCCAAATCAGCAATCGCTTTGATATGGTCCGGCGTTGTTCCGCAACAACCACCAATAATATTGATTAAACCTTTTTCTAAATATTCTTCAACCTGATTTGCCATTTGTTCTGCAGTTTCATCGTATTGACCGAAGGCATTCGGTAAACCTGCGTTGGGATACGCAGAAATTCCAAAATCTGTGTGATTGGCAAGAATTTCTAAATAAGGCGTTAGTTGTTTTGCACCTAAAGCACAATTAAAACCAACACTTATCAAGTCCATATGTGAAACGGAAATCAAAAAAGCATCAGCCGTTTGTCCGCTCAAGGTTCTTCCGGAAGCATCGGTAATTGTTCCGGAAACCATAATTGGAATTACGATATTGCGTTCTTCTCGGATTTCGTCAATTGCGAATAATGCTGCTTTTGCATTCAATGTGTCGAAAATTGTTTCAACCAAAAGAATGTCAGAACCACCATCCAGCAAAGCTTTTGCCTGTTGTTTGTAAGCGATTCTCAGTTCATCAAAAGTAATGGCTCTATAACCTGGGTCGTTTACGTCCGGACTTAAACTTGCTGTTCTGTTGGTTGGTCCAATTGAACCTGCTACAAATCTTGGTTTATCGGGATTTTGAGCAGTGAACTCGTCACAGACTTTTTTGGCGATTTTGGCCGATTCATAATTGAGTTCGTAAACCAAATCTTCTATATGATAATCCGCCATCGCAATGGTTGTTCCGGAAAATGTATTGGTTTCGATGATGTCTGCGCCGGCCAAAAGATATTTTTTATGAATCTCTTCAATAGCTTCTGGTTGCGTTAAAGACAACAAGTCGTTATTTCCTTTAAGGGGAGATTCCCAGTCTTTGAATCGCTCACCGCGATAATCTTCTTCTGTGAAATTGTAGCGCTGAATCATTGTTCCCATCGCTCCATCGAGGATGAGAATACGTTCACCCAATGCTTTATATAATTGTTCTGAATTTTTCATAATTCATTTCTTTTTTCTAATGTCCCATCGGTTTTACCGACGGTTATTCAAATTGAATCCTTTGGATTCTGAATTTCTTTATTCATTTTTTACCATAGGTTTCACCTACGGCTACTGATATTGAATCCTTCGGATTCTTTATGTTTTAGTTTTGTAGTTGATTGAAGACAAAACCTCAACATAGCCCCGATGGTAGTGGCATCCTTTTTTTGCTTTGACTTAGTTTTCTTTTTGATGACAAAATGTTCTTGCAAAAAAAGATATAGCGGACAGCGGGTTGGAATCTTGTTTCGGAGCTGAAATGTTGTTGCTCCTAATTCCAATTTTGCTAATCCAAAGCTTGTTTCAGGTCTGTTATAATATCGTCAATATTTTCCAATCCTACGGAACATCGCACCAATCCAGCGGTAATCCCAACCTCATTTCTCTCTTCATCGGAAAGTTTGGAATGCGTTGTGGAAGCCGGATGCGTAACAATTGTCCTTGTATCTCCCAAGTTTGCGGAAAGGGAACACATTTTAATTCTGTTTAGGAAATTCCGTCCTCCTTCGATTCCACCTTTGATTTCAAAAGCCACGATGTTTCCACCTAATTTCATTTGCTTTTTAGAGATTTCGTAGCTTGGATGAGATTTTAGGAACGGATATTTTACTAATTCTACATTTGGATGATTTTCCAGAAACTCTGCTACTTTCAATGCGTTTTCGCAATGTTTCTCAACTCGAATTGCCAAAGTCTCCAAACTTTTACTCAAAACCCAAGCGTTGAAAGGCGACATCGCCGGACCAGTGTTTCTCGCAAACAAATAAATCTCACGAATCAAATCTGCTTTTCCAACAGCAACACCACCCAAAACTCGACCTTGACCGTCAATCAGTTTTGTTGCTGAATGAACGACAATATCTGCTCCGTATTTAATTGGCTGTTGCAAATAAGGCGTCGCAAAACAATTGTCAACGATGAAAATCAAATTATGCTTTTTCGCAATCTGTCCGAAAAATTCTAAATCCAAAACTTCGATTGCCGGATTTGTTGGTGTTTCCAAATACAAGATTTTTGTATTTGGTTTGATGTATTGTTCTACATTCTCTGCATCTTCTGCTTTGAAATATGATGTTTCGATATTCCATTTTGGAAAATATTTTGTGAACAAAGTATGCGTGGAACCAAAAACCGATTGACAACTTACGATGTGGTCACCGGAATCAAGCAAAGTTGCAAAAGTTGAATAAATCGCTGCCATTCCCGTTGCAAAAGCGTAACCGGATTCTGCACTTTCCATTTTCACAATCTTATCTACAAATTCTGTAACGTTGGGGTTGCTGAAACGGCTGTAAAGATTTTTGTCTTTTTCTTCTGCAAAGCTCGCACGCATATCTTCTGCATCTTCGAAAACGAAGCTGGACGTGAGATATAACGGCGTAGAATGTTCGTCAAACTGTGTTCTTTCGGTTTGCGTTCTTATGGCTAGAGTTTCAAAATTTTCCATAAAATAATGTAACAATGTATCTGTTTAACAATTTACCAATGTCATTGTTACATTTTACATTGGTAGATTGGTACATTATAATTTATTTAGTTTCACTTAATCTTAAAATATCTCCGAAAACGCCTCTAGCCGTTACTTTTGCTCCAGCTCCGGCTCCCATAATTACGATTGGATTTTCACCGTAACTTTCTGTATAGATTTCGAAAATAGAATCTGAACCTTTCAGTTGTCCTAATGCCGAATTGGCTGGCACAGAAATTAATTTGACATCCAACTCTCCTTTTTCTTTTTGTAAATCGCCGTGCAAATCGCCGACATATCTTAATACGTGGTCTGGTTGCTGATTTTCTTTGATGTTCTGGTATTCTGAATCCAGTTCTTCCAATCTTGAAAGGAATTCTTCTTTAGAAACAGACAGCAGAGTTTCCGGAACAAGATTCTGAATATTGATGTCATCAAATTCATTAACCAAATCCAGCTCTCTTGCCAGAATCAACAATTTTCTTGCGACATCATTTCCAGATAAATCTTCGCGTGGGTCCGGTTCGGTAAAACCTTTTTCCAGAGCTTCGTTGATAATGGTTGAGAATTTATCGTTACGAAGCGAAAAATTATTAAAAACATAACTCAATGTTCCTGAAAAAACACCTTTGATTCTCGTGATATTTTCTCCTGAAAGATGCAATAATTTAATTGTATCAATTAGAGGTAAACCAGCACCAACATTGGTTTCGTAAAGATATTTTTTCTTATTTTTTTCTAATAATTTTCTAAAATTTCGATATTCAGAGATTGGTAATGTATTGTAGATTTTGTTGGACCCAACGACATCAAATCCGTTCTCCACAAACACCGGATAATTTTTCACAAAATCTTTACTCGCCGTATTATCTACCATTACAAGATTTTCCAGATGATGTTCGTTTGCAAAATCTACTAAAGATTGTACACTTGATTCTGTTTGAGAATATTTGATTTTCTGTCTCCAATCGCTTCCGAAACCGGCTTTGTTGAAAGCAACTTTTCTGGAATTGGCAATCGCAACGATTTTCAGCTCTACCCTTTTTCGATTTAAAATATCGTGAGCAGAATCCAGAATTTGCTCAACCAAAGTTCCGCCAACATTTCCGTGACCAATCAAAGCCAGATGAACTGTTTTTGGTTTTCCGTAGATTTCGGTTTCGATGATATTTTTTGTGATTTCGGTTTGATTTCCGGTGACAACAATGTTCACTCTTCCGGCAGAAGCAATTTGACTTAACAACAAAGGATAAATTTTATTTCTCTGAAGTTCTGATAAAATTTTGTTGTAATTATCCGACACAAAACCAATCACGCTCAGATTTTCAATGCTATAAATATTGCTGACGTGACCTTCGGACTTTTCTTTTTCAAATTCTTTTTTCAGAAAATTAACCGCATCCTGCGCATCAACCTCATCCACCAAAACAGAAATTCCGTTTTCTATGGCTTGTTGGGAAATGACACCAACACTGATTCCGCCTCCATTCAAAGCCTGAAAAATACGTGAATCCACGCCAATCTGTCCAAGAAAATCCTTTCCCTCGAAATTCACCAAAGCTTTGTTTCTATAAATATTAATTGCGTTCTTGTCTGTCATCAGTTCAAAAAAATAGGTTTTAAAATTGTGTTCAGTTGTTCGTATTCCATTAGAAAAGCATCGTGTCCGTGGATAGAATTAATCTCGTGATACTGAACGTTTTTGTTTTTATTTTGTAAAAATTGGTAAGTATTTTTAATCTCAAAAGCCGGATAAAAAAGGTCTGAATCTACCGACACCAAATGAATCTCTGCATTGATATTTTCCAATTCATTTTCCTTTCCATTGATGTTCATAAGAAGATGATTGACGAGTTTGTAAGCTTTTAAACTAAATCTTTCGTTTAATCGATTTCCGTGAAAATTGAGCCAATCGTGGGATTTCAGAATTTGTTTTTCAGAATCTATTTCTCCATTGAATCTAGAATTAAGAGATTCCGGCGTTCTATAACATAACATTGCGTGGATTCGGGCTTTCTCAAGCGGTTTTTCTTCTGATTCTAATAAATATTTCTGAACCAGACATTGAGAATGTAGCCAATCCGAAGTTTTGAAATCTGTTGCAATCGGGATGAATCTTTCTGCTAAATCATTTTTTAAAGTCAACATTTCCCAACCGATAGAACCGCCAATTGAGCCTCCGACCAAAGCAAATAGTTTTTCGATTTTAAGAATTTTCAATCCTTCAAGGAAAATTTTTGCAATATCCTGAACTGTGAAATCTTCATAATCATCAATAAAACAGCCATCGAAACCATTGCCGACAATATTGAAACAGATGACTGTGAATCGATTGGTGTCAATGACTTTTCCTGCTCCAACCAAAGATTTCCACCAACCGTTTTCGCCGGCAACATCTGAGTTTCCGGTCAAAGCGTGATTAATCAAAACAATTGGAGCCGAATACAATTCTTTTCCGAAAAGCTGATAACTTAATGGGATATCGAGAACTTTTCCGTTCTGAGTTTCGAAATTATGAATGTTGATATGTCGTAGCTTGTCTTCCAATTTTTGTCTGATAAAAAAATTGAAAATGCTACAGGGAAATGTAGAATATAGGTTTGGGTTATCTTTTCCGCCATTGCGGATAGAATTTAGCACCTTCTTCGTTTCCGAAGGGTTGCCAAGGTTTCACAGAGTCTAATCTCTCCACCTTTCTCGATAACATTTTCAATATGTAAATGAACAATTCTGACTGCAAATATAGATAAGAAATTGTCGTTTTTCCAAATAAACTGAAAAATGTCATTATAAATTTTTTGTTAAGAATCTATTTTAAGATATTTATAAAAGCAATTGTGTATAATATTTGCTTAAAATTCTTCCTAAAGATAAAAAATGGACATTAATCTAAATAAGCAAGTTGCTATTGTCACAGGCTCTAGTAGCGGCATAGGAAAAGGAATTGCCATCAGTTTGGCAAAATCCGGCGCAATTGTCATCGTGAATCACTCATCCGAACATTCGAAAGAGGAAGCGGAAGAAACTTTGAAAACCATTGAAGACAATGGTGGCGAAGGATTCATTATTCAATGTGATGTGAGCAAGGAAGACCAAGTTTTGGCGATGTTCCAAACGACGGTTGATAAATATGGAACCGTTGATATTTTGATTAACAATGCCGGTTTGCAACAAGACGCGCCTTTCATCGAGATGACCTTGGCGCAATGGCAGAAAGTGATAGATGTGAATCTGACCGGACAATTTCTGTGTTCACGCGAAGCCATTAAAGAATTTTTGAAACGCGGAATGACAGAAAAATCCAAAGCGTTGGGGAAAATCATCAATATCAGCAGTGTTCACGAGACGATTCCGTGGGCTGGGCACGCCAATTACGCTTCCAGTAAAGGTGCGCTCAGAATGCTGATGCAAACGCTGGCTCAGGAATATGGAAAACAGAAAATCCGTGTGAATAATATTTGTCCGGGCGCCATCCAAACGCCCATTAACAAATCGGCCTGGGATAATAAGGAATCTCTGGATGCGCTGATGACTTTGATTCCGTATGACAGAATTGGGCAACCGGAAGATATTGGGAATTTAGCCGTATTTTTGGCGAGTGATTATTCGGATTATATTACCGGAGCGAGTATCTATGTGGATGGTGGAATGACGACGCTGGAGAGTTTTGCGGATAACGGGTGATTATAAATGATGAATGATAAGTGATAAATGATTCGATTCACTGTTTTTTTTCTTGAAATTTTTAAACGCAGAGATTTTTTGAAGTACGAAGAAATTTAAGAAGGCAAAGGAATAGATGAATCGATTTTTTAAGCGGATGTTGATTCGGAAAATAAATTTTATAATTGAGTTTTTTAATTATCATTTATCGATTATCAACTATCATTTATCCGTTGAAAGAAAGGAAAAACCTCAACATAGCCCCGATGGGAACGGCATCCTTTTTTTGCTTTTGAGATAATTTTCTTTTGATGACCAATGGTCTGAGCAAAAAAAGATATAGTGGACAGCGGGTTGGGATGTTCTAACAAATGGACAACCGTGATGCTCCTAAAAAAGAGAATAATTATTTTGAAATAATTAGAAGAATGACTGAAGAAGAAAAATTAAAAAACCCGAATTGGAAAAAATGGGGACCGTACGTGAGCCACCGCCAATGGGGAAATGTGCGGGAAGATTATAGCACAAATGGCGATGCGTGGGGATTTACTGGTCACGATACAGCAGAAGCCTGGACGTACCGATGGGCCGAGGAAGGCATCGCAGGAATCTCGGATGAGAAGCAACAGATGTGTTTTGCACTCTCTTTTTGGAATAAAAATGACTGCAGAGTCAAGGAACGTTTTTTCGGGCTGAGCAATTATCAGGGAAATCACGGCGAAGATATCAAGGAGATTTTTTATTATCTGGACAACACGCCATCTCACAGCTATATGAAGATGGTTTACAAATATCCCATCAATGCGTTTCCGTATGATGACCTCATCAATGTGAATGCACAACGTTCCAAAAACGAAATGGAATATGAAATATTTGACACGGGAATTTTCGACAACGACGAGTATTTTGATATTTTTATTGAATATGCCAAAGCTGGCGAAGACGATTTTTTAATCAGAATCGATGTTCATAACAGAAGCAACAAACCTGCGTCAATCGTGGTTTTGCCAACAGTTTGGTATAGAAATAATTGGGTTTGGGGTTACAACGATTATAAAGCGAAACTTGGTTTTTCTAAGCAAGGCGAAATTGATATTCATCACGATAGTCTGAGCATCAAAAAGTTATATTCTAGGAACCGGAATGTGGACGCTTTGTTTTGTGAGAACGAGACGAATCGCTCAAGACTTTTCAATCTTCCTAAGACGGAAGGTTTTTTCAAAGATGGTATCAATCAATACGTTACAAAAGGTCTTGATACAGTGAACCCTTCCAAAGTTGGGACAAAAGCGTCTTTACATTGCGAAGAAATCATCGAAGCGAATAGCAACAAGGTTTTCGAATTTCGGTTGTCGCCTCATATTATGGAGGATGCGTTTTATGATTTTGATGAAATCGTAGCGAGAAGAAAACAGGATGCGGACGAATTCTACGGAAACATTCAAAAAGAAATAGACAACGAAGATGAGAAAAATGTTCAGAGACAGGCTTTTGCAGGCTTGCTTTGGAACAAACAATTCTATCATTACAACGTTGGAAAATGGCTGAAAGGCGACCCGAATTTCCCGATTCAGAGAAAAGGTTTTGTCCGGAACAGCGATTGGGAACATCTTCATAACAAGGACATTATATCGATGCCCGACAAGTGGGAATATCCTTGGTATGCGACTTGGGATTTGGCGTTCCATTGCGTAAGTTTTTCTGTGATCGATTCAGAATTTGCTAAAAATCAATTGATTACATTGACCAAAGAATGGTATATGCACCCGAACGGTCAGGTTCCCGCTTACGAATGGAATTTTGATGATGTGAATCCTCCGGTTCACGCTTGGGCGACTTTCAGGGTTTTTAAAATCGATGAAAAAAATAATGGAAAACCGGATTTAGCTTTCTTGGAAAGGGTTTTTCAGAAATTATTACTGAATTTCACTTGGTGGGTCAACCGAAAAGATTATAACGGGAACAACCTTTTTGGAGGTGGATTTCTAGGTTTGGACAACATCGGCGCCTTTGACAGGAATATGGAATTCAATGAAGGGGAACATCTGGAACAAGCCGACGGAACGAGCTGGATGGCGATGTATGCGCTGAATATGATGCGTATTTCTATGGAACTCGCAACGTACAATCCTGTTTATGAAGATATGGCCATCAAGTTTTTCGAGCATTATCTTTATATCGCCGAAGCAATGGAAAACATCGGTGAAGGCAAACAAGGACTTTGGAACGAAGAAGACGGATTTTTCTACGATTTGCTTCAGCTTTCCAATGGTGACAGTGTGAATCTCAAACTTCGAAGCATTGTTGGATTGATTCCGATGTTTGCCGTTGAAGTGGTGGAACACAGTATGTTGGAAAAACTTCCGGAGTTCAAAAAACGGATGGAATGGATTCTGAAAAATAAACAGGAGTTAACGAAACTCGTTTCTCAATGGTACGTAGAAGGCGAAGGAAACAAACACCTTTTGAGTATTTTGCGAAAAACAAGACTGACGAAAGTTCTGACGAGATTGGTTGATGAATCCGAATTCCTAAGCGATTACGGAATCCGTGCGATGTCCAAAGTTTATGAGGAAAATCCGTTCAGATTTACCGTTCACGACCAGGAACACGTTGTTTATTATACGCCTGCAGAAAGTGACAGTCGAATGTTTGGCGGCAACAGCAACTGGCGTGGACCGATTTGGTTCCCTATTAATTTCCTGATTGTAGAAAGTCTGCAACGTTTCCATTTCTTTTTCGGCGATGCTTTGACGATTGAATATCCAAAAGGAAGTGGTGTTCAAAAGAATCTGGAAGAAGTTTCCAAAGACATCGGCGATAGACTTTGTGGTATTTTCCTGAGAGATGAAAATGGAAATCGTGCGTTCAATGGTGGCGTAGAGAAATTTAACCAAGACCCGCATTTCAAAGATTACATTATGTTCTTCGAATATTTCCACGGTGACAATGGCCGAGGGGTTGGCGCTTCCCATCAAACCGGATGGACTTCTACGGTGGCGAAGTTGATTCAGCCGAGGTTGAAGCATTAGAGTTCTTGTGAGTTGGAGGGTTTTAGTGTTTGAGTGTCTGAGAGAGTTTTTGATTTGCTCAAACGCTTTTACTCTCCAATGCTTTAAATCTCACACGCTCTAACACTCAAACTCTATTGCACAATATCTCCATTGACGTGAACTTCATAAGTGATTTCCACATTCGGTTCCAGAGTTTTGGAAACAGAACAATATTTTTCAAACGATAATTCTCCAGCTTTTTTAGCTTTTTTCGGATCGATTTCGCCTTCGAGGAAAAATTTCACTTTGATAGATTTGAAAGGTTTTGCTTCATCAACTTGAACTCTTTCTCCTTCAACTTCCGCTTTGAAATCGGTTATAGTTTGGCGTTGTTTTTTTAGGATTGAAACGATATCAATTCCGCTACAGCCGGCAACTGCCATTAATAAAGATTGCATTGGCGAAACGCCTTTTGCGCCAGGCAAAGTTGTGTTGTCAAGTAAAATTGAGTTGCCTTGTTCATTGGAACATTCGAACAAAAAATCGTCGTTGATTCTATTGAGTGTGATTTTCATCTGTAATATTTATTTTTTATTTGTCAGTTGGAGCGCTTAGACGTGTTTCCTTCTAATTAATTTTTCACACAAGCGTTTCATTTTAAGATTTATTATTTATGAACACGAAGCGCACAAAGTTTTTTTTAATAATTATATGTTTTAAAGTTTACAAAGCCACTTCGTTTAGATAAGGCTTGTATTGAAATTAGATTCAAATTTACAAAATTCCACGCGCTTTTATCTCCAGATATTTATTGATAACATCGATGTTGAGATTTTCCGGAAGTGTATAAATACTGTAAATTCCGTATTTTCTGAGTTCCTGAATAATCAGTTTTTTCTCGAATTCAAATTTTTCAGCAATGATTTCGTCATAGATTTCCTGCATATTTTCGGGATTGGTATTCAGCAATTTGTGAACTTCAGAATTCTTGAAAAATATGACTACCAAAAGATGATTTTTGGCGATGCCTCGCAGATATTTCATTTGACGATTAAGTCCGTCCAAAGTTTCAAAATTGGTGAAAAGTAAAACCAAACTTCTTTGATTCAAATGAAATTTCATATCCTGATAAAGCCTTCCAAAATCACTTTCGAAGAAATCGGTTTGAACGTTGTACAAAGCTTCCGAAATCTTTTTCAATTGTCCGGATTTGTTGTCTGATGCGACTTTGTTCTCCGTTTTTTTGGCGAATGTCATCATTCCTGCTCGGTCGCCTTTCTTCAGAATAATATGAGATAAAGCCATCGTCGCGTTGATGGAATAATCCAGCAAACTCAAACCGTTGAAAGGCATTTTCATCGTTCTGCCTTTGTCGATGAGCATTATGATGCGTTGCGATTTTTCATCCTGAAACTGATTGACCATCAATTTGCTGGATTTGGATGTCGCTTTCCAATTGATGCCTCGGATGTCGTCGCCCTGAACGTAATCTCGGATTTGTTCAAATTCCATCGTGTGCCCCAGCTTTCGGATTTTCTTGATTCCACCAAGCATAAATTCGTTTTGAAGCGCCATCAACTCATATTTTCTGAGATGGATGAATGACGGATAACTCGGTAATTTTGCATCTTTTTGAAATGTAAATCGTCTGGAAACCAATCCGATTGGCGAATCAACATAAATATTCAGATTTCCAAAACTGTATTCGCCACGTTCTTTTGGCTCAAGTATATATTCAAAAAAACAATTGTTTCCGCTTTCGATATTTTTCTTAATGAGGAAATCTCTCTTCTGGAATTGAAAAGGAATTTCGTCAATAATTTTGGTGTTGATATTAAAATTGTAATTATTTCTAATATCGATTTTTACAGAATTTTCATCGCCATTCGACAGCTTTTCGGGCAAGATTCTTTGCGCGTTGACCCCTTCCTTATTTTGAAATAAAATCAAACCGTCAACCGCCGTCAACAATAAAACAAAAATCAACAACGAGTTGGCAATCCACATCATAAAAGAAAAGAAAAATGCCAAAACATAGCAGATTCCGACACCGAAGAGGGCGAAGAAGAATCTGTTATTGATATATGTTTGTTTTAATGTTTTCACTTTAATTGATTTCCATTAATTTATAGATTTCTACCTTGGAACTTCTATGCTTTCAAGAATTTGTCTGATAATTTCATCAGCCGTCAAACCTTCCATTTCACGTTCTGGCGAAACGATAATTCTGTGTCTCAGAGCTGCGTATGATGCTTCTTTGATATCTTCCGGCGTCACAAAATCACGACCTCGGATAGCGGAAAAAGCTTTACTCGCAGTCAACAAAGCCAAACTTGCTCTCGGCGAAGCGCCCAAGTATAAAAACTGATTTTGTCTCGTATTGACAATGATTTTCGCAATATATTCCAAAAGATTTTGCTCAACAATGATGTCTTTTACCAACTGCTGATATTGTTTCAATTGTTGACCGGAAATCACCGTTTGAACCAAATCGGTTTTATCTTCTAACTTATTGTTGTGTTGATTTTTAATGATTTCAATTTCCTGTTCCAAATTCGGGTAACCAACCTCGATTTTAAATAAGAAACGATCAAGTTGCGCTTCCGGCAATCGGTAAGTTCCTTCGTGTTCAATCGGGTTTTGAGTGGCAACCACCAAGAATGGTTCTTCCATTGGATATCGCACGCCGTCCATCGTGATTTGCTTTTCTTCCATCACTTCAAACAAAGCCGATTGCGTTTTGGCAGGCGAACGGTTAATCTCATCAATCAAAATAAAATTCGAAAAAATCGGGCCTTTTTTATATTTGAAATCCGCTTCTTTGACATTGAAAACCGAAGTTCCCAAAATATCAGAAGGCATCAAATCCGGCGTAAACTGGATTCGGCTGAAATCAACCGAAATGGTTTTGGCCAATAGTTTTGCAGTAATTGTTTTCGCAACGCCTGGCACGCCTTCTATCAAAACGTGACCGTTTGACAACAGCGCAACAAGCAAATGTTCAATCATATTTTCCTGACCGACAATTACTTTTGCGATTTCTGCTTTTACGCGTTCGAGATTATTTCGTAAGTCCGTCATATCCAGTCTGGACTGGAATTCCGGTGCTTGGTCTTGGTATTGTTCTTCCATAATTTAATTTTGTAAGCTTAAGCTCCGTAGGAGCGGAATGTTTGTAGTTATTAGTGAGAGTTTCAGCGGAGCTCCGTAGGAGCGACACTTTTCATCATTTCAAAATATCATCCAAAATTCTATTCATCCGTATCAAATCCTCCTTCATCACACTTGCGTAAGGATCTTGTCCTTTTTTCACGAGTGTAACAGCTTCTTTTATTAGTTCTATATTTTTTCCTGTTTTCAAATGCAATTTATGGATGAATTGTTCATCCAGACTATGTGTATCAATTAGCAGATCCATTCTTATCTTACTCAAAAAGTATTGTGCTTTTTTCGCCATCATCTCGTGGAAATCGCCTTCTTGAAGATATAAATTTCCGATACTTCTTATAAATTCTACCGAAGTATTTTTCAAAGGTTCTATTACTGGAACAATTCTTTGCTTTCTTTTGGCATTGAAAAAGACAAAAATCAATAGTCCTGCAATCAACAAATACCAGGCGGATTTCAACGGCGGATGGCTGATAATGAATCGCATTGGCGACATAGATAAAGATGTATCATTTTCTATAAACCACACGGTTTCCCTATTCGGGAGATAAGAAAGTACATTTTCTACATATTTATTCCTAGAATTTAAAATATAATAATTGGTCAAAACCAAAGGCTCTGAATGGATATAGAAATGTCCTTTTCCGAAATTGATCTTCACAAAATCCGCACTAAAGGAAGACTTGTTACTTTTAGCTTTATGTAATGTTTTTCCAAGAATTTCTATATCGTTCCTGATGTAAGAAAAACCTTGATTCTCAGGAAACTTATCAATGAACAACCTGCTATCAGCTAATTTTTCATCTGTGAGCTGCAAATAATAATTTTTTTCACCACTCACAGTCTTGAATCTAAATCCCAACGTATCTCTCAACTTGGCAGTCGTATCGTTGGTAAACCACATTACATCGGAGCCATTCGAAACCTCATTCAAAATATATTGCCAGGAAACATCGTCCAGTTTTTTCTGAATAATCAAGATATTATGTGGTTTCTTCTGATCATTTTTTTGATAATAAGAATAAGGTGAAACTCCTACTTTTTCCAATTTCCCCCGGAATAAACCAGTTGACTCCTGATTAAAAATATAAAGTCCGAAAGGTGTTTTTTTATCGACATCAAAGTTCTTTCGCCAATCCAAAGCCGGTTTTCTATTCCCACTAAACATCGCCACCACAATTAATATGATGATAAACACTATAGCGTATATTTTGAAAGTTTTGCTCATTGATCTGCAGCAGTGAATTGACTTTTTAGAGTTTATGAAAATAAGTTTTATAATACTGATAATCTTTCTCCTCTGTATCAAATTCGCCGTACCAGATATAATCATAGATATAAATAATGCGGCTGAAATCCTCTTTCAAATTAATGTTTTTTAGTTCTTTGAGATAATCCCGATTGGTTTTTTCGGGATTCCAGCTGATGAGATTTCTATCCGATAATTTTTTAAGCGCAAATAGAAAATGATAACGAATTGCCGAACGATAATCTTTTTGTTTTTCAAATTTCAGGATTCTCTCAGGGAAATTGATCTCGTGGATATTTTCTTCCAAGTCCTGAACTGTAATTTTAATTTTTCGATTCTTTTTTCCAAATAAGAAATTTCCTTCTTTCGACATTAGATATCTTATCAATAGATATAGTAAAATTCCAATGACCAAAATACCAATAGTTCTTAAAATAGTAACTGTATAATCAGTCGCTCTGTTCGGGTCTATGTCTTTGAAAATCTTGGATAATAACTTAGCAATATGCCTTTTGATGATATCCCAAAGAGATTCCTGAGATTTTGAAGTTCCATAATCGAACTCCCCTCCTTTATATTTATTTTTGAGATTTGGAAAGAAATTTTTCGGATAAAGTGTATTATTTGTAGAATAATTGGACCTGACCAAAGAATCTGTCAAAACAAACTCTTCTTTAACATGATAACTTGCGGAATCCTCAACAATTTCCATTTGCTGCACAGCATCGTACTGAGAGAAAACAATGTTTCCCTGCAAAGAAAAAAACAGTAAAAGAAGAATTCTAAATCTCATCTGCTTCAAATTAATTCAATCGTATTGCTGATGAGATCATCGATTTTTATATCCTGAGACAAGTACATGGTGATTTAGTTTTTTTATAACGATAAATGGATATATAAAATAATAGAAAGCGATCAGAGACAACGTTCCAAAGATGATGATCAGATTCAGGACCAACGGCATTGTCTGTGCATATCTGGTTACAAAACCTTCTATAATTCCAGCAAATATGGTAAATGGGACTGTACTTAAAAAAATTTTAAAACTCTCCCGGAAGCCCTGCTTGAAAGATTCTAATCTCGATAAGGTTTTTGGGAACAAAATTGATGCGCCTAAAATCAATCCGGCCATGGCTTCCACCACCATTCCAAAGATCTCAAAAGCACCATGCAGCCAAATTCCTTTGGCACTTTCCAATAGCACATTCTGTGTTTTGAAAAAAAACTGGAAAGCACCTAGCATGATGCTGTTCTGCATCAAGGCATACAAAGTCCCCAGTCCTCCCGAAATCCCATAAATGTAAAGTTTTGCTCCAACCACCAGATTATTAACGATGATCATTATGGATGAACTCCAGTTGGCACCGCTTCCATAGATTGCCGTTGCATCTCCCTTTTTGATATTTTCCAATGTCTGATTTACATAGCCCTCGCCTAAGATCAATGTCGCAAAATCTTTGTCATAAATAGACGAAATAACACCTATTGCCACAAACAAAATAAAAAAACAAAAAGCATAATACAAATATCTCTGGTATTGATAAACCGTCATCGGAACTTCTGTTACAAAAAAATGCTTGATTCTGTTTTCTTCTATCCTTTTGGTCTTATAGATTCTCTGAAAAATTTGAGAAGAGAGAAAATTGAGATAAATTGTAGTTTTACTTTTAGGATAATAAGTCTGTGCAAAAGAGAGATCATTAATAAGATTGATATAAAGAGACGAAAGGTCATCCGGATTTTTTTTCATTTTCCCGCTGACAACCTGTTCGATTTCCAACCATTTTTCTTTATTTTGCTTTATAAAAGCCACTTCTCTCATAGTGCTAAAATAATAAAAATATGAATCAGATCGCCATCAATACTTCACAAAATATAAATGTATATTTTACGTTGGCAGGCATTGGAGAAAGGATTGTTGCTTTTTTCCTCGATTTGTTCATCAAAGTATTGTATATCTTGATTATATTTTGGATTCTGCGCAATGTTTTTGACTTCTCAGACTTTATCCGGGACATGGACGGCTGGTCTGTCGGCGCACTTGTTCTTATGATCACACTACCCGTTCATATCTATACTTTGGTTTTGGAGAGCCTCATGGAAGGACAGACATTCGGAAAAAAAATAATGAAAATAAAAGTTGTGAAAATCGATGGCTATCAGGCAAGTTTTGGAGATTATCTCATGAGATGGATCTTCCGTTTGGTCGATATTGTTGGCAGTATGGGAATCATCGCATTTATCACTTCAGTAGTATCAAAAAATCACCAGCGTTTGGGCGATATCGCAACAGGAACAGCCCTTATTTCACTGAAAAACAATGTCAATATTTCCCACACTATTTTGGAACAACTGAAAGAAGATTATGTTCCGACTTTTCCACAGGTAATTTTATTGACTGATAATGATGTAAGAATCATAAAAGAGAATTTCCAAAAGGCACTGAAAACCGACGACAGACAGATCATCAATCGATTAACTGTAAAAATTGTGGAAATTCTGAAATTAGATGCAGATTCCATACAATTTACGCAACGACAATTTATCAACATTGTGATCAAAGATTATAATTTCTACACAGGTAAGGATTCTTGATATTTTCCAATTAAATTGACAAATGCTTTACATTTGATCAGCTACTGTCTATTCTTCTTTTAATTTCTTTGAGAAAATTATCCCGACCAATGAAAACCATTTTATTAACAATAACTTTACTGCTAAGTTCAACCGCATATTCGCAGACAGAAATTTCCAAAGGCATTACAATTCCAGATTCAAAAGCAGAATTCCCTGGCGGACAAGATGCTTTCAAAAATGAGTTTATGAAAATGGTTCATGCTTATGTGGATATTACCGCTTACGCTGTAAATGGGAAATTTTCTTTTGTTCTTACAATCGATGAGAAAGGAAAGATGAGCGAGCTGAAGATCTACCCTAAAGTAAGAAACGATGAAGAATTCAAACAGGATATGAACTTCGCTATGAAACGTATCAAAAAGAAATGGAAGCCTGCAATCAAAAACGGAGTTCCGGTAAGTTCATATATTATTTTCGAGATCAATTTCACATCTGACCATTCGGATGAAGAATATTAATTTTAAAGACTAAAACGTATAACCATAATGAAAACTAAATTATTTTTTGTCTTAATTTTCCTACTCAAATTTTCTATTGCTAATTCTCAAACCGAGGTTCTACAAAGATATCCCGAAAATCAAATGCCTTATGCTGGTGGTTATATCGGTTATTACAAAGATCTTCACGATATTGTTGTCGAAAAGAAACTTCAACCTTGTTCAAACAAAAATGAGATCTACCAATTTAGCCTGTTGATTAAGCCTGACTCTTCCATACAATTTATCAGAGATCTTAATCCCAAAGTTGTAGAGTCAAATAAATGTGCTTACGATCTTGCCAGAGAAGTAGCTAATAAATATCAGAATGGCTGGAAACCGGCATCATTGAATGGTATAGCGCAAAATGCAGTTGCCAGATTTATCATTTTTCCGGACGATTTTTTTAATAATTATAGAGAAGGATATTATCCGCTTTTCAGTGCACCTGTTTATAATAATTATGGAAAAGATAACATTGATCGCTTTCGTAAAGAATTGATTGCTAAACTTGATTTAAGAAGATTCAGCTGGAATGACATTTTTACGGTAGAAACAGAATTTACAATCACTAAAGACGGAAAACTGGAAGATATAATCCTGACGAAGAAAACAGGGCTTGACGAATTCGATAGAATGATTGTTCTAACTTTCAAAGGCATGAAGAAAAATGGACGCCCGCTACTATCAATGGACAGCCAATAGATTTTCGATTTAGATTAACACTAAAAGCAATAACAGATCCTGAATAATTATTTCTCTTTTTAAAGTCAATAGAATTAATCTGTTTATATTATTGACTGCCATTCTGTCACAATATTTTGTATCTTTGCAAACTTAAACAGTTCAAAATTTCGGGTTCAGGGTCCTTCAACATTGGATTTCCAATTTGAGCTTTAAATATAAATATAGTGCAGGAAAAATATATAGACGAGACCAAACAAGGAGAAGCTTTTGCTATAGCAGAAAGACCAGAAAATGGTAAAAAATTATTTTTGGAAAGTTATGGCTGCCAGATGAACTTCTCCGATTCCGAGATTGTTGCATCTATTCTTAACGAGCAAGGTTACAACACGACTTTGAAGCAGGAAGAAGCAGATTTGATTTTGCTTAACACTTGTTCTATCCGTGAGAAGGCAGAACAGACGGTTCGTATGCGTCTCGCTCAATTCAAAAATCTAAAAAAAGAGAAACCAAATCTTACCGTTGGCGTTTTGGGTTGTATGGCCGAGAGACTGAAAACCAAATTCTTGGAAGAAGAACAACTGGTAGACTTGGTTGTTGGTCCGGATGCCTACAGAGACCTTCCAAATCTTTTGAAAGAAACCGATGACGGAAGAGACGCCATCAATGTAATCCTCTCAAAAGACGAAACTTACGCAGATATCAATCCTGTCCGTCTTGGCGGAAACGGCGTTACAGCGTTCGTTACAATTACCAGAGGTTGTGATAATATGTGTACTTTCTGTGTTGTGCCTTTTACAAGAGGAAGAGAAAGAAGCCGTGATCCGCATTCCATCATAGAAGAATGTCTTGACCTATGGAAAAATGGTTACAAGGAAATTACACTTCTTGGTCAAAATGTTGACTCTTATCTTTGGTACGGTGGTGGTCCAAAAAAAGATTTTGCAAAAGCAACTGAAATGCAAAAATTGACGGCTGTAAATTTTGCCCAATTAATGGAAATGGTTGCTATCGCCGTTCCAAATATGAGAATCCGATTCTCAACTTCCAATCCTCAGGATATGAGCTTGGATGTTTTCCGAGTGATGGCAAAGCACAATAATATTTGCAAATATGTTCACTTGCCGGTTCAAAGTGGAAGCGACAGAATTCTTGATTTGATGAATCGTCAGCATACACGTCAGGAATATCTGGATCTAATCAAACAGGCTAAGGAAATCGTTCCCGACATTTCTTTTTCACAGGATATGATTGTCGGATTCTGCACAGAAACTGAGGAAGACCATCAAGATACATTATCTTTAATGAGAGAAGTGGAATACGATTACGGTTATATGTTCGCTTATTCTGAAAGACCTGGAACGCCTGCTCACAAAAAGATGGAAGACGACATTCCGGCAGATGTGAAACAAAGACGTTTGGCAGAAGTGATTGCTTTACAAGGCGAATTATCCAAAAAGAGAATGGCTTCTTACGTCGGAAGGGTTCACGAAATTTTGATTGAAGGTATTTCCAAAAAGAACAAAAATCAATGGAAAGGAAGAAATTCTCAAAATGCGGTTTGTGTTTTCGATATGTTGGAAGGGCAGAAAATTGGTGACATTGTTTCCGTTTTCGTTCACGGGAATACACAAGGAACGCTTTTGGGGAAAACGGTTTCTTAATGTGTTAATATGAAAATGAGCTAATTCAAGAGATTAACTTTATAAATCAATTACCACATTCTCAAATCATCAAATTATCAAATAAACAATGGCAGACTTACAATCTATAAAAGCACGTTTCGGAATCATTGGGAATTTCCCTGCTTTGAACCGTGCTTTAGAAAAATCTATACAAGTAGCACCAACTGATATTTCCGTTCTTGTAATTGGAGAAAGCGGTGTCGGGAAAGAATTCATCCCGAAAATAATCCATTCAGAATCCAGAAGAAAACATCAGCCTTACATCGTCGTAAACTGTGGTGCAATCCCGGAAGGGACCATCGATTCAGAATTATTTGGTCACGAAAAAGGAGCCTTTACAGGTGCTACTTCTACCCGAAAAGGTTATTTTGAAGTGGCTGACGGCGGAACAATTTTCCTTGACGAGGTTGGAGAATTACCGCTTCAAACCCAGGTTCGTCTTTTGAGAGTTTTGGAAAGTGGCGAGTTTATGAAAGTCGGTTCTTCCCAAGTCCAGAAAACCAATGTAAGAATCGTAGCTGCGACGAATGTGAATATGATGAAAGCCATTCAGGACGGACGTTTCCGTGAAGATCTTTATTACCGTCTGAACACGGTTCAAATAGATATGCCACCTTTGCGGGAAAGAAAAGGCGACATCCATTTGTTATTCAGAAAGTTTGCAATTGATTTTGCTGAAAAATATAGGATGCCGGAATTGAGATTGACAGACGATGCCGTTGCTTACCTTGAAAATTATGCCTTTCCGGGAAACATTCGTCAGTTGAGAAATTTAGTCGAGCAAATGACTGTCGTTGAGCAAAATCGAGAAATCAATTCTGTGAAATTAGCCGAATACATCCCGATGAATGCTAATTTACCAGCAGTTGTTTCTAAAACAAATGGAACCGGAACTTCCGGAGACTTCGGCTCGGAGAGGGAAATTATGTACAAGGTGCTCTTCGATATGCGAAATGATATTAATGATTTAAAATCCTTAACTTCGGAACTGATAAAAAGTAGAGGAAACGCAGACCTTAGTTCTCAGGAAAAGAATCTGATCAATCGAATTTACACGCCTGAACCTCAACAATCTGCAAACCCAAATTCTTTGCTTTATTTTGAAAATAATAACAATAATCAAAGTCAGGTTCATCATCCAACGATCATTTCTGAGGACGAGGACCATCATTACAACGATGTAGAAGATATTGAAATTGAGGAAGCTAGACCAGAATCCCTTTCGCTTCAAAACAATGAAAAAGATTTGATAATCAAGGCATTGGAAAAGCACAAAGGAAGAAGAAACAAAGCCGCAGACGAATTGGGAATTTCGCAAAGAACACTTTACAGAAAAATAAAACAATATAATCTAGAAGAATAAAATGTCAGCAAACCTACAACCAAGAAGTGTAAATTTCAAATTTGGTGAATACATTTCTCAAGCGATTGACTTGATGAAGAAAGATTTTGGAACGATAATACTTTCATTCCTATGTTTTATGATCATGTCTATCATTCCTTTTTGCGGGATTTTAGCTGCAGGTAATTTCTACAGGATCTGTTACAAAATTGATAAAGGAATCCCAACCGGAGCTGGAGAAATTTTTAATTTTGATGATTTTGTACCCTATTTTATCTTTCAATTGTACATTTTTGCAGGCATTTTTCTAATTTTTATTCCGTTTGGCTTTTTGGCAATTTTTGCGGACAATGACAATACCGTTTCTGGTTTTGTTGGAGGTCTTGGAGCGATTTATTTTATATCTGTATATTTTGTATTGATTTATTTATTACTTCAATCTTTTTATATTCCTGCGTTGATTACATTTAAGCAAATAAAAGATTTGAAATCTGCCTGGAATATCTCTAAAACAATGACAAAAGGAAATCTTTTATCTATACTTTTCTTTTCCATCGCAGTTGCATTTTTGGGAGAACTGGGAATTATACTTTGTGGAATTGGATTGTTTATAACCTTACCTTTTATAAATGTAGCTCATTATTTTGCCTTCAAAGATGGTCTTGCACAAATAGAACACGATGAACTAACAGAAATCGGTCAAAAATTTTAATTATGAAAAAGTTTTTTGGGCTTTTAATTTTAACGTTATTATCAGTAACATCCTGTTATTCATTTACTGGTTCATCTTTGAGAGAAGATATGAAAACGGTGAAGATCAATACTTTCCCGAATAATGCGGCAAACAACCTTCCTAGTTTGAGCCAGGATTTTACCGTGGCCTTGCAGAATCGTTTTCTCCAAAGAACAACACTGAAAGGTGCAGTGGAAAATCCAGATCTTTTGATCGAAGGAGAGATCAGCGACTATAATATTACACCTACAAGTATCGGGTCTGCAACGACAACGACATCCGGAAACACAATACAAGCACAGCAAAATAAACTGACAATCTCTGTGAAGGTCCATTATGAAAATATCAAAGACCCGACATTGAGCTTTGACCGAACTTACAGTGACGAAGCTGTTTTCAATAGCGACCTAGACCTGAACACGATAGAAACTGCACAAGTGAGAATTGTGAACGACAGGATCATCAATAAAATTTTCAATGATATTGTAGCCAATTGGTAAGAAGAATGAATACTAGAGTTTTAGAATTAGTAAAAAAACCGAAAATTATTACCGAATCCGATCTGGACATTTTGAGATCAGAATCAGAAAAGATGCCTTATGCGCAAAGTATAAGAGCACTCTATCTTTACGGGATCAATCTTTACAAACCGGAAAATTATAAAGAAAACCTCTCTAAAACCGCAGCTTACACGACAGATAAAAAGATACTTTATCACTTCATTAATTCTGAAAGAATTTCTAAAAAAGAGATTACACCAACATCAATCATATCTGACGAAAAACCTGAAAATCATTTAACTAACGACAAAACAACAGAAGACACAAAACCTGCAGAATCTGAAATCGTAACGGAAATTGAAAATACAGAAACGCATTCTGTTCTGAATAAATTTGATATCGAAAAGATCATCGAAACTGAAAATTCTGAGAACTCAGAATTCATAGTTGTAGATGGCGAAAAGAATCGTTTACTTTATGATGGTGAAGAAAATTTCTTAAAAGAAAAATCCTCGCAAGTTGATCTGGAAGCAACGAAAGAATCCGGACAATTGGTTCTAAAAGAAGAAACCGAAACCATTGATTCCCAAATCATCATTGATGAAAATCCTGCGCAAGAATCTATTTCTGCTCCCGAACACATTGAAGATATTTTAACTTTAGAAGAAACTAAAGTTGAGGAAATTTCCACAGAACTAGAATCTCAACCAGAAATTTCTTCCAATGATATCAGTTTCGGAGGCGCTCAGGAGTTTCTTCCAAATGTGAAATTCTCGCTTCCAAAAAATCATCTGGATTACCTGAATCCTTCGAAAAAAGAAAAGTCAGAGGAGAAACCAACTGAAGAAAAACCTGTAATTAGATCTGAATATAAAGAACCTTTTGTAAAAAATATTCCTGAAGATGATATTGATGATAGTCAAATCAGCTTTGAGAACACGCAATCTTTTGAAGTTTTTGAACCGAAAAAAGTTGAGGGAACAGAAGATTCAATTCAGGAAGAAAGGATTAAAGAGAATCAAATCAATTTTGAAAATACGCAGACTTTCGACATTATTGAAGATAAAACTGAAATCTCACAGACTGAAATCAAACCAGAAATTACTGAACCAAAAATTGAAGTTCAAGAACCTGTTTCTGAATGGAAACCAATGTCTTTCTCAGCGAACACACCAGATGCTTTGATTGGTAAAAGTAAACCTGAAGAAAGAGAAATTCCTAAAATAATTACAAAAGTTGACGTTGCTCCAACACAAGAAAAAGTTGAGGAGGTTATTGTTCATCCGGAAATTATAGAAGAAACTCAAGTAGAGGAAAAGAAAACTGAGATCTCTGAAGAAGAAAGACCAATTATGAATGTTTCGTTCTTTGGAAATGAGGTTTCTAAAATCGAAGAGAAAAAGGAGATCATTCCAATCCCGGAAAAGGTTGAAACAAAGGAAGCTACTGAAAGCAATGTGGGTACTTTTATCAACACTTGGCAAAGCTGGCTGAAAATTGAAAGACCGGAAGTCAAAGAAGAGCCATCCAAAACCAAGGAAAAAATCATTGACAACTTCATTGAGACCAATCCGAAAATATCTCAGTTAAAGGAAGAAAGCAACTATATCATCAAGGAGAAGAAAGACGACATCTCTCACTTAATGACAGAAACCCTGGCCAAGTTATACACGGAACAAAAACTATACTCCAAAGCAATAAAGGCTTACGAGATACTTTCAGAAAAACATCCCGATAAAAAAGATTACTTCGAACAAAAGATTGAAGAAATAAAAGACATCAGAAAATCACAATAAAAGAACGGGACAAATATTTGTCCCGTTCTTTATTTTAATTCAATTGGATTATTTCTGCTTTTTATTTCCGCTTGCATGCGTTTTTGTCTTTCCTGCATTTCTTTTGGATCCATTGCCGGCCGGTTTCCGCCACCTCGTCCTCCGTTATTTCTTAGAGCATTGACGAAGCTTGCCGGGTCTTTTTGCATCTTTTTCTCCATCTCTATATATTTCGATTTGGAAAGAGTGATGTATTGTCCTCGATTCAAAGGTTGATATATCTCTGCTATTTTTTTCGTTTGCATCAAATCAAAAGAATAATCGCCTTTTTTATCTTGAATTTTTACTATCAATCCCGGCAAACCAGAGAATTTGTAAGGACCATCCTGAAAGGGAATTTCTTGTGTGAACCAGGCATACCAAGTCCTACCGCCAAATTTCGTTTCTGCTTTTTGAGTTTGATAATCTCCGATTTTCACAGTTTCTGGTAAGATTTTCCATTCAAAAACAGGAGTTTCCGAATAAGAATAATTATCTCTCCCTATTCTTGATTTATAAATCAAACTTTGATTAGTAAGGTCTTTTTCAATGGTAAACTGAAGGTTGCTTCTCAAATTCTGCATTTGCTCTCTGTCAAAATTTTTGGTTGCGAACATTCTTTCCATCAGAGAATCTCTCTTCATCGAATTTTCTGCATAGAAAACAGATTTTTTGCCATCAGTATCCAGATAAGCAGATTCTGTTTTTTTCTCAACATTGGTAGAATCAGGAGATAATGTTACTTGATAAATAAAACGAGTGCCTTGTTGGGCTATTACCAGTGGCGTCGCCAACAAGCATAATAATTTTATTAGTTTCATATTTATTGTCTATTACTTAATTCAATTGGGTTTGTATTTCCAAAACTCATAACGCTTCCATTACTTGTCATGGGATTTTGAGTTGGATTTCCTAATTGCATATCCTGTCCTCCCATATCTACATTTGGCATTCCGCCATTCATTCCTTGTCCGGGTTGTCCACCAAATCCGCCGTTCATTCCACCTCTTTGATGCATTCCTCTTCCTCCTCCGGGACTGAAATTATCAAGATTGATCTCAGGATCCTTATTTTTGATCATTTCCATTTTAACAGATGCTTTGTCACCTTGGAAGTTGATTCTTGTCGATTTTCTTGCATCAGGCTTTATATCTTCTGAAAAAGCATTTGGAATCGATATTTTTTTTAGGAAATTGAATTTATAATCTCCTTTATCATCTTCAAGCTTTACAATTAATCCAGGTAATCCGGAAAATTTGTAAGGTCCATCAGAGATTTTAATTTCCGGTGCAAACCATGCTATCCAAACTCTTCCACCAAAATTTACAGTCGCTTTTTGGGCTTTATAACCATTAAGATCAGAAACCTGGTCAGAAATGTTCCACTTCATTTTCCGGTCTTCCTGATAATAAACTTGCTTTGAACCAACACTTTCAACCAAACTCACTGTTTTGTCATCATTATTTTTCTTGATGAAATATTCGAAAAAAGTAGGTTGGATCGATTTTCCATTCGCCAGTTTTGGAAATTCCGGTTTGTCTTTTTTCGATTTTCTCACGTCCGGAATTGTCTGGCTTTTCAAAACTGCAACCAGAGAATCCTTCAATAATTTACTCTCACTGATGAACAATGACTGGTTATTTTTCACATCCAGAAAAGTTCTTTCCATCTTCATATCTACGAGATTGATAGTATCCGGATTCACTTCGGTCTGATAAATATATCTTTCGGTCTGGCTCATCATTTTCCCAAAAAGGAAAAACATCATCATTAAAATAAAAATCTTCTTCATAAACTAATTGTTTGATTAACAAATCCCGACAAAGTTAATTATAAGAACAATCAGAAATAATAAATGTTGATTTTTTTGATAACAATTTAACATTAACAAACTGTATCTCATTACAAAACGAAATATTAAAGTCTTTCTAAAATCGTTAAAATAGATGCCATCGATTTGAGATTGCGGAAATTAGTTCGTACTTTTGTAGACTAAAATCAGTCTAAATAAAAACAATGATACAAGTAAGCGATCAGGCAAAATCAAAAGCAGCTCAGTTGATGACTGAAGAAGGCTTCAACCCTGAGACTGACTATATAAGAGTGGGCGTAAAAAGCGGCGGATGTTCCGGCCTGGAGTACGTCCTGAAGTTTGATAATGTAAAAAATGAAACCGACCAGATCTTTGAAGATAATGGTGTACGCGTGATAATCGAGAAAAAATCGATTCTTTATCTTGCTGGTACAACTCTGGAATATTCAGGAGGTTTGAATGGGAAAGGTTTTATTTTTAATAATCCGAATGCTGCAAGAACTTGCGGTTGTGGAGAAAGTTTCAGTTTATAATTAGAGATTAGGAAAAAGAATTAATAATTCTAAAGTCTAAAATCTAAAATCTATCTAATGAGTAAATATACAGAAGACGATTTACGCGTCGATTTAGAAAATAAAAAGTACGAATTCGGATTTGAAACGGATATCGAGTATGAAGATTTCCCGATTGGTCTGAATGAAGATATCATCCGTGCGATTTCTGCTAAAAAAGAAGAACCAGGATGGATGACCGAATGGCGTTTGGAATCTTTCCGAATCTGGCAGAAAATGACAGAACCGGATTGGGCAAATATCAAGTATCAAAAACCTGATTTCCAAGCCATCAGATATTACGCGGCTCCGAAAGCAAAACCAGAATTGGCTAGTCTTGATGAAGTTGACCCAGAATTGTTGAAGACTTTTGCAAAATTGGGAATCAATATCGAAGAACAAAAAAGATTAGCAAATGTTGCAGTTGATATTGTAGTGGATTCAGTATCCGTAAAAACGACGTTTCAGGAAACTTTGAAGGAGAAAGGTATTATCTTTTGTTCAATTTCAGAAGCTATCAAAGAACATCCGGATTTGGTGAAACAATATATCGGAAAAGTAGTTCCAAGAGGCGATAATTTTTACGCAGCTTTAAACTCCGCAGTTTTTTCTGACGGAAGTTTCTGCTACATCCCAAAAGGTGTAAGATGTCCAATGGAATTATCTACTTATTTCCGTATTAATCAATCTGGAACTGGTCAGTTCGAAAGAACTTTGGTCATTGCAGACGAAGGGAGTTATGTTTCTTATCTTGAAGGTTGTACAGCGCCATCGAGAGATGAGAATCAGCTTCACGCTGCAGTTGTAGAACTCATTGCAATGAACGACGCTGAAATCAAATATTCTACTGTTCAAAACTGGTATCCGGGAGATGAAAATGGAAAAGGTGGAGTTTTTAACTTCGTAACCAAAAGAGGACTTTGTGAGAGAAATGCAAAAATCTCCTGGACTCAGGTGGAAACAGGTTCTGCCGTAACTTGGAAATATCCGAGCTGTATTTTGAAAGGTGATAACTCAGTTGGAGAATTTTATTCAATTGCGGTTACCAATATGCATCAGTATGCAGATACGGGAACTAAGATGATTCACATCGGAAAGAATACCAAATCAACAATTATTTCGAAAGGAATTTCTGCCGGAAAATCCCAAAACTCATACAGAGGTCAGGTGAAAGTAATGCCTTCTGCAAAAGGAGCAAGAAACTTTTCTCAGTGTGACTCTTTGTTGATGGGTAACGAATGTGGCGCACACACTTTCCCATACATCGAAATCAAAGACCCGACAGCACAATTGGAACATGAGGCAACGACTTCAAAAATCGGGGAAGACCAGATTTTCTATTGTAACCAAAGAGGAATTGACACAGAAAGAGCGATTGCATTGATTGTAAACGGATTCAGTAAAGAAGTTTTGAATAAGCTTCCAATGGAATTCGCAATTGAAGCCCAGAAATTATTGGAAATTTCGCTTGAAGGAAGTGTTGGATAATAGAAATTTCAACATTAAGAAATTTAGGAAATTAAAATCTTAACTTCTTAATGTTTAAAATTTAAGGAATTAATAAATTAATTCTGATTAAAAAAAAATTAAGATGAAAAAATGACAAAAGCAGAAGTAACACAACTTTCTTACGATATTGTAGGATGTGCAATCAAAGTTCATAAAGAATTGGGACCAGGATTGTTAGAAAGTGTTTACGAACTGTGTTTGGCTTATGAATTAAAGGAAAAAGGATATTTAGTTAATCAACAGGTTACTACAAAAATCAATTATGGAAAGATTGAAATTGAAACTCCATTAAAAATTGATTTGCTTGTCAATGAGGCAATTATTGTAGAAATTAAAACTGTTGAAAAATTATTGCCCGTTCATCAAGCACAATTGATGACTTATATGAAAATTCTGAAAAAACCTCAAGGTCTTTTGATTAATTTTTATACGGATAATATTACTAAATCAATGATTCCAGTAGTGAATGAATATTTTTCAAAACTTCCAGAATGAATTTTAAAACATTAAGGAGTTATGATAAATAGTAAAAACTTAAAAATCTTAATTAAAATCAATTTATTGATTTACTTAAAAAAGAATAAAACATTAGAATTAACTTAAATTCTTAATGTTGATACATAAACAAGTTTTAAACATATATAAATGCTTAATATCAAAAACTTACACGCCAAAATTGAAGACGGCGACAAAGAAATTTTAAAAGGAATCAATCTTGAAATAAAACCAGGCGAAGTTCACGCTATTATGGGACCGAACGGCGCCGGAAAATCGACTCTTTCTTCTGTGATTGCAGGAAAAGAAGATTATGAAGTAACGGATGGCGAAATTCTTTTCGAAGGAGAAGAAATCGGCGAAGATGCTCCTGAAGAAAGAGCACACAAAGGGATTTTCCTTTCTTTCCAATATCCTGTGGAAATCCCTGGCGTTACCGTTACCAATTTCATAAAAGCTGCACTTAATGAAACAAGAAAAGCAAACGGATTGGAAGAAATGGGAGCTAAGGAAATGTTGGGATTAATCCGTGAAAACTCTGAGAAATTAGGCATCAGAAAAGATTTCCTTTCCCGTTCTTTGAACGAAGGTTTCTCTGGAGGTGAAAAGAAAAGAAACGAGATTTTCCAGATGATGATGCTAAATCCGAAATTGGCAATTCTTGACGAAACCGATTCAGGGTTAGATATCGATGCTTTGAGAATCGTTGCTGATGGCGTTAACAAATTCAGAAGCGAAGGCAACGCCGTTTTGTTAATCACGCATTACCAAAGATTGTTGAATTACATTCAGCCAGATTTCGTTCACGTTTTGGCGGATGGAAAAATCATAAAAACAGGAGATAAATCTTTAGCACTTGAATTGGAAGAAAAAGGTTACGATTGGCTTTTGAACTAATTCAAATTTAATTTTAATCTTCTAAACGATGCAAAATCAAACCATTACAATGGCTTTATTTGAACAAACAATAAATCAACATTCAGATTTTTTGGAATCGCTTCGTCATTCTTTTTTGAACGAAGAGAGAAAAACTGCTCTTCAGAAATTTGAAGAGAGAGGTTTTCCGACCAAAAAAGATGAAGAATACAAATACACGAATCTGAAGGAAATCACGGAGAAAGATTACAATTTTTTCCCTTCAGAAGCTCATCATATTACCAAAGAGCAGTTGGACGAATTGCATTTGGGCGAGGAACATTTTGACTGGATTGTGTTCATCAACGGAAAACTTCACAAAGAATATTCTAACATTTCGATTGAAAATGCAGAATTTTTGACTTTGAACGAAGCTCTAAGCGATTCAGCAAAAAAAGAAACTTTCAATCAATATTTCAATACGATTGCGAGCCAAGATTTAGCTTTCACAAACTTGAATCTAGCTTATTTCAACGAAGGATTTTTCTTAAAAGTTCCGAAGAATATCGTTATCGAAAAACCGATTCACGTCTTTTATATTTCTGACAATCAGGAAGAAAATACATTCTACAACACAAGAAATCTTCTAATTGTAGAGGCTGGTGCAAAAGTAGAAGTGATTGAAAGCCATCATAATTTTGATGAAACTTTCGTTTTCACCAACTCTGTGACAGAAATTTTCACTTACCAAAATGCAAAAGCAGATTGGCATAAATTGCAGAACGACAGCGACACTTCTTACCTTGTGGACCATACGTTTGCGAAACAGGAAAGAGACAGCTTAACGACTGTGAACACGTTCTCTTTCGGAGGGAAATTAGTTCGTAACAATCTGGATTTCATCCACAACGGCGAGAATATCAACTCGTTTATGAACGGAATCACGATTATCGGGAAAGACCAATTGGTAGACCACCACACGGCTGTTCATCACAACACGCCCAACTGCGAATCTTACCAGAATTACAAAGGGATTTTCAAAGACAAATCGCACGGCGTTTTCAACGGAAAAGTGTTTGTGAACAAGATTGCTCAGAAAACCAACGCTTATCAGCAGAACAACAATATTTTGTTGGATGAAGGCGCAACTATCGATACAAAACCTCAGCTGGAGATTTTCGCAGACGACGTGAAATGTTCGCACGGTTGTACTGTTGGACAGCTGAACGAAGATGCGATGTTCTACCTTAGAGCCCGTGGAATTTCCAAGAAAGAAGCAAGAGCATTATTGCTTTATGCTTTCGCCAACGATGCAATGCAAAACATCGATATCGAGCCACTCAAAGTAAAAGTTTCCAAACTTCTGGCAGAAAAACTGGAAGTTCAAATGGAATTCTAAATAAAATCAAATCGCATCTCTCAGGTGCGATTTTTTTTATTCATTATTATTTGGGCGCCTTAATCCGCCTTCCGTTCCCGCTTTTTTCTTTTTTTATTCAAAAAAGAAAAAGAGCTCCACTCAAGTCGGGGCGCAGATTCAACTTCTATAGAACATTTGATTCCAAAAATTAGTTTTAGCAGACAAATCAATTATCAGCACGAAACAAATTCAGAATTTCATTAACTTTGAAATCATCAAATAACACAAAATGGACTCAAGCATTCAACTCAGAAAAAAAATTCACGACTTTATAGACCAAGCTGACGATAAAACGTTGCAGATTTTCAATGCGATTATTTCCAACGAAAACTCCGATGAAAAAGGTCTTACAAAAGAGCATCGAGAAATTTTAGATAAGCGATTAGAAGAACATCAATACAATCCAGAATCGGGAAAACCTTGGACGGATGTTGTGAATGAGCTTAAAAAAGAATATGGTTTATAAGCTGATAATCAAACCAAAATCACAACAAGACATTAGAGAAGCGATGGAATGGTATAAGAATCAGAATATTAATCTCCCTGAAAAATTTCTAGAAAAGATTGATGAATCACTATTTAAGATTCAGAAAAATCCGCAACATTATCAGAAACGATACAAAGAAATAAGGATTGTATTCACTAGAAAATTCCCATATGGGATTTATTATACGGTTGAAGATAACACGGTTTATGTTCACGCAGTCCTACACATGAAACAAAATTCTGATATTGCTGAAAATCGTATTAAATAAAACACACAAATGAATTACGAAAAATTACAATTCAACCTCAACGCTTACAAAGAAACCGGCGAAATCCTGGACGCTGCAAGATTCCTCATCCACGAATTCGACTTGGACGACGAGAATTTTTTAGGATTTGATTTTCGGGAAGAATTAGAAAAGAACTCGATTCTACTTACTGCCAATGGCGAAATCGGAGATATGCAGGAAGTGATGATTCCAAGAAATTTACTCGATTTTGATTTGATTTTAGTTCTTAATATGCTGGCTCACGAGATGTTGCACGTTCGTCAGAAATCGCCTAAAATGATGATTATGGACAAAAACGAACGCGAATGGCAGGCTTACTACGAAATGTTATTTCATATCAATTTTCCGCAGATTCCTGAACTTTCCGATTATTACAAAAACTTCTTTGGCGAGAAAGCTTTGATTTACTATGGAAGAATGGGCGAAGGAAGTGAATTACAACAGAAATATGCTGAACAAAAGAATGAAGTTGAAAAACTTTTGCAAGACATTAAAAATAAAACAAATCAACAATGACAAAACCTGAAATATCTTGGAGTGATTTCGAAAAAATCGACATCAGAGTTGGAACAATTGTTTCCGCTCTTGATTTTGAGAAAGCCAGAAATCCTTCTTATCAATTGGAAATCGATTTTGGAGATTTGGGAATCAAAAAATCTTCGGCTCAAATCACAGCTTTGTACTCGAAAGAAGATTTGATTGGAAAACAGATTCTTGCTGTCGTTAATTTCCCAAAGAAACAAATCGCGAACTTTTTCAGCGAATGTCTTGTCCTTGGTGTTTATGGAGAAAATAAAAATGAAGTGACTCTTTTGAACCCTAGTTTACCTGTGAAAAACGGGCTGAAAGTTGGTTGAAATTCAGTTAGTTAGAAATTTATTTAATATAAGTTTTCACTTCATCAAGAATATTGAAAATCAATTCCATTGGTAAATCTTCTTCCATATCCAGAAGTAAGATTTTGAACTTTTTCCGACCTTCAGATAATAGTTCAGGATAATCTACTCTATCGCCGTGATAAAAACTGAGATAATGCTTCTGATGGTGTTTACTGTAATAGAAATAGCAGAGCATTTTCTTTTTATACTTCAAAAAAGGAAGTCCAAAACTGAAAGTTTCGGTAATTAATTCATCAGAATTTAGAATCTTTTCTCGAATGAATAAAAGCGCACTTCTTGCAGGTTCATCAATCCGGTAAAAATATTCCTGAATTGGATTCATTAATCAAAATTCTGAAGCTCAACCAACTTTCTGTAAGTTCCGTCTTTGTCCATCAATTCCTGATGAGAGCCTTGCTCCACAATATCGCCTTTTTCCATCACAACAATATGGTCAGCTTTCTGAATCGTGGATAATCTGTGCGCAATAACTAGAGAAGTCCTGTTTTGCATCATTTTCTCCAAAGCGTCCTGAACATATCTTTCGGATTCTGTATCCAAAGCAGAAGTTGCTTCGTCAAGAATCATAATTGGTGGATTTTTCAGAACTGCTCTTGCGATAGAAACACGTTGTTTTTGTCCGCCAGAAAGTTTGTTTCCGTCGTCTCCGATGTTGGTATGATAACCTTCCGGAAGCTGTGAAATAAAATCGTGAGCGTTGGCAATTTTAGCAGATTCTATAATTTGTTCTTCGGTAGCATCAGGATTACCCATCAAGATATTGTTGTAAACCGAATCATTGAATAAAACAGATTCCTGAGTTACCATTCCTAGAAGTTTACGATAATCGGTCAATTTTAGATTCTTGATATTATGTCCGTCAATTAGGATTTCGCCTTCGGAAACGTCGTAAAACCTCGCTAATAGATTGGCAATCGTCGTTTTTCCACTTCCGGATTGTCCAACCAAAGCAACCGTTTTTCCTTTATGTAAATCGATGGAGAAATTCTTCAGAATCAGATTAGATTTCTCGTAATAAAATCCAATATTTTTGAATTCAATTTTATCTTTTAATTCATAAATTGGTGTTGGATTTGGAACTTCATCAACTTTCAAATCGTAGTCCAAAACTTCGGAAACTCTTTCCAAACTCGCCATTCCACCTTGGATATTGGAAACCGCATTCGACAAACGTTTTGCAGGGTCCAAAATCTGGAAAAAAACTGCGATAAAAGCTAGGAAAGTCGCAGGATCACGGTTAGTTCCGTTGATGATTTCCGTTCCTGCGTACCAAGTAATCAATAACATCGTCACAGAACCAAGAAACTCACTCATTGGAGAAGCCAATTCTCGCCTTCTACTCATCGATATGGCGTGATGTTGCCACTGATTTGTCGTTTTATTAAATCGATTTTTTAGAATTTTATCAGCGTTGAAAATCTTAATTACTTTTGATGATTTTAAAGTTTCATCAACCAAAGAGAAGAGATTTCCTAATTCTTCCTGTGCATTTTTGGCCTGTTTTTTCAAGCTTTTTCCAACCCAAGAGATTATCCAACCCATAATTGGGAAAACGATTAATGAAAATAAAGTCAACTTTGGAGAAAGCAAAAACAACGCTGTCAATGACGAAATAATCATAAATGGCGAGTTTACGATGTCCACCAAAGAACCCATAATTCCACTTTCTACACCACCAATATCATTGGAAATTCTGGACATCATATCACCTTTTCTTTGTTCTGTAAAGAAAGAAACCGGCAGTTTTAGAAACTTGTCGTACATCGCAGTTCTCAAGTCTCTTGTGATCCCAACTCGGTAATTAACCAACAAATAAGAACCTATGTAACGGAAAATATTCCTCAATAAAAAAGCAAAAGCCGTCATACAGCAAAGAATCGCTAAAACTTTGATTCCGCCGTGTTCATCAATATTGACCTGAATTGTATAGTAAGCCCAATCTTTCACATAAGCGAAATAATCTGCCAATCTACCATTCCAAATCGGTGCTTTTGTAGTATCGATTTCATCAGAAGTTCCGAACATTATGCTCAAAATCGGAAGCAAAGTCCCTATGGAAAAGATTTGCAAAAGCGAGTAAAGAATGTTGAAAAACATACTTCCCCAAAGGTATTTTTGATGTGGTTTTGCAAAACCTAAAATTCGCTGGTATGGTTTCATTAAGAAAAATTGAAAGGCAAAAATACGGAAAATAAATAGCTTAGTTTATCAAGACGTTAGAAATCATATTTTACCTTATCATTGTACTTCGGCTGAAAGTTTTTGGTATTGAACTTTTCAATCGTCTTAGCGAAATTATTGATGATATCAGTCAAATTATCTGAATCTACAATATTAATATCGTCATTCACAGCATGGTAATGAAAAGCTTTGTTCATATCAACGGTTGAGATAGAATGTGCAATGATTTTCTTTTTAACAAAATTCACATTATCAGACCTGTAAAATAATTGCTGACCTTGATATGGGTCTGGATAAACTTTCAAACCGTTTACTGCATTTGCATTAATCAATTCATCAAAATCAGAGAATTCATCGCCAGTCATAAAAACGGCATTTTTCCCGAACTGAGATTCCGTAGCCAACATTTCGAAATTAAAAAGTGCTTTGATATTATTGAAAACAGGCGTTAAATTTTGATTCTCAGACAACGCTTTTGAACCAATCAATCCGATTTCCTCAGCATTGAAAGCCATAAAAACCATTGAATAATCTGTCTTTTTACCTTTAAAATAATCTGCCAAACCGATTACAGTAGAAACACCACTGGCATCATCGTCTGCTCCGTTATAAATATTGTCTCCTTCTTTATTATTGGTTCCAATATGGTCAAAATGTGCAGAAAAAGCCAAACTTTGTTCTGATTTACCTTTCTTAACTCCACAAACATTGTAACCCTTTTGTCCCTTGTATTCGAAAGGAATCAGATAAGAATCTCCGAAGCAGTAATCCAGATTATTTTTTTTGAATTCCTGAGCAATATATTCAGCAGATTTATCATTTTCTGGTGTTCCGAACTTTCTACCTTTCATCTCATCAGAAGCTAAAGTTGAAACAATACCGACAACTCTTTCTTTGGAAATATCCTGAGCAAAAGACAGAAACGATTGAGCGATTAAAACAATAGAGATTACTTTTTTCATAGCTAGATTGATTTATTATAGAATAATAAGTACGAAAAGCTAGCACTTTGTTACTAATCTTCTGCATATAAAGACTAAGATTGTTAAAAATAAAAAACAGCTTCCTTTTTGGAAGCTGTTCTCACTCAAAAAAATCGTCGTAAGCCTATCGAAGTCTGTCTACAGATTTTACGAGCCTTTCATCTTTTCTGATATATACATTTGCTAAAAGCAGACATATAATAGAAATCAATGAAAAAATTGGCTCAATACCCTTCTCAGGAAACTGAATTCCTCCGGATAAATTGAGTAGCCAGTAAGTCAAAAGACCAACCAACAAAGCGTTTATAATGATGCTGATATTGTTCAGCAAAATTTGTCTCTTCCGGTTTTTGAAACTGAATAAGCTCAAAAGACCAATTACAATTAACAAAACAGTTGAAATATTAATGGTAAGATTTCCACCAAAAATATCGAAATCCTGCGCTGTTAGATTCAGGAAAACAGCTCCTAAAACTGCTAAAAATATCCAGACTGTTTGTATTCTTTGTAACATCCTTATTATAAATCCTTTATAAAAAAGGTTAAAATCGATTGCAAAAATAAAATAATTTTTGCGTAATTCAAAAAATAATGTAGATTTGCATTGTAATCACCTATTTAAAAATGGTAACCACCTGGTTTTCATTCTTACTTATACACAAATAAAAATTACCCTTTTACGTATTTATATGTTTAATATTGAAACGCTACGGTCAAAATCCGATGAGGAATTGGCCAAACTTTCTAAAGATTTAGGCGTTAAATTGGCAAAGAAAAGCTCTCCGGAAGAAACAGTTTTCGCTATTCTGGACTATCAGGCTTCCAATCCAAAGATCATTAAAGATTATCTTAACGCGACTCAAGAAAATATGACGAAAAAAACAGAAGAGAATCCTTCGGAAAACGCAGCTCCTGCAAAAAAAAGAGGCAGGAAACCAGCAGAAAAACCGAAAGAAGAAAATATAATAGTTCCAACGGAAACAGTTGTTCCTATTGCTACTACAGAAGAAGCTCCCGCTGCAGTTGTAAAGGAAGAGGCAAAAGCAGCAAATCCCCCAAAGAAAAAAGTGCCGAGAGCGAGAATTACTTCCACTCAGACAGAAGAACCAACCGCTCCTACTCCAGCTTCTACCGAGGAAGCAACTCCAAAGACTGATGAAAAGCCTGAGCAAGAGGATAAAAAGCCTCAACAAAAGCAACAGCCTAAGCAGCAAAACAATCAGCAGCATCAGCAAAAGACCAATAACAACAATAGAGGTCAGCAAAAAGCGCAAAATCCCAATTCTCAACAACATAACAATCAAAAAGAACAATCCGAAACACAACAGCCGGAAACTGCCGCTCCAAAAAAGGAATTCAACTTTGATGGAATTGTAACCATAGAAGGCGTTTTGGAAATCCTTCCGGACAACTACGGATTCCTTCGTTCCTCAGATTTCAGTTATATTTCTTCTCCAGACGACGTTTATGTTTCTACCAATCAGATCAGAAATTATGGTTTGAAGACCGGAGACACTGTAAAAGGAATTGTGAGATTGCCAAAAGAAGGCGAGAAATATTTCTCTCTTCAAAAACCGACAGAAGTTAACGGAAGAGATTTAGCTTTCATCAAAGACAGAGTCGCTTTTGAATATCTGACACCGCTTTTCCCTCAGGAAAAATTCAATTTGGCTGGTAAAAACTCTACACTTTCTACAAGAATCGTAGATTTATTTGCGCCAATCGGAAAAGGACAAAGAGCAATGATTGTTGCACAACCGAAAACCGGTAAAACTATTTTACTAAAAGATATTGCTAACGCCATTTCTGCCAATCATCCGGAAGCTTATATGATGGTTCTTCTGATCGATGAAAGACCAGAGGAAGTTACTGATATGCAAAGAAGCGTGAATGCGGAAGTAATTGCTTCTACATTCGACGAGGCAGCTGATAAACATGTAAAAGTGGCAAACCTAGTTTTATCTAAAGCGCAAAGAATGGTAGAATGTGGTCACGATGTTGTGATTCTTTTGGATTCTATCACGCGTTTGGCAAGAGCTTACAACACTGTAACGCCAGCTTCAGGGAAAATTCTTTCCGGAGGTGTGGATGCGAACGCCCTTCACAGACCGAAACGTTTCTTCGGAGCAGCTAGAAAGATTGAAAATGGAGGTTCTTTGACAATTATCGCAACTGCTTTGATCGATACAGGTTCCAAAATGGACGAAGTGATCTTCGAAGAGTTCAAAGGAACCGGAAATATGGAGTTGCAATTGGATAGAAAAATTGCTAACAAGCGTATTTATCCTGCTGTAGATTTAGTTGCTTCCAGTACAAGAAGAGATGACCTTCTTTTGGACGAGGCTACGCAACAACGTATGTGGATCATGAGAAAATATCTGGCTGATATGAATCCTTTGGAAGCGATGGAATTTGTACAGAAACAAATAAAAGGCACAAGAAACAATGAAGAGTTTCTAATGTCTATGAACAGATAATTGTCTAATTAAATAAAAAAGCTCGGCTCGCAATTGCGAGCCGTAACTTTGATATTACCAAGGTAATAGTTTATTTTTAAGCAACAAAAACATCTTCTACATCTGTTTTTCTGCTGAGAACTGCGTGTGCATATGAACAATGCGCTTTGATAGACCATCCGTTCTTTCTTGCAAAATCTACCGACTTCTCTACCAGCGTTCTTCCCAATCCTTTACCTTCGAATTTCGGAAAAACCATTACATAGCTAACGATTAGTTTTTTAAGTTCAGGAACAATCGTATAGGTCAATCTTCCGATTTCTTCCTGTTGGTTTTTCATTGATATAAATCCACCATTCCCAGATTTTTTATTTTCGAAGATAAGTTCCATAAAAATTTGTTTTCAAGTTATTAGCTAAAATTATTCCAAAAAATTGAATTAATGATAAATGGAATATTAAATTCTCGTTTCAATATATTTGAATAAGATTGAAATCACGAAAGCTACCAACACCAGCAAAAGATTTCTTTTTCTTTCTTTTGTTTTGAATAATTCTTGAATTAATGTTTTGACTTTATCATAATCAAAAATCAATATAATAAAAACCAGAACCTGATAATATATTGCTGACTGCAAAGCCATTATACTGTAAATATAATCTTGGATAATGATATTCGAAAGAATGATTGTCAATAAGATACAACCGAAAACCCTAGTTCTATTAAATAACAAACTAATTCCACCTAAAACCTCTAAAACACCAATGATAATAGGATAAGCTAAAGAATAAGAATAGAAAGTCCACATCAACTTGTGACCTTCTGATAAATCAGAATTGACAGACTTATCAAAACCATGAAACTGAAAAGGTTTAGCCAAACCATAAACAATCATTGAGCTAGCAACGACAAAAATAATTATCCAATAAAAAAGATAACTGATGTTTTCTTTAGAGATTTTCATTTATCAATCCAAAACTATCTCACAGGCGTCCTGAACTCTCCGTAACCAATCAGACCGTCGAGGTTCCTTCCGAAAGGTGTATAATATAAAAATGCCTGATAAAGGTTTTCTGTTTGCCAGAAATTCCCGTTCACTTCACCATAATTCAGTTTTCCATCAGCTCCTTTTGTTGCGATGATATAGTTGTAGAAACCTTGTTTCAGATAGATCTTTGCAATGTACTTGTGAGCTGTTTCATCATATTGCATTTGGCTTGTTTTATCGGCTTTGTAATCATTGAACATTCCCAGAACGTAGAATTCCTTGTCTGATTTCTGACTGTCCAAAGCAAAATGTACCCAAGAATAATCGGCTTCTCTGGAAGGATCTCTTTCTATCCCAAGGTCATTTCGTCTGAAATAAAAAGCTCCATTCACATCAGGCTGGTATTGATAATCTCCGGGATAAGCCCAGACAGGATAAAGATAGGTTTGATTCGCACCATCCATATTCCCCGTATTAGCCACCATGTCCATAGCTTGATTAATGGTCTTATTATCGAAATAGTAGAATTCATTATTTCCTGGAAAAGCCAAATTCAACTGTTGGAACAAAAGCTGGTTTCCCAATGTAGAACTCGGACGAAGATTGTTTAACGCAATTCCCCAATTGTTGTTCTGAATGACACTTAAGGAAAGTGAAGAAAGGTTATTGGTTATTCCTGCCCCATTCCCAGTCGCTTGGATTTCGATACGTTGTTTGGCATTAGGATTTTTGGCATCTATGAATCTTGTAACATTGATTCCCAGATTGGCTCCATCTTCGTAGATGGAAAATCTCCTTTTGAATAGTGGCTTTTCCTGAGAATCTTTGTAAACAATAATCTCATAATTTCCGGAAATCTTTGGCTGAATCTTTTCGTTAGGGAAAGTCAGCTGGTAATGCGTGTACTTTTGATAGGTATTGAAAGAAAACTGGAAATTTTCTATCAAAGCGTTCATACTTCCATTGGCAAACTCTGTAAAGAAAAGGCCATCATCTTCCCAATTTTTATTGTAATGTTTGTAAGTATAACGATAAAGCTGACTTGTATTCGAAAGGTCATCGAATCTTAGAATCAGTTGCTCGCCTTGTCCTATAACAGCCGTTTCATCATTGGTTTTTGGATTGAAGACTTGGATGCTTCTAATGTCCTGCGCAAAAGAAAGAATCCCGAAAAAAAGAAAAAATAGTTTTGTTAGCTTCATCTGCTGATGTTATTTTTTATTTGCCAGATGGAACGTTTAGTACAATTATATTTTTTTAGATAATTTGTCGAAAACGTTTCATAATGCTAAGTTAATGTTTTATATTTTTACATCTAAATTAAAAAGAATGTTGCACGTAAAATCCTTTGCATTTAATCCGTTTTCTGAGAATACATACATCATTTATAACGATGAAAAGGAGGCTTTTCTTATAGACCCGGGTAATATGCCTGAAGTCGAAACTGAAACTTTGCACAATTTCGTTAAAGCGAATGAATTTAAAATCAAAAATATTCTGTTAACGCACGCACATATTGACCATATTATCGGTTTGCAATGGGCTTATGACACGTTTGCCGTTCCGGTTCTGATGCATTCTGACGAAAAAGAAATCCTGGACAAAGCTTCTTTCACAGCAAAAAATTACGGTTTCTTCTTTCCTGCATTCAAAGGGGAAATTCAACATATTAAAGAAGGCGACGAGTTGAAATTAGGTTCTGAAACGTTCCAAATTTTCGATGTTCCCGGACATTCGCCAGGAAGTGTTGCGTTTTATAATCAAAATAACGGATTTGTGATTTCCGGCGATGCATTATTTATGATGAGCATTGGAAGAACTGACCTTTACAAAGGCGATTATGACCAACTGATTTCAAGTATTAAAAATAAATTATTGACGCTTCCAAACTCAACAAAAGTCTACAGCGGGCACGGAGAACCGACTTCTATCGGTTTTGAAAAAGAACATAATCCTTTTTTGAAATAATAATAAACTAGGTAATGTCAGGCTGAGGTTCTCGAAGCCTTTCAACTAAAAAACGCTTCCAATTTGGAAGCGTTTCTATTTTTTAATCCTGATGAACTTCTGATAAAATCGGTCCCGAAGAAACCAATTCCAGAGCTTCTTCATTATCTGTAAACTGCTCAAAATATTTGATATATCTCGCAGCTAAATCTTTAGCTTTTGCTTCCCAATCAGAATTATTCTCATAAGTATCTCTCGGGTCAAGGATATTTTCTGAAACATTAGGCAATGCAATAGGGAATTCCAAATTCATTACAGGAACTTTATTCGTATCAGCTTTGTCAATACTTCCATCAATAATTGCATCGATGATTGCTCTCGTATCTTTCAGAGAAATTCTCTTTCCTGTTCCGTTCCAGCCTGTATTTACCAAATAAGCTTTGGCGCCGTGTTCTTTCATTTTTCCAATTAATGTTTTGGAATACATTGTTGGATGAAGTGTCAAAAATGCTTCTCCAAATGCAGGAGAAAAAGAAGGTGTTGGCTCAGTGATTCCACGTTCTGTTCCTGCTAATTTCGATGTATATCCACAAAGGAAATGATACTGAGCCTGTTGGTTTGTCAAGATAGAAACCGGTGGCAAAACCCCGAATGCATCTGCCGACAAATAAATGATTTTACTCGCATGACCAGCTTTGGAAGGCAGAACAATTTTGCTGATATGATAAATTGGATAGGAAACTCTTGTGTTTTCCGTAATCGAACCATCAGTATAATCTACGTTTCCTTCGTCATCTGTAATCACATTTTCCAACAATGCATCTCTTCTGATGGCGCCGTAGATATCCGGTTCTTTTTCTTTACTAAGGTCTATCACTTTTGCATAGCAACCACCTTCGTAATTGAAAACACCATTGTTATCCCAGCCGTGCTCATCATCGCCAATCAAATAACGTTTTGGGTCTGCAGAAAGCGTTGTTTTTCCAGTTCCGGAAAGTCCAAAGAAAACCGCTACATCGCCGTTCTCACCTACGTTGGCTGAGCAATGCATAGATGCCATTCCTTTCAATGGAAGGTAATAGTTCATTATCGCAAACATTCCTTTCTTCATTTCTCCGCCGTACCAAGTTCCACCGATAATCTGCATTTTCTTGGTCAAATCGAACATTACAAACACTTCAGAATTAAGTCCGTGTTGTTCCCAGTTTGGATTGACAGATTCGGAAGAATTAATCACTACAAAATCCGGTTCTCCATAATTCTGAAGGTCATAATGAGAAGGACGAATGAACATATTCATCACAAAATGAGCTTGCCAAGCCACTTTTGTAACGAACCTTACTTTCAGTCTTGTATCCTCGTTAGAACCACAATAGGTGTCGATAACGTAGATTCTGTCGCCAGAAAGGTCTTTGGTTACGATGTCTTTTAACTCATCGAAAACTTCGACTGTAGTTGGACGATTGATGTTTCCGTCCCACCAAATCGTATCCTGAGTGATATTGTCTTTTACAATATATCGGTCTTTTGGAGACCTGCCAGTAAAAATTCCCGTTTTTACAGCCACAGCACCTGACTTTGTCAAAACGCCTTTAGCAAATCCGGAATTATTCGGGTCCATTTCCGCCTGAAAAATTTCTTCGTAAGTTGGATTGTGGATGATTTCTTTCGGATTGAAAATACCTTGACGTTCAAGATAAGATTTTAACTTGTCCATTTTTAATTTTTTTGAAGATTAAGGGTGTTGGGACAAATGTAAAAATATCGGCGAATTATCAAAGTTTTTATAAACTGACTTTCATCAGTTAAATAAAAATTCATAATCAATTAACAATCAGTTAATTAAATCTGACCAAGAAAACATTTTGGTAAAACCTTGCTTTCTGAAATAGCTTTCATAATCTCCAAATTTGGACGTGACAACGAAATCTCCGCCCCAGGCACCCAAACTTTTGACAAAGCTTGGGCAATTTTGAAAATATTTTTCTTTCACCGCTGGAATTTCAAGAAAATCGGACAGTTTTTGCTCGTGAATGGTCATCAATTCCGAAAATTCTTCCAAATTTTGACTTTTGACAATCTTTTTGGTTAATTCAGAATATTGATTGATTAATTCCGTTGAAGTAGGCTTTGACTTGTAATGAGAAATTCCTTCTCGTGTATCTTGTTTTTGATTGAGATGAATGAAAATCAGTTCATTTTTAAAACTCGGATTGAAATCAATTTTATGATAAGTTCTTTCAGGAAAACGACTGTAGAGAACCGCAGATTTTTCTTTGGCAACAGCAACGTCGTAACCACTTCCCCCAAGACTTTCTTCATTCAAGGTAAAAGGATTGATTTCTGCCCATTCTCCGAGATTACTCATCAAAGTTGAACTGCTTCCTAGTCCGAAGTCTGATGGAAACTGAAGATTGGTTTTGAAGTGATAAGAAGTATCACTTTTTAGTTTGGTATCAGAAAGATTCTGAACATTTTTGAGCGTTTTAAGAATGAATTCGGAGGCTTTTTGATTATTGGTTTCTGTTATTTCCCAATTTTTATAATCGATAACCGCTTTAAGCCATAGTTGATTTTGATGATAAGCCTCCCAAAAAATAAATGACTTCTGGTCTTCATTCTCTGTATAAAAAAGCTCTTGTCCCAGCTTCGTTGGAACAGCTAGAACAAGAGCGCCATCAACAGCAACATATTCTGAGGTAAGCATTAACTTGCCTGGTGAAAATATCCTGCTCATTTGTTGATTTTTTATATTGCAGAAGCAACAGTTACTTCTGGATTAATTTTCTTAATCAAACCTTGAAGTGTTTTTCCTGGTCCAACTTCTATAAAATTAGTTGCACCGTCTTTTATCATATTCTGAACACTCTGAGTCCATTTTACAGGGCCTGTCAACTGAGCAATCAGATTTTTTTTGATTTTTTCCGGGTCAGAAACCGCAGTTGTGGTGATATTCTGATAAACCGGAATTGTTGCTTTACGGAAATTCGTTTTTTCAATTGCTGCAGCCAATCTCTCTTGAGCCGGCATCATCAATGGCGAGTGGAAAGCACCATTTACAGGTAGCAACAAAGCTCTTTTCGCACCAGCCGCTTTCAAAGCTTCACAAGCTTTTTGTACAGACGCTGTTTCTCCAGAAATTACCAATTGTCCAGGACAGTTGTAATTGGCAGGAACAACGATTCCTTCGATTTCTGCGCAGATTTCTTCAACTTTCGCATCTTCCAGACCAAGAATCGCCGCCATAGAACTTGGATTAATATCACAAGCCATTTGCATAGCCTGTGCTCTTTCGGAAACCAATTTCAGTCCATCTTCGAAAGATAAAACGCCATTCGCAACCAAAGCGGAAAACTCACCCAAAGAATGTCCGGCAACCATTTCTGCGCCCAAACCGTTGGCTACTTTTACAGCAGCAACCGAGTGTAAGAAAATAGCTGGCTGAGTTACGCTGGTTTTTTTAAGGTCTTCGTCTGTTCCGTTGAACATCACTGTAACAATATCAAATCCAAGAATATCGTTGGCAGAATCCATCAGGTCTTTCACGTCTTTTCGGGAATCGTACAATTCTTTTCCCATCCCGACAAACTGTGAACCCTGCCCAGGAAATACAAGTGCTTTCATATATTTATAAATGATAATTGATGAATTATAAATGATTGATTCATCAATGTTTTAAAAATTTTATTCTAATACTAATCTTTTGAATGTTTGAGCTACAAATAATTGAAATAGCGAATCTTGAATCAACTATAACTCATCGCTTATTAACTATAATTATTGCATCAATCTCACAACTCTGTAGCCGTTGTTGATGTAAGCGCCATTTGGTTTTGCTTTTACAAACTCAAATTTTGTAGCTAGTTGCGTTTGAGATTTTCCGATTTGTTTGAAAATTTCTCCTTTTTTGTTTTCTCTGGTCAACATATCGTTCATAACATCAAAACCGATTACTGCATATTTTGAAGGCGTTTTGCAATATTTTGCTTTGTAAGCAGCCAGAATTTCTTTCTCAAAATCACCTTCGTAATTGATTTTTCTGTCCATCAGATAAACAAGACTTGCTCTGGAAAGGTCATCCACATTTTTCTCAAAACTTGGACTGTAGAACATGCTGAATGCTTTTACGCCTTCTGTCTGTTTTCCAAGTGCAATAACTTTCGAAGCAAATGCAGCACCTGCAGATTCGTCATCGTCAGCTAGAACTGCAATCACAGGAACCGATTGTCCCGTCATCATATTATTTTCCAGTTGAATTTCTGATGAAGAATTAACAATCACAACATTGGGTTTTGATAATGATTTTTCCAACCCGGCTTTAATTGCATTAGCATTAGCCTTAGAATTATCTGCAACGATATAGATTTTTTGGTCCTGATAAACCTGACCAACTTCTTTTACTATTCTGTCTGAATAAACCGAATTTTCTGTTTCAATGATAATCAGATTGCTGTAATCAAAAAGGTCTTCCGAGTTCGCAAATGGTGCAACCACAGGAATTTTTTTGTCATTAACAAACCTTAGGACTTCAAGAACACTTGATTTGAAAAAAGGGCCAACAATCAAATCTGTATTATCCGGGTTGATTTGAGAAAGACTGTTTTTGAAAGTTGTTTCGTTTCCGGCATCCACCACTTTGATGTCCAGTTTTTGTCCAGTAGCAGCATTTCTTTCAGCGGCTAATTTTGCACCGGTCAGGAAATCCATAGACATTGTTCTGTACTTTGCATCGTTGGCATCATATCCGAAAGGTAACATTAACACAACACTTAAAACATCACCCGCTTTTTTAGAATACATCGGGTCTTGTTTCTTGATTTTCAAAACCATTCCAGCTTTCAGTCCGTCAGCAAGATTTGGATTAAGACTAATCAGCTGGTCAAGCGTTACATTGAATCTGTTCATAATACTGAACATTGTATCGCCACTCTGAACTGTGTAAGTCACAAAATCATCTTCCGAAGAAGTTGCAACCGAAGAAGTTTTCACTGGCTCGGAAACAGTTATCTGAGTTGTCGTTTTTGTAACCGGAGCCGATGTTGTATTACCTTGAGAATTATCTTCAACCTTAATAGAATTATTTGAAGTTGCAACAGAATCTGAACCGGAAACTTTAATTGCTTCGCCTGGTTTCAAACCTGTTGTTTCCAATCCTGGATTCAAGGCAAATAATTGTTTTTGAGTCAGATTGAATTGTCTCGATATTTTATAATAATTGTCTTTTGTCTGAACTACGTATAAACCTTTGTCAGAAGAAGTTGTTTCAGTTTTAGTTACTGTTTTTACTTCCGCAGGTTTTTCTGCCGTAGTTGTAGTCTGAACAACTGCTGTTACTGCAGGCGCAGAGCCTCCAAATTTCTGAATGTTATCTAATGGCAAAGTAATCTTGTCCCCGATTTTCATATGAGAATCCAGGTCAGGATTTAGTTTTCTAAGGTCAGCCTCAGAGATTTGATACTGTTTTGTGATTCCGTAAATCGTTTGCTTTGGCTGCAACGTAATGGTTCCTGTTTTTCCTGTTTTAGCTACAGAATTTGTAGAAGCAGGCGTTGAAGTTACTGTAGAAGCGACTGCTTTTGAACCGCCGCCACCTTTTGAAACTACGATAACATCGCCGATTTTCAGCCCATTATCTTTAGCGGAAGGATTCATCCGATACAATTCATCTACCGTCAAACCATATTGTTTAGAAATGCCGTAAGGCGTTTCCTTAGCTAAAACGGTGTGGGTTTTCTGTGCAGAAAGCCCCAAAAAGCTGATAAGTCCCGATAAAATGAAAATCTTTTTAATCATCCTTTTCTTTATATGGTTACAAAAATAATGCTTTCAGATTAAATGGGCGAAATAATCAATTCCGATTTTTGAACATCCATTTGTTGATAAGTTTCGGCAATCCATTCTTTTCCTAAATCTGCGTAGAACACACTGAAATTTAACACTCTTTCCTGCCAGGTTCCACCCGGATGAACTTTTAGAAATAAATTTTGCATGTGGTCCAATTTCTCCAATTGTTTTATCTTTTCGGCTTTCAGAAGACGTTTTTGCATTCTTTTGAATGATTTTAATTGTCGGGTTTCTTCTGCATTCACAAGATTAGCAAAGGTTTTATCTGTCTGTTCCGCTTTTGTTTTTATTTCCGAAAACGAATTAATCAAATCTTGTTTTTTCTGTTCAAGAAGTGATCTGATTTCGTTGTTATCTAATATTTTTTGATTGATGACTTCAGCGAAATTTCCGAAGAAATCTTCAAGCTTCAATCCTGAATTTTCAATTTTTCTGAAGGTTTTTTCTTCCAGAAACAACATAGAGTTTCTCGGAATCAAAATGGGGAAGGGAAGGTTGATGGAATCGAAATAGTCTTTCAACTCTATCCAGTACATTATTTCCGCATTTCCGCCCACGTAAGCCAGATTTGGCATAATCGTTTCCTGATAAGCCGGACGAAGGACCGCATTAGGACTGAATCTTTCAGGATAATTTTCTAATTCGTTCAAAATTTCTTCCTCCGAGAATTTCAAATCGGTTTCTAGAATAAAATAATCATTGTTAATTTTCTCGATTCGGTTTCTGGTTTCCGTCAGGTAAAAGAGATTGATTTCTCTTGGATTGACCTGAACTTTGTGATATTCTTTCTCGAGGAATTCTCTTTGATTTTTAGTTGTTTCGAAAAGCTGGTTGGATAATAATTCTTTTCTGAAAATATCTTTGACCCGAGATTTCAGTTCTTTTGAATTCCCATCAATGGTCAACAATCCATAATCTGAAAATAACTGATTGACCAAATATCGAATTGCTTGTGTGTGTGTGTTTCCTTTTTGATAAGCTTTTTTAATCCAAAGAACCAGCTCTGTTCCATAAAGATTGTCTTTGAATTCTTTCTCGAATTCCCGGATGAAAAAAGTATCATCGATTTTGATATTTCCGACATCGCCACCAGCATTACCTTTGACTTCATAGTAATGGTCGCGTGTTTTGAAATGATTGATTTCATCGAAATCGTGGTCTTCTGTCGCCATCCAAAAAACGGGAACAAAATTATGTTCCGGAAAATTGGATTTTAGAAATTCTGCAGTTTTGATGGTCTGCAAAATCTTGTAAATAAAGAAAACCGGGCCTGTAAAAAGATTGAGCTGATGTCCGGTTGTAATGGTAAACGTGTTTTTATTTTTTAGAGAAAACAAATAATCTAATTGTTTTGGAGACATCTGTTCTTCCTGATTCTGAGAAAATATTGCATTGTAAAGCAATTCTCTTTTGTCATCAGAATACGAATTTTGCTTCTCAGAAATTTGATTTTTGAAGTTATCTAAATCGAATGTTTTATTCTGAAATCCGTCCAGTTTTTTCTCCAAGAAATCTTTGATAAGTTTTGGAATGCTGTTTATATGTTCGAAACCGATGGTCATTTGGTTGATACTTTTTATATTTTTAAACGCAAGGTTCGCAAAGTTTTTTTTAACAACTTATTGTTTTTAAGATACGCAAAGGCGTTTTACTTAGCAAAGTTTTAAGCTTCTATTTTATTTACAAATGTTGTTTTTATGTTTTAATTGCAGCCCGACTTATCTCTAATTTATTTATTTTTTCATTTGGATCGATGAATCTCGTTCCTCGATCTGAGCGGAAATCCTTTTTGCTTGTACATAGTTTCTATTTAATCTAAAGATTGGGAGCCCTTCGACAAGCTCAGCATAAACTACAGGCGGAAAAGCCGCCATAATTAGTGGAAAAGATACCAAACCACGCCTAAGTTCAATCGAAAATCATAAATCGGGTAATTAGGCGCCGTGAAAGATTTGTTCTGCATAAAGGTCTGGTTGATGTGCTGACCTTCTACATAGAAAAACATACGTTTCACTCTCATATTGATGTAGACATCGGCAATCGGCTGTCCACCAATAGAATAAGAGCTAGTTCCCGGCAAAATATACTCGTTCAGGATTGGTGAAAATTCTCGGGAAGCAAATTTGGTGAAGTAATACAATTTCACACCAGCTTGGATTTCTGCAGCTTTTTTGAACGCCGGAGCTTGATAATATAAATTAACTCTCCCGATAAAATCCGGCATTGGCAGAAGATTATCGTTGGTTAAAGCTTTTTGAAACAACACTCTTCCGTTCAAATGAAATCTTTTATAATTCGCCGTTGCCTCTCCTCCAATCTGGGAAATATTGAGTGAAGATGAACTCTGTTGAGGTTTTGATGAATTATCAAAATAGGTGTAATTGTCAATTCTGTAATAGTCAACAAATAATTGTGTGTTGAACCATTTTGCCAATTTCAAAGTTCCACCAATTTGGGTTACAGCTTCGTTATTAGGATTTTGCAGATAATAATTATAATTGAGGTAATGCGAAGAATTCACGAGATAATTAAAACTTGGATAAGCTGATTGGAAATTAACGCGTCCTTCTATCAAATAATCTTTGATTGGCTCAAAAACCAATTCGTTCGTCGTCTTAATGTAATCTCCGAATTCGGAACCTTTGGAAATCTCCAGGAATGATTTGAGTTGAATCTTATCTAATAATTTGATCTGCAAATTACCCACTGCACCAATTCTCTGCTCTTTGAAATAACCTGGAATCTCTAAAATCGGATATGCGTTCTTGTTTCCGAAAGTGATATACTGATGTCGGAATCCCGCATCCAACTTAAACTTTTCGTTATCCCAGACCAAACTGAATGTATTGCTGAGATTGTTTGAGAATTTTTTGCTTACCAAAGGGAATCCCGCGATATCTGTTCCTCCAAAGAAGTCCGTGTTAGCAGCTGTTTCGGAGAAATAGTATTTATTGCCTTGATGATAAATCGTATGTCTTAATTTGAAAGGGTATTTTGCCGGGTCAAGTGGCGCAAATTCCTGACTGAAATAATATCGTCTGTAACCATATCTAGATTCTGCACCTGATAAATTAGTTTCGATATTCTGACGATTATTGAATCTGGAATCTCCACTTAAAAACACATCCAAATCAGCAATTCCTCCATTTTCCTGGTTATTGACATTCTGGTGAATGTAATGTGCATAAGCTTCGTACTTGCCATTTGGCGAAGTATAATGTCCACTGAAAATTGTGTTATTGCTAGCTGCCAGACTATTTCGATAAAGACCTTGTGACCTGAGACCCATATACTCTATCGCAAAATTGAAGTTTTTACCAACATTCTGAGTGTATGTTGTGTGAAGCTGCCCTCCATTTTTCATGGCGTTGTTGTAGAAAAATGTGGTGGTTGGAGTTTTTACATCGTAATAATTGATATCATTTTCTCCTAAGAGGTAAAATGATTTGTTCTCCGGAAGAAGGCTGAGATTTTGTTCTGCATTTTTTTCATACATCAAATTCTGAAACCCTGAGCCAACATTGGCGTATTGTATCTTTCCAAAGTTATCTTTCTTGTTATATTGTGTAACGATGTATGACCTCTCGATAGCAAAAGTGGTGTCATAGATTTTCTTTTCAGAAAATCTTTTTTTGACCTGGTAATCGTATATGGTCGGCTTGTATATTTCTAAGGAATCCTTCTCTCCGGAATCTACTTTTAAAGTATCGGAAGAGATCTTGTTAGAATCAGTTTTGTTTATCTGTTGTGCATTAATGGCGATATTCAAAAATAACAACAGTCCAAATAAGTATTTCATCAAGGAAATTTGAGTACAAAAATACTAATTATACTGAAATAAAAAATCCCGCAAATTGCGGGATCTCATTATATAAAATAATCTAGATTATTTTTTGATAACTTTAGTGTTCTCAACACCTCCATCTGCATAGATAGCCTGAGCTACATAAGTTCCTTTTGCAAGGTTAGATACATTAACTTGACCGTTAGATTTCTCTCTCTTAACCACTTTACCAGAAAGGTCGATGATAGCAACTTCTTTGATATCTTTAGAAGACTTCAAAGTTACAACATCTACAGCCGGATTAGGGAATGCTGTCAATTTAGTTTTATTAGCGTTTACATCAGAAACACCTAAAGCAAGATTACCAGAAAAAACATTGAATGCAGGGAATGGCAATCCTGTAGCCGTACTAACCGCCTGACTAACTCCTCCTGCAAAACCTACAGTAGGGCTAACGAATGCCAATGATCCAAAATATGGAGAGTAAGTTGGATCCCCAGTAATCTCAGTCCAGTTCAACCCACCATCTGTTGAGAAAGAAGAACCTTCACTAAAACCTGAACTTACATATGTATTGGCTGTCCCTGGGACATATACTATATTGTTTGCATAGAAAGTTCCATTTGGCGTGATCTGAGTCCAGCTAGCACCGCTATTTGATGTTGAATGTAAAAACCCAACTCCATCTTCATCAGAAACAAGTAGTCCATTTGTAGAATCTTTGAATGCAACTTCAGCTGTAAACCCAGAAACGGTTACACCACCAAAATCAACAGCAGGTGTTTGGAATGCTTGCCAAGAACCACCTCTATTTGGAGAATAAAGAACTCTTCCTAAGTCTGTTCCATACCAAATATTATTTCCCTGAACTGTAATTTTAGAAGTATAAGCATATTCTGCACCATCAAGAGGAGTTGGCGCTGTTCCTGTTGGAATATTTGTCCAAGTAGTACCTCCGTTAGTAGTGGTGTACATTTCGTATCTTAAGTTAGAACCCGTACCAAATGGATCTCCAGCGCAGAATCCATTATTTTCATCCCAAAAATGAACTACGTTTGCAAAAGAAATCCCTGTACTGAAAGATGCTGTTGTTTGTTTTGTCCAGCTTGTTCCAGCATTTGTAGATTTCCAAATCCCGTTTTGAGAACCTGAACCCGAGCTCACGATCCATGCAGTAGTTGCAGAAATTGGATGCATGTCTCCAATAGTAGCAGCAGCAACAGGACCAGAAATCAATTTATTTGACCAAGTGTTCCCCCCATCTGTAGACAAACCGATATATCTACCGGTATCTGTAGCAGCTGTGGCAGCTGTATCACTAAACCAAATCGTATTGGCATCCACAGCTTTAAGAACATTTACAAAGTGTAATGCCGGAGCACCTGTTGTTTTCGGCACCCAAGTCTGAGCTTGCGATAAGCCTGCAACAGAAACCAATGCTAAAGAAAATAATATTTTTTTCATATGATAAAATTTAATTTTACTGTAAATATAATAATTAATACTGAAATCTACTCAATTTTTAACACCATTTTTAAAATTAACATTTGTATTTGACATTCTTGCATAAAAAAACACCTTATTAATTATTTATAAGGTGTTTTTATTATCTTGGAAAAGTTTAGTTATATCCTGGATATTGAGTCAAATTTGCATTTGAATTAAGAGCTCCTAAAGTCATTGGCAGTACTCTTAATTTATCATCCGCTTTAACATCACAATTCATATTGCAATTTGATGGTTTTGTTATTGAAAGATTATAACGTTTCAAATCCCAAAATCTTTGACCTTCACCATAGAACTCTTTAGCTCTCTCGGTCAAAATATCATTAAGCAGATTAGCTCCAGTATAGGTTCTTCCTTTTCTGCTTAATGCAAATTCATTTAATTTAGTTAATGCCAAGGCTTGCTGACCTGTAAGGTATAATGCCTCAATTTCATTTAGTTGTGCTTCAGCAAATCTGAACACCTTGATATTTCTCATAAGCGCAACCTGACTAGAACCAGCAGAAGCACTTGTTAATCTAGGATACTTATTAGTCCAAAAACCTCTAGGTGTATCAGTAGTTGGAACTCCTGTAGAAATTAAAAGTCCTGCACTTGAAGACCCTCTCCTAACATCATCATTTAAGATTTGTGTAGCTGTTGTTGGTGGGGTTCCGAAACTGTTGTAAAAAGTCTGATTGAAAAGCAAACTTCTTTTATCTCCAGTTCTATGATAATAGAGTGGCAAAGCTACATTAGAACCAATACCAGTGACCTGATTAGCTAAATCGTTAACATCCAGCTCCCAAATTGTTTCTTGTTGATTTTCTGATACAGAATCATCGGTACCTGCAAAATAAGTAAAAAACTTATATGGATTAGTTGTAGCATTAAAAGCTTTAGTAGGGTCTGTTAGTGCACTAGCATTAATTGGCGCATAACCATTCTGATCTGTTGGTGTAGCATTATTTACAATATCTGAAGAATATTGTAATGCTAATTGAGCATCACCTGCCGCTCTTCTCGTAAGATAAACTCTTGATAATAGAAGCTTCGCAGCTGTTTTCCCCAATGTTGACCTGTTTGGTTTATCTAATGATGTACCCACGTTTGCGTTTATACCTGCATTTAGGTCAGAAATTATTTGCTCATATACTTCTGCAACAGTATTCCTTTTAGGTTGTATTAAAGAGTCATAATTACCTAAAACAATAGGAATACCATATTCTTGATTAATTCCAGAAGTTGGAGATGGAGAATAATATGTAACTAAAGTAAAATAAGCTAAAGCCCTAACAATTTTTGCTTCTGCTTTCATTCTCTCGACATTAATATTGCTTGCAACATTCGTATCATTGATAATCATGTTACATTTCATGATTGCATTGTACATCAATCCATAAAAGCCAAACTCTCCCTGATTTGAGTTATAGTTTTTATTATTAGTTAATACAAAATTTGCATTGGTTGAAGATACGAAAAGATTATCTCCCAGAAGATCTCCAAATATCATCAATTCAGTTCCAAAACCACTTGTACTGCCTAAATTATAATAAGCCCCATTTAACAGCATTTGCAATTGTTCTTCTGTGCGGGGAATTTCAATATTAACCACGCTGTTTGCCTCTAAATCCAATGAGCTTTCACTACATGATTGTGTAAAACCTAAAAGGAATATAGATGATATTAATATATATTTTTTCATTTTAATTAATTTTTAAAATCCAAGTTGAATACCCATTGACATTGTTCTTAATACAGGAGACGCATACCAATATCTTCCTTTTCCTAACCAAGACCAAGAATTAGAATTAGATTCTGGATCATAATTCAAATCCTTATCAAATGCCCAAGTTAATAAGTTTGTACCTCTCAAATAAATTGTGAAATTGTTAATTCCTACACTTTTTTTGAAAACGTCTCCAAAAGAGTAAGCAATTTTTAATTCTTTCAATCTGATATGATCTCCCTTATTCAAGAAACGAGAAGATTCCAATCTAGAAGTATTTGGATCTCCTAAAATAGCTTTAGGATTACTAGCATTATAATTCTCCATTCCTGGCGCATCTGTCCAACTATCATACAAAGCATCTGTCACTTGATTTCTTGTAGGGAATCTACCATCATGCAATGTGTAAGAATGCACTCCATTCTGAACATAAAAATCAAATTGCCCTGATAGCAAAAAGCTCAATGAAATATTTTTGTATTTGAACTCATTGGTTACACCAACATTGTAAATCGGAAAAGCACTTTTACCCATCCAAGCTCTTTGGGCATCGGTTCTTATGTTGGTAACATCGGTTTTAGAGCCATCTGTGTAGAAAAGAGCATCCCCTGCTTTTATACCTTTTGTTGCATCATCAGCTTGTGCAATTCCTGCCCACAGTATAGTATAATATTCTCCTAATAAGTGTCCTGGAGCTAATGCAACTAACTCATTGCTAGCATCTGAAGTATCACCCTCATATGTTACTAAATCCTGACCATATAGCTTTTCCAATTTAGTTTTAGAATAAGCTCCGTTAGCATTAATATTCCATTGGAAATTACCAGATCTAATAGGTGTAGCTTCCACTACTAATTCGAATCCAGAATTATTGATTCTACCGACATTTCCATAAAAACCGCCAGGGCCCCCAGATTCGGCTGCTAAGTAATAAGTATCAATAGCACCATCTGTGATTTTTCTATAATAATCTAACGTAAACTTCAAACGATCATTGAATAACCCAATCTCACCACCAATATCTAAATGTTTTGACTCCTCCCAAGCTAAAATTGGATTACCAGCATTATTGAATCCTCCGTAACCACCATTACCTCCCCATCCATAAGTGTAATTATAGAATAAATTTGTAGCAGAATTATATTGAGGCCCCCACTGATCAGCATACGGAATATTTCCTAAAACTCCATAACTAGCTCGTAAATTCAAAGTTGAGAAAATAGATGGAGCAAAAGATTCCTGAGCTACATTCCAAGACCCTCCTAATGACCAAAAAGTTCCAAACTTTTCATTGCCTAAAGTTGAGTTCCCATCTCTTCTTAATTGCCCAGAAATTGAATATTTTTTATCAAAACTATAGCTTAATTTCCCAAAATATGATAACTGACGCCATTGCAAATCATCATTAGATGCAAACTGCTCATCGGTATAGTTAAAATATGGATCACCATTATTAAGAGTAAATGACTGAGCACTTAATACATTATAAATATGATCTTGATACTCAATACCTGCTGCTGCACTTACTGAATGTTTATCTGCAAATACTTTGTTAAAGCTAAGAGAGTTTACCCAGTTCCATTCGAAAATATTTGTTCTATAATCACCTAGAAAACCTTGATCCTGAGTCATAATTGTATACACAGGATGCCCTGGTTGAACCAGCATTTGCTCTCTCATTAACTGTGTCTGAGTTCCAAATGTTGAGTTAAAGGCAAAATCTTTTGAAATTGAATAATCCATATTTGCAGAGGCTATAAATGTATTAATCCAAGATTTTTGTCTTGCTTCATTTAAAATAGACACTGGATTAAATCCTTTTGTTGGTGAGCCTTCTCCTAAATCAGATTGATTGTATAGTCCATCATCTGGATTGTTATTTTCATTATAAATTGGGCGTAATGGTGAAATCATGATTGATGATGTCACAGGATTTGCGGATGCCCTTCCTCCAAAATAGGTCTCTCTTTTAATATTTGAATAATTAATATTTATTCCAAATTTTAATTTTTCAGAAGCTTTGTGATTAATTGCTGTGTTTAAACTTATTCTATCAAAGCCCGAAGTAAGAATCAATGGTTTGTTTTGATAATAAGAACCTCCTATTCTGAAAGATGTATTCTCTCCACCACCAGTTGCTCCAAAATTATAGGTATTAACAACAGAAGTTCCCCTTGTAACAGCTTTCACCCAATCTGTATCGGTATTCTTAAGATTTCCTTCATTATAATACGTATTCTCGTAATTTTCCAAGAAGTATTTTTTAGCCTCATCCATGTTCGTAACAAGACTTTCAGAAACACCTCTCCCTCTACTATTCCATATCAACATTGTACCATACTTGATATATTCATCAGCGTTCATTAACTTAAGCTTATCAAAAGCTCTGTCTTGAATACCTGTTTCTGTGGAGAATTCAAATTTGGTTTTCTGATTATATTTCCCTTTTTTTGTCTTAACGATGATGACACCATTAGCTCCTCTAGAACCATATAAAGCCGTGGCCGAGGCATCTTTTAATACATCCACAGACTCAATTGCATTTGGATCAATGGCAGCCAGCGGATTCCAAGACTCCATCATTTGAGCATTATCAGCCCCTTTTCCAATAACAACCCCATCAATAACATATAAAGGATTAGGTGTCCCAATTAAAGAACTCACCCCTCTAATGATTACCATATTAGATGACCCTGGATCACCACTTGCAGATGAAAAGTTCAAACCAGCCACTCTGCCATTCAAAACTTCATCAACAGATGAAAATGGTGTAGATTCGAAGTTTGCTTTAGAAACCGTATTATAAGAACCTACTTTCTGAGCTGGGTCCAACTTGATGTTTCCAATTACAACTACCTCTTCAATGTCTTTTGTGCTAGTTGTTGTATCTTTCTTAGCTTTTTGTGCCATTAATGCTTGTCCCGTAAAGAACAATACGCCGACAGATAACAATCGTAATTTTACATTCATATTAACACTATTTAATTATAATCTGCAAATATGTTAAAAAAAATTAACACCAACAAAAATACTAACAGTACTCTTTAATAAACCATTGTAATCTTTAGACAATTGATAGAAATTAAAACTTTTTTTTTATAAATCACTTAATATATTTTAAAAATAATAAGAATAATTTAAAGCCATCTTAAACAAACCTTTATATAATATAAAATAAAAAAATATTTATTTAGAATTAATCTAAATAAATATTTTCAAATAAAAAAACCTGCTTTTCAGCAGGTTTAGTATTATTTAAGCTTTTTCTTAACAGCTACTTCTTCGTAAACTTCAAGGATATCTCCAACTTCTATATCGTTATAGCCTTTTATATTAAGACCACACTCATAACCTTTGGTAACTTCTTTGACGTCATCTTTGAAACGTTTCAAACTTTCTAACTCTCCATCAAATTTTACGATCCCGTCTCTAAGAAGTCTTATCTTAGAGTTTCTCGTTACTTTTCCTGTAAGGACCATACAACCTGCAATAGAACCAACTTTAGAGATTTTGAATACTTCTCTGATCTCAACGTTACCAATAACCTGTTCCTGAATCTCCGGAGAAAGCATTCCCTCCATTGCTTCTTTAACTTCGTCGATTGCTCGGTAAATAATAGAATAGGTCCTGATTTCTACTTCCTCTCTATCGGCAATATCTTTTGCATTGACACTTGCTCTTACATTAAATCCTATTACAATTGCATCGGAAGCCGCTGCTAATAGAATATCACTTTCAGAAATTTGACCAACTCCTTTATGAAGGATATTAACCTGAATCTCCTCAGTCGATAATCTTTGTAATTGATCAGCCAATGCTTCCACAGAACCATCCACATCACCTTTAAGAATGATATTCAACTCTTTGAAATCTCCTAAAGCGATACGGCGACCAATCTCATCCAGCGTAAGATGTTTCTTAGTTCTGATAGATTGCTCTCTTTGAAGCTGCTCTCTCTTATTCGCAAGGGTCTTAGCTTCTTTTTCATCAGCAAAAACTCGGAATTTATCTCCCGCTGTTGGCGCTCCATCCAAACCAAGAATAGTAACCGGTATAGATGGTCCGGCTTTTTCCATTGGCTTTCCACGTTCATCCAACATTGCTTTTACTTTACCATGGTTTTTTCCAGCCAATACGTAATCTCCAACTGTTAGAGTACCGTTTTGAACAAGCATAGTAGCAACATAACCACGACCTTTATCTAAAGCTGCTTCTATTACAACACCACTAGCTTGCTTATTAGGATTAGATTTCAATTCTAACATTTCTGCCTGAAGTAAAACTTTCTCTAATAACAAATCGATATTGTTACCGAATTTAGCAGAAATCTCCTGCGCCTGAACATTACCTCCCCATTCTTCTACTAAAATATTCATTCCAGAAAGTTGTTGGCGGATATTATCCGGGTTGGCTCCAGCTTTATCTACTTTGTTGATTGCAATGATCATTGGAACACCCGCAGCTTGTGCGTGAGCAATTGCTTCTTTGGTTTGTGGCATTACATCATCATCGGCAGCAACCACAATAATCGCAATATCGGTAACTTGTGCACCTCTGGCTCTCATCGCGGTAAATGCCTCGTGACCAGGTGTATCCAAGAATGTAATTCTTTGTCCACTTTCCAATTTCACATTGTAAGCACCGATGTGCTGCGTGATTCCGCCAGATTCACCTGCGATAACGTTGGTTTTTCTAATATAATCTAGTAAGGAAGTCTTACCATGGTCTACGTGCCCCATTACTGTAACGATAGGAGCTCTTGGAAGAAGGTCCTCTTCCAAATCTGGGGTCTCGTCTGCTGCTGCTTCTTCTACATCCGCATCAGAAAACTCTATTTTATAGCCAAATTCATCGGCTACCAATGTAAGAGTGTCCGCTTCCAAACGTTGGTTCATGGTCACCATCACACCAAGCGAAAAACATGCAGAGATTACTTCGGTTGCACTCACGTTCATCAAACTAGCTAATTCGCTAACAGTGATGAACTCAGTAACTTTCAGTGTTCTGTCTTGAGCATCGATCTCTTGCTGAAGTTCATCTTGCTCCCTTCTCCAAGTTCTCTTGTCTTTTCTATGTTTAGAACCTTTAGATTTACCTCCTTTATTTGTTAGTTTTTCTAAGGTTTCCTTGATCTGATTTTTAACTTGCTCATCTGTAAGCTCAACCGGCATCGTACGAGCTTGTCCATGACCTCCTCGGTTATTTCCGCCACGATTGTTGTTATTTCCTCCGGGACGGTTATTGTTTCCACCTTGGCGATTAACTCCGCCCTGGTTGTTTCCACCTTGCCCTTGTGGTCGGTTGTTATTTTGTCCGCCCTGTCCTGGTCTGTTGTTATTACCTCCACCCTGTTGATTATTACCTAGGTTAGAATTATTATTCTGACCAGGGACATCCTTAGCAATACGCTTCCTCTTTTTCTTTGCAGCGTTATTATTAGAATTAGCAGAAGGCTTCGGTTTATTGAACTGAGAAAGATCAATTTTCTCACCTACGATTTTGGGACCATCTAATTTTTGATAAACAGTCTCTATTTTCTGAGGCTCATCAGATTCAGATGTTTCCGTAGACTCCACTTGAGGTTTTACAGGCTCAACTTTTCCCTCTTTTTTAACCTCTTCTTCTATAATTGGTTTTGGCTCTTCTTTTGGTTTTTCGGCAACTTTAGGCTTGTTGCTTTCCAGCTTCGATAAGTCTATTTTATCTAAAACTTTGAACTCCTGTTTTTCTTCTCTTTTAACCACCTCTGGTCTTGGTTCCTCTTTCTGAACAGGTTCAGCAGGAACATCCGGAACGACTCCTTCCGCAGGTTTAGCCGGGTTCAAGTCTATTTTACCCAAAATCCTGGTTTCAGGTCTTGCGTTTGATTTGGCTCTTATAACCTCAGGTGCTTTTTCTTCGATCGCTAATTTTTCGTCAGGAACTTTAGAAATTACCACCTCATGAGAAGCTTTTCTCTGTTCTCCATCTTTTCGGAACTCAGCTTCCAATGCAGAAAATGCCTGTTCTTCTAATAGAGCGTTAGGATTACTATCCACATCTATCCCTTTGCTTTGGAGATATTCCACAGCTCTCGGTATAGAAATGTTCAGTTCTTTAACGGCTTTATTTAATCTTATTTTTGGCATAAATATAAATTTGCTTTTGGCTTTAGCGTTTAAGCTGTTTGCTTTTTATTTTTCTTTTTTATTAAATTTGGTCTTCCGAAACCTCTTTCATCAGACCTATTCCTTACCCTTCTAATTCTTCTCTTAGAATATTCTTCACCTCCTCGATGGTCTCTTCTTCAAGATCCACGATTTTCAACAAAGCCTCTGTATCTTTATCCAATACACTTCTAGCTGTAGTAAGTCCCACTTTTTTGAACTCATCTATAATCCAAGCTTCTATCTCGTCTGAGAATTCTCTCAATTCTACATCATCATCATCAGAAGTTTCTCTGTAAACATCAATCTCAAAACCTGACAACCATGATGCCAACTTAATATTCTGACCTTGTTTACCGATAACTTTAGAAATCTCCTCAACTGGTGTATAAACTAAAGCATAATTAGCATCCTCATTGACCTCAATTTTATTGATGGTAATATTTCCTAAAGATCTCTTTACAAGAATCTCCGGATTTTTTGACCATTGGATCACATCAATATTTTCATTTCTCAGCTCTCTTACAACACCATGGATCCTAGAACCTTTTACTCCGACACAAGCCCCTACCGGATCGATTCTGTCATCATAAGCGTCTACAGCGATCTTCGCTTTTTCACCAGGGATTCTCACTACTTTTTTCAAGATGATAGTTCCGTCCTGGATCTCAGGAATTTCCAGTTCCAATAATTTCTCCAGGAATTTAGGTGCTGTTCTGGAAACCGTGATCTGAGGTTTGGAACCTCTGAAATCAACACTTTCTACAATAGCTCTTACATTATCACCTTTTTTGAAGAAGTCGGAAGGTATCTGATTTTCTTTTGGCAAAATGAATTCATTATCCTCGTCATCTAAAAGAATTACATGCTTGTGACGGATATGATGAACCTCGCCAACGATCAGTTCTCCAATCTTATCCCTGAACTGCTCATACAATGCAGCGTTGAAATGCTCCTGTATCTTTGTTGCTAAGATTTGTTTCAATGTTAGGATATTTCTTCTCCCCAATTTGGAAACAGGTATCTCTTGCGTATATTCTTCACCTACTTCAAAAGTCGGGTCTATTTTTCTAACCTCAGAAATCTCAATCTCCAGATCATCATCTTCAGACATCTCATCTTCCACAATCACCTTGTTCAAGAAAATCTGGAAATCTCCTTTATCAGGATTCACAATCACATCAAAATGATCATCCGAATCGTATCTTTTTCTAAGAAGAGTCTTAAGAGAATCTTCGATAATAGCCATTAAGTCTATTTTGCTGATATTCTTTATTTCTTTAAAATCACCAAATGCTTCTATTAAAGCTAAATTATCCATATTAATATATAATTGATATATGATGATTGATTATTGACCTTCAAATCAACATCAACACATCGTTATGTTAAAATTTTATTACTACTAATGCTTTTTTAATTTCAGAATAAGGAATCTCCTTCTCCTCTGTAACATCTTCTTTTCCCTTACCTATTAATTTTGGCCTCCTATATTCTAACCTAAGTGTTATCTTATCATCATCCACATGGACCAATTCGCCTTCAACCTTCGAAGAATCATTCAGCATCACATCAATCTCTCTCCCAATATTCTTCCTGAACTGTCTTGGAAACTCCAAAGGCTCGCTCAGGCCCGCAGACATTACCTGCAATCCAAAATCATGAACCTCTCTATCCAAACTGAATTCAATTGCTCTACTTGCATCCAGACAATCCTGAAGTGTCACCCCGTTATCCCCATCCAAAGTCACAACAATATCTGAAGACGCAGAGACCTTGAGGTCAACTAAAAAAAGATCTGTTCTCGTTAAAAGAAACTCGCCAAGCAGGCGACTTACCTCTGTTTTAAAATCCATATTAAAAAGCCTGATTATAGCTACGAAAAAAGGCATTCTTGCGAAAGCCTTCTCATTTTTCCCGTAAATCTTTTGCAAATATATTCAAAAATTATTTAATATACAAGCAATCAACCGTTAAGAATAAGACATAATCAACACCTTTCATTGCAACATCAATTATTTAGGACAACTTTTTATCTATAAAGTCAAACAACAAAGACTGAACTTAATCATGACCAAATAATTTTTAAACCCATTATTCTATTTGATTTTCATAAAATTAGCATCTAATAAAACATATCAAAACTCAGAACATGAATCTATCTCAACAAAAGAGTACACTTTCATCAGAAGCAACTATTTCAGACCGAAGCTTTCCAAAACCAGCGTCCCGAACAAATATAATTATCGGTTTACATACAACAACTAATTTTTTCTTATTTTTGCCCAAATTTTAAAACTAATTCTTTGTGAATATTACAATTGTTGGTACTGGTTACGTGGGTCTTGTTACAGGAACTACTCTTGCAGAAATAGGAAATTCGGTTTTCTGTGTAGATATTGATGAAAAAAAAGTAGAAGGGATGAAGAACGGCATCGTTCCCATCTACGAACCAGGATTGGAAGAAATGTTCCATAGAAATATACAGGCAAACCGTATCTTTTTTACGACTGACCTGAAAGAAGCCTTGGACAAAAGTGAGGTAATTTTCCTTGCTTTGCCTACACCTCCGGGAGAAGATGGTTCTGCTGATCTTTCTTATGTTCTAAAAGTCGCCAACGACATTGGTGATATAATGAAAGATTACAAAGTAATTGTAAACAAAAGTACAGTTCCAGTGGGGACAGCCGATAAAGTAAGAGAAACTATTGCGGCAAAAACGGATATTCCATTCGATGTTGTTTCTAATCCAGAATTCCTAAGAGAAGGATTTGCTGTAGAGGATTGTATGAATCCCAGTAGAGTGATAATTGGTTCTTCTTCTGAAAAAGCGAGAAGCATCATGGCAAAATTATATCAGCCATTTACAAATATCGGAGTTCCTATCATCAATATGGATGAGAGATCTTCTGAGTTAACGAAATATGCTGCCAATTCTTTCCTTGCTGTGAAAATCACTTTCATGAACGAGATAGCAAATTTCTGTGAGAAAGTAGGAGCAGATGTAGATCTGGTAAGGCTTGGAATGGGTAGTGATGACAGGATCGGGCACAGATTCCTATTTCCAGGAATTGGCTATGGTGGAAGCTGTTTCCCAAAAGATGTAAAAGCATTATTGAATAGCGGCAAACAGGAAGGATATGATTTCCAACTGCTTGACGCTACAGAAAATATCAATAAAACTCAAAAAGTAATCTTGGTCCCAGAACTGGAAAATTATTTTGGGGGAAGTCTCCAAGGTAAGAAAATCGCAGTTTGGGGGTTAGCTTTCAAAGCTAACACAGATGACATCAGGGAAGCATCTTCTCTTGACAATATTAAATTATTATTGGAAAAAGGCGCAGAGGTTGTAGCATATGACAATATTGCAGAAGAAAATGTCAAGAAGATATTAGGCGATAAGATCACTTATGCGAAAGATATGTATTCTGCATTAGATAATGCTGATGCGCTTTTGATTGCAACAGAATGGCCGGAATTCAAAAACCCAAATTTTGAATTGATGGCAGAAAAAATGATCAATAAAGCAATTTTTGACGGAAGAAACATGTTCCCTCTGGAATTAGCTGAACAAAATAAATTTTTCTACAAAAGTATTGGTAGAAAATTAATAAAATGATTTAAATACTGAAGATGAAAAATATTATTATAACCGGAGGGGCAGGTTTTATCGGATCACATGTTGTAAGAGAATTTGTAAAGAATAATCCGAATTCAACAATCGTCAATCTTGATGCCCTTACTTATGCTGGAAATCTTGAAAATCTAAAAGATATCGAAAATGAGCCTAATTACGTTTTCGAAAAGGCAGATATCACAAAACCTGAGGAACTAAGAAAAGTTTTCGAAAAATATAATCCAGATGCAGTTGTTCATTTAGCTGCAGAAAGTCATGTTGACAGAAGTATTACCGATCCTAACGCTTTCATCAACACAAATGTAAACGGAACCGCAAATCTCTTGAACCTTTGTATCGAGTTTTGGACATTAAATCCCGAACACACACATGGTAGATTTCCGAATGAACCTAGAAAAAATCTTTTCTATCATGTTTCTACGGATGAGGTTTATGGAAGTCTTGGCGAAACCGGTTTCTTTTTGGAAACCACTCCATATGACCCACAATCGCCATATTCTGCTTCAAAAGCTGCCTCAGACCATTTAGTAAGAGCATACGGAAATACTTATGGAATGCCATTTATATTATCTAATTGTTCGAACAACTATGGCCCAAATCATTTCCCTGAAAAACTAATTCCACTATGTATTTCTAATATCCTGAATGAAAAACCACTACCAATCTATGGAGATGGAAAATATACAAGAGATTGGTTATTCGTCATTGATCACGCAAAAGCAATCTACCAGATCTTTAACGAATCAAAAACTGGAGAAACATACAATATCGGAGGATTTAACGAATGGCAAAATATCGACCTAGTAAAAGAGTTGATAAAACAATTGGATGCCAAACTTGGAAAACCGGAAGGCCATTCTGAAAAACTGATTACCTATGTGAAAGATAGACCAGGACATGATAAACGTTATGCGATAGATGCTACAAAGTTAAATAAAGACCTAGGCTGGAAACCTTCTGTAACTTTCGAACAAGGATTAGCTAAAACCATTGATTGGTTCCTGGAGAATAAAGAATGGTTGGACAATGTTACCTCAGGGGATTATCAAAAATACTACGAAAGTCAATATTCATAATACAAAAATAAAAAACTCAATCCCTGATGAAAGGAATTATACTTGCTGGCGGATCCGGAACCAGACTCTATCCATTAACGATAGCAGTCAGCAAACAATTGATGCCAGTTTATGATAAACCGATGATCTATTATCCACTATCAACACTTTTGTTGGCTGGAATAAAAGACATTTTGATAATTACCACGCCACATGACCAAGCAGGCTTCATCAAGCTATTAGGTGACGGGTCCCAGATTGGTTGCAATATAGAGTATGTAGTTCAGCCAAGTCCAGACGGATTGGCCCAGGCTTTCATTCTGGGTGATACGTTCATTGGTGCTGATTCAGCAGCGTTAGTATTGGGTGATAACATTTTTTATGGTTCTGAAATGGGAACTTTGCTCAAGAACAAAACTAATCCTGATGGAGGTGTTGTTTTTGCATACCATGTTTCCGACCCGGAAAGATATGGTGTTGTAGAATTTGACAATGAGTTTAAAGCAATTTCTATTGAGGAAAAACCTTTAAACCCTAAATCAAATTATGCCGTTCCAGGATTATATTTCTATGATAATAATGTGGTGGAAATTGCAAAGAACATCAAGCCTTCTCCAAGAGGAGAGCTCGAGATCACCGATATCAACAATGTTTATCTTAGTGAGGGAAAATTGGAAGTTGGCGTTCTTGATAGAGGTACGGCTTGGCTGGATACCGGGACATTTGATTCCCTTCAGGACGCCTCTGAATTTGTAAGCGTGATTGAAAAGAGGCAAGGCTTCAAAATTGGATGTATCGAGGAAATTGCTTTCAGAAACAAATTTATCAATGAAGAAAAACTTCTCGAAACCGCTGCCAAATATGGAAAAAGTGGGTATGGAGAGTACCTGAAGAATCTGATCAAATAAAACTTAAACACAACCACAAATGAATGAAACAAAAAGCAATCAATGGACAGAAACTATAGAATCCAACCATTCTCTCTTTGACCTTAATCTGAGAGAGGTATGGCGTTATAAGGATTTGGTCTATATGTTTGTTAAACGGGATTTTGTTTCTAGCTTTAAACAGACCATATTGGGCCCGATGTGGTTTTTTATCAATCCTATATTTACTACTATTGTCTACATTATAGTTTTTGGGAATATTGCCAAGTTATCTACAGATGGAGCCCCTAAAATTCTATTCTATCTGGCAGGTATTACATTATGGAATTATTTTTCCAGCTGCCTTACATCCACATCTAATGTTTTTACTAATAATGCCGGAATTTTTGGGAAAGTATATTTTCCTAGATTAGTGATGCCTCTTTCTATCATATTCTCGAACCTGATGAGATTTGGGGTTCAAATGACATTATTTCTGGTCGTATTTTTTTATTACCTCTACAAAGGTGAAATACAACCAAACTGGTGGATCTTGGTAACTCCGTTTTTAATAGCTTTGATGGCACTATTTGCCTTGGGAATGGGAATGATCTTTTCATCTCTTACCACAAAATATAGAGATATGCAAATGCTTTTGACCTTTGGTATCAGCCTATATATGTATGCTACTCCTGTTATTTATCCAATATCAAGTTTAAAAGGAATTTTTAGGACTTTGGCATTTTATAACCCTTTGACAGGAATTTTTGAATGTTTCAAATATGCTTGGTTAGGAGTCGGAGACTTTAACTCTACTATGTTGTTGATAAGCACAGGAATCATACTATTTATTCTCGTTATTGGAACAATTATATTCAATAAGGTAGAGAAAGGATTCATGGACACAGTCTGATATTAATCCGCAAATAATCCTTCAAGGTTTTTATTAATCAAAACAAAACACAAAATGCTTGCATTAAAAGCTGAAAATATATCTAAACAATATCGTCTTGGTCAAGTTGGCTCCGGGACTCTTTCTCATGACCTCAACCGCCTTTGGTACAGAATGAGGGGAAAAGAAGATCCATATCTCAAAATCGGTGAAACCAACGATAGGACACAAAAAGGAAATAGCGATTATGTATGGTCTCTAAGAGATATTAATTTTGAGATCGAGCAGGGAGATGCAGTTGGCATTATCGGAAGAAATGGTGCCGGAAAATCCACTTTGCTGAAGTTATTAAGCAAGGTTACCAAACCAACGACTGGAAAGATATATACGAATGGAAGAATCGCATCTTTACTAGAAGTAGGAACTGGTTTTCATCCAGAGATGACCGGAAGGGAAAATGTCTATCTGAATGGCGCCATTTTGGGAATGACAAGGAAAGAGATCAAAAGAAAATTTGATGAGATCGTTGATTTTTCCGGAGTTGAAAGATACATTGATACACCTGTAAAAAGATATTCGTCCGGGATGTATGTCCGATTGGCTTTTGCTGTTGCAGCTCATTTGGAATCAGAAATTTTGATCGTCGATGAAGTGCTTGCTGTTGGAGATGCAGAATTTCAGAAAAAGTGTCTTGGAAAAATGGGAGATGTGACAAAGGGAGAAGGCAGGACCGTTCTTTTTGTAAGCCACAATATGGCCGCTGTAAAGACGCTATGCAACACCGGAATATTATTAAAACACGGTAATCTGGAAGACCAGGGTCCTATAAACAAAATCATGGAGAGTTATATCATAAACGAACTCACTCCAAACTCCAGCTTCTTTTACCAGGAAGACCCGCATAAAAAAGCTCAAATCCAAAACGTTAAAATATACAACAACAAGAACACCGAAACTTCTGAGTTTGGTCATGATGATGATATCAACGTTGACATCAGTTTCATAAACAGAAATGCAAAAAATGGTGTCCGGGTGAATATTGCCATCTTGGACAAATTTGAAAATGTGATCTTTATCACAAGGAAAATACTTTACCAAGCTGGTGAAAATAGCTTTACATTAAAAATAGAAGGTGAAAAGCTGATTCCCAATATTTACATTCTTTCGGTTGCCCTGGATAGTCCTGGGGTAGAATTATTTGACGCGATCAAAGGGGGATTACAATTATCTATTGTAGAAACGGGTCATGAAAACTTTCTCACCGGAGACACAGACAATGGCATTATAACTCCTCCTGTAATATGGATGTGAGATGGGAAAAAAAATATTAATATTATCCACAGGTGATGTAAACGGTGCGTACGAAGCAATGTATAAAGTGGCTCATATTCTCAAAAATATGGGACATGAGGTTGTGATGTGTGTAAAGCATAAAACTAAGAATGAGGAATTCATAAAAGCCTACAGGCCAAACTTTTCCACTCCAAAAAAAATTGGTGTATTAGAAAAAATAATTGCCCTGCTCAAAACAAAATTTGGGTCAGATCATACAAAAAAGAGCATACCTCTCCAAACCGACAAAAAATATTCTTTTTTCAGTAGTGACGAACTCAATGAAAAGATCAATACAGAAAGTCTATTAAAAACAGTTGGTTTCACTCCAGATTATATTTTCGTAGGTATGACCATTGATTTTCTCAATACAACCGACCTCCTTAATTTGTATAGTGCTACAAAAGCCAAAATATACAATATTACTGTAGATATGAATCATTTTACCGGTGGTTGTCACTTCTCTTGGGGATGTGAAGGTTATATCAATGGATGTGATGACAATTGTCCGGCCATCATCAATAAAGATGAAAAGGTAATCGCTAAAAATAATTTTGACAAGAAATATGAAAACGCCCGGAAAGCCGATTTTCAAATTATTGCAGGTTCCGGGTTAACATTAGATCAAGCGCGAAGATCAAAGATATATAAAGATCAAACCGTCATACATAATATAAACAGCTTAATAGATACCAATCTATTAAACGATAGAAACAAAACAATTGCTAAAAACATTTTCTCTTTGTCATCCGATAAATTCTATATTCTAACCGGTGCCCTCAATATGGATGATCCCAGGAAAGGTTTTAAATACTTGATAGAAGCTCTTAAACTATTAGAAGAAAATACAAATAAAGAGTTGAAAGAAAAAATAGTTCTTCTAGTGGTTTCCAATACTGTAAATGAAGAATTTGAAAACGTATCCTTTAAAAAACAGAAGATAGATTACATAAAAGATTACAGGCTTCTGTCATTATTATATCAGGCTGCCGATGTTTTTGTGAATACTTCAATCGAGGATTCTGGCCCCATGATGGTCTCGGAAGCTCTAGCGTGCGGAACACCCGTAGTTGGTTTTGACACTGGTATAATCAGCAATATGGTAATCGATGATTATAACGGTTACAAAATACCAATGAAGGATATCAAAAGTTTGGCAGATGGAATTAAAAATATCTTTGATTTGGATCAAAATTCCTATAGTGAGTTTTCTAAAAATGCAGTTAAACAAGTTCAAGAATTTTCTTCATATGAATATGCTGAAAAAATCTTTTCTAAAATCCTTAACCAATAGATATGATCAAAAGACTTTACAATAAAAATATTTCTGGGCTGGGCCTCTCCATTTTCAGAATAATATATGGGCTGGTATTACTTTGCGAAGTCTCTCAACTTTATTTTTTTCGGCATCTGATATTTGATAAAATACCCTTTGTAGATGCAGCAGAAATCGATTTTAGTATTCCTATTTCTATTTGGATCATATCAATTATTTTTTTGGTTTTAGGATTGTTCACAAGATTGGCCACAATCATCAATTATCTGATGACCATTATCTTGATCGGCAGCATCAACACCTATGAATATCATATGTTCTATGCCTATCTGGGAATGAATTTTCTACTACTTTTTCTCCCAGTATCAAGAAACCTATCCTTGGACAGGCTTATTCTTAAATATAAATATTCTAATACCCGGTTCAATTATGATCCACCTAGAGAAGTAAGTGTTCTAAGCTACTTCATCCCTATTATGGTGGGAGCCGCTTTTGTTTACTTTGATTCTATTTTTTATAAATTCACTTCCTTTTTTTGGACAAAAGGGCTGGGGCTCTGGTTTCCAACATCTTTCCCCAATACTGTTTTCATTCCAATAAATGGGATATTGGATCAGAAATATCTTATACTTTTTCTAGGATATCTGACGGTTGCTTTTGAGACTATATTTATTTTTACTTTTTTTCGTAAAAAATGGAGAGTTCCATTGCTCATAATTGGTCTAGGTTTGCATATGGGAATTCTCATCTGTTATCCAATTCCCTGGTTTGCTTTGGGAATGTGCTCCATCTACCTGTTGATGGTCCCGGTTTCTTTCTGGGAAAAATTATTCTTACCAAAAAAGAAATCTCCTGTTATGACATTCTATTATGATGGTGAATGTCCTTTGTGCAATCGTACCAAAATCACAATCCAGCATTTTGATATCAAGGGTAGAATTGATTTTAAGACCGTGCAATATTACGGAGAGCAGGAACCGTTGCTTCAGGAAGTTCCTTTGGATGACCTTTTGGACGATATACATTCTATAAAAAATGGAAAAGTGTACAAAGGTCTTGATACCTATATCCAGGTTCTAGGCTCTATTAACTATCTAAAGCCGTTGAGCTGGATCCTGCGCATCCCCGGAATTTATCACTTAGGAAAAATAACATACAGGTTTATTGCAAAAAACAGGAATACAGAACGCTGCACAGAAGACAATTGTGGATTTACACCTCCTGTTTTGCCTCCAAAAGAAGAAAGTTTCAAGATTCTCCAGAATTATACTTTAAGTGACCTTAAAGTCTTGGGAATTACAATTGGGCTTTCATTTATTTTATTTTTACAAGTCTTTGTATCATACAATTCCATTAAGAAGGGGATGTCTTTTAAAGCAACATCTGTTAATAAAATTCTCGGACATCTTTCCGATGAGATAGAAAAACCTGCTAAAACATTTTTGGGCATTACCCATCATGCTGTTTTTATGGATTATCATTTTAGTGATTACAACCACATTATTGCTATAGCGCATTTGGATAAAAATGGAAAACAGACCTGGTTACCAATCATCAACCAAGATGGAACTCCCGGAGCCTATCTTTGTGGATCGACCTGGGTAAAGTGGACATTTCGTGTGGCAAATAATAATATCGACCAGAAAAATCTGAAAATCGGAATTCGGGATTTTACAGCTTTTTGGGCAAATAAAAACAATATCGACCTTCGGGATGCGAAGTTCATCATAAAAGTAAAGAAGATAGATTCCCCAAAAGAATGGGAAAAAGGTTTTCTACAGAAACAAATGGATAAACCTTGGCAGGATATAGGCGTGGCTAAATGGAAAAATAAAAATTATAATATTGACATCCCTGAGGTAGAGAAATTATGAAAAAGATACTGATCTTTGGAGCCAACAGTATACTTACAACTTATCTTTTGAAACAACATTCAGAAGATGATGTTACTATTGTATATCATAGCAAGCCCTTGCAATCAGTAAAAAAAAACTATCACATTTCTGATGTAAAAAAAATTGATCCCAATCAAGATGTTGTATATATTGTAAGTGCTTTGATATCAAATGATATCGAAGAATTAGAAAATATAATTGATGTAAATATAATTCTCATAAAAAATATTACGGAACATTTCACATCTTCAAAATTTATATATTTTTCTAGTGTTGCAGTATATGATGGGATTAAAAATGGGACAATAGACAATTCCACAGCTCCCTGCCCTTCATCATTATATGGGATAAGCAAATTGTTTGCAGAAAAAATCATCGAAAATTGTACCCGATATGCTATTCTCAGAATCTCTTCCATGTATGGACCTCATATGAAAGAAAGCACTTTTTTACCCAAGGTCATTCTCTCTGCTATAGAGAAACAGGAAATAACATTATTAGGAAATGGAGAAAGAAAACAAAACTACATCCATGCAAAAGATGTTGCCTTTTTGGCCAAAAGAGCTTCTTTGGAAAATCAGAATAAAATAATATTGGCAATCTCTCCGGAAAACCATACCAATCTTGAAATTGCTGGTTTTATTCGGAATCTTACAAATTGTAAAATCGTGTTGAAAGGTACAGACCAATCTAGGTCAATAGAGTATTATGAAAACGACCCTTGTCTCAGCAATCATGATTTTGTATCAATGAAACAAGGATTAAAAGAATTAATTGAATGGAAAACAAAACAGTTTTAGTTACTGGTATCGGAGGTAACGTTGGACAAGGAATTTTAAGGAACATCAAAAAAACCGGCTTTCCTATAAAAATCATAGGTTGCAATGTAACAGATTTTTCTGCTGGCAACCATCTTTGTGACGTTTTCTACAAAGTACCTTACGCCATGGATGAAGACTATCTGTCCACCATCAATTACATTGTAGAACAGGAAAAAGTAGACCTTGTTATACCTTCTACGGATTATGAAGTCTATTATCTATCCTTATACCAAAAGGACCTAAAAGCAAATGTTGTCGTTAGTAATTTGGAGACATCCAAAAATTATCTTGACAAATATTTGACATTTTTGCACCACAAAAAAAACGACCTTCCTTTTGCAGAGACCTACTTACCTAGTGATTATCAGGAAGGTGTATTCAAAGATTACATTGTAAAACCAAGAGAAGGCAGAGGATCTAGAGGAATACATATCAATCCCACGGATATTAAATCATTTGATGACAGCTATATGGTTCAGGAGTTGGTCATCGGAAAAGAGATCACAACTGCTTTTTATGTTTCAAGGAACAAGGCTTTGCACGGTTTTATAAATCTTGAAAGAAAATTGGAAAACGGAGCTACCAATGAGTGTTTTGTTAATCGTGCATATGATGAACAATTACAAATCATCTTGGAAAAGATCATCTCTTGTAACGAGTTTGTAGGAAGCGCGAACCTACAATCCATTGTTCGTGAAAACGGAGAAATTGTTCCATTTGAGATCAACTGCAGAATATCGGGAACAAACTCTATCCGCTCCAACTTTGGATTCGAAGATGTGAGATATACTCTGGAAGAACATCTATATCAATCTTCACCTTCTATACCTAACATTATCGAAGGAAGTGCCATTAGGATCATGATGGATGTGATCTATCCTAAAAACAATAATATCAATGAGCTAAAAGACTCTTCTTCCGAACATTATATTTTTTAAATGAGCAAGCCAATAAAAGTCATTCTGTTTGATGCAGCAAATACCTTGATCTACAAGCCAAGCTTGTACTCTAACATGTTGACCGTTCTTCAGAAATTTTCTTACGATATAGATGAGGAAAAACTACAATATCATCACAAATTATTATCGGAAATCATTAATTTTCCTGACAGGACATCCAGAGAATTCTATAAAGAATTCAATGCTGAATTATTACTTTCATTAGGAATTATCCCTACGGAAGAGTTATTGAACGAACTCTTTTCTGCATGTTCTTATCTGGAATGGAAAGCTTTTGATGATGTTATGATATTGGATAAAATTGAAACAAGAAAGGCTGTCCTCTCCAATTTCAATAGCACATTGAATGGCTTGTTGGATCAATTGATCGGAGAAAATATTTTTTCTGATATAATCATCTCTGAAAATGAAGCTTACAGAAAACCTCATCGGGAGTTTTATGAATTGGCACTAAATAAACTGAATGTTAGCCCAGAGGAAATACTTTATATCGGAGACTCTTTAAAGCTGGATATAATCCCCGCCAAAGAACTTGGGTTCAAAACATTATTAATAGATAGACTCAATATTTTTTCCAATTACAAGGAAAGGATAAGTAATATGAATGATATTGTTAATTATTTATGAAACGTATAGCCATCATCGGATCCGGACATCTGGGACAACAGATCTTGTATCATATACAATCTGATACCAATAATAAGGTTGTTGGTTTTTTTGATGATTTTCAGCAAAAAGGCAATTCGGTGAAGAACATTCCCGTATTAGGAGGCAAGGATTATATTATGGAATATTTCGAAAAAAATATTTTTGACGAGTTGGTTATAGCGATAGGCTATAAACATCTGGAAGTCAAACGACAATTGTTTGAAGATTTTAAGAATAGAATTCCTTTTTACAGTTTTGTGCATTCTACAAGCATCGTGGATCCATCTGCCAAAATCGGAAAGGGAACTATCATCTATCCCAATTGTATGATCGATCAGGATGTGGAGATCGGAGATAACGTTCTAATGAATATATCATGCTCCGTAGCTCATGATTCTGTAATCGGAGATCATTGCTTTTTATCTCCGTCTGTATGCATCGCGGGTTTTGCAAATATTGGAGAATTGTGCATCATTGGTATAAATAGTACTATTATCGATAATATTAATATCGCTGCCAAAATCCAATTAGGAGGAGGTACTGTTGTCATAAAAAATTTGGAAACATCCGGATTATATGTAGGTAATCCTGCAAGATTTATAAGATAAAATGGAATCATCTAGGAAAACAATATTTTTTAGTGGACTCAATGAATTGCGTGCCGTAGCAGCATTGGCTGTAATATTTCATCATATCGAATTGTTCAAATTCCTGGGAGGAACCAAAAGCCTATTCAAAAACAGATATTTTTCATATTTCATAGAACATCTTGGAAAAAACGGTGTGTATCTTTTTTTTGTACTAAGTGGTTTTCTTATTACTTATCTTTTGATCTCTGAAAAAGAGAAGAACGGAGCTATAAATTTTAGAAAATTTTACTTGAGGCGGATATTCAGAATTTGGCCATTGTACTACATGATCATCATGATAGCTTTTGTTATCGTCCCATTTTTGGCCAAACATTTTAATATTTTTTCAGGAACTCCCGTCTATTACAACAGGATCATGAACTTTACCAATTATACTCTTGAAAGTATATTGCTTTATATCATGTTTCTGCCCAACGTAGCACTTAAGCTAGGAAAGATCGTGGTCGGTGCATCACAATCATGGTCGGTGGGTGTAGAAGAACAGTTTTATATACTTTGGCCGCTTATCATCGCTTTCTTTAGGAAGAAGCTTCTGATTTGGGTATTTGGTCTGATGTTGATGATTTTTTTTGTGTTTAATATCTTTTATCCGAAATCATTTTTATCATACATTGCGAGTATAATCCCATTCGAGTTTATGGCAATAGGAGCCGCTGGAGGATATTGTTATTCGAGATTCACTGGAAAAATTACAGATTATACCAAAAGCCCGATCACTTATTTTATAACAATAATATTAATTGGAGTTTTAATTGCTATTCCTATTTTTGATTTATATGTACAAAGTGTGATCCTGGGGTTTCTTTTTTTGTTATTAATATTGATCAGTATCGATCAAACAAACAAAGGCATATTCACAAACAGGTCATTTTCTTTCTTAGGAAATATCTCTTATGGGATATACATGTATCACCCTTTTGTAATGTTTCTGGTTTTTCCAATTTCTTACAAATTGTTGAAATTATATGATAGTATATATATATTCAATATTTTTACTTATTTATTAATTCCGGGTCTTACAATTTTTTTAAGCTATTTTTCTTTCAAGTACGTGGAAAAATATTTTATAAAAATCAAAGACTCCAAGTTTAAAACACTATGATACCATTCAACAAACCATTTATTATCGGTAAAGAGCTGACTTATATAGAAGAAGCAGTAAAAAGCGGCAAGATCTCCGGAGACGGTATGTTCACCAAAAAATGTCAACAGTTTTTTGAGGAAAAATATAATTTCCCAAAAGTACTAATGACGACTTCCTGCACAGATGCATTGGAAATGGCCGCTATCTTATGCAATATAAAACCCGGAGATGAGGTTATTGTTCCCAGTTACACGTTTGTCTCTTCTGCAAACGCCTTTGCACTTCGTGGGGCCAAGATTATTTTTGTCGATTCTTATTCAGATAATCCTAATATCACCCCTCAGGAGATAGAAAAGCATATTACGGAAAAAACGAAGGTCATCGTTCCTGTTCATTACGCTGGTGTAGCTTGTGACATGGAGATGATCATGAATCTGGCAAAAAAGCATGACCTTTTTGTTGTAGAAGATGCGGCACAAGCTATTGACAGTTATTTCACGTTCTCCGACGGAACAAAAAAAGCTTTGGGATCCATCGGGCATTTTGCAGCATTTTCTTTTCATGAGACAAAGAATATCATTGCAGGAGAAGGTGGTATGCTTAGCATTAATGACAGCAGATATTTTGAAAGAGCAGAGATCATCCGTGAAAAAGGAACCAACAGAAGTGCATTCTTTCGAGGAGAGGTCAACAAATACGGTTGGGTAGATCTTGGTTCTTCCTTTCTTCCTTCTGAGATAATCTCGGCATTTTTGTATGCCCAATTGGAAAATCTGGAAATCATTCAGAAAAAAAGATTAGAGATCTGGAGCAGATATCAGGACGGACTATTACCGTTACAGCAAAAAGGATTCATTTCTTTACCCAAAATCCCAGATTATGCGACAAACAATGCTCATATGTTTTATATTATTTGCAAAAGTTATGATGAAAGGACAAGGCTGATTCAAGATTTAAAATCTAAAGATATTCATCCCGTATTTCATTATTTGAGTCTTAATAAAAGTGAATTTTTTTTATCAGAAAACCCAGAGATTAGTATTCCTAATTCTGACCATTTTACAGATTGTCTTTTAAGGCTTCCCTTTTATTATGAATTATCAGAAAACGAGCAAAATCTTGTCATAGATTGTATAAACGATTTTTTCTCTTAAAAAAATGAATTTTATAAAAAACTATATCATTCAGTTTATATTTAGTATAATCAATTCTAGTGCATATAAAAGATATGCGCGAGATAAATATAGAGAATGGGCAAAGGCTAATTTTAAGGCTTTCGGAGAAAGATCCATTTTACCCGAGCAACATTTTATAATAAATCCAAAATATATCTCAGTGGGGAAAAATTTTTCTGCACTTTTTAATTTAAGGCTCGAAGCTTGGGACAATTTTCAGGAAGAAAGGTTTTCTCCCCAGATAATAATCGGTGACAATGTTATTTTCAATTCCGATGTTCACATTGGAGCCATTAATAAAATTACTATTGGAAACAATGTTTTGATGGCTAGCAGAATATACATTTCCGACCATTCTCATGGCAATACCACAAGCCTAGATTTGGAGAAAGCACCTGCAGAGAGAAATTTATATTCAAAAGGGGAAATAGCAATTGGAGATAACGTATGGATCGGTGAAGGCGTTTGCATTTTACCTGGTGTGAGTATAGGAAAAAACTGTATCATTGGCGCAAACTCGGTTGTAAATAAAAGTTTCCCGGACAATACTGTGATTGCCGGTGCACCCGCAAGAGTTATAAAAACTTTATAAACACATCATGAAAGAAATCAAATACTTGGCCATCTATCTTCCTCAGTATCATCCAATCCCTGAAAATGACGAATGGTGGGGAAAAGGTTTTACAGAATGGACCAATGTGACCAAAGCAAAACCTTTGTTCAAGGGACATTACCAACCTATTCTACCTGCAGATCTGGGATTTTATGACCTAAGAGTTCCTGAAGTACAGGAAGAGCAGGCTAAGCTAGCAAAAACTTATGGTATAGATGGATTCATATATTATCAGTACTGGTTTGGGAATAAAAAAATGCTGTTAGAAAAACCTGCTGAAAAAATGCTGGCCAATAAAAAAGTCAACATCCCCTTTTGTTTTTGCTGGGCAAATGAAACCTGGAAAGGCATATGGCATGGACTTACAGAGAGCTCTGTTTTAATAGAGCAAACATATCCCGGACATGATGATTATATGGATTATTTTAATTACCTGCTTCCTTTCTTTTTAGACGATAGATATATCAAAATTGATAACAAACCGGTATTCTGTTTATACAAGATAAAAGATATCCCTGATCTAGATTCTTTTTTGGACCTTTTCAACAAACTGGCCCAAGAAAATGGATTTGATGGAATCTACTTTATTTCTGTTGGGTATACGGAACGACGCATCGTAAAAGATGACAATAGGATATGTGGTGCTATTGCAGCAGAAGCGTTCAATAAAATCAGATACAATTACGACCCTTTTTTTTCTAATAGATTTTTAAGACATTATGAGTTTAGGATTAAAAGGAAAATGGGATATACCAATGAGGTCATCCACAGAAAAAAACCATTGATAATTGATTATAAAAGGATCATTGATGAGCTTGATATCAATATAACAAATAACAAGGTCATACCATGTGTTATGCCTAACTGGGATAACTCTGCGAGAAGTGGGCAAAAGTCTTTGATTTTTCATAATTCTAATCCGGAACTATGGGAGAAGCATCTGGACAATGTGGTAAAGGAATTAAAAAAGCATTCAGAGAATCCTCCTTTTGTTGTTATCAAATCTTGGAACGAATGGGCTGAAGGAAACTACCTGGAACCTGATAGAAAATATGGACATAAATGGCTGGAAGCCGTAAAAAAAGTTAAAATTAAAAACAGTGCAGAATAAAAAGCATTTTGTTTCTATAATAATTCCAAATTACAACAGAGCCTCTTTGATCGGGGAAACATTGGAATCCATCATTTCCCAGACTTATGAAAACTGGGAATGTATCATCGTGGATGATGGCTCTACGGACAATTCGGTATTGGTTATCCTGGAATATGTAAAAAAAGATTCGCGTTTCCAGTTATCTCAACGTCCTGATGATTATTCTAAAGGAGCTAATGCTTGTAGGAATATTGGAATACAAAAAGCTCAAGGGGATTATATTATCTTTTTCGACAGCGATGACTTGATGCTTGAAAATCATATTGAGCAAAAGTTGGAAACCATACGTTCTGGCGACTACGATTTTATAGTTGCCAGAAGCAGATACTTTAATAATCCTGAGAACAAAAACCCTCTCAATTATAGAGAGCTTGGGAAAATTCCAATTACTGCAGATAATTATATCCAGAAAAAAATAAATTGGATAACCTTTGATCCTATAATAAGAACAGACGTGGCCAGATCTATCCGTTTTACTGAGAAAAACAGGTCTGCGGAAGAATATAATTATTTTGTAAAGCTTGTCTTGACAACGGAAAAAGCTATTGCCATAGATGAGATCCTAACAAAAAGGAGAATCCATGAAGGGTCGTATCAGGTAAACCTAAAAACTGAAAAAGATATTGCCATCAACCAATTCCATTATTTTTATGATACTTTTTTAGAGGTTAGACACATGGGGATATCAAAAAGCTCTAGTCAATTCTTACTTTCAGAATCTTGCAAGATTCTTTATAGACAAATAGATCTGCTAAATTTTTCTGAAAAGGGGGAGCTATATATTCTTCTTATCAGAACTTTTGGTTTCTTCAAGGGTATCAATAAAATTAGATTATTGGAACTATGATAAAACCTTTGACTTCTTTGCGTTTTTTTTTCGCTTTTTTTGTTTTTCTTAGTCATTTGTCTTTTGTAAAATCAAGCAATCTTATTTTTAACTGGTTTCAAAGAAATATTTTTTTTGAAGGTTATCTTGGCGTAAGCTTTTTCTTTATACTTAGCGGATTCGTACTTTCCTACAGCTATGAAACTAAACTTAAAAATCAAAAAATCACCAGGAGAGATTTTTATGTTGCAAGATTGGCAAGAATATATCCACTGCATTTTATCACTTTGTTTTTGGCAATTCCGATAGTCTATCTGAATTCCCATAACTCGCTACATATTTGGTCTTTTTTGGCGAACTTGTTTCTGGTCCAAAGTTTCATCCCAAAAGAATTTTTCTATTTTGGTTTTAATGCTCCTGCCTGGAGTATATCAGATGAGATGTTTTTCTACCTCATCTTTCCTTTCATCATACTTCTTCTTGACAAGTTGAAATGGATGAAAGCTATTTTTTACATATTTATTCCTTTAATTCTCATTCCAGGAATAATATTGATTCCTAAAAATTATCAAAAAGCTATATTTTATGTAAATCCTGTGATCAGAAGTCTTGACTTTATACTCGGGATTTTACTCTACACCCTTTTCAAGAATAAAAAATTCACAGATTATTTCTCAACCTTCAAGCGAGCTTCAATTTTGGAAATTTTATCTCTTTTAGTTTTTTTTATATTTTTTATTTTCCATAATTTTCTAAACAGGGGCTTTAGATTCTCTATTTATTACTGGATTCCAATGTGTGTCATTATTTATACATTTGCTCAGAACAAAGGGTTTCTATCGAAATTGTTATCAAATAAAACCTTAGTATTCCTAGGCGAGATCAGTTTTGGTTTTTACATGGTCCATTATTTAGTTATTACATTCGGGAATGTGTTGAGGGATAAATATTTTGTTAATATTAATGAAATCGTCTTATGTAGTATTTATTTTATTATAACTCTCATATTAAGTTATCTTTCCTTTATATATTTTGAAAAACCCATGAATACTTTTATAAAAAAGAAATTGATCAAACCATGATTCCAAAAAAAGTACACTATTGCTGGTTTGGCGGAAAGCCAAAACCGGAGTCATTTTATATTTGTCTTGCCAGCTGGAAGAAAGCGCTTCCAGATTACGAGATCATAGAATGGAACGAGTCCAACTTCGATATTAACTGTTGTGAGTATGTAAGGCTGGCGGCTGAAAAGAAAAAGTGGGCCTTTGTATCAGACTATTCCAGAGCTTTGGCATTATACGAGCAAGGCGGAATCTATATGGACATTGATGTAGAGGTCAAATTCTCCTTGGATGAGTTTCTGGTACACCGTGCATTTTCCGGGTTTGAGATCAAAGGTTCTCCCTTCACCGCACTTTGGGCAACAGAAAAAGGCCATCCCTGGCCTAAAAAGGTTTTGGAATTCTATGATCAAAAAACAGATTTTAACCTCATTACAAACACTGTTTTTGTATCCGATCTTTTGGTAAAAGAATACAAAGCAGACCCGGATAAAGATGAATATCAGGAACTGGCGGACGGCATCGTAATATATCCTTCTACTTATTTTTGTCTGGATCTCCCGAAGAACTATGCAACTCACCATTTTGTAGGGACATGGCATGAGAGAGATTCTCCAAATCCTTTCAAAGATTTTGTGCATGCTTATTTTCATCTTCGGAACGTTGCAGAGATCAAGGATGGTAAAAAAGAGATCCACAATGTTGTCAATAATCTCAAAAAAATAACCGCAGATGAGATACTTGATCAATTTCCTTTGAAAATGCTGATAAAACATATTCTGAAACGTATAAAACCTTAAGTTTTAGTATTTTTACAAAAATATTTTTGATGAACGAAAAAATTGCAATCATTTATGGTACAAGACCTGAGTTTCTAAAGGTCTTTACTATCATTAATGAATTCAAAAAAACTGGGCAAGAAATGACCATTGTCAACACTGGGCAACACGACTCCCTATTATCAGAGATGGAACAGAGTTTCGGGATAACACCACATTATCAGCTTTCTGTACAGTCTTTGTCCTTTACCAATTCTAATCTTATCGCAAAACTGATAGACGAGATTTCTAATCTTGTCCACAAAGAAAACATTCAAAAGATAATTGCGCAGGGTGATACCTTTACTGTCCTGGCATCATCTATGGTTGCATTTCTGGAGCAAAGAAAATTCTACCATGTAGAGGCTGGACTTAGAACAAGTGATATCAAGTTGCCTTTTCCCGAAGAATATAACAGACGTGTAGTATCGCTAACAGCTGATGTCAATTTTTCACCGACAGAATTGTCCAAACAAAACCTTCTGAAAGAAAATATTTCGGAAGGCCATATCTCTTTGGTGGGAAATACGATTGTAGATATGATAAAATATGTGACAAAAAAAGAGAATATAGAAATTGATTATCAAGACCTTGTATTCATAACTGCACACAGAAGAGAAAATATCGGACAACCGTTAAGGAATATTGCCCAAGCTATCAGAGAATTGGCAGAAGAAAATCCAAACACACAATTTGATTGGGCCCTTCATCCAAATCCAAATACAAGGAAGATCATTCTAGATGCTTTCGAGAATAATGTCTCTGCAAATATCAATTTTACCGAACCGCTCTCTTATCTCGAAGCAATTAGAAAAATGGCTAAGTCCAAACTGATCATCTCGGATTCTGGAGGAATACAGGAGGAAGCTCCAAGCTTGCAGAAGAGAGTTCTTATTCTTCGCGAAGAAACTGAAAGACCTGAGGTTTTGTCTTGCAATTGCGGGATATTGGTGGGAACAGACGTTCAAAAAATAAAGGATAATTTCAATCGCATCTACAATGCTCCGGAAGAATATATTTTCAAAAGTGAAAATAATCCTTTTGGTGATGGAAAAGCGTCAGAGAGAATCATAAAAAAAGTACTAGAATGGTAATTGGCAGAGGACTCATTGCAAATCTATTTTTAGATAATGATAGAGAAGACATTCTTTTCTTTGCTTCAGGTGTATCTAACTCATTAGAAACAAGAAAAGAAGAGTTTTCAAGAGAAGAAAACATGGTAAGAAGTACCATTGCTGAAAACCCCGAAAAAATTTTCGTTTATTTTTCAACGTGTAGCATTTATGACTCTTCCAAAGCAGATAGCAGCTATGTTCTGCATAAACTCAAAATGGAACAGATCATTAAAAATAATTGTGAAAGATTTTTGATTCTTAGAGTCAGCAATGCTGTTGGAAAAGGAGGAAACCCAAATCTCCTGATGAATTATCTTGTACGTTCTGTAAAAAACAATGAGATGATAAACGTCCACACAAAAGCTACAAGAAACCTGATCGATGCAGATGATATCAAAAAGATCACATTCTCTATGATAGAAGGACAAGCACTTAACAAAATTGTGAATGTGGCCTATCCACAGAATTATACAATTATAGAGATCCTGGAAGTAGTAGAACGTTTTTATAATACAAAATTAGAACTTAATCTTATAAAAAGTGGTTCGGGCTATGACATTAATGTTTCTGATGTCGAATATCATTTTATAGAGAACAATTTAACTGATAAGGATTCTTATCTTTGTGATATATTACAGAAATATTATTCTTTATAAGGAGGCATGAAGAAAAAGATAACCGTTATTGGACTTGGCTATGTAGGATTACCACTTGCAAGATTATTTGCAACAAAATATCCAGTGGTTGGTTTCGATCTCAAAAAAGAAAGAATAAACGAGTTGAAAACTGGCAAGGACAGTACAAATGAGGTCAATTCTGAAGATCTTTTGAAAGTTCTGACTCATGATAATATCGAAGACCAAAACGGATTGTTTCTTTCTGACAATATAGATGATATAAAAGATTCTAACATCTATATTGTTACCGTACCCACTCCTGTGGACCATAATAATCGTCCAGACCTTTCTGCTCTTTATAAGGCCAGTAAAACTGTTGGCTCTGTCATTTCTAAAAATGATATAGTAATTTATGAATCTACAGTTTATCCCGGGGCAACGGAAGAAGACTGTATTCCTATTATAGAAAAAGTCTCCGGGCTTGTTTTTAACAGAGATTTTTTTGCAGGCTATTCTCCTGAACGTATAAACCCTGGAGATAAGGAACATACCGTAGAAAAAATATTGAAGGTAACCTCCGGATCGACCCCCGAAATTGCAAAAAAAATCGACGATCTTTACAGATCTATCATCTCTGCGGGCACACATCTGGCTCCTAGCATAAAAGTAGCAGAAGCCGCAAAAGTGATAGAGAATTCCCAAAGAGACATCAATATCGCCTTTGTAAACGAATTGGCCAAGATACTAAATCTAATGGGCATTGATACAAACGATGTTCTAAAAGCCGCCTCTACAAAATGGAATTTTCTTAACTTCAGACCAGGATTGGTTGGTGGACATTGTACAGGTGTAGACCCTTATTATCTCGCACAGAAGGCACAACAGTTTGGCTATCATCCGGAAATAATCCTTGCAGGAAGAAGAATGAATGATTCTATGGGACATTACATCGCCAGTGAAACAGTAAAAATGATGCTTAAATATGACCTTAGAATAAAAGGTTCTGAGGTATTGGTGCTTGGTTTTACTTTTAAAGAAAACTGTCCAGACATAAGAAATACAAAAGTCATAGATGTGGTAAAAAGTTTAGAGGATTATAGCATCTGTGTCAATGTATTTGATCCCTGGCTAGACCCTAAGGAAGTTAAGGAAACCTACGGATTGGAGGTAATAAGCCAAATGCCTTCAAAAAAATATGAAGCTGTCATAATTGCTGTTCCCCATAGAGAATTTGAAAATATAAATATCAAAGATCTGCTTGTAGATGACGGTATTATCTATGACGTCAAGGGAATCACAGATCTAGGAACAAGAGTTAAGAGACTATAATCTTTCTTATCTATCAAATCTCCAACGAAAAAATTTATAACCTAATGATACTGGTAAGCGGCAAAACAGATCTTGTTTTTTCAAGCGAAAAGAATAGTCTGACGATAGATAGTTCAAGACACTCAATCCTTTGAGCTTAGCGTAACCCAGATAACTCTCTTTCCAAAATTGTTCATTTTTTTGGGCCTTCCAGTTCATTTCCAGTGTTACAGCCTTGAAGCGGGTGAGATACTCCAGTATTAGCTTTTTACGAAAAAGATCTTTTTCTTTGATAAAATAATTATTGATGATCTGCGCAATTGTCATCCAATTATCAAAATGTACTTTTCTCCTATTATGAATCACGGAACCTTGATGAAGAAAATACTTATATGTTTTTTGTCTCAAAAAAGCAATTTTTTCCAGGTATAAGCCCATTTCAAAAGTATGCAGGGAGTCTTGTGCATATAACCCTTTTGTAAAATACAGATTGTTGGACCTCAGAAAATCGATCAAAATAAGTTTGTTCCAGGATGAGATTGCAAATCCCCCATTGACAAGCTCTCTCAATATCTCATGATTACCTGCCAATACATCCTTTTTTACATGAATGGGGAAAACATCTTTATTTTCTAAAGATGGCAGGGTAATGCCTTGTACCTCTCCCATCGTTATCTCAGCCTTCGTTTCTTCAGCTTTCTCTACCAACTTTTCAATAGCATCAGGAAAGATCTCGTCATCACTGTCCACAAAAAAAATATATTTACCTTTTGCTTTTTCGATTCCCCGATTCCTTACAACAGAAAGTCCGGAATTTTCTTCTAAGTCTACAATAGACCAGTTTTGGGACAATCTATGATCATCAATAAATTTTTCTACGATAGCAAAACTATTATCCGGAGTTTTATCATTAACAAGTATGACCTCTATATTCTTATAACTTTGTCCTTTGATAGAGAGCAGGCAATTTTCAATAAAATCCTCGCATTTAAAAATAGGGATAGATATAGTAACCAAGGGGTTCATAAGGTTATAAAATATTAATTTTCAGCAAAAATATAGAAATAAAAATTAAACCTATATCTTTGTAATCAGATGATTCGAAAAAAAATAAAATGAAGTCAGCTCTAGGCCATATCTTTATTAAACTCAAAAATTTTGTAAGACTGTGCATCGTTTCAAAACAACGCGATTCTTTTTTTACTCCTGCTAGCAATATTCATCCGAATTTCAAATTAGGTTCAGACAATTTTTTGGATATATCTCCTAATTCGTCCTTACAGATAGGGAAAGATGTAATAATAAACCAATCCAATTTTATCACGATAAAGCCCAATGCCAAATTCACTATTGGAGATGGCACTTATATTACCCGGGCCACAATATCTTGTCTGGGAGAGATTGAAATCGGGAAAAACTGCATTTTGGGAGAAGGGATGAAAATCTTCGATCATAATCATGAATATACTAAAGACCCTTTTTCCGTATCTAAGACCGATTTCAATATTGGAAAAGTTAAGATAGGGAACAATGTGTGGACAGGTGCCAATGTCGTGATACTGAAAGATGTGACCATTGGAGACAATGTGATACTGGGTGCGGGATGTGTCGTTCATAAAGATGTTCCTCCAAATACAATACTTATCAATCAACAAACTCACAAGATCATAAATATCTAAAAGAAATAAAAATCAACACATTTAATGAAAAAAAAAATAGCATTATTTGGTCCGCATGACAGGTTTAACTATGGTGACCTGCTTTTTGCCATCATGCTCGAATATGGACTGAATAAAGTAAATCCCAACAAATTTGATTTCAAAAAATATGCTTTGGTAGATGCCGATTTTTCTAATAAAGGAGGGTTTAAAACATATTCTTACAGAAGCTTGAAAAACGACATCAATAATAAAAACATAGATGCAGTGATCGTTGCTGGAGGCGAATGTCTGCGGGCAGAATGGAACGGTCTCTATTCTTTTATCAATCCCCTGTATTTTAAAATTTTCCGCCATCCAAAGATTCCTGCTTTTTTCAAAAAAAACAGCTGGATAAAGCTGTTGCTGGGCGGAAAGTCGGACAATCCTTATTTGATTGATAAAAAAGATTTCAAAAATGATATAAAGGTCATTTATAACTCTGTTGGCGGAGGTAATAATATGGCAAAAGATAAATTGGAAATACTTAGGTCCGGGGATTACATCTCTTTAAGAGAACAGAAGTCTTCGCAATATGTGCAGAAAAATCTGGGAATAGAGGATGTTTATCAGGTTCCTGATAGCGCGATTATAATGGATGATGTCTATCCTAAGGCAGGTTTTACTACGAATCCTAATATACCTGCCAATGTAAAAGAAATATTTAAAGAAAAATATATCTTATTTCAGATCTCTAAATACAAGAACGATAATAAATTAAACGAAATCGCCGAGCAATTAAAAAAACTGGCTATCCTTCATAATATAAAAATCGTGCTTTGCCCCATAGGTACTGCCAATGGACACGAAGACCACATTCCTTTGGGAACGATACACCAGAAAATAAAAGATTTTTCAGTTCTTATAAATGATCCTTCCATAGAGACAATAATGGGATTGATCGCTCATTCCCAGCTATATATAGGCAATAGTTTGCACGGCATCATTACAGCCATGAGTTATAACCTCCCTTATATTGCTCTCAATAAAAAGCAAATAAAGATCATCTATTACTTGGACTCTTGGGCTACGGATGGCCTTAAGGAAATACAGGATATAGATGATTTTGTAGAAAAGGCAAATTTTTGTTTACAAACCGAAAATCTATCTGCAGAAATAAATAAAAAAACGACAGAACAAAAAGAGCTGTATTATGCTTCTTTGAAAAGGATCTCAAATACTATTTTAGAAAATGAAAGAATCTAAACTTGCGATCGTCATTCCTTTCTATAAAATAGATTTTTTTGAAGACACTCTTAAAAGCCTTGCTCTCCAGACCAATCAGGGTTTTAATGTTTATATTGGCAATGATGGCAGTCCGGATGACCCTCAAGAGTTGATAAAAAAATATGATCGGCAGGATAATTTTCATTACAAGAGATTTGAAGAGAATTTTGGAGGAAAGGGGAAGCTGTCCGAGCAGTGGGAACGCTGTATCGATCTATCTAGAGACGAGGACTGGATAATGATCCTTGCCGATGACGATTATCTGAGCACAAACTTTGTGGATGTCTTATATAAAAATCTGCACACAGCTGAAAAAGAGAAAACGACTTTACTTCGTTTTAAAATGCGAAGAGTATCGGAAAACAATGAGTTCTTGATAGACCTTGAGCAGCCTGTTTTACAGACAGGTAAAGATTATGTATGGGAAGACGAAACAAAAAAGAGATTTATTTCTATTTCCGAGAATGTTTTTTCCAGAAAAGTATATAATGAGAAAAAATTTCGAAAATATCCTCTTGCCTGGCGTGTTCCAATGATGATGTATATGGATTTTACCAACAATGGTAATGTGTTGGGAATAAATGATGCACATATACACATTAGAAGAAGCTCTCAACAGCTTACCAGAAGACATGATATGGACAATTATAAAAGACAGGCCATGGAATTATTCTATCATGATATCATCAAAGAATATGAACATGCATTTCACAATTTTCAAAATCTGCAATTTTTGAAGGTATATAATTTCTACAGATCGGGTAGATCAAGACTTCCAAGACCTATCTATCAATATTATAAAAAATATGGTGGTATAAGTGAAGTGATAAAATATTTTATTAAAAAATTAATAAAGAGATGACCTTCTCCATACTCATTGCGCACTATAAGAATTATGATTATTTCAAAGAATGCCATGATAGCATCTTGAAACAAACATACCAAAATTATGAAGTTGTTTTGGTGGATGACCATTCTCCTGATGACTCTTTTGAAAAGATAGTAGAATTGACCAAAGGTGATCCACGTTTTCGATTATTCAGGAATGAAGAGAACAAAGGTGTTGGTTTTACAAAGAAAAGATGTGTGGATTTGGCAAAAGGTGATATTTGCGGATTTGTTGATCCCGATGATGCCATCAGAGAAAATGCAATAGAAAAATCCCTCGAACATTTTTCTTCTGATAAAACGTCTGCAGTCTATTCACAATTGGAGATCTGTGATAATCAGCTTATTCCTCAAAAGATCTATGCTATTCCCAGACAAGTGAAAAATAACGACAGATTGTTCTTCAATATATTTTTAGAGGTCAACCATTTTTTTACTTTCAGGAAAAGTGCCTATGATAAGACCAATGGAATCAACCCGGAGCTTACATCTGCAGTTGATCAGGACCTCTATATCAAGCTATATGAGACTGGCAATTTGAAGTTCATAAAAGAACCTCTTTATTTATACAGAATCCATGACAAAGGTGTTTCCCAAGAAAAATCTAAAAAGCAAAAACTTAATCAAAACTGGCATCAGGTCATATCAGATACGCTCAAAAGAAGAAATATCACAAAACTGTATGGAAAAGATGCATCTATCATCAAGAATTTGCCAGAGTTTGTTTTTGCAAAGCAAAATACCTTTTTAAAGAAACTGATCAAAAAATTTCTATGACAGATATTTTTATTAAATCTTTCAATCGTCCTTTTTATCTGGACAGGAGCATTGCTTCTATCAAAAAATTTGTTTCCGGGGATTTTAAAATTAAAGTTTTGGATGACGGAACACCTAAAAAATATCTGGATAAGATCCGCCAAAAACATCCTGAAGTTGAAATTTCTTTGTCTGACAACTATGACAAAAAGATATCTGCCATTTCGGAAAATCTTGATTCTGGAAAAGCCATCAATGGATATAAGATCCCAACAAGATTTTGGTATGATAATATAAAAAAGGGGTCAGAATATATCATTGTTACAGAAGATGATGTATGGTTCACACAGTGCGTCGATTTGAATAATCTATCTCAGGAAGCTGAAAAATCAGGTATATATTTACTGAAACTTGGATGGCTGGGAAATAATAAAGATGATAAGAATTTAAATCTAAAGTCCATTAGCAACAATCTGGAATCTGCACAACCGAAAGACCTGATCCTGTTTCCAAAGAAACTAATGACCGCTCTTTTTAATAACAAATATAAGTTCTTTACCATTCTTTATAAGCTAGGATATGTAAGTAATGAAACTCCGAGAAAGTATTGGGCTCTTAATTCTATCCTGATGGGATTTTACAATAAGGAGTATTGGCTAGAGATATGGAAAGGGATGGACGGCTTGGTCGATGAAAAAAGGCAGCTTGTGAATGCCTCTCTTTTTTATAAGAAGCATAGAGATAAGCCAAACTTCATCTCGAGATTAAAGGAAGAAGCGATGAAAACAACATTCCAATCCTCTGCAACCAATTCTTATCATGAATATGGTTTTGATTTTGATGTCAATTATTTCAATCATTTGATAAACGAGGCTTGGCTCAATGATGAATTTGATTCAATGGAGAACTTTCCAAAAGACTTTTCCCTGGAATATTTTAAAAGTTTTGTCTCAGAAAAGATAAATACCACCGAATTTGAGAAATGGGTAAATCAATTCCGGCAACAATATAAAAACATAGGCTGTCAAACAGAATAAAAAAACTCCGAAAATAATTCGGAGTTTTTATTTTTTAATTCTTGATAATGACACCTGCATATTTCCCATCGAACTCTATGATATAAGGATTAAAACCATTCTTTTCACAATAGTCTTTGAAAGCCGCATTATCACCGATATCATCACTCATGAAGATTCCTCCGCTTCTTAATTTGTTCCATAACAGATTATAAGCCCACATCCTACCATCATAAGATTTATCACTATCATAATGAATCACATCAAACGAATCAGCCTTGCTGAATATCTTGGGTAGAGATTCTTTGTCCGCAAAACGATATAGGTCCCAATTATTTTTATATTTTTCCGGAATCACACAGCCAACAAAGTCTTCACTCTGATTTTGCAATATATAAGGCATATCCGAGCTATAAAGCGTCCCATTTCTAGAAACTAGCGAAGCAAGGGCTGCAAAAGAAGACCATCCGTATGCTACACCGGTTTCTATCGATTTTTGTGCAGAAACATACTCATTGATATAATATATGACACTTAGAGATCCCGCACCTCCCATTTTTACTGGTGCTTTTGCCTGTGCCTGTAAAGCAGATGCAAATTCTTGTGGAAATTTTTTTTCAAAAGGAATAAAATTGACCCCCAATACATTTTCTATGAAATCTTTTTCAGATATGGACAAAGATGCACACCAGTTTTCGGCTTCTTCTTTACCTCTTAGTCCGGAAGATCTATTAAAAATGTTTTTCCATATTTTTCTTCTTAATTCTGGGTAAAGGTCAGGTCGCTTTAGGTATGCGAAAAATGTAGAGATAATCTCTGAGATTTTCTTCATGTATTTATGTTTTTGAACCGCTAAAATACAAAAGAAATTACATAAACTATACTTATATTTGTGCCCGAAATACTTTTTTATTGGAAAATCAGCAATTACATCCAAAAATAAAACTGCTTTTTCGTCACAGGTCCATGGAAATGGGTGGTGTGGAAAAAGTCCTTCTTGACCTGTTGGAAAATCTTCCAAGAGACATTTTTGACATCACTTTGCTACTCAGCATTTATCAAGGTGAATTAAGAACCCAAGTTCCCAAAGATGTTGAACTGATCACAATACAGAGAGGAAGAGAGGATATGAGTGAAAATCCACTGGTCAGAAGTTTTCAGCTTCTGAAAAGAAGTCTCATTCTTTGGTATTATCGCAAGTACCCTAAAGCGCTTTATAAAAAATACCTTAAAAAAGAGTTTGATATAGAAATTGCTCCTGGTTACTCAGATTTCGATTCTGTTTTGGATAGTCCTGCCAATTCCAGAAAAATAGGGTGGTTCCATACAGATGTAAGCTATGATCCAAACCAGAAAAGGGTTCTTGGAAGAATCGATAGACTTAAAAGGTTTGACTGGACAATTTTTGGATCCAGACAGACCCGTGACGTCATAAAAGACCTTTATAATATTGAATATCCGAAAAGTTCTGTCATCTACAATGCCATCAAGATAAAAGAAGTACAGGCTAGATTTACAGAATTCCCTGTCGATTATGAGGTCCGTCCTGTGTTCTCATCTATGGGAAGGCTGCATAGCCGTAAGAATTACCATACCTTGATGAAGATCCATAAAAGACTCTTGGATGAAGGATATATACATTCTATAGCGGTGATTGGCGGAGGCGGTGAGATGGCAAATCTAAAAGCCCAGGCAAAAGAGTTGGATGTAGAGAAAACATTCCTATTGCTTGATACGCAAATCAATCCCTATCCTTACATAAAAAATTCGGATTATTTTGTACTTCCTTCAGAATCAGAATCCTACCCTCTTACAATCGGAGAGGTCATGGGATTAGATATTCCTATCATCAGCACCAATGTGGGAGGTATCCCGGAAATGATAGACCACAGGATTGATGGCTATCTTGTAAATCCTGATGAAACTTCTATTTATGAAGGGATGAAATTGTTCCTTACTGATCACAGCTTCACCGAAAACATTAGAAGTAATACTCGGAAAGGTATAGAAAAATTTGACAATCAGAAGATCTATGACGATGTCACTGCTATTTTTGTTAGTCAATATGAATTAAAATGATGATGAAACCAACCGTAACCATACTCACACCATCTTATAACCGTGCGCATACCCTGCCTCGGGTTTTTGATTCTCTGCAGCAACAGACCTTCAAAGATTTTGAATGGATCGTGATAGATGATGGTTCTACAGATGATACTAGGGAAATTGTAGAAGGATTTCAAAAAATATCAGATTTCACGATAAGGTATTACTATCATGAAAATCAGCATAAGTTCCTGACGTTTTTCCGTGGTATAGATCTGGCGGAAGGTCAATATTTCTCTCCCTTGGATTCGGATGATGCCTTGCCAAAAGACTCGATAGAGATTTTGGTCAAGACATGGGAAAGTATCTCAGATGCGCAGGACATTGTTTTCGTATCCACTCTTTGTGAAGACCAATTTGGAGATCTGGTTGGTGACAGATTCCCGAGAGAACCTTTGATATGCAGCATTTTCGATATGCGCTACAAATATAAGGTAAAGGGAGACAAATGGGGAATGGGAAAAACAGAGATCTATAAAAAAATGAAATTGAATTTTAAAGACCTTGCGGGAAAAGGATTCATCCCGGAGGGTGTTTTTCAGTATCAATTTGATAAGATGGGCTTTCACTACTGCATCAACAAGGTTTGCAGAATCTATTTTCGCGACAAAAATGACGAGCATTCTCTTGCCAATCAGTTTTACGATGAGAAAAATTCTTTTGGCCTAGCGGAGAATTACAAGACTTTTCTCAATTCTTATTCTGACAAGATCTGGTCAAATCCCAAAACCCTGTTAAGAAATCTTGGTGGTTATCTTAAGTTCTCAGCAATAGATAGAAGAGATTTCATCAATGTGATCAATGATCTGGATTCTGGGATATTAAAATCATTATCTGCACTTTTCTATCCGATCTTCAAAATAATCAAATAAATCCATGGGAAAGAAGCTTTTATTTATCTATTATCAAAACATCAAAGCAGGAGGTGTCGCAAAAGTATTGGCAAACCTGGCCAATGAACTTGTGAGTGATGGTTACCAGATAGATATTCTCTTTCTGATGCGCGAACATGAAGATTTTTATCCGCTTGATAGCCGAATAAAAAAACATTACGTGGATTCTTTTTCATTTTGGACATTCAAAATATGTAAGTTCAATCAAAAATACCTGCGATTCATACCAAAAATTGCCAATATCAACACATATATCTACCAGCTTGGTGTTGCCAAATTAATGAACAGATGGCTGAAGGAAAATCACATGCGATATGACAACATCATATCTTGCTGGTATAAACTATCTTGTTCTTTAGCTCTTAACAAAATAGTAAATCATAAAACCATTGCTTGGGAACATATCAGTCATACGACCGGAGGGCCATTTTGGAATCGTTTGAGAAGATTTTATAAAAATTTAAAGGCAATCATAAGCACCAATGTTCCCGGAGAAAGATATTACCGGACAGTCAATGAGCAATCAACGACAATTTATAATATGATGGATAGCGAGGTAGAATCGCAGGCCTTTATCTCTCCGGAAAATAAAAAGAACATTATTTCAGTTGTCGCAAGGTTGGATCCGGAAAAAAACATTAGCGAGTTTATAAACATCATTTCCGGAACTGATCTTCCGGAAAACTGGAAAGTAGTAATCATTGGAAGCGGAAGCCAGGAGGATCATCTAAAGAAAGAAGTAGTGGAAAAAGGACTCTATTCTAAAATTGAGCTGCTTGGAAGCAAAACTATGGAAGAAGTATATGAACTTCTCCGTTCTTCCAAGATCAACTGTTTGACCTCTCGTGTAGAAGCTTTACCCACGATTTTGATACAATCTATGTTTTTTTCGAATGTTCTGGTCGCTTACGATTGTAATTATGGACCTTCTGATATCATTAATTCAAATAATGGCTTTTTAATAGACCTGGGTGACCAGCAGGCATTCATAGGAAACCTTGAAAAGCTCATCCATGACGAGCAACTGCTGAACGAACTTATGAGGACTTCCTTCGAGGAGTCTCAAAATTGGCGAAAAGAATCAATCAAAGAGAAATGGAAAAGCATCCTATCTTGATGAAAATCTTTTTTTCAGTTTATAATAATATTTGGGTAACAAATAATAGTAATCTCCATACATCTTGAAGATCTTATATTTGAGGGTAATATATTTTCATTTTAAAATCATCAAGACTGGAATTATCAAATCCCTTGTAATTATTATCCTTTAGAAAGCTGTTCAATTTGGCAGACGGATAAAGAAAGAAAGGGCCTACACCAATATTTTTTGTAAGAGACCTATATCTCTCATAGAAAACATCAATATAAGTAATATCCGGATGGGCAAAAACATGGTGGATGCTAATCAATGCCTCATGTAATATATTGGTTTTATTCAGGACAACAAGGTTGAGCTTTTCTCTACTGAAAATGATATTGAGCGGCAAAGTTCCATTGATACAAGCAACATTTTTCGCTCTGTTCCATAGGCTTATCTGCTCCCGAAGAGATAATTTTTCCGGCGAAACAGAAACAAATCCATTTTCTATGAACTTTTTTTCTATCTCTGCCTCTCCAAAATCTTTTACCTTACTATCTTTTACCCTTTTTCTTGATAGATAAATATTTTCATGTTGAGGAAAAGGACAATGTTGATAATCAGAATTTGAGATGACTTTATCTATCATCTGGACATATTTGTCAGAATAATAATATTCTGTTGCGGCATAATCCGGTATGATGATTTTAGAAAAACTGGTTGGCTTATGAATCTTGAGAATATTTTCTTTAGGAACACCCAAATAACTCATAAACTCGAAAAATACACTTCCAAAATCATCTCCGTCCTGGCTGATATAGAAAATCTTTTGACCTTTATAATGGTCAATAATAAACCACATTCTTCCAATCAGTTCAATGATAAAATGTCCCCAATGACTATAGAAGTATCCAAACCAGATCACTTCCTCGTCTATGTGTTGTATTTTAGAATCGTCATAGTCATACGCTTTTCCATATTTCAAATATCCGTTTCTAGACCCGGACTCCTCGACATATTCATCCTTCTTATCCAAAATACCACCTGCCCTGCGAATAGCTCCAGAATCCAGGTATACAAAAGGCAAAGCAACGGCTTTTTCTATTTCTACAAATTTTATATCAAGATCGTTGATCTTTTTATAGTTGGTTTCTCGAGAGACATCTAGTCCCGTATATTGCTTTCTTTCCAAGTGTTTTTTTATTCTATAAATTTAAGGTCATTTTTTCACAAAAACCTCATTGATGCAAAAAAAGTAATACTCATTGCATTCTATACATAACATTATTTTAAGATTACTATCTTTGCAAAAATCTACTGAGAAAATTATATGATCAATATTGCAGCAATAGAGTACTATCTGCCTAAAAATATACTGACCAACGAAGACATTTCGAGAGAATTCCCCGAGTGGAGCGCCGAAAAGATCAAAACGAAAATAGGTGTAGAGTCCAGACATATTGCAGATGATGCCGAGACTGCATTTGATTTGGCATTTAAGGCTTGCGAGAAAATTTTTAAAAATTATGATAAGAACAAAATAGATTTCATTCTATTCTGTACTCAAAGCCCAGACTATTTTTTACCGACAACAGCCTGTATCTTACAGGACAAACTAGGTTTACCCAAAAACATCGGCGCATTGGATTTTAATCTTGGATGTTCCGGTTTTGTATATGGGCTTACACTTGCAAAAGGACTGATTGCCTCTGGAGTTGCAAAAAACATATTATTGGTCACTGCGGAAACTTACAGCAAATTTTTGGATAAAAATGACAAATCCAACCGGACTATTTTCGGAGACGGAGCAGCCGTTACGATTGTTGAGAAAGACGAATCTAAAGCCAATTACCAGTTTTCCGTGGGTACAGACGGCAGCGGATTCAATAATCTGATCGTGGAAAACGGAGCTGCCAGAAACAAAGCAGAGCAGCCTACCCTATTCATGAAAGGTCCCAAGATCTTCACATTCGCAGTAGAAAATATTCCGATGCTTATCAATGATATACTGGAAAAAAACAAAGCGAAACTGGAGGAGATTGACTTGTTCGTATTCCATCAGGCGAGTTCTTACATGCTAAATTACCTGAGAAATCTTTGTAATATACCGGAAGAAAAATTCTTCGTGGATATGAAAAATATTGGTAACACGGTTTCTGCCAGTATTCCGATAGCTCTCAAGTTAGCTTGGGAAAAAGGCATTATCAGAGAAGGACTCAAAGTTATGGTAGTAGGCTTCGGAGTCGGATATTCCTGGGGAGCAGGCATCTTAGAATTTTAATCCAAATTGAAAAAGAAGATCCTTATCAGAATTGGCTCTCTACGCCACGGCGGCGCGGAAAAAGTTCTGGTGACCCTTCTCAAAAACCTTCCGAAGGACAAATATGAGGTCGATCTTCTTCTCAATCTGTACTCGGGAAAGTATTTGACCGATGTTCCGTCTTGGGTGAATGTCATGTATCTTAATCGTGGTGAGATGATCACTACCAATCGCCCGAAAGATATCCCAAAAAAAATATACCGCGTTGTTTATCAACGTCTTTTAAAAAAATACCCCAAGATTCTCTACAAAAGAAAACTTAAGAACAAAGTTTATGATATCGAGTTTGCGGCCATTCATGGATTCATGGATGAAGTGCTTAACAGCCCATTGAGATCTTCTAAAAAACTGATGTGGATCCATAATGACCTGACCCAAGTGAGTGGTTATACACCTGAAAAGATCCGTCGTTTTTTCAATTATGATAGAGTGATGGTGATATCAGAAAAGATCCAGGAAACATTTTTATCTCTGGCCAAAACCGAAGAAGAAAAATCAAAAATTGTAAGGATCTACAATCCTCTTGATACCCAAGAAATCCTTACAAAATCAGAAAAACCTGTCATCAGCTATGGATTTGACAACAGTGTTCCAACTTTCATTTCTGTAGGGACCGTTTTTCCTCAGAAGGGATTTGACAGGCTTTTGAAAATCCATAAAAGACTGCTGGACGAAGGTTTCCTGCACAAAGTGTTGATCGTTGGCGACGGTTATGATTTCGAAAATGTAAAAACCCTGAAAACTCAGCTTGGAGTAGATCAAACGGCAACCATGCTCGGTTTTACAGATAATCCTTATCCTTACTTCAGAGCATCGGATTTTTATATTCTCAGCTCCAGGTATGAAGGCTTCCCTACCGTTTTGTTTGAAGCAATCACCCTGAAAAAGAATATCATAGCAACAGATGTCTCTGGCGTAAAAGAAATGCTGGAAAACGGGAAGCTTGGATTGATCACCGAGAATTCCGAAGAAGGAATCTATGTTGGGATGAAAAAAGCATTGACAGATCCGGAATTTTTCCAATCATATCAAAAGCATTTACAGAATTACGAAATGCCATTCAACCTGAAAAATTCCGTAGATAAGATCATGGAGATCATTGATAATTTGTAATTTTATCCAATGAGTTATTCTACCATCCAAAAAGATTTTTACAGAGAAAGCGGAAAATATCTCTCAGGTTTTCAGATACTTAAAAAGTGTTTTAGTCCCAACCTGCATTATATCTACCTCCTTAGAAAAACTCAAAAACACTATAAGAAACCGGTAATTGGAATCTTTTACAAACTCGTTCTTCGCCATTATCAGATCAGATATGGTTTCCAGATCTATCCTGAGACCCAGATCGGGGAAGGCTTCTACCTCGGGCATTGGGGACATCTGGTAATCAACCCCAAAGCAAAGATCGGGAAAAACTGCAATATCGCACAAGGCGTTACCATCGCCCAGGCCAATCGAGGGAAGAATGAAGGTGTTCCCACCATCGGAAATGAGGTTTGGATCGGTCCCAATTCTGTGATTGTAGGAAATATTACAATCGGCAACAATGTTTTAATCGCTCCCAATTCCTATGTGAATATGGATGTTCCTGACAACTCAGTGGTCATTGGGAATCCTGCGACCATCACTTCAAAGACAAATGCTACAGAAAATTATATCAACAATAAGGTTTAGCTCCAAATCATGTCCGTTTATTGTGATTTTGCTTAGATTTATTTTGGACAAGCACCTGCAATACGAATTCTGATACATCTGTTATAGTTTTCAATCATTTGCCATCTGTGCTTAAAAATAAACGAGAGAAAAATTGAGAATTATAATAGATATGTCAGATTTAGTGATATAAAAACAATTCTTGCTTTTATATTTTTCTGGAAAATGGCTTCATTATGTTAAAAACTAATTTAAAATCAACTGACTAATTTTTCTTAAATTTGCAGGTCTTATTAGAGTTTCTAATAAGGCTTGTTTAAATTTAAAAACCTTAAAGAATGTTACCAAAAATAAATCCAATCCAAACTTCCGCCTGGAAAGCTCTTGATCAGCAATTTGCTAACAACGATTTCGAATTGAGGACGTTATTCCAATATAACCCAAATCGCTTCAAAGAGTTTTCACTAGAAACAGAAAATTATCTTTTCGATTATTCTAAAAATCTGGTTGATGCTAAAACGCTGGAATTATTGTTGCAATTGGCTGAACAAACTCAGTTGAAAGAGGCAATTGGTAAGATGTTTTCAGGTGACAAAATCAACGAAACAGAGGGAAGGGCGGTTCTTCACACCGCTTTGAGAGATCTTTCTGATAAAGAGATCCTAGTGGATGGAGAAAACATCAAGCCTGGAATCAAAAAGGTTTTGGAACATATGAAAGCTTTCTCAGAATCCGTAATTTCTGGTTCTCACAAGGGTTTTACGGGAAAAGAAATCACAGATGTTGTAAACATCGGGATTGGAGGTTCTGACCTTGGACCAGTGATGGTTTGTTCTGCTTTGAAGCATTTTAAAACCAGACTGAACGTTCATTTTGTATCCAATGTTGACGGAAATCATATGGTGGAGGTTGTAAAAGACCTAAATCCTGAAACAACGTTATTCATCATTGCTTCCAAAACATTCACAACCCAGGAAACCATGACCAATGCCAATTCGGCAAAAGAATGGTTTCTGAGATCTGGTGCTAAAACTGAAGATGTTGCGAAACATTTCGTAGCACTTTCTACTAATATAGATGCTGTGAAAAAATTCGGAATTGCGGAGGAAAATATCTTCGAGTTCTGGGATTGGGTCGGCGGCCGTTATTCACTTTGGAGTGCCATTGGATTAAGCATCGTTTTATCTGTGGGTTATGACAATTTCGAACAATTATTGAAAGGTGCGAACGACACAGATGTTCATTTCCAAACCAAAGATCTCAAAGAAAATGTCCCTGTTCTGATGGGTGTTCTGGGTGTTTGGTATCGAAATTTCTATGCAGCAGGAACTTATGCGATTTTGCCTTATTCCCAGTATCTTGACCGTTTTTCAGCTTATTTGCAGCAAGGCGATATGGAAAGTAACGGGAAATCTGTGGACAGAAATGGTGAGTTCGTAGAGTACGAAACGGGACCGATCATTTGGGGAGAGCCCGGAACCAATGGTCAGCACGCCTTTTATCAATTGATTCACCAAGGAACAGAATTGATACCTGCAGATTTTATCGCTTATGCAAAATCTCCGAATGAAGTAGGTGAGCACCAGGATATTCTTTTGGCCAACTATTTTGCGCAGACAGAAGCCTTGGCTTTTGGGAAAACAGAAGATGAGGTTTTTGCTGAGTTGAGATCATCTGGCAAGTCAGAAGAAGAGATCGAAAAACTATTGAACTATAAAATATTTGCAGGAAATACGCCAACCAATTCATTCCTATTCAAAGAATTGACGCCTTTTACCTTAGGTCAGCTGATCGCATTGTATGAGCACAAGATCTTTGTTCAGGGTGTGATCTGGAATATCTTCAGTTTTGACCAGTTTGGCGTTGAGCTGGGTAAAGTTTTGGCAGGGAAAATCCTCCCTGAACTGGAAGCCGAAGGTGAAGTGGAAACACATGACAGCTCTACGAACGGATTGATCAATTATTATAAATCAAACCGATAAAATACAAAATGGAGTGTTGGGAAAGGAACACTGCAATTTTTCAAATAAATCTAAAAAGTAAAAAGAAAGAAAAAAATGGCACAAATTCTAGATGGACTGAGGGTCTCAAAAGAGGTAAAAGCTGAAATTAAAGAAGAGGTTCAAAAAATTCTGGCTAACAATAGAAGAGCGCCACATCTGGTTGCGATTTTGGTTGGGAACAATGGCGCAAGCAAAGCTTACGTCAACAGCAAAGTAAAAGATTGTGAAGAAGTTGGGTTCAGTTCTTCCCTGATCAAATTTCCAAGCACCGTTTCAGAATCGGAATTATTGGAAAAGATTGATGAGCTTAATAAGTCAAAAGCTGTGGATGGCTTCATCGTTCAATTGCCTCTGCCAAAGCAGATCGATCAGGAGAAGATCATTATGGCGATCGACCCGAGAAAAGATGTGGATGGTTTCCATCCTGAGAATTTTGGGAAGATGGCCTTGGAGATGGATACATTTTTACCTGCAACGCCATTTGGAATTTTAACACTATTGGAGCGATATAATATCGAGACAAAAGGTAAGAATTGTGTGATCATCGGAAGGAGCAGAATCGTTGGAAAACCAATGAGCATCCTGATGGGAAGAAAAGATTTCCCTGGAAACTCTACGGTGACTTTGACACACTCTTATACACAACATATAGAAGAATATACAAAACAGGCCGACATCGTAATAACAGCTCTGGGAGATCCGAATTTCCTGAAAAAGGAAATGATCAAGGATGGAGCGGTTATTGTAGATGTAGGAATCACAAGAGTAGATGATGATTCTGAAAAAGGATATCATCTTGCGGGCGATGTGGATTTTGAAAGCTGCGCAGAAAAAGCAAGTTGGATCACACCGGTTCCTGGAGGTGTTGGGCCAATGACGCGGGCAATGCTGATGAAAAACACCATCATCGCCTATAAAACTTCGGTTTATAATGACTAAGGAAGAAGAAGATATTTTATTAAAAGAAGGTAAAATGCTCCCCGTAATGGAGCATTTTTACACTATTCAAGGCGAGGGATACCACGCCGGAAAAGCTGCCTATTTCATTCGTCTGGGCGGATGTGATGTGGGCTGCCATTGGTGCGACGTAAAAGAAAGTTGGGATCCAAAGCTCCATCCACTAATGAATACTGTTGAAATTGCAGAAACGGCGGCCAAATACTGTAAGACAATTGTTCTTACAGGTGGAGAACCTCTAATGTGGAATCTTGATGTTCTGACCTCTAGATTAAAAGAATTGGGTTGCACGATTCATATTGAGACTTCCGGGGCTTATCCTATGAGCGGACACCTGGACTGGATCACGCTTTCTCCAAAGAAAACAGGTCTCCCATTAGAGGAAATCTATTCCAAAGCGAGTGAACTTAAAATGATCATATTCAATAACAATGATTTTAAATTTGCTCAGGAACAAGGTGAAAAAGTCAATGATGACTGCGAACTTTACCTTCAAAGCGAATGGAGCAAACGTGATGCGATGTATCCAAAAATCACAGATTTTATCTTAGAAAACCCAAAATGGAGATCTTCTATACAAACTCATAAATATCTGAATATTCCTTAAAATCTATCCATTTAATAGGTTGGTCTAAATTATTTTAGGCAAAAATCAATTGGAAATAAGAGCTTATGATAAAAAAACCTAATTTAGCTTTATGTTAAAAAGATTATTTGAATCTATTGGAGAATATTTCTTGCTGTTGGGAAAGGCGATAAGCAAACCACAGAAAAGAAACGTCTATATGAAACTTCTCGTGAGGGAATTTTATGATCTGGGAGTTAATTCTTTCGGGTTGGTATTATTTACTTCTTTCTTTGTGGGTGCGGTTGTAGCGATCCAGATGTTCAATAATTTCGATGCCTCATCATTTCCGATTCCTAATAGCTTTGTGGGCTATGCGACCAAAGTGGTTTTGATATTAGAGTTCTCTCCGACAATTATTTCGGTGATTCTTGCAGGGAAAGTAGGCTCCTATATTGCTTCCAGCATCGGGACAATGCGTGTGACAGAACAGATAGATGCCCTCGATATCATGGGTGTCAATTCTCCCAATTTTTTGATCTTGCCAAAGATAGTGGCCAGTGTGGTCTTTAATCCGATATTGATCGCCATTAGTATTGTCGTAGGTATCTATGGAGGATATATTGCAGGCGTGGCTACAGGAAACTGGACAAAGGCAGACTACATTACCGGAATCCGAATGTATATGCCATCTTATTTTATTTGGTATGCTTTTATGAAAACAGCAGCTTTTGCATTTTTGATTGCGACAATTCCTGCCTATTTTGGCTATAATGTGAAAGGGGGTTCGTTGGAAGTAGGGCGTGCAAGTACACAAGCTGTAGTGTGGACGATGATTGCTGTGATCATTATGAATTTATTATTAACTCAGATGTTCCTAAGCTAATGATAGAAGTAAAAGAATTAAGAAAAAGATTTGATGAGGTAGAAGTTCTGAAAGGAATTACTACAACATTTGATACAGGGAAAGTCAATCTCATCATTGGGCAAAGTGGATCTGGGAAAACCGTTTTCCTAAAATCTCTTCTGAATGTATATGAGCCCTCAAGCGGAAGTATTCTGTTTGATGGACGAGATATTATGAAGATGTCTAGGGAAGAGAAGCAAACCCTTCGTTCAGAGATTGGGACAGTTTTCCAAGGAAGTGCCTTGTTTGATTCTATGACCGTAGAAGAGAATATCAGTTTTCCTTTGGATATGTTCACCAATCTTAGTTTTCGCGAGAAAAAAAGAAAAGTTCTGGAAGTGATCGGCAGAGTGAACCTTCAGAATGCCAATAAGAAATATCCTTCCGAGATATCCGGAGGGATGCAGAAAAGAGTTGCTATTGCAAGAGCTATTGTAAATAATCCAAAATATCTCTTTTGTGATGAACCTAATTCCGGACTAGATCCATATACTTCCAATGTGATAGATGATCTTCTTTTAGAGATCACAAAAGAATATAATACGACCACCATCATCAATACACACGACATGAACTCTGTGATGACAATTGGTGAGAAGATCCTCTATCTTAGGTTAGGGATCAAAGAATGGGAAGGGAACAAGGATATACTGGCAACCGCAAAGAATAAACACCTGATAGATTTCGTTTATTCTTCAGAACTGTTTAAGCAGTTACGCGATTTTATGCTGGAAAATAATCAGACAAGTTTAATTAATGATAAACCCGAAGACAATGAAAAAACTAATTAGTACACTAGCCATATTTTTAGGAATGATGGCTTATTCGCAAGTAACAGTAGGACTGAGAGCCAATGCGCTTTTCAATACATCCTCTGCCAGCTGGGATAATTTTAAAGGAACTGTAAACGGCGAGAAGGAAAACACCGGTTTCAATGCAGGTCTTGCTTTTAAAATCGGGTCACCGGTTGGTGGCTGGTTTGTAATGCCGGAAATTTATTACACTTCTATTAAAAATGAGGCAACTGCTAATGTTAACGGAACTTCTGTAAACATCGAAGCCAAAAGTAACAGAATTGATGTTCCAGTAATGGTTGGACATAATTTCCTATTGGGAAAACTAGCTGCATTTGTAGGTCCTGTTGCATCTTATAATCTTACAACGGATAATACCTTCCAAAATTTTAAGGAAAATGCAACCAAAGAATTTACTGTAGGTTATCAGTTTGGAGCCCAGGCTACTTTATCTAAATTTGTAGTTAATGCAAGATTTGAAGGTGCTTTTTCTAAAGATTCCAGAAAATTTATCAGCACTGTAGCTGGGGATAATACTGAAATCAGATATGACAATCGTCCAAGCATGTTTATCTTAGGTATTGGTTATAATTTTAATTAATTCCCTAATACCCATAAAAAATAAGAAGGCTGGAAAGTTAATTTCCAGCTTTCTTCATATATAGACCTTAAAAATTTACAAATTCAATTCTTGTGAGAGATTGATTTTGTTATACAAATGTATAAGCTATACTTCAATTTTCTTTTAACATAATAAATAAAAAATAGAACAATATTAATATGTTTTGCTTATTTTTGTTTAAAATTAATATTAACTGGAATGAAAGTCATTCTTGAACATATTTCACCGGACGAAAACAGCTCTTTCCGTGTATTGCACATCAAAGATATTCCAATCTCAGAACTCAACTGGCAATATCACTATCATCCTGAAATTGAGATTGTTTGCGTGTTGAAAGGCAAAGGAACAAGACATGTTGGTTACCATAAAAGCCATTTCGAAGATGGTGCTTTAGCATTGATCGGTTCTAATATTCCCCACTCTGGATTAGGCCTTAATGCGACCGACCCCCACGAAGAGATTGTGATCCAGTTCCGGGAAGAGATTTTATCATTACCGGAAGGAGAACCGGATAGTAGTTTGGTAAAAAAACTGTTGGAAATGTCAAGATATGGCGTTCTGTTCTCTTCTGAGGTGAAAAAGCAAATCATTCCTAAGCTGGAACTAATAACGAAGGCAGAAGGCTATACCAGATATCTTTTACTTCTTGATCTTCTTTTTGAATTATCAAAAACAAAAGATTTTGAATTGATGAATACCGAAATAATGCCATATACTATTGTTTCCAGAAACAGAACAAGGTTGGAAGCTGTTTTTACCTATGTGGAAAATGGATATCAAAATGAAGTGGACATACAGCAGGCAGCGGAACTTGCAAACCTCACTAAGCCTGCTTTCTGTAATTTTTTCAAAAAGGCAACATCACTCACCTTTGTCGAGTTTGTCAACAGGTATAGAATAGACAAAGCCTGCATACTGTTGTCACAAGAAAAAAGCATAGCAGAAAGCTGCTATGCCACAGGTTTTAATAATATTACGTATTTTAATAAGATATTTAAGAAATATACCAAGACAACGCCCGGACAGTTCATCAGAAGTCTTTAATTATTATATATTCCCGTTATTTAGACTATTATCCAGCTGTTGCTTTTCCAGTTCAGCTTTTTCTTTTTGAAGCTGTTTGAATTCTTGTCTGATCTTTGCTTCTTTTACAGAATTGCCCTTGCTGACGTATCCCACCAGTCCACCAATAATCAATCCGATTCCAATTCCAGAAAGTGCGCCGTATACAACTCTCAGATCAATGGCCATATCATTCAGATAAAAGAGCAACGCTCCAAGCCCGAATAATACCATCCCAATTATAACTAAACCTTTCATCATTTCAAATTTTGTTAGTTTAAAATTAAGCAAAAATTATAGTTTACCGCCTGCTTTTTTATAATATTCGAGAGCTTTTGGCATTTCTGCATTCAGGTCGGAAATTCTGTTCTCCGGATTTGGGTGTGTTGACAAGAACTCTGGAGTCTTACTGCCTGATGATGAAGCTTGCATTCTTTGCCAGAAAGAGGTAGAGGTTCTAGGGTCATATCCTGCGATCGACATTAATATTAATCCCATTTTATCCGCCTCAGATTCTTGTTTTCTCCCATAGGCCAAAAGACCGACTTGCGCACCTACAGGGTAAACTTTTTCAAAAATACCGGACCATTGACTGTTGGACATCGATCCACTAAGGATACTTCCACCATATTGTGCGATCATAGCCTGAGAGATTCTTTCGTTTCCGTGTCCTGCTAAGGCGTGGGAAACCTCATGTCCCATTACTACGGCGACACCATTATCATCTTTACAAACAGGCATTATTCCTGTATAGAAAGCCACCTTTCCACCAGGCATACACCAGGCATTCAGTTGAGAGTCCTGGATAAGGTTGAATTCCCAATTGTAATTTGCAAGATCGGCCTCTCTACCGATACTTTTATAATAGGTATAGGCGGCGTTTTTGATCCTCGCACCCACATTTTTCACTCTATTGGCGTCTGCTGTTCCGGTAACGACTTTAGAAGTGGATAAGGTAGTTTTGTATTCTGATGCTGCAGCTGTTGCTATCTCAGAATTATTTGCGATTTGGATAGAAGACCTGCCCGTGATCGGATTGGTAACACAAGCGGTGAGTCCCAATACAACCAAAGCGTAAGAAGAAATTTTTAAAATTTTCATCGTTTTATTTTAATATGAATGTGTTTTACAAGTTTTATTCCAAAAGCTATTCTTTATTGAGGAATGCATCCCAGCCTTGCGCAGTTAACGGAATTAATTGATTGGAACCTCTCGCAACCAAGAAATTTCCTTGCCCTTCTTCTGTTGCATGACCAATAATTGTAAAGTCAGGATGGTTTCTAATTTTATCAAAATCTGAAGGAGAGATCGTGAAAAGCAATTCGTAATCTTCTCCTCCATTCAATGCTGCCATTGCTGGATTAAGATTCAATTCATCAGCTGTATGGATCGTAGTTTCGTCCATTGGTAATTTCTCTTCATAAACATTAAAGCTCACTTTCGATTGATCTGAAAGATGTAAAACTTCAGAAGCCAATCCATCAGAAATATCGATCATAGAAGTTGGTAGAATGTCCAGCTCTTCTAATTTTTTCTTGATATCTGTTCTTGCCTCAGGTTTTAATTGTCTTTCGAGGATATAATCATAGCCTTCCATCTCAGGTTGCATGTTCGGATTGGCCAAATAGACAGAATGCTCTCTTTCCAAGATCTGAAGACCAAGATAAGCGCCTCCAAGATCTCCAGTAACCACTAAAAGATCATTGGGTTTTGCACCACTTCTTTTAATGATCTTTTCTTCATTTTCAAGCCCGATCGCTGTCACGCTTATCACTAATCCGGCGTTGGAACTTGTTGTATCTCCGCCAACTAAATCTACTTTATATCTGTTACAGGCCAATGCAATTCCTGCATAGATTTCTTCCAAAGCTTCCACGGGAAAACGATTGGAAACTGCAACGGAAACCAAGATCTGAGTCGGAGTTGCATTCATTGCAGCAATATCGCTGAGGTTGACAACAACCGCTTTGTAACCCAAATGTTTTAACGGGACATAACCCAAATTGAAATGGACACCTTCTGCCAGCATATCCGTTGAAACTACAACTTTTTGATTTTCAGGGTCAATAATGGCTGCATCATCACCAATCGAAAGTTTTGTAGAGTTCTGAACAATTGGGAAATTCTCTGTAAGATGTTTTATTAATCCGAATTCCCCAAGCTTGGAGATCAGTGTCAGTTCTTGTGATTTATCTTCGAGCATAATTTAAAATTATTTAAGGTTTTCGAAAAGTGAAACATCCACGTTTTCTGGCCGGAAAGGCAATGTCTTTAAAAATTCTCTGGAGATCGTCTGCACATTTTCAGATTTGAATTCATTCATAACCAAGATAATGTCTTCCGGCGGAGTTGTTGTTTTTCTCAACATCATATCGATCCAGACGCCGGTCGCTTCGGCCGTTGCACAATGCGTTCCATCAGGAAGGTAGAATTTGTGAACGAACTGATAGATCATTCCGTCTTCCGACATTGCAGCAACTTCCAATCCCACGAAAACCGTCTGGTCGGCATAGATCTCTTTGAAGAAGGAATATCTCTCGTGCAACATTACAGGACCAACACCCCACCGGTTAAGCTGTGTCAGACCGATTTTATTTTTGTTGAGGAAGGCCATTCTGGTTTGCGAGCAGTAGTCAACATATGTAGAGTTTCCAAGATGACGGTTGGCGTCTATATCGCTCCATCTCACTTCGAATTTATGATAATAAACAGACATTCTTTTCGATTTTAATATTGTTCAAAAATAACCATTTGAGGTGGATATTAAAAATGTAATTTTGTGCATCGAATAGAAAGCACCGAAGGTGCGATATGTTTGTAGAGAAATTAATATCACTCGCATGAGAGCTCCGAAGGAGTGACATGTCGATTTTTATAGGAAAAAAATCAATGCTAAAAAAGAAAAGTGTAATCATTATTGGCGGAGGTGCTGCTGGTTTTTTCACGGCTGCTAATCTTGACGAGAATAAATTCTATGTCACAATTCTCGAACAAAATTCGGACGTTTTGCAAAAAGTTAAGATCTCCGGAGGTGGGCGTTGCAATGTGACCCATGCTTGTTTTGACCCTAGGGAGTTGGTGAATTTTTATCCCAGGGGAAACCGTGAGCTGCTGAGTGTGTTCACCAAATTTCAGCCGGGCGATACCATGGATTGGTTCGAATCCAGGAATGTCCCTTTGAAAATTGAAAAAGATAACAGGGTTTTTCCAACGACGGACTCTTCTCAAAGTATTATCAATATTTTGATCAATGAGGTGAGAAATAAAGGTTTCGAGATCAGGAATCAGGTTTCTGTTTCTGAGATTATCAAGGAGGATGATATTTATTTTATTAATACAAAATCAGAAAGTTACACAGCTGATGTTGTTGTTTATACAACCGGAAGTTCTCCAAAATCTTTGAAGATCATTGGGAATCTTGGGCACAAGATCATAGAACCGGTTCCTTCTCTTTTTACATTTAACATCAAGGACGATCTCCTAAAGGATCTTCCGGGAACAAGTTTCGCAAATGCTGAAATCAAAATCCCGAGTCTTAAAACTGAAGACGCCGGGCCTCTTTTGATCACGCATTGGGGGCTTTCCGGGCCTGCTGTTCTGAAACTTTCGGCCTGGGAGGCAAGAACTCTGGCCAAACTGAAATATAAATTTGATATCGAGGTCAATTTTATTTCAAAATCGATTTCAGAAGCAGAAGAATTACTGAAAAACTTTAAAAATGAAAATCCTAAAAAATCTGTTGGTCAGGCCAAAATATTTGATATAACAAACCGTTTTTGGAATAAGATTCTTGAGGTTAATAAAATAGATCCTGAAAAACAAATGGCAAATCTTTCAAAAAAGGAAATGGATCAGATCTTTGAGTATATTTGTCAAAAAAGATTTGCGGTTACTGGAAAATCAACCTTCAAAGATGAGTTTGTAACAGCAGGAGGTGTAGATCTCAAAGAGATAAATTTTAAGAATATGTCCTCTAAAATTCTCTCTGATTTTTATATTTCTGGCGAAGTTCTTGATATAGATGCCGTTACAGGAGGTTTTAATTTCCAGGCATGTTGGAGCGAAGCATGGCTAATCGCTCAACATCTTAACATTAGATGATGAAATATTTTATTAAATTTGAAACCATATTTATTTATCTTATAACAAAATGAAATTTTCTAAAACATTTTTTTTGGTATTATCAATTCTGATTACAATGATCTCTTGCCAGACCAGAGTTGTAACCCCCAATAAGCCGATGTATGACAATACGTTAGAGCTTTATAAAAAATATACAATCCGTACCAAAGACGCCAAGTCTCAAAAAATAGAGGTCATAAAAGTAGATGCTACAAAGATCTATGGAAAGAACAAGGCTGGAGAAAAGGTAGAGATAGAGCGAAGTGAAGTAAGGGATATCAAGAAGCCAAACGTTGTTCTGTCTGTATTAATTGGGCTTGCTGCTGTGGCTGCTGTTATTTTTATCCCGATCTAGTTTTACAATCAAAAACAAAATCGAACATCCTGCAAAATAACAAAGAATATCTAACCAGCTGAAAGAGTTTCCAAGAACGATCATCATAATGCGATTGTTTTTGAAGCCCATCAATTCTCCGAAGTGAAAATACTGGGCAAACTCAATCAGACAGGAAAAGATGAAAATGCCGATCATCAGTTTCGTGGAACTAATATCGAAAAATGCTTTGATGAAATAATACATCAGCATCACCACAAAAACGTCGCCGAGATAGGCTCTTACGAAGAACCAATTTTTGAGTTTTGTTGCGATAAGAACCTCAACAAAGAAAATAACGATGGCAATCAGTAAGTTTTTGTAATCAAATTTAAAATTAATTTTCACAGAATTGTTTTTAGCTAAAACAAAAAATCGAGGCAATTATTACCTCGGTTTTTTTATTTTTTCACTTTGATCGTACATCCGATCGCAACGGTTTTCTCTGTTTTGACAGGCTCATTTTTCAAAAGCCGGTTAACAGCATCCTGAACATAATAGTCTGAAACGTCATTTGGATTTTCGTAGTTGTTATCAATCGTTCCAATGTATTTTACGATATTCTTTCCGTTCTCTTTTTTCAAGATGTAAACGTGAGGTGTTTTGGTTGCGCCATAGATCGGATAGATCTTCTGACCTTCGTCCACCAGATAAGGAAACGTAAATCCCTTTTCCTTCGCTCTGGCCTGCATCTCCGCAAAACCGTCTTGTGGCTGAACAGCCGGGTCGTTGGGGTTGATAGCTATCACAGGATAACCTTTGTCTTTGTACATTTTGTCCAGCGCAATAATTCTGTCTTCATATTTTTTTGCGTAGGGACAATGGTTGCAGGTAAAAACTACAATAAAACCTTTTGCTGATTTGAAATCGCTTAAGGAAACCATTTTTCCATCTACATTTTTCAGTTTGAAATCTGTTGCCTCATCGCCAATCTTGTAACCGGAATTATAACCTTTGGTAAAACTCAATAATCCCAAAATCAGGATTAGTCCAAATGAAAGCCATTTTATATTTTTCATATTATTAATATTTATGGATTGTAATGTTTAGCAATTGCAGACTCTAATTCTTCCAAAGACATTTCGCCATTATTAAAGAATACTTTTTCGCCATTTTTATAGAAAAGAGTTACCGGAATCTCACCTTCCCAATCTTTCTGGAATTTCGGAATCCAGGTATTCATCCTCTTATTATCATCCAAAATCACAACTTCTGCGGTCATGTTTTTATTTTTGATAAAATTGATCACTTTCTGTTTATCTCTCACCATATCCAAAGAAACCAATAACATTTTGAAATTCTGATCTTGAGAATATTTTTTATTCACTTCGATGAAATGAGGTAATTCTTTGACGCAAGGTGCACAAGTTGTTGCCCAGAAATTGACCACAACAAACTCGTCTTTTTCCTGACCAATGCGTTTTTCCAGATCTTCATACTTAATCAAAGAAACAACAGTTTGAATTTGTGCATTCATCACAAACGGAAAAACCAATAACAAGAATTTCATTAAAGTCTTCATATTCAAATTTATAAAAAGATTTTAATAGTAAAAAAATGTTTCGGTTTGATTTTTGAGAATAAAATCCTAACCTAATCTTAATTGTTATGAAAAAGTTAGTATTGATTATTTCATTAGTGTTTTTAGCAACATGTGTCCCGGACAAAGACAAACGGGAACAGCGTAAAGATAATCTGAGTGCAGAACACATGAGAAATAAAGGCGTAGATTCTGCAGCAATTTCTACGGATAAAAAAGTGGATACTGTCAGTGTAAAATAATTACCGCCCGATCATCTTCTTGATCGCATTCAGTTTCATCAAGGCTTCGATTGGTGTCAAAGTATTGATGTCAATCTTTGTTAATTCTTCGCGGATATTTTCAAGTACAGGATCATCCAATTGGAAGAAGGAAAGCTGGAGATTTTCTTCCGTTACCCGTTTGATCTTCTCTCCGGAATCTTGTGTTGTTCTGCTGGATTCCAAAGTTTTGAGGATTTCATTGGCGCGATTTACAACCTTAGAAGGCATTCCTGCCAACTTTGCAACGTGAATCCCGAAACTATGTTCACTTCCTCCGGAAATCAATTTTCTAAGGAAAATAATATTGCCTTTTGCTTCCTGGATTGAAACGTGAAAATTCTTAATTCTCTCGAAGTTGACCGACATCTCATTCAGTTCGTGGTAATGCGTTGCGAATAAAGTTTTCGGCTGCGTCGGATGCTGATGGAGATATTCCGCAATCGCCCAAGCAATGGAAACTCCGTCGTAAGTGGAAGTCCCACGTCCGATTTCGTCCAGCAAAATTAAACTTCTGTCTGAGATATTATTAAGGATATTGGCAGCTTCATTCATTTCCACCATAAAAGTTGATTCGCCGGCAGACAAATTATCTGTTGCGCCAACTCTTGTAAAAATCTTGTCTAAAGTTCCAATCTCTGCGTGTTTTGCAGGAACAAAACTTCCGATTTGAGCCAGCAAGGAAATAATCGCTGTCTGTCTCAGAATTGCCGATTTACCGGCCATATTCGGTCCGGTTACCATGATGATCTGCTGAGAATCTCTGTCCAGAAAAACATCATTCGGAATATAAGATTCGCCGAGCGGTAGAGATTTTTCAATAATCGGATGCCGACCTTCCTGGATATCAATCGAGAATGAATCATTTAGAATGGGTTTTGTGTAATTATCTTCAACAGATAATTCTGACAAACCAACTGCACAATCCAGTTCGCCAACCAATTTTGAATTTTCCTGTAATTGGTCGATATAGATCAGGACATTTTCACAAACGTTCCTATAAAGTTCCAATTCTAATTTGCCGATTTTTTCTTCAGCGCCAAGAATCTGGTTTTCATATTCTTTCAGCTCTTCGGTAATGTAACGTTCCGCATTGACCAAAGTCTGTTTTCTGATCCAGTCTTCCGGAACTTTGTCTTTATGTGTATTTCTGACCTCGATATAATATCCGAAAACACCATTGAAATCAATTTTCAAACTTGTGATTCCGGTTCTTTCGATTTCGCGTTGGCACATTTCGTCCAGGAAACCTCGACCTTTATTTTGAAGATTTCTCAAGTGGTCCAATTCTTCCGAAATTCCTTCTCTGATGACATTTCCTTTGTTGATGTTCACAGGAAGTTCGTCATTCAGATGCTCATTAATTAAATTGATCAATTCCTCAAGATTGATAAAAGGATCGATCCAAGCCAGAACATCCGGGAATTTCAGAAGTTTTTTTCTGATCTCATTAATGTTGATGATACTTTGACGAAGATAACCTAATTCTTTCGGTGAAATCTTTTCGGCCGCTAATTTTCCAATTAATCTATCTAAATCCGAAATTCCTTTTAATAAATCTTTGATATCATATTTCAAAGAATCTTCCTTGTTAAGGAATTCAATCAGGTTCAATCTTCTGTTGATGTCTCCGATATTTTTCAAAGGAAGGATCAAACGTCTTCTCAACAATCTTCCGCCCATTGGCGTAGACGTTTTATCGATAATATCAAGAAGCGATTTTCCCTGATGATTGGCAGAATAAACAATTTCGAGATTCCTCAATGTGAAGTTGTCCATCATCAGATAATCATCCTGCGGAATGACCTGAATCTTTGTAATGTGTTGTAAAAGTGCATGATGCGTGTCTTCTACCAAATATGCAAAGATTGCTCCTGCTGCTGTGATTCCCAGTTTATGTTCCTCTATTCCAAAACCTTTCAAAGATTGAGTTTTGAAATGTGAAGTCAGTTTTTCGTAAGCATAAGGATATTTGAACGCCCAATCTTCCAGCTTGAAAACATTTTTATTTCTCAGCTGATTCGGGATTTCCGAAGTCCTTTGATAGATAATTTCGCTCGGGTCAAATGTGTGAACGATGTGAAGTAATTTTTCAAGATTTCCTTCACTCACAAGGAATTCCCCCGTTGAAACATCCACAAGTGCCATTCCGTATTTTTCTTTTTCCTTATGAAGAGAAAGCAGGAAATTGTTTTTCTTGGAAGTCAGAACCTGGTCATTGAAAGTAACTCCCGGAGTTACTAATTCTGTAACACCTCGTTTTACAATTCCTTTGACGGATTTTGGGTCTTCCAATTGGTCGCAAATAGCAACACGCATTCCGGCTCTTACCAGTTTGGGCAAATAAGAATCCACAGAATGGTGCGGAAATCCGGCCAGCTCAATGTGACCTTCGCCATTGGCTCTTTTGGTGAGAACAATCCCAAGAATCTGCGATGTTTTTATCGCATCCTGTCCAAAAGTTTCGTAGAAATCTCCAACACGAAATAGCAATAATGCATCAGGATATCTAGCCTTGATGGTGTTGTATTGCGTCATTAACGGAGTTTCTTTCTTTGCCAATTTTCTGATTTTAGAAGCGCTAAAATACGAAATTAATATGCAGAAAAAAGAAGGATGTGTTGTAGAAAATTATTTTTTCCTGAACTTTTCCAAAGCTTTGGAGCTTTTTCTGTAAGCCCATTCTTCTTTATATCTTACCCATTTTGCCTTGAACATTTTTCGCATCAGCTTATCCGTATACCGCATAATGAAAACGTGATAAAGCATACTGAGGAATTTTGAAGGGCGATTGGGCAGCGCTCTGATAGACAAAGAAAAACCAGGTTCCAGGTAACGATTGTAATGCCAGAAAGCACCAGGGATAAACAATGCATCGCCGTGTTCCATCAGGATCTCGGTTCCGTTGGCATACCTCAGGGCAGGGTATTTTTCATAATCTGGGTTGTCATAATCAATTTCTTCTATCGTATGAACAGACAATGGGACTTTGTAAAGCATTTCGTTTTGCTTCTGGTCAAAAAGTAAAATTCTTTTCTTTCCTCCAAAATGAACATGGAAAAAATCTCCCAGATCAACATCATAATGCATCAGTACATGTGCTTCACTTCCTCCAAAAAATAATGTAGGAAGTCGTTTGAAGAATTTCATCCCCAAATCCGGATAAGTGAAATCCTGTAACAATTCCGGAAGTTTATCGGTGATGATATAAAAAAATATCCTGAGGTCAGAAGGTTTACTTTTTATGGTATCAATGTAATCCTTCATTTTCATCTTTGCTGCCGGTGTATCAGAACTTTTGTTGGCGTCAGCAGGTTTGTTATCATAGATCGGAACAATTTGTTCGCCCGCCTTTTCCCGAATGTAATCAAGGTTCCATTTTTCGTAAGCGCCCCATTGTTTTGCAAAACCTCTTATCAAAAGTGGTCTGTGCGGTTTGAAATATTTCTTTTGGAAGTCTTCTTTTTCAATGTGTTCTACAATGTCAACAGGATTCAGGATCATATTAATTGTTTTGGTCCAATAAAAATAATAAAATGACCTTTAATAATTCAATGTTTTCTTAATTAATGTAAATCCAAAAATATTGGAAGCATCCTAAATATTAAAAGTATGTCATAAATCATAAATCTGCCCTAGTTATGGGCTTAACTATTGATAATGTGATGAGATTTGAACATTTGTTTAATTTCAAATCGAAATTATTCATAATATCTTTTAAAAATTATTTATAGTTAATCCAAATAACCTCATATTTGTAATACAAACTATAACCGCAATAACATTTAAAATAAAAGTTTGATTAAAATCCATCGATATCCAAATGAAGGTTGAACAAATATATACAGGCTGTCTTGCGCAAGGAGCGTATTACATTGTTTCTGAGAATGAAGCCGCAATTATTGACCCATTAAGAGAAGTTAAGCCTTATCTTGAGCGTTTGGAAAAAGACCAAGTGAAACTGAAATATATTTTTGAAACCCATTTTCACGCTGATTTTGTTTCGGGACATTTGGACCTGTCTAAGAAAACCCATGCGCCAATTGTTTTCGGACCAACAGCTAAACCTGATTTCGATGCGATTATTGCTGAGGATGATCAGGTTTTTGAAGTTGGAAAAGTCAAGATAAAAGTTCTTCACACCCCAGGACATACTTTGGAAAGTTCTACTTTCCTATTGATTGACGAAAGTGGAAAAGAAACGGCTATTTTCTCTGGGGATACTTTGTTTTTAGGTGATGTTGGAAGACCGGATTTGGCTCAAAAAGCTGGCGAAATAACGGAAAAAGATTTGGCAGGAATGCTTTATAATAGTCTTCAAACCAAGATTCTGCCTTTAGATGATTCTATTACTGTTTATCCGGCTCACGGTGCTGGTTCTGCCTGCGGAAAGAATATGCAGAAGGAAACTGTGGATACTTTGGGAAATCAAAAAAGAACGAATTACGCTCTAAATCAACCGGATAAAGAATCCTTTATTAATGAAGTTCTTGATGGATTAACTGCTCCACCAAAATATTTCGGGATGAATGTAGCAATGAACAAAGGCGGCTACGAAAGTTTTGACCAGGTCCTGAAAAAAGGAAATAATCCTTTGTCTGTAGAAGATTTTGAGACTGCGGCGGAAGAAACCGGAGCTTTGATTCTGGACACCAGAAGTGCCGCAATCTTCCACAAAGGTTTTGTTCCGAATTCTATCAACATCGGTATCAAAGGCGATTTTGCACCTTGGGTGGGAGCGATGATCGTGGATGTTCAGCAGCCGATTCTTTTGGTTTCTGATGCAGGAACGGAGGAAGAAGTAATTACGAGATTGAGTCGCGTAGGATTTGATAATGTTTTAGGTTATTTGAAAGGAAGTTTCGAAGCTTGGAAAAATTCTGGTAAAGAAACAGACGAAATCAAAAGAATTTCCGTAGAGGAATTTTCAGAGGAATTTTCAGAAAATGTGAAAGTTATCGACGTTCGAAAAGAAACAGAATATGAAGCGGAACATATCGATGAGGCTTACAGCAAACCGTTGGCATACATCAACGATTGGGTCAATTCTTTAGATAATTCTGAACATTTTTATATTCATTGTGCTGGAGGTTACAGAAGTATGATTGCGGCAAGTATTTTGCAGTCAAGAGGTTATAGGAATTTCACTGAGATTGATGGCGGGTTCAATGCAATCAAGAAAACAGAGAAATTTCCATTGAGCAATTTTGTTTGTCAAAGTAAGACTTTGTAGAATTAAAAAGGCTTTCCTTCGTCAAACTTAGGCTCAGCCTGACAATGCAGAATTTTGTCACTCTGAGGCTTTCGAAGAGTCTAATATCTAAAACCTAACTTCTAATATCTAGTAAAATGTCACAAAAATTTCAAGAATTAATTCAATCCGAGCGTCCTGTTCTTATTGATTTTTTTGCCACTTGGTGTCAGCCTTGCAAAGTTCAGTCTTCGGTTTTGAATTCTGTAAAAGAGCAGGTTGGCGAAAAAGCAAGAATTGTAAAAATTGATGTTGACCAATTCCCGTCAATAGCTACTGATAATGGTGTTCGTGGCGTTCCAACTTTAGCAATTTTCAAAAATGGAGAATTGCTTTGGAAAGAAAGTGGTGTTCACGACGTGAATTCTTTGGTTGGACTGCTGGAGCAGTATTCTAATTGATAATAATATTTCCGCTAGAATCATAATTGAAACCCCAATCTCTTACTATTGTTGAAGTTATATTTCCATAATAATCATACTTAACTTCTGTGTATTTTCTAAAATTATTTTTAGAAATTGAACGATAAAAAAACTCATCCAGAAGATATAATCTTTTCCAAGGATTATAAGAATTGTCGTAGTCTTCGAAAGTACGAACTGTTTTCTCACTAGTATTCACACCGTCCTTTTGAAAAATGTATTCGGACTTGGTTAGATTACCTTTTGAATCATAATAGAATTTTTCTAAATAAGTTTCTGTGTAATCATCTGGTGGATAATAAGGCATATTTGGTAAAGTTGTTTTTATTTCGGTAAGTTGCCCGCTAGTATTGTATGTGAAAAATTGTCTTTCATCACGATAACTACTATACATTGTGCTTGGAACATCTTTTTGTGTTATCTGTTTGTTATTATCTAAGACAAAATATTTAGACTGCTTTGGAACTGTAAAATCAGGAGAGGAAGAAAAATTTTCTACTGTAACTTTATTATTATCATAAACCAAAGTTGTATAAATTTTATCAGTAAAATAGCCGTCAAATCCAGTAGATCCGGAAACAGAAAGAAAACCACCAGTCTTTTTAATCAGACGTTTATTATTATCATATTGAAAATTAAAACTTAATTCTGAATTACCATAAGGAAATGAGTTTGGATATAAAATGAGACTCATTTTTGTAATTAATGGCTCATTGTTTTCGATAACTTCATCTTCATTATCTCTCGAGCAAGAAAACAGAATAAGACTTATAAAGAATAGTGTAAATATGTTTTTCATTGTTTAAAAGTGTTTTTGCAAAATTAAGGAATAATTTCAAATTCATCCCTCTCATTCAAAAAAGGAAACTTATTTCGGAATTCTTTCAATTCATCCAAATTCCATTCAGTTGTGATGAGGTTACTTTTTCTTTCAGAGATTTCTCTTCCATCAGGGAAATACACTAAGGAACTTTCTTCATACTCAAGATTATAACCGTCTGTTCCGATTCTATTTAATCCAAAAAGGAAAGCTTGGTTCTCTATCGAACGGGCTTTCAATAATGATTTCCAAGCATCAACTCTGGATTTTGGCCAATTCGCAACGTATAAAACGGCATCATAATCATTTTGATTTCTTGAAAAAACAGGAAATCGTAAGTCAAAACAAACCTGTAAAAGAATCCTAAATCCTTTATAATCAATTATTTTTCGCGCCTTTCCGGCAGTATAAATGTTGTCTTCTCCGGAATAAGAAAACAAATGTCTTTTGTCGTAATATTCGAAAGTTCCGTCTGGAAAAACAAAATAAAACCGGTTATAGAATTTCCCATTTTCTTCCACGGAAACACTGCCTGCAACTGCTGAATTTTTGTTTTTAGCAAAGAATCTCATCCAAGTCAAAGTTTCTAGATTTCTGTCTGCAACTTCTTCAGCTTCCATACAAAATCCGGTAGAAAACATCTCAGGAAGTAGAAACAAATCTGCTTCAACAGAACCCAATTCTTCTTCAATTTGTTTGAAATTCTGTTCCTTTTTTTTCCAAGAAATATCGAGATTGATACCTGCAATTTTAAGTGTTGGCATACTCCAAAAGTTTAATGCAATTTATCACTTTAAAAATCTTAATCATAATAAAGTCTTAATGAAAATCGTTCAAAAAGATGAGTAATTGCGTTAAAGTTTACTAAAAAATCGTTAAAAATTTTGATTGTAACAATCTGAAAATGATTTATATATAATTTTGCACCACTAAAACAAAAACTTAATATTATAATTAATGAAGAAATTTCCATTATTGTTATGCTTAGTTTATATGATCACGACGTCTTTTTATCCTGCGAGTTCTGAGAATTTTTCTCACCCAACAGTAAGCGTCAAAGAAATTAAACTAAGCCCAAAAAAGAATTTCTCACCACAAAATCCAGCAGAAGAGATCTATAAAGAACTTCAGTTTACGGATGAAAAATTGAATTTTGAGGTCTTTGAAAAAGCCTTTTTAGGATTCCAAAATTTGAAAAAATCCAGAAAACTAGTGCCGTCAGCCAAGTTGCTTTCGATTTGTGATTTTAGTTTATCTTCTAACAGAAAACGCCTTTGGGTGATTGATTTGGATGAGAAAAAAGTGCTGTTCAACACATTGGTCGCACACGGAAAAGGAACGGGTGAAGAATTCGCAACCAATTTTTCCAACACAGAAGATTCGCATCAGTCGAGCCTTGGTTTCTATATCACAGAACAGGCTTATAACGGCGACAATGGCTATTCTATGAGACTATTCGGAATGGATAAAGGTTATAACGACGCAGCGTTGGAAAGATGCATTGTGATGCACGGAGCCAATTATGTTAGCGAGGATTTTATCAGATCGGAGAAAAGATTAGGAAGAAGCTGGGGTTGTCCTGCGGTTTCCAGAGAAATGGCACAACCAATCATTGATACGATAAAAAATCAAACTTGTCTGTTTATCTATTATCCTGATCAAAATTATCTCGCTAGTTCTGAATGGCTGAAAAATGCTGAAAAAACGGATCCAATCCTTGGTTCTCCAAAGCAGAATATGGCAACGAATTAAATCTTTGTATTTTGTAAAATGTACAATGTAAAAAGTATAAAACCCTTTCAGAATTCTGAAAGGGTTTTCTTTATTTGAAATTGGATTAAGGATTTTTTACCAACAAACGGAAACCTTCTCCGTGAACATTGATGATTTCCAAACCTTCGTCATCTTTCAGAAGTTTTCTCAGTTTTGCGATGTAAACGTCCATACTTCTCGCTGTGAAATAATTCTCTTTTTTCCAGATTTTTCTTAATGCCAAATCTCTCGGCATAAAGTCGTTTCTGTGGATGCAAAGCAATTTCAAAAGTTCGTTTTCTTTTGGAGAAAGCTTGTATTCGTTCTCGCCTACCCTTAGTTGTCTCAACATAGAATCGAAGAAGATATTACTGATTTTGAACTGCTCCTGGTCTTCATTTTCCAAAACAGCGCTTCTTTGTAAAATCGCCTTGATTTTGTAAAGAAGTAACTCAGTATCAAATGGCTTTGTGATATAATCATCCGCTCCTAATTGATAACCTTTTAAAATGTCTTCACGCATATTTCTAGCAGTCAAGAAAATGATTGGCGTGTTTTTATCAATTTTCTTTACATCTTCTGCTAAAGAAAATCCGTCTTTTTTCGGCATCATTACATCGAAAATGCAGATATCGAATTCTTTTTCTGTAAACTCTTTCAGTCCTATTTCTCCGTCGGTTGCCAATGTCACCTCGAAGTTGTTGATTGTCAAATAATCCTTAAGAACTGCGCCAAAACTCTGGTCGTCTTCTACTAATAATATTCTGTTGCTCATATCTTTGTAATTAATAATTAAAAATGAAGAATTAATATTTCTTCGTGTCGTTAATATTTTGTTTAGTGGTTTTTAAAATAGTTGTTAATAATTTAATAATTTCCTCTACATCTTTTCTAATGATTTGAATTCTACTTCATTTATAAATTCTGTTTTATGTAATAATTTTATCCAATAATATGCTTCAAAAGCTTCTCTGTAAGAGATTTGCAGTTTCACAACAAACTCTTTTTTGCTAAAAGAGGCATTACTTCTTCTATATATTTGCACCAATCGATGTTGCTGACCTTAATAATTGTTTTGATAAAACAAACTCCTTTCTTTCTGAAGTTAATAATTTAAAAAGATTAATAATCCTTACAGAAAAATCGAAGGACTTATCACGAATCACATTTCTCTTTATCTCAGTATTTTCCAAAATCTTAATTATTAATTTTTCATTATTAATTAAACTATCGGAAGTTTTATGGTGAATGTGCTTCCTTTTCCTTTGTGAGAATCTACGTGGATTTGACCTTTATGATTTTCGATAATCTTTTTCACGTAAGACAATCCAAGTCCTTGCCCTTTTACATTATGGATATTCCCGGTTTCTTCCCGGAAGAATTTTTCAAAGATTTTATTTTTATTGGTCGATTCCATTCCCATTCCCTTGTCGGAAATTTCGATGACATACCAGTTTCCTTCATTTCTTGTGCTAACTTTTATTTCAGGTGTTTCAGGAGAATATTTGTTGGCGTTATCAAGAAGATTGATCAAAGCATTCGAAATATGAAACTCATCGATTAAGAAATTATATTTCGTAGCATTAAAATCTGTAATTAACGTTCCTTGTCTCTGGTCAACAATCAATCGGAAAGATTCGGCAACACTTTTTATAAGTTCTCGAACGTTGGTTTCTTTCAAATGAAGAGGCATTTCGTTTCGTTCCAGTTTGGACATATTCAGAACCGTTTCTACCTGCTTTTTCATCCTCAGGTTTTCCTGTTTTATCAATCCAGAATAGTATTTGACTTTATCAGGGTCAGTTGCAATTTTATCATTGGCTAAAGAATCCGTTGCAACAGAAATCGTTGCCAAAGGCGTCTTGAACTCGTGAGACATATTATTGATGAAATCGGTCTTGATCTCCGCAATTTTTTTCTGTCTCATCATATAGTTGATAGAGATAATATAAATCCCTAATATAGTCAATAACGAAATGAAAGTTCCCAACAGCATTGGTAAATTATGCTTTACCAAAGAATAATCTTTCCTCGGAAAAACCAATGCCAGAGTATAAAGCGTTCGGTCTTTGCTGTCCGTAAAAAGCGGATAGGTATAATTCGTTTTATCTTTTTGGTCTAGGTAGATATTGTTCGCAACCGTTGTCAGGTCATTTTTTTTATTGATAACACCAAATCCAAATTTTGTATCAATCCCTTTCAATCTCAACTCTTTGGTAATGACAGAATCAATGGTCTTACTGTCAACACGTTTTTCTATCGGAAGATTAGTAGCACTCAAACGTGCAAATTCTTTCATCTGATAAGAATTGTTGTCAAGGTCTCGGCTGATGTTGGTTGTCAGCGGCTCAGGATTGTTTCTTTTCAGTTTCAACTGTCCTTCGTCCTTATAAAGCTTCGTCGTGTATAAAGTATCACCTTTTGCTGAAACCGGAATGTTTTGTTTTTCAACGATACTTGTCTGAAAAAGGATATTTGAACGATTGGCAGAGTCAGAACTTTGCTGGATATAAGTCTTTGTGGGTTGATTTTTAGATGCTAAAACTTCTTTTCCGACATTGTTATAAGTCTCATTCCAATATTTGTTGACCTCGATTTGATTTACTTTTTGAGTAGAGGTTTCTAAAGCCGAATAGACTTTATTAGAGAAATCCTGTTCAAGAGAAGTGTATAATTCTTTAATCCAATATAACTGCAATGAAACAAAAACAATTAACGAGATCGTCATAAATACAGATATAATAGGAATAAACTTATTGTTCATATGTTCTTTTAAGTTTGAAAAGTTAAAATTACTCTTTTTAAGAATACCTCAACAATAATAACGTGTTGTAATTATTAAATATTTCTTAAAATCGAAAGATTTAACATATTATTGTGAATATCAAATATGTTGCCATAAGAAAGTTTGGTGTGATTTTTATAATTAAATTTATAAAAAGCAAAAAGTTATGAACTCAGAAATTGTTTTTAATAAGGACTCAGAGACCGGAGTTTATGTGATGAAGGTTTACCAAGCTGATGTTTCCACGTTATGGGATTACTTCACAAAGTCCGAGTTGATTGACCAATGGTGGGCGCCAAAACCGTGGACATGTGAAACGGAAAAAATGGATTTTCGTGAAAATGGTATTTGGTTATATGCAATGAAAGGTCCGAATGGAGAAAAAGAATTTGCCTTAGCGAGTTACGGCGAAATAATGCCTCACAGAAGTATTTCCTGGACAGATGCTTTCGCAGATGAAAAGGGTAAAATCAAGACAGATTTACCACAAACGGCTTGGTTAATTGGCTTTACAGGAATTGATGAGGGAACAAGAATGACTTTCAATCTGCATTTCAATTCTAAAGAAGAGATGAATCAGCTCATAGAAATGGGTTTTGAAGAAGGTTTCAAAATGGGATTGAATCAGTTGGAGGATATTTTAGAAGAAAAATATTCTAAATAATTTTCTCGCAGATTAAGCGAATTTTTGCAGATAATAACTTCAAAGAAATCTGTGTCATCTGCAAATCTGCGAGAAGTAAATCTTAATCCAAATCAATCTCTTCATCTATAAAATATTGGATAATAGCTTTTTTCATTAATAGCGATTGTTCATTGGGTTTCAATTCCGGAAGGTCGTCCAATTTTTCAAATTGTGGCCAGCCATCTTCATAATGCGTGAATTTGTAATAACCAAAAGGCTCAAGTAACCTGCAAACAGCAATGTGAACCAAATTGACCTTGTCATCTTTGGTGAATTTCTGTTGTCCACTTCCCAACTCCTGGACACCAATAATGAATAGGAGAGTTTCAATTGGCGGATTTTTCTCCGTTTGAAAGTTAACTTCAAAAAAGTGTTCTATTTTTTTCCAGATTTCGGATTCTGTCATTTTTTATTTCCTTAAAAATTTTGTCCAGAGTTTTCTTCTTAACTTTGGCATTAAAACCAAAACTCTGGCTAAAATTTTAAACCAGAGCTTTAGTAAATTTGTTGCGAATTTACAAAAAATGAATTTTAATTCCGGACTTCCAAAATCATTGCTGTTTTTGCCGGAATATCTATTGTGTTCTGAAAGCTAAAATCTTTTCCGGATATAATATCATTAGCATTGAAGTGATTAGGAATCATTTCTTTATATCGACTAAGGTCAAACGTTACTTTATTAGTGTTTTTATTGAGTAAAATCATCACTTTTTGATTGTCAGTATAGCGGAAGTAAACATAAACATCATTATTGGTAGGCGCATAATGTTTGAATTTTCCATTAGCAATCGCATCACTCGTTTTTCTCCAGTTTAGTAAAGTAGAAAAGTACTTCTTGGCCTCCTTTTCTTCATCAGTTAATCCTGCTTCTGTTACAGCATTTTTGGAATCGCCTTTCCAACCGCCGTAAAAATCGCTTCTTCTTTGTCCGTCGCTACCGGCTTTGTTATTGGTCATCAGAACTTCTGTCCCATAGAAAAATTGTGGTGTTCCGCGCATCGTCATATACATCGCAATTCCAAGTTTCCAGTTCTCTAAGTTTTTATTGAGCCGTGAGTAGAATCTGTCCAAATCGTGATTGTCAGGAAAAATCAATTGATTCCCGGGATGCGGAAAAAGAAAATCATTGGCCACACTTTCATAGACTTTTCGCCACGTGGAAAACCAACCACTTTTCTCATTGAGTGCAGTAATAATATTGTCATTCAATGAAAAATCCATCATCATCGGCATATAACTTTTGTAACCATCGCTGTTTTCTTTGTCGATTTGCCAATAGGAAGTCTGGGCGATATTTCTTGTCATTTCTTCGGCAACGATGTTCATTTTCGGATATTCTTCGAGAATGGTTTTGGTCCAATCAGCCAGAAATTTTTTGTCAGAATAAGAATAGGTGTCAACACGCAATCCGGAAAGCCCGGCATACTCAATCCACCAAATGATATTCTGAGTCAGATATTTTGCCAGTAAAGGATTTTTCTGGTTAAGGTCTGCCATATGACCATCAAACCAGCCGTTGAGATATTCTTCTTTATCAATTTCGGTGGCGTAGAGGTCTGTGATGGTGGTTTTTAAGTGATTTGTTCTTACTCGGTTTTCTGAATCCGGATAATTGATCCAACTTTTCTCTGGCAAGTCTTTGACGAAATAATACTCTGAACCACAATGATTAAGCACAACATCCCAAATCAAACCAATGTCTCTTTTCCTGGCTTCTGTTGATAATTTTTTTAAATCTTCATTAGTTCCAAATCTCGGGTCAATCTTGTAAAAATCTGTCGCTGCATAACCGTGATAAGAATAGGTTGGCTCATCATTTTCAATCAAAGGCGTGTTCCAGATCTGAGTATAACCCAAAGATTTGATATAATCCAAATGATTGATGATTCCCTGGATATCACCGCCGTGTCTTGCGTCTTCATTATTCCTGTCAAGTTTTTGTTCCAGCGTTGTTTTTACGATGTCATTCTTTTCATCACCATTTGAGAATCTGTCCGGAAAAATCAGAAGAATCGCATCTTTTGACCCGTAACTTTCTCTATTAGCGCTGTTAGTTTCCCGAGCAAGAATTGGAAAATCTTGGGTCAGAACAACTTTTTTATTCTTTGAAAATTTGATTTTTACGGTTCCGGCTTTTGCTTCAGGATTGATTTGCAAGGTCAGAAACAGATAGCTTTTATTCTCCACTGTTTTGTTTTCGGTAATGGTAACGCCAGGATAAGAAATTGTCGGTTTTAAATCCGAAATGTTTTTTCCATAAATCAACAACGTGACTGAGTTATATTTCATTCCGACCCACCAATTGGCAGGCTCTATGCGCTCAATTTTCTGAGAAAGCACTAAGTTAAAACTGATGAAAAGTAAAAGGATTGCAAATGATTTTTTCATTTTATAAATAAATTGAGATTGTTATTTTTTCAGAAGAAATTCCAATGGGATTGAGAATCTTTTGCTCCAGGAATTTTCGCTGTGGTCAGCTGATTCAAATTTTCTGGTTGTCCAGTTATTTTTGTTGAAACCTTTTTCCTTCATTATCAAATCGACTTTGTTCTGATGTTTTTCATAGCGACTGTCCAATCCTTCCGTTCCAAGATCGAAATAGATTTTGTGCGTTTTCGGGTTTGGAAGTTTTTGCCTGAGATAATTTTCAAACGCAATTGGAATTTCGTCATTAGAAAGATCTGTGATTCCAATCCAATGGGTGGAAAGACATGTTGCGCTGCCGAAAACTTCCGGATATTCACAAATTGCATACATCGATATCAGTCCGCCCATACTGGAACCGGCGATGTAAGTATTGTTTCGGTTTTTCAATGTTGGATAATTGTTATCGATGAAAGGCTTAACCTCTTCTACAATGAATTTCAAATAGTTATCTGACTGAACTTTCCCTTGGAAATATTTTTCAAGCGTTTGATTTTGCAATTCTTTAGATAAACTTTCAAAAGCCTTTTGCGGAAAATACTCAGAATGCCGGATTGCGCCGGTATTCCATAACCCGACAACGATGCAGTCTTTCAGTTTAATTTTTTTGCTGAGTTCAGTATAATTTTCGTCTACTTTCCATTCGGAATTATTCCAATTGATTGTTTGGTCAAAAAGCATTTGCCCGTCGTGCATATAGAGAACTGCGTATTTTTTATTGGGATTGAAGTTGTCCGGCAACCAAATATCTACATTTCTGGGAGCAACATATTTCGAAGGAAATTGATTGATTCTGATGATTTTGCCAGAACTCACATCAGGAATCGAAGTCTGAATTACATCTTTGTATCGGTCTTTGATATCGACATATTTCTTGATGACAGTCTTGTATTCATCAAGATTTTTAGGCTTTCTCCAGTCCGGGTCCGGAAAATTGTTTTCAATGTAAGTCCAGTCTTTTCCTGTGAAAAAGTCGTCATCGTAAGTGCAACCTGTCAAATCTTTGAAAGGTTTTAGGAAAATATAACCATCAAAAAAATCTTCCATTTTAAAACCGGAATGACAGAAACTGAAAAAACTATTGTCCGAAAGTTTTCCAACAGGTGTATTGATCAAATCAAAGCCAATTTGTGGATAATCAAGCTTTTGAAGTGCATTTTCCAATTCGCCGTTCGCAGGTGAAACATATGCCGGATTGTATTGCGTTTTGGAAAACATCGGCGTATGAAACATAATATTGAAAATCTTATCTGGCATTAATTTGTATAGACGATTTCCAACCATTCCTTCATCATAATCACAGAAATCATCGTTGTTCACTTTCAGGATTGGCATTTTGTATTTAGTGAAAACGTGAACGTGTCCCATATAGATCAAAGCTTTTTCATCTTTATTGATGATTTCCTTTTTGATGATTTCCGTTCGGAATTGGTCAGGCGTTCCCAGATTGAAAACGGCTTTCATATTTTCAGGCGCTCTTGCGCCACTTTTGAAATTTTCCCAACGGTATTGATAACTCAGATTGACAATTCGGAATTTTCTAGCATCAGGTTCTAAGGTTTTATTGAATTCCCAAACCGCTTTGTAGATGTCAAAATATTCTTTGTAAGCCCAGCCGACATTATAATAATAGAACATATCTTTTGCTTTTCTTTCATCGAATATTTCTGCATTCAGTAATTCATCCAACTCTTTTTGCTTTTCAAAAGCCCCGAATTCCATACAGAGATTGTAAACACCAGCTTTGTATAATTCCGGAATAATACTTTTTACGAAATCAAGATTTTCTTTCACAGCATGGTCTTCACCTAAAAGTACAATAGGATAATTTTTGAACTTGGAAACGATATAATCTTTTGGGCTTTTTGGATGTTGTTTCAGGTATTCTACAGCTTCAAGAGTGGCTTTATTTTCCTGGCCGAATCCTAAAATCGAAAAGTGAAATGCCAAAAATAAAAGTGAAAAAGAAATTGGAAGTTTCATTTTTTAGATTGAATTTTGAACAAAACTATTTCTACTTTTCCTTTATTACAAGGCTTTTGGACAAACGACAGGTTATTCTGTACAAAAAACAATTGTGGAAATTAATTTCAGATAAATAATTAAATTTGAGCAACCTTAAAAATATGAACCCATCGTTTTCTGAACATTTCAAATCCAGGTTTTGGATGAAACACGTTTTCTACTGGATAGCGTTTGTCCTGTTTTTTGGATTGGTTTGGGGTATTTCTGATGACAATTATTTGCGGAATATTCTGATTCAGATTTGCTGTCTTCCTTCGCGGATGTTGTTGGTTTATGTCACGCTTTTTTATCTGTTCCCCAAGTTTTTCAATCAGAAAAAATATTTCAGCTTCTTTATTTCGTATTGCGTTTTGGTTGCTCTAACAAGTGTTTTTATCCAGCGACCGCTATTTCTTTATTTCATTCAACCGAATTTTCTTCCGGAATTTAAGAATAACGGATTTTTCATCCTGTCAGAAATTATGAATACGGCTCTGGACATCAATATCGCGGCGATGATTCCGATAGCTTATACTTATTTGACGACGATTGAAAATCTCGAAAAAAACAATTCGAAGTTGAATGAAGAGAATAAATTGTTAAAAGAGGACACTGTAATTCAGGACAATAATGATGATTCTTACATCAATCTGAAAGTCGATAAAAGTGTAAGGAAAATCAAAATCAATGATATTATTTTTGTGGAAAGCCTCAGAAATTACTGCCGAATAAAACTGACCGATTCGGAAATCACGGTTCTTAAAACATTGACATCGGTTCAGGAACTATTGCCCGAATCCAAATTTGTAAGAATTCATCGCTCATTTCTGATTAATAAAAGTCATATTATCTCTGTTTCTCCCAGCAAGATTGAAATCAATAATTTGACGATTCCTGTTGGGAGAAAATATAAAGATGAGGTGAAAGAGAAGTTACTGGTCGATTTTTAGCAAAAACGCATATTCCAAAGCGATTTCTTTCAAGCTTTCGAATCTTCCACTTGCTCCACCGTGACCGGAACTCATATCGGTTTTGAAAATCAGGATATTGTTGTCTGTTTTCAAATCTCTCAGCTTCGCAGTCCATTTTGCTGGTTCCCAATATTGTACCTGGGAATCGTGGAATCCTGTCGTAATCAAAATATTAGGGTAATCTTTAGCTTCGATGTTGTCGTAAGGCGAATAGGATTTCATATAATCATAATATTCCTTCTCGTTAGGATTTCCCCATTCGTCATATTCCCCAGTTGTCAAAGGAATGGTTTCGTCCAGCATTGTCGTCACAACATCCACAAAAGGGACCTGAGCGACAATCCCGTTGAATAATTCCGGATTGTAATTGATTACTGCTCCCATCAGAAGTCCGCCAGCACTTCCTCCCATTGCATAAAGATGTTTTGGCGACGTGTAATTTTCTGAAATCAAATATTTGGCAGCATCGATGAAATCGAAAAAAGTATTCTTTTTCTGAAGCATTTTCCCGTCTTCATACCATTCGCGACCAAGATATTCGCCACCTCTGATGTGAGCAATAGCATAAATAAATCCTCTGTCCAAAAGAGATAATCTTACGCTGGAAAAACTCGCATCAACTGTGTGACCATAACTTCCGTAACCGTAAAGTAACAATGGCGTATCTGCTGATTTTTTAGTGTCTTTATGGTAAACCAAAGAAATCGCAATTTCTTTTCCGTCTCTTGCAGTTGCCCAGATTCTTTCCGAAATATAATTTTCTGAAAAGAATTTACCGCCCAACACTTCCTGCTGTTTCAGAAGAATGGTAGTTTTATCTTTCATATTATATTCGAAAGTAGAAGCTGGTTTGGTTAATGACGTGTAACCAAAACGCAAAATATCGGTGTCAAACTCTAGATTGATTCCGATGTAAGCAGTGTAAGTTGGGTCGGAGAAAGGTAAATAATAGGAGCCATAATTTTGATTATCAATAATGTTAATTTGTAAAAGACCTTTTTCACGTTCTTCGATGACAAAATAATTCTTGAAAATCTCAAAACCTTCCAACAAAACATTTTCCCTGTGCGGAATAAAATCTTGCCAATATTCCATTGACGGTTCATTGACCTTAGTTTTCACGATTTTGAAATTCGTAGCATCATCGGCATTGGTAATGATATAGAAATCATCTCCGTAATGCTCCACAGAATATTCCAGATCCTCTGTTCTTGGCTGCACAATTGTCCATTCTGCAAAAACATTATTCGCGGGAATAAATCTCATCTCATCTTCGTTAGTCGATGATGCAGCAATGAAAATGTATTCTAAAGATTTGGTTTTAAATACACTAACATCAAAAGTTTCATCTTCCTCGTGGAAAATCAAAACATCTTCTTTAGGGTCTGTTCCTAACTTATGACGATAGATTTGAAAAGCTCTCAGACTTTCATCTTTTCTGATGTAGAAAACGTGCTCGTTGTCATTTGCCCAAACTGCTTTTCCGGTTGCATTTTCGATGACATCAGGATAAAGTTCGCCAGTTTTAAGATTCTTGAAATAGATCTTATAAATTCTCCTGCCAACATTATCTGTGGAATAAGCCATTATATCATTGTTCACACTCACAGACATGCTTCCGGTCTCGAAAAATGCTTCGTCTTCCGCCAGGATATTGACATCTAACAAAATTTCTTCATCGTTCTCCAAAGATTGAAATTTCCTTGAGAAAATCGGATACTCTTTCCCTGCTTCATAACGAACGATGTACCAATAGCCATTGAAGAAATAAGGCAAAGATTCGTCATCTTTTTTGTATCGTGATTTCATTTCCTCGTACAAATCGTTCTGAAGGTCTTCTGTATCCTTCATTATAAAATCTGTGTAAGCATTTTCTTCCTCCAGATATTGTATAACTTCCGGATTTTCGCGTTCGTTCATCCAGAAATAAGGGTCATTTCTTTTATCGTTATGGATTTCGAGAAGTTTATCTGTTTTTTTAGCTTGTGGAGCGTTCATTTTATTTGAAAGTATTAGCCTGAAAATATTTTCAGATTTAAACAAATTTAAACAAAAAACCATCTTCTCGGAAAGAAGACGGCTTTGATTTATGTGTTCAATAATTATTTATTGATGCTTTTGATGTATTTTTCTATCGCCATTGTCATAGAAGGCGTTTCTTTGGTTGGTGCCATGACGTTGACAGTCAATCCGGCTTCTTCTGCAGCTGCCTGGGTCGTTGTTCCGAAAACAGCGATTTGGGTTTCTCCTTGTTTAAAATCAGGAAAATTGATTCCCAAAGATTTGATTCCCTGATGGCTGAAGAATACCAACATATCGTAATCTTTGATATTGATATCTGTTAGATCACTTGGAACAGTTTTGTACATTATTGCTTTTGTCCAATCTACATTGGCCGCATCCAAAACTTTAGGAATTTCTGGTCCCAGAACATCAGAAGAAGGTAAAAGGTATTTTTCAGAAGGATATTTTTTAAACAATGCAGCTAGATCTGAAAAATTTTTCTCACCAAAGCTGATCTTTCTTTTTCTGTAAACGATATGTTTCTGAAGATAATTCGCAATCGCTTCTGACTGACAGATGTATCTCATGGAATCCGGAACACTGAATCTCATTTCCTCAGCAAGACGAAAATAATGATCAATTGCGTTCTTACTCGTAAAAATAACGCCTGTGTATTGTGTCAGGTCTATTTTCTGAGTTCTGAGTTCTTTCGCATCCACACCCTCTACATGAATAAATGGACGAAAATCGATTTTGATTTTCTCTTTTTTTGCGATCTCCAAATATGGAGACGATTCATTCGGAGCGGGCTGTGAAACTAAAATAGATTTGATTTTCATCTTATAACGTGTATGTTACATTAATAAAATAAGAACTTCCAAAGTACCAGTACCGGTACTATTTGAAGCGTGCAAATATACAAAAATTTATAATACCAGTTTTCCGGCAAAATGGATTGCTTGTGGAATAAGTATATTAAGTTTTTCAAAATAAAAGAAAAAATAACCAGACCAATGATGAAATAGAAATATCTCACTAAGTCAACCGGAAAGTAGTAAAGCGCAAATGATGCCAAAATAAAAGCGATTGACTCCAAAAAATAGAATTTGCTGGAGACCAACGTAAGACCTTTCAGGTTTTTACCACTTCCAATGCTAGAGTAGAAAAAGAAAGTCAGAATGTTTCTTACAATGTCAAAACTCAGCAATGTCAGAAACGTGAATCCGAATTTATTAATTTGAAAATCAAACAATTGAATATCAGATAAAAACTTTGGAACAATAGGGACAAATTGTGATAGCAAAAGAGCCGTCATCACACATTTCACAATAGAAATAATGACCCAGGAAGGTGTAAGGTTGTTAGAATCTTCGACTTTTTGCAGCAAAAAGTCCTTGATATTGGCGTCTCTCTGGAAAACAGACAAAAGGATAATGTATATAAAGGTACTCCCAAGAATACAATATATCACCCAATCATTATGTTCCGCGATTCTGACCAACTTCAAAAATTTTTGCAAAAATAAGAATTAGATGCGAGCTATTTGATATTTCATATCAATTTTAAATTATCTAATGGCTTTTATTATATCCAAAAATATATTTTCAGAATAACTAGTGTGATTCTCATACTTTTACTGAAACAGATCGTTCTTCTCCCAAATCTTCTGAGGTGGGTTCTGATGCTGAGATTTTTTCTTTCTATTCCATTGGTCCCGTATTTTTTGGTAATATGAATTTTTTTTGGAATCAGATATTGATAGTTCCCTAGTTTATCTGTATAGATATTGTTTGCTCTGGCATTTAGTAATGTTTTTACCACGACATTTAGGGTCTTGTTGTTCCTTCTGCCGATATAGAAAGCTACGACAAGGTTGTCTTGTCCATCGCATAGGTCAGCCACATTGGATTGCTTTTCTTTCTGATGAAGAATCGCATTTCATCTACTTCATATGTTTTGCCAAATGACAGAGCAGGAAACCGAATGTCTTCTGCAATAGTCTGAATCCTGTTAAGTACTGTAGCAGCAGATATGCCCGATATCCTTGCTATTGAGCGGATACCGAGACCTTCCTTTCGGATCGGGGTTATATTTAATTTATAAATTTTAAGCTTACAATATTAAAAGTATGTTAAATATTCTTTTTTTAAGGTTTAAACTACTATTTTTGTATAATTATTGATTTAGTCTATTGATTTTGAAAATGATGTTAAAGAAATTAATAATTGCATAGGTCAAGATAATTTATCGTTATGGCACATTCATACAAGGCTATTTTCGAAAACAACAAAAAGTGGGTGGAATCAAAAATTTCGGAAAACCCGGAATATTTTCACGAGCTTGCTAAAACTCAGCACCCGGAATATCTCTATATCGGATGTTCCGACAGTCGTGCAACGGCAGAGGAGCTGATGGGGCTGGGACCCGGCGAAGTATTTGTGCACAGGAACATTGCCAACGTTGTAAACACTTTGGACATGAGTTCTACAGCTGTTATACAATATGCGGTGGAACACTTGAAAGTAAAGCACATTATTGTCTGCGGACATTATAATTGCGGAGGTGTAAAAGCCGCTATGACCTCTCAGGATCTTGGGCTCCTGAATCCGTGGCTTAGAAATATCCGCGATGTATACAGGTTGCATCAGGCAGAATTGGATTCTGTCCGGGATGAGTCCAAAAGATACGACCGCCTTGTTGAGCTGAATGTTCAGGAACAATGCATCAATGTGATCAAGATGGCGTGTGTACAGGAACGTTATATATTAGAAGAATTTCCTGTTGTTCACGGATGGGTCTTCGACCTCAGAACAGGGAAAATAATCGATCTTGAGATTGATTTTGAAAAAATATTGAAGGACATCCAGAAGATCTATAATCTTACGGATTCTGATTGGGTGATGAGCAGAAAAAAATAAAGCCGTCACAAAAATTATATGAAGTATTTGAGTATCATAACATTAATGGTTTTTCTAAACTTTACAGCTCTTCCGGGAATTGCTGCAGTTTTTGGTTGGGAATTGCCGAGGACCAATGTTGTGATCAGCGAGGAAGAACATTCTCATTCCAATAATACGATTGTCATCTACGAAAAAACAATTCCTAAAACGATGGACATCCACGATTTCCTAAAGTTTTATGAAGCAGACACTCATAATAAAATTGCTGTGAGCTGGGAATCTACACTGTATTTCCCTCCATCTCTCAGCATATTCTCTCCACCTCCGGAAGCTTAATACCATGATCGTTTTTTGATAAACGCTATTCTTCTGTGCTGTTCTTGAATGTTCAGCAACCAAATTCGTATTAAGTTAATCAACATTTTTAAAGAGTAATTGATATCCATTATCAATGACTTCTGCTATTTTATTATGCAAAAATCAAAATCTTTGTTTGGAGGAATCAAAGAAAATTTCCCATCCGGATTAGTGGTATTCCTCGTAGCTTTGCCCCTATGCCTTGGAATTGCTTTGGCATCAGGAGCTCCCCCATTATCCGGAATCATAGCCGGTATCGTAGGAGGTATCGTGGTCGGATCTATTAGCAACTCAAATATATCTGTTTCTGGACCCGCAGCCGGTCTTACAGCTATCGTTTTGGTTGCCATAACCGACATTGGTGCTTTTGAATTATTCCTTTGTGCCGGTATAGTCGCAGGGATCATTCAGTTGATATTGGGATTCATCCGGGCAGGAAGTATTTCCAATTATTTCCCAAACAATGTGATAGAGGGAATGCTGGCCGGGATTGGTATTATAATAATCTTAAAACAGGTATCCCATGCTGTTGGATTCGATAAAGATTATGAAGGGCATGAATCTCTTTTCGATAATGGATTCAATATGAACTTTTTTACCGAATTATTGGGAGCCATCCATCCTGGAGCGATCATTGTAACCTTGATATCTATGGGGATATTATTGGCTTGGGACCATGTCCCAAACCTTAAAAGGCTAAAATTATTACCTGGTGCCTTAGTTGCGGTAATAGCAGGGATTTTGATCAATGAATTTTTCAAGTTTACAGGAAGTTCTTTAGCTATTTCTTCACAACATCTGGTAACGCTTCCCACTCCTACGACATTGGATGAGTTTAAAAACTTAGTGACATTCCCGGATTTTACAGGTTTTACCAATCCGAAGGTGTGGATCACTGGAGCAACCATTGCAATTGTTGCATCCATAGAGACTTTACTTTGTATAGAAGCGTCTGACAGATTAGACGTGAGAAGAAGGATTACCGATACCAATCTGGAACTGAAAGCACAGGGAATAGGAAATCTTATAAGCTCATTTATCGGTGGATTGCCAATGACATCCGTAGTCGTGAGAAGCTCGGCCAACGCCAATGCTGGTGCAACGTCAAAAGTATCGGCCATTATCCATGGTGTTTTGTTGCTGATATGTGTACTGACGATCCCTGTTATATTGAATTTGATTCCGTTGGCAACACTAGCTGCAGTTTTGATCTTGGTAGGATATAAATTAGCGAAGCCTGCAACTTTCAAACACTTTTGGCACAACGGAAAATACCAGTTCATCCCTTTTGTAGCAACTGTTGTTGCTGTTGTAGCGACCGATCTATTGAAAGGTGTCGGAATCGGATTATTGATCTCCATTGTCTATATTTTACAGGGAAATATGAAACGGGCTTATTACCTCAGCAGAGAAACATTGAACGATGCTGACGAGATCACGATAAAATTGGCTGAGGAAGTTTCTTTTCTGAATAAAGCAGCAATTAAGAAAACTTTAAAAAATGTCAAGTCGGGATCGAAAGTAATTATAGACGCAAAAACGACTTCTTATATAACAACAGATGTACTGGAGATGATCCAGGATTTTGCCAACGTAAGGGCAAAGGAAGAAGACATCGATGTCGAATTAGTAGGATTCAAAACTTCGTATAGGGACTATGCGAGCGATCAGGATTCTCATGTGGTGGTGACACATAAAAGAGCCATGTAAATTATCAGTTTTAATTATTAACAATTAAAAACACACACATTTAAATTTAAAAAAATATGAAAGCACATACATCCGAAACACAAGCAACCATTACACCAGAGAAAGCATTAGAGATATTGAAAGAAGGAAACCAGAGGTTCGTAAGCAATCTGAAGGCAAATAGAGACCTTTTGGAGCAAGTCAACGCAACACGTGCTGGACAATGGCCATTTGCAGTAATATTAAGCTGTATCGACAGCCGTACTTCTGCTGAACTGATCTTTGACCAAGGTCTTGGTGACATCTTCAGCGTAAGGATTGCTGGAAACTTTGTGAATCAGGATATTCTTGGCTCTATGGAGTTTGGTTGCAACGTAGCAGGCTCCAAATTAGTTGTCGTTTTGGGGCACTCCAAATGTGGTGCATTGAAAGGTGGTCTAGACGCAGCAGCGATTGAAGGATTGGGAATGGACAACTTGAATCATTTGATCGGACATTTTGAACCGATCATCAAAAATATCATCAAAGATGGCGAAGAGCGTTCTTCTAAAAACGAAGACCTTCTGGAAAGGCTGAACCATCACAATGTAAAGCACGCCATAGAAGACATTCGTAAACAAAGCTCCACTTTGAAAAGACTGGAAGACGAAGGTCAGATTAAAATCGTTGGCGCAAATTACGACGTTGAGACAGGCGTTGTAAATTGGTTATAGGAAAACATTTTTTCTTCATACAATTAGGGTGGTAGGCCGGGTAATTTATTATCCGGCTTACTTATTTTTATTATCTGACCAACTATTAGGCATTGATAAAACCTCTTTGAAAATATTAAATATATTAAAAGTATATTTTTCCCATTCCATAGGGGTCGGGATGTCGTCAAAGAGTCTTCGGACTCACGCACGGAGTCTTCGGAATGCATCATGAACATTTAGGAATCTTTCAAGAGATCTTCGGAAGGTGACAACTAATCATCGGAAGCCATCAGGCAGTTATCGAAAAGAAATAGGAAGCCAACGGAAAGTGTTTAGGATTTACCAAAATAAAAAAGGAATGGAATTATCTAAAGCAAAAGAAATTTTAGGGATACCTGATGGATCAAAATACTTCAATGGATAGTCTTCTGTCAAGATCTTGGAGAACAGATTTTAATTAATATTACTTTCCGTTAAATCCGGTCATTGTATTCTGGACACCGGCAAAAACAAAAGACAACGCTGCTTGAGAGAACTTTTCTATTCTTTCCGGCAACTTTGCATTCTCTTCTTCATTCCATTTCCCAAGAACATAATCCGCCTGTTTTCCTTCGGAGAAATCGGCAGAAATCCCAAATCTTAATCTTGTATAATTTGGGGTATTCAATTGTGCCTGGATACTTTTCAATCCATTATGACCTGCATCAGAACCCTTCATTTTCATCCTTAATGAGCCAAAGGGCAAAGCTAGGTCGTCGGTTATGATCAAAATGTTTTCTAACGGAATGTTTTCTTTCTGCATCCAGAATTTGACCGCATTTCCGGAAAGGTTCACATAAGTGTCTGGTTTTAAAACAAAGACCTTTCGGCCTTTATATTTCCCTTCGGCCAAAAGTCCGAAGTTGGAAGATCTGAAAGGAGCTTCTATCTTTTCAGCGATTTTCTCGGCAACCTTGAAACCGATATTATGTCGGGTTTCCGCATATTCTTCCCCTTTGTTGCCGATTCCGACAATTAGATATTTCATTTGGAAAAATTATTTTACATATTCAAAAGCAACAGTTCCATACGCAGAAGTTCCAATCGTTGGATAGGCATCCGCATCATAGACATAGCTCATATTTGATGTTAGCGATTCTACGTTTGTCGTAATTTTGGACGTTTTATAATTATTGGCTGAGAAACTATAGACAATATTGTTGGTTACGTCAAAATGTGAGCTTACCAATTTGAAAGCTGTTGGTAGATTTCCCAGAGGATTTTTCTTAGTGTCATAACCACTAAAAGATATGTCAAATACAACGGGTGTAATAGTAACAGGACCTGAAATAACTGTTTTCAAGGTATATTTGTAAGCTGAAACATTATTTCCGGAGAATGTATAATCTGTTTGAAGATTATACAGGTCTTCTGTATTGGTATCATCTTTTATTTTTGTAATAATACTTTTGATTTTGTCCGAATTATATGTATAAGTCGTTGATGATACATAAATTACAGCTCCGCCAGAAATAGAATTACCTTCTGACTTTGTCAATTTCCCGCCTGTATAAGTTAAGTTTTGAGTATTTGTAATCTCTTTGCCCATCTCATCTACAGATTTGTAGATAATTTTAGTAATATTATCTCCTGTGTAGGTCAGATTATAGGAAAAAGAATTATCACTAGATGTCACACTGGTCAGCTTAGTTCCAGAATAATTATAGGTAGCCACAATTTTTTCACCATCCATATCTACGGTTGTAACTTTCCTGATGTTTTTAACAGTCGAATTATTTGAACCTCCGGAAGAGCTTCCGTTGGTGTAATCTACACCGTTCAAAAAATCCCCATTTGAGTCCTGACTTGGGTCGCACGAAGATAAGGCAATGATTCCGAAGGCAATTGTAATATAATAAAATATGTTTTTCATTATTTCTTTTTCTGTTTGCAAAGTTAATTTTTTAAAATAATATCAAAGAACTTAATTCCTAATCGAATTTTTCTTGAGAATTCAGAGTTTTAATTTGATTCAACTCATCGGCAAAAACCTTTAATTGTTTTTCACTAAGATTACCGTTTCGTTTATAGATCTCTACTCTTCTTTTGATTTCCGAATCGTAATATGTCTTGAATTCTTCGTTACTTTCCTGCTGATGTGATAAGTCAAAATACTCACACATTTGTGATAGAAATTCATTTAAAGACTCTCTGGTTTTCTCATCCACATTATTTCCGAAAGACGTTACGGAACAATATGCCGGCTTTTTGACGGACTCTGTTTTCTTCATAAAGTCCTTGTATCTGTCATCGATCAGAGATTCGATTTGTTCTTTATTGAAAAGGATATCCTCATTGATATCCTTCAATTCCACAAAATCACCGGAACTATAATTATTATTAAAAATATAGTTCGCATAAACTACAACTTCTCCTTTTCCCAAACCTGGCGAAATCCCATAATGCTCAGAAAGATAAAACAATGCAGGTTCTGAATAATCGATATTATCTTTAAGATTCGCAACAAACAGCTCGATTTTGGTTCCATCCTTGTCTGCGGCGATTCTTTTTTCCAAATCTCGAAAAGACCTGTATTCATACAAAGTATCGGAAGCTTTTTTGAAATACCGGATTGGAGATTCTGCACTGTAAGTCCGGAAACCATTACCCGAAACATACTTTTCGTTGTACAGAAGTCCATCCATTCTATAAATATTTTTCCTGTAAGAATAATAGAATTTAACGGTATTTCTGATAGATTTTTTCCCAGAATTGAACTCAACGGAATAAACCGGAATCGACTTATCTTTAGAATTAAATCTTACCGAAGTTCCACTCAGACTGTCCACTTCACTTAGGAAAATCATTTCTTTGTCATAATGGTACTTTAAGATTTGAGCATTCCAAAAGCAAGTAGATATTGTGAAGATTAATAGAATAAATTTCTTTTCTATTAGATGGAAGGGAAAAACAGTCATTAAAATCTAAATTTCAAAGAAGTTATATGTTTCTATTTTCAGGATTTTGTCTATTGGAAAAGAATGAAATAATCTCAACTCTATCATCTGTAATCCTGTAATATAAAGTGTTGAGTTTCAAAATAATTACTTTTCGTATTTTATATTTATCAGAAAATGGAAAAATAGTAGGGCTGTGAGTGATAATTGATAGGATTCTTTCAATTTCGTTTCCCAAACTCTCAATTTCCTTTTCAGTAAATTCTTGTTCCAAATATTCAACAGTCTGGGCAAGTTCTTCCAGAGCTAAATCAGTCCATAGAATTTCAAAGCCTTTTTCCATAGATTTCCCTTGCTTTCGAATGGGGATTTAACTTTCCTTCGTTCGCCTGAGCTATTCCTTTTTCGATGGACTGTTTTTCGGCATCAGACATTTCATCTGCCCAGTCTTTTTTCCTTTCACGAGAAATCAAATCTGAAATCTTTTCAAGAAAACTCAAATCTTCAATTGTAGATAACCATTGAATTAGCTCCAATTTTTTATTTTGTATCTGTAAATCAGTATTCATTTCTAAAATTTTATTAATCAAATATAATCAATTTTAAGCCAAAATCCGATTCAAAACCAGATTCACCTCATCCACGTTCGTCACATTATCTTTTCGCATCATCAACTGGTTGTTCTTCTCTTTTAACGTGGCTTCTGCAGGGTTTTGTGTGAGATAAGCAATGATTTTTTTGAATTTCTCGCTTTGGTAAAATTTATCCTGAGGATTCGCAGGGAAATAACCCAAGAAAACTTTGTTTTTAACCACCAGCTTATCAAATCCGATTTCAGCAGCCAGCCATTTCAGTTCAACAGATTTCAGAAGATTAACCGCTTCAGCAGGCAAATCTCCAAAACGGTCTTTCAACTCATTTTCAAATTGTTGCAACTCTTTAGCATTCTGAATATCAGCCAATTTCTGATAAAGCGACAGACGTTCTTCCGTAGAACTCACATAATCGTCCGGCAGCATTAATTCCAAATCGGTATCGATATTAACTTCTTTGGTCGATTTGAAAAGTTTATTCCGGTCTTCTTCATTTTCAAAAAGATTTTCAAAATTCTCATCATCTTTCAACTCTTCCAAAGCTTCCTGCATCATTTTTTGATAAGTCTCAAATCCCATTTCGTTGATGAATCCACTCTGTTCACCGCCCAACAAATCACCTGCACCACGGATTTCCAAATCCTTCATCGCAATCTGGAAACCACTTCCCAAATCCGAGAATTGTTCGATTGCTTCCAGACGTTTTCTCGCATCAGAAGTCATCATATCGAACGGTGGCGTTATCAGGTAACAAAATGCTTTGCGGTTGCTTCGCCCCACTCTTCCACGCATCTGGTGCAGATCGGCCATCCCGAATCGCTGTGCATCATTAATGAAAATCGTATTGGCATTCGGAACGTCAACACCTGATTCTATAATGGTTGTGGAAACCAGAACATCATATTTTCCTTCCATAAAATCGAGAATGTTGGTTTCCATTTGTTTTCCGTCCATTTGTCCGTGACCAGTAATGACTCTTGCATCAGGAACCAATCTTTGGATTAATCCTGCAATATCTTTTAGATTTTCGATTCTGTTATTGATGAAATAAACCTGTCCGTCGCGCTGCAATTCGTAGGAAACAGCATCGCGGATAATTTCTTCGTTAAAGCCAACAATGCTTGTATCAACAGGCTGACGGTTTGGCGGTGGTGTTTTAATCACGGATAAATCCCTCGCAGCCATTAATGAAAATTGCAAAGTTCTCGGAATAGGTGTCGCCGTCAAAGTCAGGGTATCCACATCGCTTTTTAGCGTTTTCAATTTGTCTTTGACAGAAACACCAAATTTATGTTCCTCATCAATAATCAATAAACCTAAATCCTTGAACTTGATATCTTTACCAACCAACTGATGCGTCCCGATAACAATGTCGATTTTACCGTTTTTAAGACCTTCTTTGGTTTCCGATTTCTGTTTGGCTGTCCGGAATCGGTTCATATAAGAAATATTAACCGGAAAATCTTTCAAACGCTCTTTGAAACTTCTGTAATGTTGGAAGGCCAGAATCGTTGTCGGAACCAGAATCGCAACCTGTTTTCCGTCAGTCGCCGCTTTGAACGCTGCACGAATCGCCACTTCCGTTTTTCCAAAACCAACGTCACCGCAAATCAACCGGTCCATCACACCTTCCGCTTCCATATCTTGTTTCACGTCCAGCGTTGCTTTTTCCTGGTCTGGCGTATCTTCGTAAAGGAAACTCGCCTCTAATTCATTTTGAAGGTAAGAATCCGGCGAATATTGGAAGCCTTTTGCCGTTTTTCTTTCTGCATAGAGTTTTATCAAATCAAAAGCAATCTGTTTAACTTTCGCTTTTGTTTTTTGTTTTAATGATTTCCAGGCTGGCGAACCGAGTTTACTGAGGACAATTTCTCTTCCATCTGGTCCGTTGTATTTGGAAATTTTATGAAGTGAATGGATACTGACGTACAACAAATCACCATTTTTGTAACTCAACTTAAAACATTCCTGAATTTTCCCATCATTATTGACCTTAACCAAACCCATAAATTTTCCAATGCCGTGGTCGATGTGCGCAATGTAATCGCCGACTTTCAAAGACATTAAATCTTTAAGTGTCAGTTGCTCCGACTTCGCAAATGTGTTCTTGGATTGATATCTTTGATAACGGTCAAAAATCTGATGGTCTGTATAAATCAGAATTTTGTTGTCAGAATCCACAAAACCTTCGTGCAGTTCGGATTTGAAACTTTTGAACGGAATCTCGTGCTCCAGTTCTTCAAAAATCGATTGTAATCTTTCCTTTTGCTTCTCCGACGAAAATGAAATCCAAGTATCAAAACCCTGACCTTGTTTTCCTTCCAAATCCTGAATCAGTAATTCGAAATTTTTATGGAAACTTGGTTGTTGTGTCTGGTTGAGTTCGAGCGTATGAGAGTTCGGGAGTTTGAACGTTTGAGAACTGAAATCTATGGTTTTGAATTTGATTAATTTATTCTGAAATTCAGGCTCGGAGATGAATAATTCATCAGGACTTCTGTGTTTGATATCTTTACTCAGTGTTTCGAATTTCTCTAAAGCTTTTTCATAAAAATCCCTGATTCTTTTGGTGGAAAGATAAAGGTTCTTTGAAACGACAAAACTGTCATCAGGCAATAATTCAAACAAGGAAACCTTGGTTCCGGAAACCGAAAAATTCATATTGGAAACCAACTGAAATTCATCAATCTTGTCCAAAGAAAGCTGCGTTTCGATATCAAAAGTTTTAATACTTTCAACCTCGTTTCCAAAAAATGTGATTCGGAAAGGCTTCTCATTAGAAAAAGAGAAAACATCCACAATCCCGCCTCGGACAGAGAATTCTCCAGGTTCGGAAACAAAATCGGTTTGGTTAAATTGATAATGATTCAGCAGTTCATCCACAAAATCAAAATCCAATTGGTCACCCACTTTTATCTGATGAGAAATCGCTTTGAAATCTTCTTTCTTCAGAACTTTTTCAGATAACGCACCAATGAAAGCGACAATCACTTTTGGTGATTTCCCGGAGTTCAGCTTATTGATAACTTCAGTTCTCAGAACGAGATTGGCGTTCTGAGTTTTCTCGATTTGATAAGGCTCCAGATGCGTGGCAGGAAAATAAAGAATGTTGTCTTTTCCCAGCAAATCTTCCATTTCTGCATTGATGTAAAGCGCATCTTCTTTGTCATCAACCAAATAAAGAATGGTATTGTTCTGAGTCAGGAACAGTTCCGAAGTCAGAATTGAAACCGCAGAACCGGCACTTCCTTTGACCGAAATATGCTGATGTTTTGATATTTGTGAAAAAACCTCGTTCCCGAATTGTTTCTGAAGCAAGTCCGGCAAAAGATTCTGATTGATTTTTTTTAATTCCATTAATATAGGTATAAACGCAAAAAGCGATTCCGAGAAAATTTCGGAACCGTTAATTATCTGACAAAGATACTATTTTTCAAAAAAATTAGTTTTAATTTTACAATCTTAAACTATGAACATTTGAAATTTAATTTCAAAATACAAGCCATTTTTTGTGTGCTTTTTCTTCTTTTACACTGTAAGGAGGACGATGCGTCTATTTTCCGTGCTTATGTGGAAGGAAAGATCACTTATTCGGATGCTAAGTTTCTGGAGAATCCCATTCATCTTGTAAAAGACAAAAAAATCATTGCAGAAACTTATCCGAAAGAAAGCGGAAGTTTTGTTTTGGCCGGACCTTATGACAAAGGTGCTTACAAATTTCAATTAAAGGATTTTAAAATCAAGTCTTTTTCTACGGATACAAAAGGTTGTAAAATATCAAGCGATTCTTTGAGCATTGAAATTCCTGATGGTATAACTTACGTTATTTTCAATGATATAACTTTGAAATAATGAAGAAAATTTTACTCTTTTCTTTTTCGTTAATTTCAATTGCAACTTTTTCTCAGAGAAGAAAAAAATATGATTGGACAGAAAACGTAAAATATTCCATCGAGCCGCATGTGAAGGTAATGACATCACTTGGAAACAATTTTCTGAAAGACACTTTCGATTATTTTTATGGTTTCGGAATCGGAGGAAGCATTAATCTTTACAAAGATTTCGGATTAGGTGTTGAGTACACTTATTTTCTGGCTAATATTAAAAGGCCGGAATTGTTCGGATATCTCGGTTCACCATCGATGAATAATTTTGACTGGTACGTTTTCCATCAGGACAAGATTACAGAAGATTTTTTTGTAGAAGAAATCGTAGGTTATAGCACTTACCGAATGAAAAGCCCTTATCTTGACAATTCCGGAAACTTCTCCGAAGGAAATGGCGGCTTGAATCTCGGTGCAAAAGCGATCTATACAATTGATGACAACGGCATACAACAGATTGTCCTTGCTACCAAACTTAATTTCTACAATTCTAAAATAGGAAATCAGAACCCTGGTATCGAGAAATATTATTCCAAAGCCACTTTGCTAAACATAGGCATAGCGTATCGTATTAATTTTTAAGCCGTTTTTAAGTTGTTATAATTTCTGGTTAAAGTTTTTTATTCTTAATTTTAGAATGATTTTTAATATAAATTTGTACAATCAAAACGACACTAAAATGAAAAATCTATTAACAGCTTTGCTTCTTACTTTCGGAGTGGGAATTGCAACTGCTCAAACAACAGCACCGGCTACTGCAAAAAAAGAGGCTAAAAAAACAGAAAAGAAAGCAACAAAATCTGTAGAAGCCCAAGCTGCAAAAGTAGCAAATACACCAGATGTTAAACTAAAAAAGGACGGTACACCAGACAAACGTTACAAGGCTGCCAAAACTTTGAAAAAAGACGGCACACCAGACAAACGTTATAAGGTCAACAAATAATTTTCCTAATTGATGAAGAAGAGAGGGGAAATTTAATTTTCATAACTTTTATTTTTTTTAAGACTTTGCACAACTTGTAAAGTCTTTTGTTTTTTTGGTTCGCGATTTGTTTATCTTTGATTACCAATCCTAAAAAAATATTGTTATGAGCCCAAAACCAATGCTAACGCTTTCTCAGGTTATGGAGAAACTGAGAGAAAAAGGAATCACAGATGAAGTCATAATGAATGACAAAAAACAATTTGTCATACAGGGTACAGAAAAAGCATACCACGCAGAGGACCTGAAAATCATTAGAACTTACCGATTTGAAGGAGCAAGTGACCCAGCCGACAATATCGCTTTATATTTGGTAGAAGATGTATATGGCAACAAAGCAATGATTATAGATTCTTACGGTGCGGATAGTAATTATGATGGTCAAGAATTTGATAATTTTATTAAATCCCTACCAACCGAAGAGAAAGAGGAATATGATTTTTAGAATCAGAATAATATAAAAAAGGAGCTCGAATTTTACAATTCGAGCTCCTTTTCTTTAGACAGTTATTTCTTTTTCCCAGAAATATTATTTTTAGCATCCTTTATTTTTTTATTAGTTTCTTTCACAGTCTTCTTCACATCATCTACATTTTCTTTCATTTTATCGACATTGATACTTATCAAAGTCTTTTTTAGACCATCTTCGATACCTTTCCAGAAAAGATTAAAGAAAGACCTTTCTTTGTTTCTTTCAACATGGACATCCACAGATTCCGGGAATTTTTCAGAGTTTTTTTTAACAATCAAATTAACGACTGCGGATAAGAATTTTTTCTTTTCCCTTGTTTTTTTATCAAGAAGGCTCACTTTCAAATCTTTGTGAGCAATCCTGAATTTCCCGTTCATAATATCATTATTCCCTTTGAAGTCAAAGTTAAGACTCGTGATGGTTCCTGTAGCAGAGACATTCAGGTAAGGTTTAATAAAAGGATTGATGTCGACAGCAGGCAGATCATCAATACTCCCAGCAATAGTGAAGTTATCATGCATATCAGATGTATTGAAACTCCAATTTACTTTCATGGGAGAAACATCCATAAACCTGCAGTTGATAGCAATCGGAACTTTTGTATTGGCTCCTTTTTGTTTGTTGGAATTGAGGTTTTTGACATCCATATTAAAATGAGTGAAAATAACTTTACCAGGACCATGTGAATCAGGCGTATCTTCTTCGTACACCAATTTTGACTGAATAAGATTCAGATTATCAACCACTAAAGGAAATTTTATTGTTCTCAGTAATTTGGAATAAAGCAGTTTTTCCTTCGGATTATCTTTCGGGATTTTGCTTCGGAAGATATTGGCGTCAACATTGGTCAGCTTTGCATTTTTCAGTTTGATATTGGGTTTGTCATTTTCGATTTTCCAATTAATTCCAAAAAACTGGATTCTGTTGGCGGAAATGTCAAAAAGGTCATTTTCCATAGGAATCATTCTTACAAACTCAGCCCTTGATACTTTTGGTTTTAATTTAAAATTCTTTAAATCAATGTTTTGCGAAGATATTTCGAAGCTTGACAGATTCATGTTATAATATTTTCCGGCATCATAAAAAAACTGATTTCCAGAAACTTTATAATCTTTGTAAGTGAAGGGGATTTTGTTTTTTGAAGTTTCTTCATTTATCACAAACTCTTTCAAATTCGCATCGAATTTTGCCAAGGAAAGTGACTTATTTCCGTTTGATCTTAGAATAGAAAATTGTCCATTTTTAATATCGAAGTTTTCAAAATCTATATTAAAGTTTGACTTTTCTTTATTTGACTTAACAACATTGTTATCACGATTTTGTAAAATAAAAATCGGGTCAGTAACCTGAGCGTTTTTGAAACTTAGTTTTGTCTTATTAAATACCAAATCGTTGAAAGAAATACTCTTACTTTTGATATCGAAAAGCGTCTTTTGAGTTTTGAAATTCTGTTCCCAGTTTTTAAAATCCATCAATGGTTTTAATTCAAAATCATTGATTGTCAATTTTCCATCATTGGTAATGACTTGAGAAGAATTGATGGAATATGCCGGACTCAGCAAAAAGAAGAAATCATTAGCCGTAATTTTGTAACTGTCTAAAGCAAACGGCAATTCGCTAGGGTTATCATTAAGGCTTAAATTCTTAACATTAAGATTCAGCTTTCTTGATGAAAAATATTTAACATTATTAAATTGTTCTATATCAATATTTCCGTTCTCTATTTCAATATTTTTTATGAAAAAAGGTGTAGCTTCTTTTGCAATTTTTTTCGCTTTCGGTTTGGATAATCTAACTTTTAAATTGGGATTGATGAGCTTAATAGAATTAGCCTCGATTTGGTTATTTCTCAAAAATCCAATCATACCTAATCTACTGATATTCAATCCATCCAAATCCCCATCGAGAACTACACTTTCAAGATTATCCGGTTGTTTAGTTTTGATTTTAATTTGGTTGGCAGAAATGCTTCCAGTTAGTATTTCGACATTCAGAGACTGGTAAGTAATCTCGTAAGGCGTTTTAGTTTTGAGATAATCCGGTAATTTATATTTGAGCCAAAGACTGAACCCGATATTCAGTAAAACTATGAGAATCAAAACACTCCCAAGAACGATTGCGGTAATTTTCAGTAGTTTTTTTATCATAGATGTTATTTATCATTTGACTACTAAAAACCATTCCAAAGTTATATACTGAGTTCAATCACATAGCCTTCGTGTCCTCTTACATTGATAAAGTCGCCACCTTCAAAAGAAAGATATTGTCCTTTAATACCTTTCAAAACCCCATTGAATTCTGGTTTTTTATCCAATGTGAAAACATTGATTTTCTCTGGTTTCTCATAAGGAAAATCAAGCTTCACGACATTGTCTTCAGTCACTGCAAACTTTTTAAAATCATTGGGGAAATAGTGTGCAATCTTATTTCGAAAATCGATTAAGTCCAAAGCATCTTCATAATCATCCTGAAGCATTTTTTTCGGATTGGTTTTGTCTGCAATATGTTTTTTCAGCTCAACCTCAATCATTCCTGCTTCATAGCGATTTTCTGTCACAGCAATCGGCAAAGCGAAAGTCGCGCCTTGATCTATCCAACGTGTGGGGATCTGATGAGTTCTTGTTACACCAACTTTTACATCACCAGTGTAAGCCAGATAAACAATATGCGGAACCAACTGGATTTCTTTTTCAATTTCCAGATCACGTTCTGCAATTCCGAGATGTGCAGTTGACAACTCCGGACGAATAATCGTGTCACTCGCATAAGGACTTTCAAAAAAACATTTTTTACAAAATCCCATTCGGTAGATTTTCTCATCACTTCCGCAATTAATACACTGGTAACCTATATGCTTGATATGTAACTCTTTTCCAAAAAGCTGATTCATATTAATCAAATCATTTTTCAGGTTGAGATAATACTGAATCGGTTGTCCGTTTTGGGAAATCATTTTTAGGATCTGTCCAGAGAATTGCATTTTGTTCGGGATTAAAAATTTGGATTAAAAATAGACATTATTAATTAATTTCCAATGATATCAAATTTGCCAGTTTAAAATTAAATAATATATTTGTCACCCTTTAAAACATTTTATATGAAAAATATTTATGCATTTTTATCATTATTGGTAACATCTTTCATTTTTGCACAAACGACGATTTATTCTGAGAACTTTGGTAATCCAACTGCTACAACTTTGCTTACAGCTTATACTGGTTATCAGAACAGTTCTCCTATTGCATATTCTGGAACAGCAGATGTGAGAACTTCTACACCATCAGACTATACCGGAGCTAGTGGGCAGGGCTGCGTGTTCATTGGCGCAGTTACAGCATCTTCCGGGAATCCTGCTAAAACACTTATCATTAGTGGCATCAATACAACAGGATATACGGATTTGACGCTTTCTTTTGGCCATCAGAAAGGAACTAATGTGAGCAGCAATGAATTAAAAGTAGAAGTAAGTTCTAATGGAACAGACTGGACCCCTCTTACTTATACAAGACCAACCGGCTCAGGGACTTCTATCTGGTTAGTAATTACACCGACAGGAACAATCCCTGCAACATCTAACCTTTCTATAAGATTTACAAATCCATTAGATTCCAATGTTGGTTTCCGAGTGGATGATGTGAAACTGACAGGAAATCAGACTCTTGCTGTGAATAGTGTAAAAAAAGAGTATTTCAACATTTATCCTACAGTTGTAAGCAACGGGATTATTTGTGTTACTTCTGCAAGCAAGCAAACTAAAAAGGTAAATATCTATGATTCTTCTGCAAAACTAGTAATTAGCAGAGGAACTGATAAAGAAATCAATGTTTCTAATCTTCCTAAAGGAACTTATATCATGAATGTAGAGGAAAACGGTGTAGTGGAATCTAAAAAGTTTATTATCAAATAATATACATTAATGATATTGAAAAAAAGAATCCCCATTTTAAGAGATTCTTTTTTTGTTTAATTCTTATATTCGCAACACAATTGATTTTATGAACTATCTTGTAACTGGCGGCAGTGGATTTATAGGTTCTCATCTGGTAGAACAGCTTTTGAAAAATGGACATTCTGTCATTAATGTTGACAATTTTGATATTTTTTACGATTACAAAATAAAAATCAAAAATTCTTTGGAATCTTTAGATTTGAATCAGGAATTCAGTTTTTCTGAAAAAGAAACTGACATTCAAAATTTAATGATACAAATAAAAGCAGATAATTACCAACTTTATTATCAGGATATTCGAGATAAGCAGGGCTTAGAAGATATTTTCCGTAATCATAAAATCGATCTGGTTGTTCATCTTGCAGCTTTAGCAGGTGTCCGTCCATCTATTGAACGACCTTTGGAATATGAAGAGGTTAACATCCGTGGAACTCAGAATCTTTGGGAACTTTGTAAGGAATTTGGAATCAAAAATTTTTTATGCGCCTCATCTTCAAGCGTTTATGGGAATAATGAAAAGATTCCGTTCTCTGAAACCGATAACGTTGACAATCCCATTTCACCTTACGCTGCCACTAAAAAATGTGGAGAAATCCTGGGACATGTTTATCATAGTCTTTATAATATAGATATGATCCAATTGAGATTCTTTACTGTTTATGGGCCTAGACAAAGGCCAGATCTGGCAATTCACAAATTCACAAAGTTGATATCGGAAAATCAAGAGATTCATTTCTACGGCGATGGTTCCACAGCTAGAGATTATACTTTCATTGATGATATTATTGACGGGATTCTAAAATCAATAAAATATCTGGAAAATAACGAAAATGTCTATGAGATCATCAATCTTGGAGAAAGCGAAGTAGTAACTTTAAACGAGATGCTTTCTGTTCTCGAAGATACAATTGGCAAGAAAGCCAATAAAAAAATGCTGCCAATGCAACCAGGAGATGTCTTAAAAACCAATGCGGACATTACAAAAGCCCGTTCACTTATAGGATATTCTCCAAGTACAAACTTCCAAAATGGCATAAAAAAATTTGTGGAATGGTTTTTGGGAAATCCGCACTAATATTCTTTAATCGCAAATAAGTTTAAATACCAAATAAAATTATTTTTAAATATTATTGAAAATCAATAGAAAAGTATATAAAATATCACCTAATTTTTTACTTTTGCAAAAAATTTAAATTATGTATTGGACATTAGAATTAGCATCATATCTTAGCGATGCACCTTGGCCGATGACCAAGGCAGAATTGATTGACTACGCCATCAGAACGGGAGCTCCTATGGAAGTTGTAGAAAACCTACAAGCTATCGAGGATGAAGGAGAGATCTATGATGCGATAGACGAGATCTGGAGCGATTATCCTACAGATGAGGATTATCTTTGGAACGAAGACGAGTATTAATCGTCATAAGCTTTACATCAAAGCTTCAAAATATATAACACAACAAGTGTAATTCAAACGCTTTGAACTTTGATTTCAAAGCACAAATCAGAAATTTATGAGTTTTTTAAATACCGTTCTTAAAAGTTTTTTGGGAGACAAAAATGCAAAAGATTTAAAAGAAGTAAAAAAAGTTGTCGCAAAAATCAAAGCAGTAGAATCTGGAATCCAAACATTATCTGATGATGGACTTAGAGATAAAACAGCAGAATTTAAAGAGAAGATAAAGTCTGCGACTGCCAAGTTTACAACCCAAATAGACGAGATAAAAGAGCAAATAAAAAACTCTACAAACGTTGACGAAAAAGAATCACTTTTCAACAAGATCGAGGGTCTTAAAAAAGAGTCTTATGAAGTTGAAGAAAAAGTTCTTAATGAAATCCTCCCGGAAGCATTTGCTTTGGTGAAGGAAACATCAAGACGTTTGGCACAAAATGGAGAAATCCGTGTTAAGGCAAATGACAAAGACCGTCAGCTTGCTGCAACAAAAGATTTTGTTTCTGTTGAAGGCGATATTGCAATCTGGAAAAACTCTTGGGACGCGGCTGGAACACCTGTTGTTTGGGACATGGTCCACTATGATACCCAGTTTATTGGTGGTGTCGTATTGCACTCAGGGAAAATTTCAGAAATGGCAACGGGTGAAGGTAAAACTTTGGTTGGAACATTGCCGATCTATCTTAATGCTTTGCCTGGAAGAGGTGTCCACGTAGTAACAGTAAATGATTATTTGGCAAAACGTGACTCGGCTTGGATGGGCCCATTATACCAATTCCACGGAATGTCTATCGATTGTATCGATCTTCATCAGCCTAACTCAGACTCCAGAAGAAAAGCTTATCAATCTGATATTGTTTACGGAACTAATAACGAATTTGGCTTCGATTACTTAAGAGATAACATGGTAACCAATCCTACCGAATTAGTTCAGGGGGAATTGAATTTCGCTATTGTCGATGAGGTTGACTCTGTTTTGATTGATGATGCAAGAACGCCATTGATCATCTCCGGTCCCGTTCCTCAAGGTGACAGACAGGAATTCGATGTTCTTAAACCTTCAATAGATAGAATTGTCGAAGTTCAGAAAAAAACTGTTTCCACGATTTTTAATGAAGCTAAAAAATTAATCGCCAACGGAAATACAAAAGAAGGCGGATTCAAATTACTTCAGGCCTACAGAGGTCTTCCTAAAAACAGACAATTGATCAAATTCTTGTCAGAAAGCGGAAACCGAGCCTTGTTACAAAAAGTTGAAGGTCAGTATATGGCGGACAATAACCGCGACATGCCAATTGTTGATAAAGACCTTTACTTTGTAATCGATGAGAAGAATAATCAAATCGATTTGACAGACAAGGGTGTAGAATATATGTCTGCAGGTAACGAAGATTCTCAATTTTTTGTTTTAACCGACATTGCTACAGAAATCGCTGAATTGGAAAAGAAGAACCTTTCTAAGGAAGAAGAATTCGCTGCGAAAGAAGAACTATACAGAGATTTTGCTGTTAAGTCTGAGCGTATTCACACGATGAATCAATTACTTAAAGCTTATACATTATTCGAAAAAGATGATGAATATGTTGTAATTGACGGCGAGGTGAAAATCGTTGACGAGCAGACAGGTCGTATCATGGACGGTCGCCGTTATTCGGATGGACTTCATCAGGCGATCGAGGCCAAAGAAAATGTAAAAATCGAAGCGGCAACTCAAACGTTTGCAACGATTACTTTACAAAACTACTTCCGTATGTATAACAAGTTAGCTGGTATGACCGGTACTGCGGAAACTGAAGCTGGAGAATTCTGGCAGATTTACAAATTGGATGTTGTGGTAATTCCTACCAACAGACCAATCCAGAGAGATGACAGACAAGATCTGGTTTTCAAAACCAATCGTGAAAAATACAATGCAGTAATTGAAGAGATTGAAAAGCTAACCTCAGCAGGAAGACCTGTTTTGGTGGGCACGACTTCGGTGGAGATTTCCCAATTGCTTTCCAGAGCATTGCAATTAAGAAAGATCCAACACCAAGTTCTTAACGCGAAACTTCACAAGAAGGAGGCTGAAATTGTAGCTGGTGCTGGTGGACCTGGCGTTGTAACGATCGCAACGAATATGGCTGGTAGAGGTACCGATATCAAATTGAAATCTGAAGTTAAAGATGCCGGAGGTTTGGCAATTATCGGAACAGAAAGACACGATTCTCGTCGTGTGGACAGACAGTTGAGAGGTAGAGCTGGTCGTCAGGGAGATCCGGGAAGTTCTCAGTTCTATGTATCTCTTGAAGATAACTTGATGCGTCTTTTCGGTTCTGAAAGAATCGCTAAAATGATGGACAGAATGGGTCATAAGGAAGGTGAAGTAATCCAGCATTCTATGATTTCCAAGTCTATCGAAAGAGCTCAGAAAAAAGTGGAGGAAAATAACTTCGGTGTCAGAAAGAGATTGCTTGAGTATGATGACGTAATGAACAAGCAGCGTGATGTCATCTACAAAAGAAGAAAGAATGCCTTGTTCGGAGACCATTTGAAGTATGACATCGTGAATATGATTTATGATACGGCTGCTGCGATTGTTTCACAGACCAAAGCAACAGGAAATTACAAAGATTTCGAATTCGAAATCATCAAGCATTTCACAATGGAAGCTCCTGTGAATGAGTCAGAATTCGGAAATACTCAGATTCCTGCTCTTACAGATATTGTTTTCAAAAAAGCAAAAGAAGATTATGATTTGAGATTGAATCTTCTTAAAGAAAAAGCATATCCAATCATCGAGAATGTATTCCTTAACCAAGGCTCTATGTTCAAGATGATTCAGGTTCCTTTCACAGACGGAAGCAAAACTATGACTATCGTTACTGATTTGAAGGAAGCTTATGAAACGAAATGTGAATCATTGATCACAGATTTCGAAAAAAATATTTCATTAGCAATCATCGATGAAAACTGGAAAACCCACTTGAGAGAAATGGATGATTTAAGACGCTCATCGCAAGGTGCGGTTTACGAACAGAAAGATCCATTGGTAATTTACAAACAAGAATCTTTCTACTTGTTTAGCGAGATGGTTGACAAAGTGAATAAGGAGATTGTTTCTTTCTTATATAAAGGAGAAATCCCGGCTTAAGAATAAAATTCACAACTTATAAAAATTATTAATCCTGTTGAGTAATCAGCAGGATTTTTATTTGGAATAATTCTTAATAATCTGATAAAAATCACAATTGTTGTTAATTTAGAACAATTAAAAATAATATATTTGCACAAAATTATTCCTAATGAAGAAAATTATTGTGAGTGCTGTGGTTTTGGTTTCTACTTTTGCTTATGCACAGGAAAGTGATACAATTAAATCAAATAATATTGATGAGGTAATACTTAATAAATATTATAAAAAATATAATGAAAAAGAAGGGTCATCTTCACTCCGATTAAATGAAGAACTCATCAAAATACCTCAAAACATTACAATAATTACCAATAGAGCATTAGAAGATCAGCAGGTAACGACTCTCAGTGATGGGGTTTTAAGAAATGTTGCGGGAGCACAAAGGTTAGAGCATTGGGGTGATATGTATACTAGAGTAAATATGAGAGGTTCTCGTGCAGAAGCTTTTTTTAATGGTGTTAATGTAACGACTCCTTGGGGTCCATTAAGTGAAGATATGAGCTATGTTGATCACATAGAATTTGTAAAAGGTCCTTCTGGTTTTTTAATGTCAAATGGCGAACCTAGCGGAATTTACAATGTTGTTACAAAAAAACCAACAGGAAAAGATTTTAATGGATCTGCTCGTGTTACTCTCGGAAGCTTTGATATGTATAGAGGAGAAGCTGATTTTGATTCTAAATTATCAGATAAAGTGGCATTCCGTCTTAATTTAATGGCTCAAAATAAAAATAGTTTTCGAAAATATGAATTCAATGATAGATATATTATAAATCCTTCCATTAAGGTTGACTTGACTGATCAGACAACATTAGTTGCTGAGTATATATATCAAAAAGCCAAATCATCAGAGGTAGGTTCTTCATATGTATATTCTTTTGATGGATATGGAACAAAACCTGTTGATTATACTGTATCAGATCCTGGAATTGCTCCTACAAATATTAATGATCATACAGCTAATATTAATTTGCAACATAAATTTAGTTCAGATTGGAAGCTAACTGCACAATTGACATATATGAATAATCACACATTAGGAAGTGATATTTGGCCAGGAATATTTGACCAGGCAACAGGCTATATGATTAGAGGTCTTTATTTTTGGGAAGCTAGCAATGTAATGAAATTTGGTCAAGTTTTCTTAAATGGATACGAAAAAACAGGTAACGTTTCCCACAAAATCCTTGCTGGTTTGGATTTAGGGTCCAAAAAATATTTGGCTGACTGGAATCAGGGAGGTGCATTAGACTTACTTACTAAACCTTTTGATACGAACTCAAATATTTATACTCCACCAAGTGCCGGATATCCAACTTTTGATGGAAGTGTCCCTTTGGAACAAAGAGCAAATCCTTGGGGAACTATTAGTCAAAATTATAATGGTATTTATTTACAAGATGAGCTAGGATTCTTAGAAGATAAATTGAGACTGACTCTTGCTGCAAGGTATACTAATGTGACTCAACAAGCATACGGAGCCGCAGAGCAAAAAGGAGAGAAAATAACACCTCGCTTTGGTTTAAGCTATTCATTAGATCAGAATACATCTGCCTATGCATTGTTTGATCAAGCATTTGTTCCTCAGGCGGGATTATTTAGAGATGGCTCTACAGCAAAACCAATTACCGGAAATAATTTTGAAATTGGTTTTAAGAAGGATTGGGCTGCTGGAAAGTGGAATACTACTCTATCATTATATAACATTAACAAGAGAAATGCTATTACTGGAGACCCAACAGATCCTTCCGGAATCTATTCGGTTTTCTTAGGAAAAACTAGAGCTCAAGGAGTTGAATTTGATTTGAAAGGAGAGGTTGTTAAAGGATTTAATGCAATTTTCAATTATGCTTTCACGGAAAACAAATATACAGAGACAACATCCTCTGCTATAAAAGGAGAAAGAATTCCTGGTTATGCTAAACATACTATGAATGGATGGTTAAATTATACTTTTACCCAAGAGAATTTCTTAAAAGGATTTGGTTTGACATTTGGAGGAACATTTTTAGCCGATAGAAGTACTTGGGACTGGGGAAGCACAAATTCGCCATTAGAAATGAATGATTACATAAAGTTTGATGCAGGAATGTCTTGGGAAGATTCTAAAATAAGATTGAACCTGAATGTATTCAATGTATTTAATAGATATTTATATAGTGGTAGTGGATATAGTTTCTTGCAAGCCGATGGGTTGACATACAAAGGAGGTTATTACTATCAGGCAGAAGCACCAAGAAACTGGAGGCTTTCTATTGCTTACAAATTCTAAAATTCTAATTTTACTATTCCCGAAAGATTTTCAGGAATAGTTTTTTTATTTAAAAAATGCGGAAAAAACACCATCATAAAAAGAAACCAGGATTTTTCAAAAAATGGTCAGCCAAACTACATCTGTGGTTTGGCTTATCCATTGGTATTCTCATATTTATTATTTCGATTACTGGTGCGCTCTATGTGTTCAAAGATGAGATAGAAAACTTTACCCGTAAAGAATATATCTACCACAACGAACAAAACATAGAGTCCAAAAAAGTGATTCCTATCCGGGAGCTGGAAAAATTGGTCGACCACCAAACCAAAGAAAAATACCCGATTCATTGGGTCAACATTCCGATTGACAAAAAAATGTCCTATCAGTTTTACTGGTACGAACATCAACCAGACCAATGGAATTATTTTGACGAATTTCCGATTTACAAATTAGCATACGTCAATCCATACACAGGAAAAGTTCTGCAGGTTTATGACGAGAAAAACGGTTTCTTCGCCATTGTAAAATCTATCCATTGGAGTTTCCTTCTGAAGCAAGACTGGGGAACTTATGTCGTCGGGATTCCTGTTATTATTTTTTTGATAATGTTAATCACAGGAATTGTGCTTTGGTGGCCAAAAAACAAAGCCGCAAGAAAACAACGTTTCAAATTCCAATGGAAAAACACGACACAGTGGAAACGTAAGAATTATGATTTGCACAATATTCTTGGCTTCTACTCTTCAATTTTTGCTTTGATTCTGACGATTACAGGATTGTTCTACGCATTTTTTGTGGTTCAGGCTTCCATCTATTACATCTTTTCGGGTGGAGAAACAGCTTACCCTGATTTTTCTAAAATCACGACAAAAGCATCTATTGAAATGAGAACCGACAAAACATTGGACAAAATTTCCAATAAGGTCAAAGAACTTTATCCCAATGCATATGGCTTTTCTTTAGATTTGGGACATCCTCATATCGATGACCACGAGCATCCGCATTTCGAAGTATATGTAAAACATCTTTCTTACTCTTATCACAAAAGCAGCAGCTTGATTTTTGATGAGAATTCCGGAGAATTGCTTCATACGCACGACCCGAAAGATAAAAATTTTGGAGAGAAAACCGTTGCTGCAAATTATGACATTCACGTTGGAGCAATATTAGGATTGCCTACAAAAATTATTGCTTTTATTGTAAGTTTAATAATAGCATCGATGCCTGTCACTGGATTTATGATCTGGTGGGGAAGAAGAAAGAAAATACAAACCAAATAATTGATAACAAAAACCTGAATTTAATCATCCAGGTTTTTTGTTAAATTTAATTCATACTGTTTTGGTATGAATTTGTAAATATATACTTTTGCTCATTATTAAAAACTATGAGCAGAAACTCGACTATTCTAAAAAAGGTACTATTCATCTTTTTTATCTTTTCAATGACTTATTCCTTCGCACAGAATTCCATTTACGGAAAAGTGCTGGACAGCATCAATAATAGACCAATCAACTTCGTCAGAATCACTTCAAAATCAAATAAACAATTATCTCTGCAAACGGATGACAACGGAAATTTTGTTTTAGAAAATACGACTGTTTTTCCATCTGAATTAAAAATTCAGAAAAAAGGATTTGAAACGAGATTCTATCCAATAAAAGAAAATTTAACTGATACTTTAATAATTAAACTTCTTCCAAACGATGTAGTAATCACAGAAGTAGTTGTAACTGCAAGACGAAGAGAAGAAACGGCGCAACAAGTTCCAATTCCAATCAATGTAATTTCGGGTAAAAAAGCGGAAGAAACCGGCGCATTCAATGTCAATAGATTGAAAGAACTGGTTCCCTCTGTTCAATTTTACAGCTCAACTCCTAGAAATACGAGCCTCAACATCAGAGGATTGGGTTCTACTTTTGGTTTGACGAATGACGGACTCGATCCAGGTGTTGGATTTTACGTTGATGGTGTTTATTATGCAAGACCGGCAGCTACAACTTTAGACTTTGTAGATATTGAAAGAATCGAGGTTTTACGTGGTCCACAGGGAACATTGTTTGGCAAGAATACAACAGCAGGGACTTTCAATGTAACTACAAAACAGCCAAGTTTTACAACTGGAGGAACAGCAGAAATCAGTTATGGAAATTACGGATTTATTCAAGCTAAAACATCTGTGACCGGAGCAATTACGGATAAATTCGCGAATAGATTTTCTGCATCCGGAACGCATAGGGATGGAACAATTTATAATTCGAGGACCAATCAGGACTTGAATGATATTAATTCAATCGCCATCAGAGACCAATTGTTATACAAACCCAATGATAATTTGAAATTCATCCTTACAGGAGATTACAACAGATTGCGCGCAAATGGTTATGCGCAAGTGATTGCGGGAGTTGTCACTACGAAAAGAGCGGCTTACAGACAATTCGGCAATATTATTTCTGACCTTGGTTATACTTTGCCAAAGATTGACCCCTTCAATAGAACAGTTGACACAGATACACCTTGGAAAGCTGAACAAGATATGGGCGGAATCTCTTTGAATACTGAATATAATTTAGGAAAAGGAAAAATCGTCTCGACCTCAGCGTGGAGATTCTGGAACTGGAATCCTTCGAATGACAGAGATTTTACGGGACTTTCGGCATTGGCAAAATCACAGGCGCCAAGTAAACATCAGCAATGGAGTCAGGAAATCCGCTGGTCTGGAAATTTCAATGAAAAAATAAGCGGCATTTTTGGTGTTTTCGGAATCTGGCAAAGATTGAGAGCCGACAAAAACGGACAAATCGAAGAAGCAGGAAAAGACCAATGGCGTTTCTCTTTGAACTCAACAGACCCAGTAGTAGTTAATAGATGGAAAACGCCTGGACTTTTGGAAGGATACGGAATCAAGTCTTATCCAAGTCTCAACTCCTTCAGTGGAGCGGTATTTGGACAGCTGGATTGGAGCTTTACCGAAAAACTTAGTTTACTTCCGGGAGTTAGAATTAATTATGATAAAAAAGAGATCGATTTCAAAAGAATCACTTACGGCGGATTAGAAATAACCGAAACTACACAGAATGGACAGGCATTAACCACAATTAAAAACTCAGTTTACAGCAATCAGGAATTCAACGCATCGATTGATGATACCAATTTTTCTGGTCAAATGACATTGGCATTCAAACCAACCAAAAACTATAATTTTTTCGGAACTTTTTCAACAGGCTTCAAACCTGTGGGATTAAATCTCGGTGGACTTCCTACAGAAAATGGAAGAGTGATGACAGAGCTGGCTGTAGTAAAGCCGGAAAGAATTCTACATTATGAAATCGGGCTTAAATCTCAACCTCTTAAAAATTTAATTTTCAATTTAACGGTTTATAATTCTGATATTAAGGACTATCAAATACAAGTTCAGGCAGAAAGTCTACAGCTTAACAGAGGTTATCTTGCCAATGCAGAAAAAGTACAAGTACGAGGAATTGAGACTGATATTTCTTACTCATTCAGCAATTTATATTTTTATTCTAATTTGGCTTACACGGAAGCGATTTATAAAAAATTTACCAATGCACCTCCAGCGTTGGAAGATACAGGCGGTCCAAATTATGTTGATATTTCCGGAGGTGTTCTTCCTGGCGTTTCAAAATGGGCAGGTTCTACAGGTGGCGAATTTAATTTCTCGGGTAAATTATTCGATTACACGGGAGATTATTTCTTTGCTTTAGACAGCTATTACCGGTCGACATTTTCATCAAGCCCTACTCCATCACAATTTTTGAATATTCCCGGTTATGCCTTATTCAATTCCAGATTTGGTTTTCGTGTTAAAAAAGGTGTGACAACTTATCTTTGGGTAAGGAATATTCTTGATAAAGATTATTTTGAGCAATTGCTTCCCGGCGCTGGAAATGCAGGACATTATGCCGCTGTTTTAGGTGACTCGAGAACTTACGGCGTAACAGTAAAATTCAATTTTTAATTTTTTAAAATTAATTTAATATCTGATACATATTAATCTGATTTTCCATAAATTTAGACTCTTAAAAATTAAAAATATAATGTCATTAATCGATTTGTCTAAACAAATAGCTATAGGAATAGATATTGGCGGCACTAATACCAAGTTTGGTTTGGTCAACCATCGCGGAGAGATCCTGGCGAAAGGAAGTATAAAAACTGAAGAATATAAGGAAGTAGAAGATTTTATCGATGCTCTATATACCAACATCAAGCCTCTGATTGATGAAGCAAGTCACAACACCACTTTGGATGGCATAGGCGTTGGAGCGCCGAATGCCAACTACTTCAAAGGTACCATTGAACTTGCTCCGAACCTGCCTTGGAAAGGTGTAGTTCCTTTTGCTGAATTAATGAAAGAGAAATTCGGTGTTCCTTGCAAAATGACTAATGATGCCAATGCTGCCGCTTTGGGTGAAATGATGTTTGGTGCGGCAAGGGGAATGAAGGATTTCATCATGATCACGCTTGGAACAGGTGTTGGAAGCGGAATTATCAGTGGCGGAAACCTGATCTACGGACACGATGGATTTGCCGGAGAATTGGGACATACGATTGTGAAACCAGGCGGAAGAAAACACTGGAGTACCGGATCTGAGGGAAGCCTTGAGGCTTATGCTTCTGCAACAGGAATTGCTATTACGGCAAAAAAATTCCGTGCAGAGTTCCCGGATTCTATGCTGAATCAATATCCTGAAGAATCTATCAATTCCAAAACCGTTTTCGAATGTGCTGAAAAAGGAGACCCGACAGCCGTCGAAGTTTTCAGATATACAGGTCAAAAATTAGGTGAAGCTTTGGCCAACTTTGTCATGTTCTCTTCTCCGGAAGCAATATTATTATTTGGCGGTGTGATCAAAGCCGGAGATTTCCTGCTAAAACCTGCCAAATTACACATGGAAAGAAACCTGCTTCCCATCTTCCGCTCAAAAGTAAAATTAGTTTTCAGCGAACTGGATGAAGCAGATGCAGCCATACTTGGAGCAAGTGCTCTTGTATGGGAAAATAAATAATTGATATTCACAGATCCTTTGATGTTTCTTTTTGATAGGAATAATTTTTGCTATTGATGACAAGGAAAATCAAAGGATTTTTTCTTCCCAGAAAATGAATCGCTATTTATTATTAATACTCAGTTTTTTTCTTATCAACTGCAATGGGCAGGAGAAAAAGACAAAACCCTTAACAAATCAAAAAATGGATAAAAACAATTTGGAATTCGCCACTTTGGCAGGTGGATGTTTTTGGTGTGTGGAAAGTTGTTTTCATATGCTGAAAGGGGTGGACTCTGTGATTTCCGGATACTCCGGAGGACACAAAGATAATCCGACCTATGAAGAAGTCTGTACAGGAACAACTGGTCACGCAGAAGTTGTTCAGATTGCATTTGACCCAAAAATCATTTCTTACAAACAACTATTGGAGGTATTTTGGTTTCTTCATAATCCGACCACGCTTAACAGACAAGGTAACGATATTGGAACGCAATACAGGTCAGCAATTTTCTATCATTCTGAAAAACAAAAACAAGAAGCGGAAGAATCTCTGAAAGAATCCGAAGCAAAGCAAGAATGGAACGGAAAATATGTCACCGAGATTGTTCCTTTCAAAAAATTCTGGTCAGCGGAAGCTTACCATCAGGGATATTACAATGCTAACCCCACGCAGCCATATTGCAGTGCTGTTGTAGGACCTAAGATCCAGAAATTCAAAAAGCATTTTGGAGAATTAGGTTGGTTAAACGAAAAAGTGGAGCATTAACTCCACTTTTTTATTTTAGGAAATTCTATTTCCAACCTTGATTACGTTTATCTTCTGAACGTTTTTTCCCGTTATCTATATTATAAGCTAAACCAATTCCCAGAGTTTGTTTCAACTGCGTTTTCTTGATTTGATTATGATCATAAAGCAAATCCAAAGTCACGTTTGTTGAAATATATTTGTTGACCTTCATATTAAGAATTCCGCCGTACGAGAGCACCAATCTTTCCGGATGGTCAAGATAATTGGAAAAAACGGAAGCTGTATTCTGTAAAGTGATATTTTCCATTAATTTTACTTTGTACTGCGCTGTTCCCAGGAATCCAAATTGAAACAACATAGAATCTCCATCATTTTTCAATCCGTAGTTTCCAGCGTATTGCAGATATTTGTCAAGAACAAAAGTAAATCTTGCATTGGCAGGCCTAAGTGTCATGGTAAAATTGTCACTGGGTTTATAAGTAAAACCAGCTCCTAGATTTACATATCCCGGTGCCATGAAATTAGAGATCTTGGATGCATCAGGGTTATTCCCATCTTCATAGCCTGGCGCAAATTGTGTAATCAAACCGGCTCCGACAGATGCGTACCAGTTATCAGATATCTTTCTTCCGTAATTGGTAGAAAGGTTGATCACGTCCTGCGTTTTCCTGTTTCCAACACCTTGGGTATTATTCATGCCATAACCCAGAATGATGATGTTCTCCCAAAGGTCTTTGTCTTTTTCGTAAGTTAGATTGTAATTAATTCCCGCTTGCCAACCAATGTTGTTGGCGCCTCCGGCTACCCAATTGGAGAAAGCGGATTGATTGAGCATCAATGTATTCTGTCCAATTACAGACCAAGCTTTTACGGAATCCTGAACAGGCTGCTCTTGCGCATAGGAATTGAAAGCCAACATAAGGCTTCCAAAGAATAGTATTTTCTTCATATGTATTTGTTTTCTGGACAAATATAATGAAATACTGTGGAGAATTATTTCACAAAAGGATTGATAACGCCAGTTTTGCTGTCTCTTTCTACCTTATAACCTAGATTGTATGTCACACCTACGCCCAAAGTTTGCTTTCTTTGCAGTTTTTGGATCTGGTCGTGGTCGTACATCACGTCTATGGTCACAGAAGTTGTGATATATTTGTTGAATTTCAGGTTTAGTGCGCCACTGTAATTGATATCTACACGTTCCGAGTGTTCCAGATAGTTGCTAAAGAAATTGATCTGGTTTACATAGGTTGCATCTTTAAAAAGTTTGATCTTATAAAGAATATTCAACATTGTACCAAGCTCGGCTCTCAGACTTTGCCCATCTCTTTCCAGACCGTAATTGCCCTTGGTCTGTAGCTTCTCATCCAAAACAAAAGTAAACTTTCCATTCAAAGGCCTTAATATAACTTGGAAGTTATCATTAGGATTATATGAAAAACCAAGACCTAAATTAAGATAACCAGGTGCCATAAATTTTGAGATCCTATCATCATAGACTGGGTCCGGTGTTGAAGAATAATTGAATCCCGGAGTAAATTGTGACAAAAACTGGAACCCGGTAGATAGATAGTAGTGCTGGGCCAACTCGTATCCATAATTGGTCATGATATTGATATAATCATCCGTCTTCCTGGTAGATTGACCTGTAGAAGAAACAAAGCCATAGCCTAACTGAATATTATTATCCAGATAATGCTTGTTCTTTTTGTAAACGATGTTATAATTGACTTTCCCGATAACGCCAATATTATTATTTCCTCCGGCATACCAATTTGCAAACGATGACTGATTGAAAACCAATGTATTTTGTCCAAAGATAAACCAGCGTTTCAGGGTTGGTAAAGTCAGGATGGATGATGGAGTCAGAGGGCTTGAGTCATCATTTGGTACAACTACAATGCTATTATTGATCTTTACCTCATCACTTTTCAATGATTTGACATCAATAAGCCTTGGGTTGGAAAGGCTATCGAGGTCTATAGATGTAGAGTCCCATTTTTTCTGACTAATAGAATCAATTATTCTTTGATAATCAGTTACCTGAGCATTAAAAAAAACGCTCAAAATCAGGACAAATAACACCAATACCTTTTTCATTAAAATCTAATTTTGAACAAAAATAATAAAACTAAATTTCACAGAATCTGCCTTTATAACCAAATTCATATTATTTGACCTCAATTTTACAGACAAAATTACCTTTTTTCATAATTGGCTGTAAAATTGAGAATCTAAAACCAATGTTTTTAAAATCCTTCAATTTGCGATCTATTTTGGTGCCAATTATTATGTTGGTACTGATGTGGAGTTTTTTTCTGTTACAAAATATTGGATTTTTCCAAGGTTGTAATGGTGCATTGATTCCACTGATGCCGGAAGGACTGAAAGGTGTTCTCCTTGCACCACTTTTACACGGAAGCTTGGATCATATTATCGGAAACTCTATGCCGATTGCTATTCTCTTATTTTTATTATTTGAATTTTATCCCAAAATTGCCTACAGAATTTTCCTTATTGGTTGGATTGCTTCAGGTTTGTTGGTTTGGATGTTGCCACCAATCGATATTACAACGGGAGAATGGAGCTACAGCTGCATCATCGGAGCCAGTGGATTGGTTTACATGCTGGCATTTTTCATTTTTTTCAGCGGTGTTTTCCGTTGGAATATGAAATTGTTGACCATTTCTATGGTTGTGGCTTTATATTACGGAAGTTTGATATGGGGAATTTTCCCGGAAGAATTTTTCTCAAATCTGGAAGAGCCGAGCAGAATCAGCTGGCAATCACATTTGGCCGGAAGTATCACAGGAATTATTTTAGCTATTATTTTTAGAAAGATTGGCGATAGAAAGAAGAAATATATTTGGGAATTCCCGAATTATTATAATGAAAAAGATGACAAGATCTGGCAAGAATATATGGCAAATCATCCCGAAGATTTCGAAGAATTACCTCAACTGAAACAAGAATCTATTTGGGATTATTTGGATGAGATTCGGAAAAACGAAAAATAATTCTTAATTTGGTCATAACACAAATGACCTATGATTTCCGAAGAATATCTTTACATTCTTGCGCTGAAACAGTGCAAAAACATTGGCAACATCAATCTTAAAAAGTTGATAAACCACATCGGCTCCGCCAAAAAAGTTTGGGATTCTTCTCCCAAATCTCTCCTTTCAACAACTGGAATTGGTAAACATACCATTCAGAATATTGGTAATAAAGATTTTATACTCATTGCAGAAAAAGAAATTAAACTCTGCGAAAAGCATGGCATCAGCATTATTTCTCAAAATGATGAACTCTATCCAAAACATCTTTTGAATTGTGATGATGCTCCAGTTCTTCTGTTCTACAAAGGAAATTTGAATCCTGACAAAAATCCGATCAGCATCGTTGGAACTAGGAAAATGACTGCTTATGGAAAGAGTTTTATCCAAGAGTTGCTTTCTGGATTATCTAATTCTAAGGTTTCTACGATCAGCGGTTTAGCTTTGGGCGTAGATTCTTGCGTTCACGAGGAATCTCTTAAAAATCAAATTCCTACAATCGCTGTTTTAGCACAAGGTTTAAGTTCCATTTATCCAGCAAAGAATAAAACTTTGGCCAATAAAATTCTTGAAAATAATGGCGCACTCGTTACCGAATATGCTACGTTTGAAGGAATGGCAAAGGAAAATTTTTTGCAAAGAAATAGAATCATTGCAGGATTTTCTCCTAATCTTATTGTCGTAGAAACGGCTTATGGCGGAGGTTCTGTTACGACTGTTAATTTTGCAAACCAATATAATCGTGATGTTTATGCTTTGCCTGGAAGAATCACCGACGTTTTTAGCCAGGGCTGCAATCAACTGATATCTCTTAACAAGGCTGAAACCATTGTTGATATCAGTACTTTGATGAAAAATCTGAATTTTGTTCCTCAGCCTGAACTTTTCCCAAAGGAAAAACCGAAGATTATGCTAGATCCGGATAAAAAAGAACACCAGATGATTTTAGACATTATTGAGGGCAATGAACCCATATCCTTGGATGATATCGCCGAAAAATCGGGCGTTTTACATCATAAACTTTTGCCAATTCTCTTAGATCTAGAGATTTATGGCCATATAAAATGCCTTTCCGGTAGACAATACCTGATTGATCGATAAAATCATCATTTCGGAAATTTGAAGTAAATTAACATTAAATTTAAGAATCATTAATACAAAAATCATAATTATGCATTATGCAAATACTTTAATGATTATCCTTAAATTTTCGATAAAAAACAAAATATTACTTGCGAAATTCGAAAATAAAATTAAATTTGTTGTCATAATTATAGAACAATGGAACACTATAACGTTGAGCAAAAGATTCAGGAATTTATGGCGAAAATTGAGGCCAAGAATCCTAATGAACCAGAATTTATCCAAGCAGTAAAAGAAGTGGCGGTTACCGTGATCCCTTTCATCGCTACAAGAAAAGAATATACCGGAATGAAGCTCCTGGAGAGAATGGCAGAACCGGAAAGAGTGATCATTTTCCGTGTGCCGTGGATTGATGACAATGGAGAGATCCAGGTCAACAGAGGTTTCAGAATCCAGATGAATTCTGCGATCGGACCTTATAAAGGAGGAATCAGATTTCACCCGACGGTTAATCTTAGCGTTTTGAAATTCTTAGCTTTTGAACAGGTTTTCAAAAATAGCTTGACCACACTTCCGATGGGCGGTGGAAAAGGAGGTTCTGATTTTGACCCGCAAGGGAAATCTGACATGGAAGTAATGCGTTTCTGCCAGGCATTCATGATGGAACTTTGCAAACATATTGGACCTGAGACTGATGTTCCTGCCGGAGATATCGGCGTTGGTGCAAGAGAGATCGGATATCTTTTCGGGATGTATAAAAAAATAAGAAATGAGTTTACCGGAGTTTTGACAGGAAAAGGCCTGGCTTATGGTGGATCTCTCATCAGACCGGAAGCAACGGGTTATGGTGTAGTTTATTTTGCTGAGCAAATGTTGAAAACCATCAACGAATCCATTGCTGGTAAAACAGTTGTTGTTTCAGGATTCGGGAATGTAGCCTGGGGTGTTATCAAGAAGATCAATGACCTTGGCGGAAAAGTGGTTACCATTTCTGGGCCAGATGGTTACATCTATGATAAAGATGGAATTTCCGGAGAAAAGATCGAATATCTTTTAGAGCTAAGAGCTTCCGGAAATAACAGAGCTGAGGATTATGCGAAAAAATATCCTGAAGCAGAATTCTTCGCAGGAAAAAGACCGTGGGAGGTGAAGTGTGATATAGCCTTCCCTTCTGCAACTCAGAACGAATTGGATCTTGAGGATGCGATCAAGCTGGTAGCAAACGGATGTCTTTGTGTAACAGAAGCAGCGAATATGCCTTCTACGTTGGAGGCGATCAACTATTTCCTGGACAACAAAGTTCTTTTTTCTCCTGGAAAAGCATCCAACGCTGGTGGTGTTGCCACTTCCGGGTTGGAAATGACACAAAACTCGATCAGGCTTAACTGGAGTTCAGAAGAAGTAGATGCAAGATTGAAGGAGATCATGATCGGAATTCACAAAGCTTGTAGAGATTATGGAAAAGAAGAGGATGGTTATGTAAATTACGTAAAAGGCGCAAATATCGCGGGTTTCGTAAAAGTAGCTGAGGCAATGTTAGCTCAAGGTGTAGTTTAAAACCAAATCACTTTGATATAAAAAAATGCAACTAAGTAATTTAGTTGCATTTTTTATTTATGGTTATTTGAGACTATCTTGGCAAACCTCTTTTTAAAGCATAATTGGCTCTTTCGATAGCTTTTTTCTCTTTCCAGTTCATATAATTGGCTTTGAAATTTTTCTTCATAAAATTATCAAAGCCTCTTTGAACCGTAAGATTCCAAAGTGAGTGAGCTTTTACCGCCCAACTTTTGTCCCATGCTCTAAGTGAAATGGAGAAACTCCCGTCCAGATATTTCATCCAATGCCACCAACCTGTTGGCATGAACAAAGTGTCACCGTGCTCCAGAAAACATTCGATACCTTCGATACCATCTAGCGCAGGGAATTTTTCGAAATCCGGATTTTCTATATCAAAATCTTCCAAAGCATAAGTTGCATACGGAAGCTGATAAAGCCTTTCTTTCCATTTGTAATCGAATAGCAGGATATGTTTTCTGCCATTGAAGTGTGTATGGAAAATATGAGCCATATCAATATCATAATGAAGGAATGTCACAGAACCTTTTCCTCCGAAAAACATACTAGGATATTTGTCCAGAAAACCACCCATCAATTCTTTGGGAGAAATATAGTCATTCAGTATTTTGGGGGCATGTTTTATAGGATCGAAGAAAAAAATCCTGAGGTCTGTGGGCTCTCTTTGTATCAGATCGATGTAATCTGCAAACTTCATTTCTGTCGTTGGCGTATTGATAGGTGCTGCAGGGTCAGCTTTAGCACTATCATACAAAGGAACGGTAACATCTCCTACAACCTCCTTTATATATTCCATCGTCCATTTTTGATAGGCCGGCCATTTTCTGGCCATATTTTTTATCACGACCGGTTTGCGTGGTTTCAGGTATTTTTCAAAGAATTCTTCTTTGGTGATATCATCTACAATATCGATAGGTTTTAGAGTGATTCCCATATTAACTCAATATTAATGTGCAAATTTATTAAATTTTACAATTGCCCTGGAAAAAAATACTTTACTATTTATATTCATTATAAATAATAGGGATTTATTTTATAAATCATTTCTCTTCATTATAAGACAAATGAATGTCTGGTACCCATCCAAAGGCGTTTTAATAAAGAAAGTACATTTAACTTTTGAATTTTTTATCACTCCAACAAAAAACTTGTAACATTTTGTAAAGTTTTTCTACTAATGTTTTAGTGATATAATTAATGACTATGAAAAAAATTCTATCTATCTTTTTTGTATTGACTTTTACTTTGATGGTATTGTCACAAAAAACAATTTCCGGGGTGATAACCGATGGTGATGGGAAAGCGCTTGCAAGTGCAAGTGTAACTGTGGAAGAACCAGGCAAAAATGCCATTCTTGCTTACGGGATATCCAATGCAAAAGGAGAATATAAAGTGACCGTAACATCTTCTGAGAGTAATCTTGATTTGAAGATCAAGGCATTTAATCAGAAACCGATCACACAATCCATAAAAAATGAGGACCAGAAACTTAATTTCTCAATGGACTCTCAAGCTACCGAAATTCAGGAAGTGAGGCTAAAAACAAAGCTGATCACCAAAAAGGGAGATACTATTTCTTATGACCTCAAATCTTTTGAAAATAAAAACGACAGAACTCTAGCTGATGTTTTGAAAAAGATCCCGGGCATCGAAGTTAATAAAGATGGAACTGTCCTTTATCAAGGCGAGGCTATCAACAAGTTCTATGTTAATGGAAAAGATCTTATGGAAGGTGGATATGGGACAATTAATAATTCGTTGCCAAAAGATGCGGTTTCCAAGGTTGAGGTTCTTGAAAATCACCAGCCTGTAAGTATTCTTCGGGATAAAGTACCTTCTGAGCAGGCAGCTCTTAATATCAAATTGAAAAAATCAGTTACGATGACTGGCCGTGGAGAGATTGGAGCCGGTTTCAGTCCGTTGCTTTGGAATGTGAAATTGACGCCGATGTTCTTTGGACAGAAAAACCAGTGGGTCGTGAATTACAAAGCCAATAACAATGGCGAGAGTGTGGAAAAAGAAGGAAATCTTTTGAGTTTCGGAAATCGTTGGGAAGGAAGAAGAAGCCAAACATCCCAACAATCCTGGACCAATATAGAAACAGCTGGGACTCCAGACTTGCCAGAGAAAAGATATCTTCTGAATAATGTTCATTTCTTCTCGGCCAATCTTTTAACAAGTCCTTTCAAAAACAAAGAATGGGAACTTAAAGCAAATGCTAATTACACTTACAATGATGTAGAAAGAGAATCACATTCCAAAACAGTCTATAGCCTGGACAATACAAATCCTCTTCTCACAGGAAGAACATTCGAGCAATCAAGAAGTAATAATTTTTATACTAATTCTTCCAAGGCAGAATTAATTTTCACTAAAAATGCAAAAAAGGGGTTCTTCAAAAATACGACAACTTGGAATGGATTCTGGAATTCCAACAACGGTTTTTCAGAAGCAGACCGACCGACAGGAGGATATATCGCTGGAAATCAAGCTTCGGAATCTCCTTCCGGAAGCTTCCAAAATTCATTGAGCACCATTATTCCTTGGAAAGACAAATTGCTGAACGTGATGAGCTATTTCAAATATCAAAAAGATAAGCAAAATATGACGGTTAATCCAGCAAGATATTCGGATGAGTTTATTCCTCTTCTGAATTTGGATATTGATAGTTCAAAAATTTATTCAAAATATAAACAATATGCTCTTTCAGAAACATTAGAAGTAAACCATTCTGCATCTGTAGGATTCAGTTATAAAAAATGGACTTTCACACCAGAAGCTGGTCTTAATATGAATTTCAACAATCTGAAATCAAATTTATTCGGACTTCGTGACAATATTTATGAAGGCTTAAGAATGTCTAAAGATATAAACAACGGAGGTTTTCAGAACAACGTAGATTGGAACGAAATAACACCATATACACAAGTTGGAATCAATTATAAATCCGAAAGATTAAACTTGAATCTGACAATCCCTTTCAATTTTTATAGCATCAAATATCAAGATAATCTTTATTCTCAGACAGCTAATAAAACTAAGACGGCACTTGAACCTACCTTTTTTGCAAGCTATGATTTTGCATCTTTTTTCAAATATTGGGTATTTGCGAGCCAAAGTTATGATTTTGGAAGTTTTGGATTTTTGTATGGTGGAAATATGCTGACATCTGCGGGCAACCTTTCTAGAAGATATGTTAGTGATCTGAACAATTCCAAAATGCCAGAGTATCTAAACAGGAATATTGGGACAAGATTAGAGTATAGAAATCCACTAAACAATCTTTTCTTCAACGTTAGATACAATTATGGAACTGTCAAAAGGAATTTGGCACAGACATTTGTAACGAGTGGATTAGGTGGAACTATTGGTTTGGAAGCTATCTCCAATACTGTTAAAACACAATCGGAAAGTGCAGAAATTGGAAAATATTTTCCAAAATTCAAAAGTAATTTATCTACGAGCTTTACAAATAGGGATACAAATCCTTTCAGCTTTTTTAATGAAAAAGCCACCAGAAGTAAAACCAATACTCAAACCTGGACGGCCAAATTCAATAACACATATTTCAGCTGGCTAAGTGTAGACTACAATATAAACATGAACTGGAGCAGAAATGAAAACGTGACTGAAGGAAAATCTCAAAAAAGTTCTGGCTGGAATCACAATCTTGCTGCATACATTTATCCTTCGGACAATCATACATTTGGATTCAATTGGGATAACAGTGTAACCTCTACGGAAGGTAATACTTACAAGAATCCATTCTTTGATTTATCTTACCAATATACTTGGGTTAAGAAAAAAATTGATTTCGAATTCAAATGGTTGAATATCAGCAACAGAAAAGTCTATGAAATTGTCAATGTAAATGTAGATCAACAGAATACAGTTTATCAAACTTATAACATCCGCCCAAGCCAATTTATGTTCACAGTAAAATTCAACTTCAAGTAACACACTATTTATTATAACCGAAAAGGTAGCGCGATTTTTTCGTCTGCCTTTTTATTTTTCTTAATTTTAAATCACTAAATTTTTAGTCATGAAATCGTTTTAACGATTCCATATTTCCATTAAAACCAAATTTTTTGCATATGAAAAAAACACTATTTATTTTATCGATTTTCTTTGGCGTTCTATCATCCGCTCAAGGAACAAGAATTATGTATGAGTACAAGTTCGCATCTAACATCGAAAAAAAGGATTCTCTTGATACAGAATTGATGTACCTGGATATCAAAAAAGATGGAAGCAAATTCTACAGCCGACAAAAATTCGTCAGCGATTCTTTGAGAGATGTTTATATTCAGAAACAATTAGCTTCAGGCTCAGGTAATTTCAGCTATAATGATTCTAATGCCGGAAAAGTAGATTATACGGTAAACAAAACTTATCCGGACTTCAAAACAAACCTTCACGCTTCTCTTGGCCCAAATCGTTTTGATGTTTCAGATTCCAAACCAATGAACTGGAAAATCCTTCCTGAGAAAAAGAAGATTGACAAATTCGAAGTCCAGAAAGCAACACTGGATTTTGGAGGAAGAACTTGGACGGCTTGGTTCTCACAAGATTTTCCATTTCAGGATGGTCCATACAAATTCCATGGATTGCCTGGTTTGATCTTGGAAATGGAAGATTCTACAGGAACTCATATTTTCAAATTCGCCGGAAGCAAAAAATTTGATGAAGTGGAGAAAATCGAGAAAAAAGAAATTACTCCTCCCGTCGGCGGACGTGTTGTAAGAATCGGAAATATGCCTGGTGGAAAGGAATTGGAAGTGACAGAACAACAATTCATCAAACAATGGAAAGAGTATAAAAACGACCCCGTAAAAGACATGAGACAAAGCTTGTCTATGCCTGGTATAAAAATGAAACTTAATATCAATGGAAAAGAAATGACAGATCCGGCAGAAATGCTGAGAAATATGGAAAAATTCCAAAAAGACCAAATCAAACAGGATAATAACAAAATAGAACCTGCGCTTTATCCTTAATTAAACATAAAACACTATTTTTATAGTCCTCTTTCCAGGGGACTTTTTTATGCAAAATTTCTAATAAAATTAAAATGAGTTATTTACCAAAACTTAAAAATATAAAAGCTTTCGTTTTCGATGTCGATGGCGTTTTCACAGACGGAAGCGTTTACCTTTTGCCAGACCAGAATATGTCCCGGGTGATGAGCGTTCTGGACGGTTATGCTGTTGTTCAATCTTTGAAACAAGGTTATAAAATCGGAATCATCACTGGCGGAAATGACCCGATGGTAAAAAACAGAATGGAATATCTTGGAATCAAAGATTATTATGCCAAATCTTCCCATAAAGTTTCTGATTATGAAGATTTCAAATCGAAATATAATTTGCAGGATTCCGAGATCTTGATGATGGGCGATGATATTCCGGATATCGGGATTATGAGATTGGCAGAGATCTCTGCTTGTCCTGCGAATGCTGTTCCGGAAGTGAAAGCAATCTCAGATTATATTTCGCCTGTTTTCGGTGGAAAAGGTGCTGTGCGTGATGTGATAGAACAGGTCATGAAAGTCCAGGGAAAATGGAATCTGGACGAAGAAACGAAATCAGCTTAAATAATTATAAATGAAATTATTACTAGCTTCAAACTCGCCTAGGCGAAAAGAATTATTATCACAATTAGGCTATGAATTCGAAATCGTTAAAATCGATGTTGATGAGTCTTATCCATCAGAGTTGAACCCAAATCAAATCGCAGAATATGTCTCAGCAAAAAAGGCAAAAGCTTTCGATGTTAATAGAAATGAAATCCTTTTGACCTCTGACACCATCGTTGCATTAGATCAAAATATTCTTCTCAAACCAAAAGACGAGAATGAAGCTTTTGAAATGATAAAAAGTTTTTCGGGAAATATACATCAGGTCTACACGGCTTTTACCATCAAAACATCGGAATCAGAAATCAGCAAAACAAGCAAAACTGATGTTGAATTCTCAGAGATCAGTGACGAAGAAATCAATTTTTACATCAAAAATTATAAACCTTTTGACAAAGCGGGATCTTATGGAATCCAAGAATGGTTGGGAATGGCAAAGATCAAAAATATCTTTGGTTCGTTCTATGCCGTCATGGGTTTTCCAGTAGATTTGGTTTACGAAGAACTCAAAAAACTGAATTGTTTTCCAAGCAATTTTCAAAACTGACAGCTTTAAATAATTTTCCTTGCAAAATTTCGTTATTTTTACAGATTGTTACTCAGATCTCCTTTTTGAAATTAATTAGATGAGAAAATATTTATTAATTATACTTGCCGTCATAAGCATAATTGCCTGTAATCCGCGTCATAAAAAGAAAAAGACCAAAAGCGGCCCAGTCAATCGGTTCATGACCTATTACAATACTTTGTTCAATAGCAAAGAAGCCTTCAATGCTGAAATGGAAAGTAGGGACAAGGCTCATGTTGATAATTTTTATGATCCCTATATTTCCGTTTACACTACAGAAGATGACTTAGATCTACAAGGTAATACGTCTGGAAATCCTTCTATGAATGACCCGGGTGCTCCATCACCATTACGAGGAGGCAGGTCGGCGACATTCAATAACGGGAATGATATGACTGGCGGAAATAATAATGGCAACAAAAAAGGCGCTTCTATTTTACAAATCACCGAAGCTAAAGCCTCTAAAGCCATATCAAAATATTCGGTTCTTGTAAATGGTGTAGAAAAGAACAAAAAGATTTTCGATGCTTATATTTTATTGGCAAAAGCCAGAATGTATCAAGGGAAATATCTGGAATCTTTGGATGCCTTAGGTTATATTTTCAATAATATGAGCAAAGATAAAAGACTCCCATTGGCGAGAATTTATCAAGCCGTAAACTATACAAAACTGAAAGAATATTACCGTGCGGATGAGGTTTACAGAGATCTGGAAGAAAATCCGAAAATAAAACTGACCAAAGAGCACAAAAGAATCCTGAAAGTTTATCAGGCTGATAATTTCCTAAAATGGGGAAAAAAAGAATTGGCAGCAGAAGTTTTGGAAGATGCTTTTGCATATAACAAGAATAGGAAAACCAAAAGCAGAATTGCATTTTTGAGAGGCCAGATCCTTTCTAATCTTAATAGAAAAAGTGAAGCAAGGGAATCTTTCGCAGCGGCCTACAAATATGCAAACAGCTATGAGTTTGAGGTTAAATCTCAAATAGAGATTGCAAAAACTTTCGATGGAAAAGCCGATAGTTATGAAGAAGCGATGGCTTATCTTGCGAAAATTGCAAAAAAAGGGACTTACGCTTCCCGCAAAAATGAATTATACTACGCCAGCGGATTGATTGCAACTTCCGCTACAAAAGATTCTATAGCCGATTCCTTTTTCAGAAAAGCTTTGAAGGAGAAACAGTCTGATCCACAGATCCGTGGTCTTACTTATGCTGAGATTGCTAAAAAATATTTTGCAAAAGACGATTATTTGACGGCGGGAGTTTATTATGACAGTGCTTTAGCTGTAATGACATACCAGCCTGAGAAAGAACGTTTGACAGGCTTAACCGCGAATATCAAAAAATTGTCCAAGAATTATTATATTGTTAAAAAGAATGACAGTATTCTGAACCTTTCTAAGATGAGTCTTGATGAGCAAAAAGCTTATTTCGCAACTTATATAGAGAAAATAAAATCTAAAGAAGCAGCAGACGAACTCGAAAAAAGAAAAGCAGAACGAAGCAAAGGTTTTGATAATTCGGATTATAGTGCGAATTCTATCTTCGCTAACAACTCTTCTGATAGCAATAGTTTTCAGAATTTTGGGATTACAAGTGGCGGTTCTACGTTTTATTTTGCCAATTCCAGCAACATCCCGAGAGGAGAAACCTCTTTTAAACAAACTTGGGGAAACAGAACCTTGATGGACAACTGGAGATATTCTGCCAAAACAACGACCATCGAGGAAATGAAGAATGAGGCTTTGGGATTAGCCAATGCACCTGACCCAAGACGATTGGAACCAGAATTTTACATCGAAAAAATTCCTACTTCAAAAGTAGAATTAGACAAACTGAAAAAGGACAGAGACACCGCAAGCCTTGGAATGGGAAGTATGTACGAAACGTACTTTGGCAATACAAAACTGGCTACGAAAACATTATTTGACCTGGTTGAAAATAAGCCGGATGAAGAGACAGATCTGCTAGCTCTATACAATATTTTTGTTTTCAATTATGAGAAAAACCCTTCTGAAGCTGAAAAAGCAAAAGCATTGATTCTGGAGAAATACCCATACACTTCTTACGCAGAATTTGTTAAAAATCCGAAGAGTAAAGATTTTAACAAAACAACAGCTGACGTAGAAAAGTTATATGCCGATGCCTATAAACTTTATGAAACCGGGAAATTTGCAGAATCGTCTGCCATTATAGACAAAGCTATCGCAGACAATCCAAAAGATGCACTTGTTCCCAAATTCTATCTGCTAAATGCATACAATGCTGGAAAAACTGCCGGAAAAGAGATCATGATTCTACAGCTGGAACAGATTGTTCTTAATTATAAAAAGACACCTGAAGGGAAAAAAGCGCAGGATCTTCTCAAGTTCCTGAAAAGCGATGCAAAACTTGAAATGACGGATGAAAATGGTAATACTATTTCTCAAAAGCCGATTGAGTCTGTTCAGCCTTCAGAAGAAGAAATGAAAGCCTCCGCTCCTGTCAATTTTGGTCCCGGAAAACCCGGAGCTAATGACTCGCAGGCTACCCAGCAGGCTACCATGAATCAGCAGCAAAGACAAGAAAAAATAAAGAAATAAAGAAAAGGAGAGCAAATTAATTCGCTCTCCTTTTTTCTTTATGCCTTGTCCAACTGCACGGTAAAATGTCTTAAAATTTCTGGTTCACGTTTTATCTTATAACCTTTGATGATATCGTTCCGCCTCTCAAAAACGTTAATTACTGCAGCAGCCACATAATCCATATGGTTATTGGTATAAGTTCGCCTTGGAATTGCCAATCTTAACAACTCCAATTTCGGATATCGATTTTCTCTCGTTTCCGGATCTCTATCTGCTAGCAAAGTTCCAATTTCCACACCACGGATTCCAGCTTCTTTATAAAGTTCTATTGCTAAAGTTTGAGCAGGAAACTCCTCCCTTTTTATATTGGGTAGAAAATTAAGTGCATCTATAAAAACGGCATGTCCACCGATTGGTTTCTGAACCGGGATTCCTGCTTCCATCAATTTATTACCAAGGTATTCAACCTGAGAAATTCTGCTTTCCAGATAAGGAAATTCTGTTGCTTCATCTAATCCGGATGCCAAAGCCGACATATCTCTTCCGGCCATTCCCCCATAAGTAATGAAACCTTCATAGATAATGGTGAAGTTAGAAGCTTGTTCAAATATTTGTCTGTTCTTCAAAGCAATGAACCCTCCGATGTTTACAAGGCCATCTTTCTTGGAACTCATTGTCATTCCGTCTCCGTATGAGAACAATTCTTTGCAGATCTCCTTGATTGTTTTATTCTCCTGGCCATTTTCTCTTTTCTTGATAAAATAAGCATTCTCAGCAAATCTCGCCGAATCAAACAAAACAGGAATTCCATATTTGTCAGACAAAGCTTTTACTGCTTTGATGTTTTCCAAAGAAACGGGTTGTCCACCGGAAGAATTGCAAGTAATCGTAATCAGACAAAACGGGATTTGTTCTTTAGGGTGAGAGCTATAGACCGCTTCCAATTTGCCTAGGTCAATGTTTCCTTTGAATGGATGAAGATCATTGATATCAAAAGCTTCATCTATTGTACAATCTACAGCATGTGCTTTTCTGATCTCGATATGTCCTTTTGTAGTATCGAAATGGGAATTCCCGGGAACGATGTCGCCTTCTTTTACCATCACAGAAAACAAAACATTTTCTGCCGCTCTTCCTTGATGCGTCGGTAATAAGTAAGGAAAGCCAGTGATTTTTTCGACCGTCTGCTGCAAGGCTTCAAAAGATCTTGAGCCGGCATAACTTTCATCACCAATCATCAATGCACCCCATTGTTTGTCGCTCATTGCGCCTGTTCCACTGTCCGTCAGCAAATCGATATAAACGTGGGAACTTCTAAGGTTAAAAAGGTTGTAATTGGCATTTTTCAGCCATTCTTCGCGTTGTTCCTGGGTGGATTGATATATTTCTTCGACCATTTTTATTCTAAATGGTTCTGCGTAAGGTAGTTTCATTGTAATAATTTAAGATTAATAATTAAGGTTTTGAAAAGACTGAATAATGCACATCAAATTTTGACATTCATTTTTCATTTTTAATTATAAATCAGAAACTATTCTGGTGCTTTGAAAACGTTATCGTCCGAATGGAATCCGGCCACGCCACCACTCACAGCAAATTTCATTGCCTCGGCGGAACTCATTCCGGTCACTTCTTTTATATTGTTGAATTTGGTAATGATCACCCAGCCGGAAACGGCATAAGAATGAGGTAAGTAAACCGCCACCATTTGGTCAAGATTCACAATCGACATATCGGACTGTGTCAAAAATCCCATTCTCCAGATCTCCGGTGTTTCATTGGTCTTGACCCAGACCGGAACATTGAATTTCTTTTTATCACCAACAAATGAACCCAAAACGTCTTTCAGAGAAGTATATATGAACTTAATTCCCGGAATATGCTCCAGGACATAATCTAGGCCATCAACAATCAGCCTACCAATAATGAACTTATTTCCAAAAAAACCAATGAATGTGGTTCCAAAAATAACCGTTATAAAAGTGAGTCCCGGAAATCTCTCGGAAACGGACGGAACCAAATTATCGATGCTGAAAACGATATACCAAATGATCCAAACCGTAATCGCGAATGGACCAATAATGATCAATCCCTGAAGGAAAGACCGTAGAAAAAGGCGAAGGTAATCGTTGAGGCTTCTGTTCATTTAGCCGTGGATGGTTTCTTTGTTACCGTAGGATTGAATCACTCTGGCTTCATACTCCAGCCATTCTTCCCAACGTTGATTTACTTTTTCTGGATCTCCAATTTGTCTTGCGAATCCAATGAATGTCGTATAGTGATTGGCTTCTGATATCATCAGATCGTTATAGAATTTTTTCAGTTCCTCGTCCTTGATATTCTCTGTCAATACTTTGAATCGTTCACAGCTTCTGGCTTCTATCATTGCTGCAAAAAGCATTTTGTCCACCAAAAGGTCCTTTCGGTCACCTCCTTTCACTATGAATTTTACCAGATCGTTTACATAATCATCTTTACGTGTTCGCCCGAGAACGCCTCCTCTCTTTTTGATGATCTCATGAACCTGATCAAAATGATCCAGTTCTTCCTGAGCAATGGCTAACAGTTCTGTTACCATCTCCGTATGTTCGGGAACCATAGTGATAAGACCAATGGCGTTGGTTGCAGCTTTTTGCTCACACCAAGCATGATCGGTAAGGATCTCTTCCAGATTATCTTCTGCAATATTGGCCCAACGTGGATCTGTAGGAAGTTTAAGACGAAACATTTTTATATTTTTTGTAAAAATAACAATTTGTAAGTATAAAAAGAATCTGTACGAATACAAATTTCACTTCTCAATGATTTTATTACATTTAAATTAATCTGGCACGAATATTGAAAATTTGATAATCGTAAAATAATAAAATTATGAAAAATATAAAAATCTACAATCGTGCTAAATTGTTTTTATTTAGTATTTTATCAATGTTTACTTATACATTATCGTTTGCCCAGGATTCTTTGGTAACCAAAACAACCAACGTGACCACACGGACTGAAGAATGGCAGACCAACCCGCTTTACTGGATTATAGGAGGTGTGATCTTGATCATCATTATTGCAATCATCGCATCTTCCAGAGGCAGAAGGAGAGATGACTGAATTATAACACTGAAAGCGCTGTAAAAGGCGCTTTTATTTTTTTGCGGCTGTCCTTGCTCTTAAGAATTCCAAGATTTTCCAGCCAAAGTCATCTATTTTTTTCAAACCTTTGGAAATAATTACTGCCAACAAAATATTGAGTGGAAAAATAATTAAAACTAATAAATACCAAGGCATAGAATCTTTCATCGGAACAACGAGAAAGTAAACCAAAGAGGAACTCATTCCTTGCCCAAAATAGAAGAAAATCGCGTTTTGTCCAACATTGGTAAGGAAATTTGGTTTCTCAATTTTCAATCTATTATAGAAAACGAACAATGTCACTAATGAGAACAATGTCCAAATGATATAAGGAATCTTCGGCGGAAATTTTTGTTTGTTGAGTTTATAGAACATATCACCTCCATAATTCCAAAACATCCAAGCTAGAGCAATCGCAACCAATCCATATAAAACGGGAATCATTCTCGTCGGGATTTTCTTACCTTTCATTCTATTTGCAATCAGGAAAACTGCCATATAAAAAGCCACATAACCAACTTGTCCACTCGGATAATATTGAGGAAAAATATTGAATATCAAAGTCAATACGACACAGATTCCGATAAACCAATTGATGTGTCTAGGAAAAAATCTGAGAATCAAAACACCTAAAACAGTCAGTATATAATAGACTTTCAAGTACCAGAAGCTTCCCATCACGACAGGAAAAGTATCACAATTAGAATAACTATGCAAATACCAATTCCCCAAAATCTCCCATTGTGGCGCAGATGAAATGCTTGACGGCACATACTTGCTTCCAAATGTCGAATAGAAATCTTTCAGCCATTCCAACGAGAAAAATGTCAGTCCGAAAACTTTAAAAAAATAATCCAGAAAGAACAGAAACGTCACAAAGATCATATATGTGATCTGTAACTTCAACAACCTGTAAAGTGTTTTTTCAATATTATTCCCAGATGTAATTCCGCTCAGAGCATAAAACAATGCGACATCGAAGACCAACGAAAATACCCTGGCTTCCGTAGGTATATAAAATTGCCCGCTCCAGAAAGCGGTATGAATGAAGATAATGGAAATGGTAGCCAGTCCCTTGGCAAAATCTATGTAGAGATCTCTTTTCATCGATGTTGATTAATTATCTGAGATTCAAAAATATCATTATTTTACCAAGTTCTTTATAATTATTTAACTTTTACCCCTCGATTCTTATCCTTATTTTTGAAAGTTCAATTGTAAAGATGTCAGATATCATTCAACTTTTACCGGATCACGTTGCCAATCAGATCGCTGCAGGAGAAGTCGTGCAGAGGCCTGCTTCCATCGTGAAAGAACTCTTGGAAAATGCTGTGGATGCAGGTGCGGATAAAATCCAGTTGATTGTTCGTGATGCTGGGAAAAACCTGATCCAAGTTGTGGATAACGGGATTGGAATGTCTGAGACCGATGCAAGATTGGCTTTTGAACGTCACGCTACATCCAAGATCCGTTCGACCGAAGATATTTTCAAGATTGCCACCAAAGGTTTCCGTGGCGAAGCTTTGGCCTCGATTGCTGCTGTTGCTCAGGTTGAATTAAAAACCAAGCAGAAAGAAACGCCAGTCGGAACGAATATCTATATCGAAGGTGGAGTTTTCCAATTTCAAGATCCGATTCAGACAGTTGAAGGTTCTAATTTTTCTGTCAAAAATTTGTTCTACAATGTCCCTGCGAGGCGCAAGTTCCTTAAGAATGACAATGTAGAATTTCGTCATATTATTGATGAATTCCAGAGAGTTGCATTAGCTCATGAAAACATCGAGTTTGAATTATTCCATAACGACGAACCTATTTTCAAGCTGAGAAAAGGCGGACAAATGCAACGCATTGTAGATGTTTTCGGAAGGAAACTGCAACCGCTTTTGATTCCGATTAAAGAAGACTTGGGTTGGGTAGATCTGCACGGATATGTTGCAAAACCCGAAGGCGCAAAGAAAGTGAGAGGCGAACAATTTTTCTTTGTTAATGGAAGATATTTCAAAAGTGCTTATTTGAGCAAAGCTGTTCAGGAAGCATTTGAAGGATTGTTACAACCGGGTTATATACCGTCATTTTTTCTTTATTTGCAATTAGACCCGGAGAAAATCGATGTCAATATCCATCCTCAAAAAACAGAAGTCAAATTTGAGGATGAAGCTCTGATATTTGCTTTGATGCGCTCTACCATCAAACGTTCTTTGGGAATTTATAATGTTGCACCAAGTCTGGATTTTGAAAGAGACCCTAAAATGGAAGCATTTTTCTCGCCAACTCCAAGCAAAAGCAATGCTAGCTCGCCAATGCCTTCTGCGATTAATGTTGATAGAGATTTCAATCCATTCATTTCAGAAAAAATTTCGGGTCAGGAGAGAATTGATCTGACCGAGCTTTATGAAGTGACGGCTTCGGCCGCACCATCGAAAATCAATCTTTTTGAAGATGATGATCTGGATGAAGACCTTTTCCGATTACCAAATGGTTATTGGCTTCTGAACAAAGACGGGCAGACCTATATGTTGGATCTTGGAAGAATGCATCGCGTTCTTATGTCTTCTCATCAGGAAAATCTGCCAACCAAAAAAGCAGGGCAAAGCCTTTTGTTTTCTCTAGAATACCATCTAAACGAGATCGAAAAAAACAAATACAGATCTATCAAAAAATATCTGCCGGATTTTGGTTTCGAAATGACGTTGGCTCAAGATAATGTCCTTAGAATAGAAACTGTTCCGGAGGCTTTGAAAGAATCCCAGGTCATCAAATTCCTGGAAAAGATATTCGAAGTTCTGGAGTACAGAACAGAGGAAGATTTTTATAAATATTTTGAATACCAATGGATCAAGCTGAAAACAAAATCAAAATTCGATTTCATTTATAAGACCGAGGTCGAGCAATTGGTAAAAGACTTCATCGATCTTGGATTTCCACAATACACAGTGAATGGCAAGAAATGTTGGCTGGAAGTTCCTTTCGACGATTTTAAAAATAAATTTTAAACTATGTTTCCTCAACTCACACCAGTTACCAGAAATATAATCATCCTTAATGTGATTTTTTTCGCTGTAACCTATCTGCTTCCAAACCTCAATCTGGCTTCTTTATTAGCAGGGTATTTTCCATTGTCTCCTAACTTCCAGTCTTGGCAGATCATTACACATATGTTTATGCACGGAAGTGTTATGCATATTGCTTTTAATATGTTGACTCTCTATAGTTTTGGTCCTGTTCTGGAACAAGTTTTGGGACAGAAAAAATTTATTATTCTGTATTTTGCCTCGGGCTTAGGTGGTTTTCTACTATATAACCTTTGGAATTATTATGAAGTAAGTCAACTAACAAGTTTTTTGTCAAGCAACAATTTCGATATTCATCAAGTTTATAAGACAGTTAATTATAATTATATTGAATATTATCCTAATTTTTCTAATAATCAGAATATAAATGATGCTGCTCAAAAATTGTTTGGGATTTTAAAAACACCAATGGTTGGAGCCTCAGGAGCAATTTTCGGAGTGATTGCTGCATTCTCGACTTTGTTTCCTGATGCGAAACTAATGTTCATGTTCATCCCTTTTCCTATCAAAGCCAAATATCTGACTCCAGTTATTATTGTGGTTTCAATAGTGTTAGGTTTTGGACAATTCAATGGTGATAATATTGCTCATTTTGCGCATCTCGGAGGCGCTTTGATTGGATTTCTTTACATCAGGAACTGGAAAAAAAACAGAGACAGAATCCAATAGATGGGAATCATTCGATTAATTTTAACGGTATTTCATCTCATTATTATTGCTCTGCTTTTCGGAACAATAATGAATGCCTACATCCCACCAAGAGTTTTTGGATTTCTGAATCTTTTATCTCTGGTATTCCCTTTATTGATAATTGCTGACATTTTATTGTTAATCTTTTGGATTTTCAGTTGGAGAAAAAGAGCTGCAGTTTTCCTCATTCTGTCATTGTTTTTCATTATACCGACAAGACGTTGGATCAATTATACACCAACGAAAAAAGAAACTCCGAATCTTAAACTGATTTCGTTCAATGGAAAATTTGGGAAAATGGGTGACGATGAGATCTATGATTATCTCAACCAACATAAACCTGACGTTGTTTTCTTTCAAGAGTATGATAATAAAAAGCCTTTGGATGGATTCGAATATTTTGAAAATAGCAAGCCAATTACTAAAATTCAGTCCAAATTTCCAATTATAGAAAGTGGTCCTATAAAAACAGATGCCAACAATGGCGTCTGTATGTTTGCCGATATCAAGGTCAATAATAAGATAATTCGTTTTGTGAACGTCTATATGGAGCCTTTTTTCCTGGATAAGAAGTTGGTTAGGCCGACAAAAGATATGGACAAAAATGAAGAAAAGGCTAAAAAAGTTCTTCATATGCTGATTCCGACATTCAAAAAACATCAGACCCAGATTGATCAGATCAAGGATTTTATCAATGATTCGCCCTATCCCGTAATTGTGGCTGGCGATTTCAATGCTGTTCCAAATTCTTACGAATATTACAAAGTGTCTGAAAATCTACAAGACATATTCTTAAAAGTTGGAAAAGGAAGCGGAACAAGTTTCCACGACTTCAAATTTCCTTTGAAAATTGACCACGTCTTTGCTTCAGAATCTATTGAACCCATTAGTTACAAGGTAGACAGAAGTGTCAGGATCTCAGACCATTTTCCGGTGATCGCTGAGTTTCATATCAAATAATTTTCGATATTTGTTGATATGAAACAAATTATCTTTTTTCTAGTTCTTGCTTCGATATCATCTTGCTCAAAGAATGCTCCGGTTCTGAATAATTCGGACCAATTGGATGTTACTCCAAAAATCACTTATGACACCGTTGCGATAGATTCTTTCGGTCCGGGCGCAACTTCGGAAGCTGTGATGGCGAAAATCAATGCAGCTGCTATCAAAAGAGAAAAAGACAGTCTTGATAAAATAGCAAAAGCGGAACAGGAAAAACTCGACAAAGAGAAAGCTAAGTTAGAAGCTGAAAAAGCGAAAGAGGAAAAGAAAGAACCCAAACAACAAGCTCAGGCAGAAGTCTCAGAAAATCAATAACATATATCAGATATTCCTTAGAAAATCATCCAGATTGTCATCTTTTTCTAATATCAGTTTTTTCTTTAATCGGTAACGTGCATTTTTGACGGTTTCTGTTGACACATTCAGGATTACAGCGACTTGTTTCATAGACATTCCCATTTTAAAATAAGCGCACATTCGCAAATTATTTTCCGTCAAATCTTTACAAATGGACTTTAGCTTGCTGAAAAATTGGGGATGAACTTCATTGAAATGATGGATGAATTTGTGACTTTCCACCTCGGTATTCAGATTTTTTCTTACGATATCAATCACGTTCTCCGAGAAATGTTCGGCTTCATTCTCATTGTGCTCATTAGATTTTCCGGCTTTCTCCAAAATCTCCTGAAGCACATTGTTTTTATTAGACAAAATAAGTGAATAGGACGTGACTTCCCGCACTTTAGCATCCAAAACCTCCTTGTGCTTTTCCTCCTGAATCTGCTGTATTGATTTCTCATAGGCCAATTGCTTGCGAAGCGCTTCTTTTTCAGATTCTTTGACAAAGGCTTGTTGCTTTTTCTTCTGATAAAAAATAACCGATAAAGCGATTCCCAAAAGAATAATAAAAATGGATGAAATAAGCGTGATGGTCAATTTTCGCTTTTCCAACATTGTCTTCTGTTTGGATATCATCAGCTCTTTTTCTGCAGATGCCATAAAAGCCTCAACATAAGCTTGATAAGAATCAATGGTTTTGGAACTGCTTAAGATTTTCTCCTTTTGATTATTGTATTTTTTGAGATAAGTAAACGCTTTTTCAGAAGAACCTTCTTTCTCGTAAATGGTGTATTTGACGTTATACACCAAAGAAAGTTGCTCTGCATTTCCGATTTCCTGAGACAGTTTTTCCGCTTTTTCAATATGAGATTCCGCTTCTCTGAAATTTCCGGTTCCTAACGAGTAAACACTTTCATTGATTAGCAAAGAGGTCATGAAGGATTTATTCTCAATTTGATTTCCGATTTGCATCGCTTTTTGATAGTAAGAATGTGCCAGTTCCGGCTTGTTTTCTAGCATATAGCAACCTCCAATATTGAGATACAACACGGCAGAAACGCCCAGATCGTTTAATTTTTCGACCGCAGGAATCAGCTTTACCATTCCATTGATGGCCTTTTCGATACCGGTTTTTGTAAAAGCCTGAGCGCAATACATATTGACCTGCGCTTTCATATATTCAGCTTTTGGGATCTTTGGCGAAAGTGACTGTTTGTAAAATCTTTCCGAGATATCAAAGTTTCTGGTTCTGAAACAAATAACGCCCAATAGAAGTTCCACACGGGATTTAAACAAAGTATTGCTAAGTTCTTTATACCGAACCAAAGCTTTTAAGGAATTCGTGAAACTGTCTGTGTAATTTCCAATGATGACATCATTATAAGCTAATGCATGTAAAAGAAGTGCATTTTCAAAAGGATATTTCTTTTCGTTAAAAAATTTCAGTTTGGAACGAATGGTTGTATTGATTTTAGAATCCGAAACACCTTGCGCATAATTCACGAATGATTTCCAATACAGATATTTAGGAATCAAATCAGGATGATTTGCGGAAATCTTTTCTAATTCTTTTACAAGATTTTGGGTGTCCGAATCACGGATGAAGGCATTTTTACTGACCTCGCTGGAAATCGCTTCAAATTTATCGTTATCTGTTGCTCCAAAACAATGACCAGTAAAAAATAAGAAGAAAAATATAATGGATAAAAACCGCAATTGCATATTGAAATTAAATTTAGAAATAATTCTAATCCGAAATTTATGAAAATCCATCAACAAGATGACGGGAATTTATAACTATTTAAAAATCAAAGATATTAATTATTACGCACACCTTTTACAATTAATAAAAATTGGGATGCACACCCTTTGCATACCTCCATTATTTGTTGAAAATCAGATTCGAATCTAATTTTGTTCTATACTTTTTTAATTAAATATCTTATGTACAAAATTAAATCTATTTTTTCCATCACTGTACTTTTATTGATGTTCGTCAATACAAAAGCACAATTCTCCGGGACAGGAAATGGCACAGAAGCCAATCCTTATCTGATTGCCAACGCAGTTCAACTTGACGAAATGAGAAATTACCTCGGTTCTGCAAATAGTGATAAGCATTTTTCTATTATTAATGACATCGATTTAGCGACATTAATTGCAACTCAATATCCAAACGAAGGCTGGAAACCTATCGGATACGGTAGCGATGAAAATACGAATGCATTCTATGGTTCATTGGAAGGCAATGGTTTCAAAATTACAAATCTGTGGATTTCAAGGTCGGAAAGCAATTACATTGGACTTTTCAGTAATACGACGGATGCTATTATTAATAATCTCAATATCCAGCTCGCAGAAAATGGGATTGCAGGACAAGACTATGTTGGTATTCTTGCAGGGTCGGCTAATGGCGGAACTATTAATAACGTAAAAGTAATAGGGATAGTAACCGCATCCAACTATGTTGGCGGACTAATCGGGGAAAGCTCATCGCTTGTAAGCAACTGTCAATCTTCCGGCGAAGTCAATACAGAAGGAGATAACGTAGGCGGATTGATTGGAAAAACATTGTCCGAAGTTTCCGGTTCCAGTTCTTCCAGTAATGTGAAAAATATGGGAAGTGTTTTTGTGGGCAATTTTATGGGAGGATTGATTGGTGTCAACCAGGCCCCGGTTAAGAATTCCAATGCTTCAGGAAACGTGACAGGAACCAGCACCATTGGCGGTTTGGTAGGAGATTCTTATGCAGCTATCAGCAACTCATTTGCAACAGGAAACATTTCTGGTAATATGTGGGTTGGTGGGTTAGTTGGTGCTTCTGACTCCGTTTCAAACTCTTATGCGACGGGAACTGTTTATTCTGACCAAAAGGTCGGCGGCGGATTAGTTGGACAATCTTACGGAACTATTACAGCCAGCCACGCTTCCGGAAACGTAAGTGGAAGTCAATCTATCGGTGGTCTAGTGGGAATCTTGGGAGCAACTGTTTCCTATAGTTACGCCACTGGAAATGTGACACAGATTGTGGCAGACACCACTCCGGAAGGCGGTTATGTGGATATTGGTGGGTTAGCTGGCTCTTCTTTCAGCAGTTCTTTTATAGAAAACTGTTTCGCTTCAGGAGATGTAGCTGTTACAGACAACAATGCGATGTATGTCGGAGGATTGGTAGGATTATCCAATGGAATTTTTAACAGTTATGCTTACGGTTCCGTTTCCGGTGGTTATTCTTTGGTTGGAGGTCTTGCAGGAAGCACTTGGGGAACCATTTCCAATTCGGCAGCGCTTAATCCCAAAATAACTTCATCGCCTACCGGAAACCTCAATAAGATTCACAGAATAGCTGGTGATGTAGAGTTTGATTCAGAAATGACAAATAATTTTGCTTTGGATGCTATGATTGTGAATGGTCAAATCATTACTGATGGAACAGAAAACGATTGGTCAGGAATGAGTAAATCCATCTTAGAAGCCCAGAAGCAAAACACATATGAAAACGGACTGACTTGGGATTTTACCAACATTTGGAAAATACGAGAAAATCAATGATATCCATATTTACAAGGAAGTGAATATCTTACAAACATTATAACTTCAAATTCAAACAACCAGGAATGGGGAACAATTTCTCCAAATGGTGTTGTTGCTTTAAAATCTGGTTCAACAAAAACTTTTGAATTGACTCCAAAAGAAGGTTACGAAGTAGAATCCGTAATCGTAGATAATGAAGACATCGGAAAACAATTGACTTATACTTTCGCAGACGTTACCGAAAATCACACAATTTTGGCTGTTTACAAAGAGAAACAATTGGGAACAGATGACATCAACAAAAAGAATATCACAGTTTACCCGAATCCAACTACAGACCGTATTTTCGTATCTGGAAACAAGAAAGTGACATCTTTGGAACTTTATAATATCGCTGGACAAAAAGTATTACAGTTCAACGAAAATAATTTGGATTTGACTTCTTTAACAGCAGGTGTTTATGTTCTGAAAATCAAAACCGAGAACGGCGAGATTTCAAGTAGCAAAATCATCAAAAAGTAAAACCATTAATTATTTAATGAATACAAAAAACCCATCAGAAAGTATCTGATGGGTTTCTCAATATAATTCTATGAAAATTATTTATTGTAAAGTTCCTCAACCTTATCCCAGTTGATCACATCAAAAAACGCAGACACATAGTCAGGTCTTCTGTTTTGATAATTAAGGTAATAAGCGTGCTCCCAAACGTCCAATCCAAGAATCGGAGTTCCTTTCACATCAGCAACTGGCATCAGTGGGTTATCTTGATTCGGAGTTGAAGAAACAACTACAGAACCATCAGAATTTTTCACCAACCAAGCCCATCCGGAACCGAATCTGGTTTTCGCTGCGTTAGAAAAATCTTCTTTAAATTTCTCAAAACCACCGATTTTTTCGATTTCTGCTTTTACGTTTCCAACTGGCTCTTTGCTTCCGCCTGGCGTCAAAAGTTCCCAGAAAAGAGAATGGTTATAATGTCCGCCTCCGTTATTTCTTACAGCTGGTTTATCTGTACCTGTTTTTTGGATTTCTTCAAGAGATTTTCCTTCCAAATCAGTTCCTGCAATTGCATTATTAAGATTGTCCACATAAGCTTGGTGATGCTTAGTGTGATGGATTTCCATTGTTTTCGCATCGATGGTTGGTTCCAACGCATCGTACGAATAAGCTAATTTTGGTAATTCGAATGCCATAGTTTCGTATTTATTTTGTTATTAATAAAATGAATTGGTCAAAAATACTCAATAATTATTCCTAAAAACAAGAATCACACTCATTTTATAAATATTTAACATCGAAATTTTTAATAAATTTTGTCGTAACTTTGAACCATTCTAAATAATTATAAGTAAATCTTTAATTATTTGGGCAGCTATTTCCGCATGTAGTTTATCCTGAGCTTGTCGAAGGGCTCAACCGCTCAAGTCGGGCTGCAACAATTCGACCACTAAAATTTCCCTCCTCTGGAGGGGTGGCAAAAATTCCCTGAATTTTTGACGGAGGTGGTTTAAAAACAATAAAATTAAAATTTCAAAATGTTCAATATCAAAAACATAAGAGCACAATTTCCAATCCTGAATCAACAAGTCAACGGAAAACCGCTCGTTTATCTGGACAACGCCGCAACATCTCAAAAACCGATTTCAGTTCTGGAAACTTGGGAAAAATATTACGCAACTATCAATGCTAATGTTCACCGCGGGATTCACACTTTGAGCCAGTTGGCAACGGAAGAAATGGAACTTTCCAGAAAGAAAATCCAGAGATTCATCAATGCCAAACACGACTATGAAGTTATTTTCACCAAAGGCACAACGGAAGGAATCAATTTGGTGGCTTATGCTTTGACCAATCAAATCAAAAAAGATGATGAGATTATCATTTCATATTTGGAACATCATTCGAACATCGTTCCTTGGCAAATGCTTTGCGAAAGAACTGGCGCAAAACTGAAAGTCATCCCAATGGACGAAAACGGGATTCTCCAAATCGATGTTCTGGATTCTTGGCTGAACGAAAAAACGAAAATTGTTTCCGTAAATCAGGTTTCTAATGCTTTGGGAATCATCAATCCAATCGAGCAAATCATTGAAAAAACAAGAAAACTTTCGAATGCTTACGTTTTAATTGATGGTGCTCAATCTGCACCGCATTTCAAAATCGATGTTCAGAAATTAGATTGTGACTTCTTTGTTTTCTCAGGACACAAGATGTACGCCCCAATGGGAACCGGAATCCTTTACGGTAAAAAATCTGTTTTGGAAAATCTTCATCCTTTCCACGGTGGCGGCGAAATGATTGCCGTTTGCAGTTTCGATGGAACAACTTACGCAGGTTTACCTTTCAAATTCGAAGCGGGAACACCAAATGTTGGTGGGAATATTGCTATCGGAGCAGCTGTTGATTTCATAGAGAAAATCGGTCACGACAATCTTCAAATCCACGAAAACGAACTTCTGACTTACGCCCAGAAAAAACTTCTGGAACTGGACGGCATTAAAATCTACGGCGAAAAAGCCAACAGAACCGGCGTGGTTTCTTTCAACTTAGAAGGTGTGGGAATCGCTTCTGACACGGGAATGATTCTCGATAAAATGGGAATTGCTGTAAGAACTGGACATCATTGTACACAACCGATTATGGATTTCTTCAACATCGCTGGAACTGTTCGCGCAAGTTTTGCTGTGTATAATACTTTGGAAGAAATTGATATTCTGGTTGAAGGTGTGAAAAAAGCACAGAGAATGTTGGTTTAATTTATACTAAAAATTATATTTCGCAGATTAGGCTAATTCGGCCAGATGTACTTTAAGCAAAACCTGCTTAATCTGTAAAATTAGTGAGACTTAAAAAAAAATAAAGCTCTTTTGGATAATTTCTGAAAGAGCTTTTTATTAAACTGACAAATTGTATTGTTTTTTCCTCTGGCATAGCTCTTGCGAAATTATAATCCAACATAGAACCAGATTGATTTTCTAAGAAATATAGAGAATCAATCTTTATATCAATTAAGATTAATGACATTATGTCATTCTACATACTATGACAGAATTTGAAAATATCAATTTTGAAGAGATTCTTGACGAAGGTCTCGGAATCATTGCTGAAGAAATTAATTTCTCTGATTTCGATACTAAGGAAAGTGATGAATCTCAAAATCTTTTCCCAATTCTTCCCGTAAGAAATATGGTGATGTTCCCCAAAGTGGTAATCCCAATCACAGCGGGAAGGGAAAAATCTAAAAAACTATTAGAAGAAGCGCAGAAGGAAAATAAACTCATCGGAATCATCAGTCAGAAAAATCCGAATGAGGAAAATCCGACCGAGAAAGACCTTTATGCGGTTGGAACCTTGGCGAAGATTATCAAAATTATAAAACTTCCGGAAGGTAATATCACAGCGATTACTAGAGGCGTTCAGCGATTCAAAGTCAAAAAAATGGTTTCTCTGGAGCCTTATTTCCTTGCAGAGATCACAAAACAAAAAGATTTCCAGCCAAAAGATAAAGAGGAATTTTCTGCATTGATGGACAACATCAAAGATCTGGCAGAAAAAATCATCAATATCGACCCGAATATTCCAAATGCAGCACAGTTTGCACTTAAAAATATCGACGGGCAGGAAGATCTGCTGAATTTTGTTTCTGCAAATGGTAATTATTCTTCGGACAAAAAACAAAGACTGCTGGAGGAAAAGACATTGACTGGACGTGCCAAAATATTGTATGAATTGATGCACGACGACTTCCGTCATTTGGAACTGAAGAATCAGATCCATCAGAAAACAAGCAAAGACCTTGATAAGCAACAACGTGAATATTTTCTGAATCAGCAAATCAAAACGATTCAGGATGAATTAGGTGGCGGCGCAGAATCTGACGCCGACGAATTCAAGAAAAAAGCTGAAAAAATAAAATGGAATGCTGAAGTTGAAAATCATTTCCAAAAAGAATTGCAAAGACTTCAGCGCCAGCATCCAAATTCTCCGGATTATAATGTTCAGAGAAATTATCTGGACTTCTTCACAGATCTGCCTTGGGAAAAATATTCCAAAGACCATTTTGATCTGAAGAAAGCGGAAAAGCTTTTGGATAAAGAACATTTTGGGCTGGAGGATATCAAGAAAAGAATTTTGGAACACATTGCTGTTTTGAAATTAAAGAATGATATGAAATCTCCGATCCTTTGTTTGGTTGGCCCTCCGGGCGTTGGTAAAACGTCACTTGGAAAGTCGATTGCTGATGCTTTGGGGCGACAATACGTTCGGGTTTCTCTTGGTGGTTTGCATGACGAAAGTGAGATCCGCGGACATAGAAAAACTTATATTGGTGCAATGGCAGGGAGAATTCTTCAATCTATTAAAAAATCCGGAACATCCAATCCTGTGATCGTTTTGGATGAGATCGATAAAATAGGACAAGGTATCCACGGTGATCCGAGTTCTGCGTTGCTGGAAGTTCTTGACCCTGAACAAAATAGTAATTTTTACGATAATTTCCTGGAAATGGGTTATGATCTGTCAAAAGTGATGTTCATTGCAACAGCCAACTCGCTTTCGTCTGTTCAACGCCCGCTTTTGGATAGAATGGAAATCATCAGCATTGCAGGTTATACTTTGGAAGAAAAGATCGAGATCGCTAAAAGACACTTGATCAAGAAGCAACTTCAGGAAAATGGTTTGGATGCAAAATCCCTGAAACTAGGAAACCCCGAATTGAAACATATTATTGATGCTCACACTTCGGAAAGTGGTGTGAGAACTTTGGAAAAAAGAATTGCAGGCGTTGCCCGTTGGGTCGCTTTGCAATTGGCAATGGAAAACGACTACGACCCGAAAATCTCTGTTGAAAAAGTGGACGAGATCCTTGGTGTTCCGAGGCCGAAAACTTTGGCCGAAATCACGGATGTTCCCGGTGTTGTAACCGGATTGGCCTGGACAAGTGTTGGTGGTGATATTCTGTTCATTGAAAGTATTCTTTCAAAAGGAAAAGGCGGACTAACAATGACCGGAAATCTTGGAAATGTGATGAAAGAATCCGCAACAATTGCATTGGAATTCATCAAAGCACATCATGAAGAATTAGGCATTTCGGAAGAAAATATCGAGAAAAAAAACATCCACGTTCACGTTCCGGAAGGTGCAACGCCGAAAGATGGACCTTCTGCCGGAATTGCGATGTTGACCTCAATGGTTTCAAGTTATAAAAATAAAAAGGTAAAACCTCATCTCGCTATGACGGGAGAAATTACTTTGAGAGGGAAAGTGCTTCCAGTTGGTGGAATCAAAGAGAAACTTTTGGCCGCAACAAGAGCCGGAATCAAAGAAGTGATTCTTTGTGAAGCCAATAGAAAAGATGTGGAGGAAATCAAAAAAGATTATCTGAAAAATCTGAAAGTTAACTACGTCACTAATATGAGCGATGTGATAGAAATTGCTTTGAAATAAGTCTACAACTTAATTGTATAAATATTGATCTGTTCGGAATTTCCCGGGCAGATTTTTTTATTTTTAAATTTAATCCAAAATTTTTATAAATTCGTTAATTATATCATTTCATATGAAAAAAATTTACTTCGGATTTTTATTTTCTTTGCTTTTTTTGAATTTCATCAATGCCCAGGAAGTTCTTCCAAAAGGTCTGACGCAAGAAGAGAAGCTTCTTCTTCCAAATTATAAGTTTACAGAAACCAAAAGAACACCGGCGCCAACTTCTCCTGTAAGAACATCGGCACAATGGGAAGAAGTTGAATATCTTGTTTTAAGATGGACAACTCAATATCAGAATATTCAGAGGCAGATTGTTCAAGCTGCCGTGAAAGAATGCAAAGTTCTGATCGCTACAACATCAGAAAATACGGTTCGTACTTATTTGACCAACAATGGCGTTGATTTAACGAACGTGCGATTTTTAAATGCCAATACAAACAGTATCTGGATCAGAGATTACGCTGCAAATACGGTTTATTCTAATGATGTCGGGGAACGGGCTTTGGTAGATTGGATCTACAATCGTCCTCGTCCATTGGACAATACTTTACCCGTGAGCCACGCTGCTTATGTCGGCGTTCCGCTTTATGTGACCGATACTTCTCCAAATGATCTGGTAAACACTGGTGGAAACTTTATGTCAGACGGAATGGGAAATGCTTTTGCTTCGAAATTAATTCTGGATGAAAACAAAACTGGAAATTCCTATGGCGTCAGTGCGAAAACCGAAGAGCAGGTCGATAAAATTCTCAAAGATTATATGGGAATATCTTCTTATCGTAAAATGACCGTCTTGCCTTATGACGAGATCCATCACATCGATATGCATATGAAATTGCTGGATGAAGAAACGATTCTTGTCAGCCAATATCCGGAAGGCGTTGCCGATGGCCCTCAAATCAAACAGAATATCGATTACATCAAGAATACGTTCAAAACACCATTTGGAAACGATTATGATATAAAATGGATTCCGGCTCCGGCAAGTACAACCGGGGCCTATCCAAATACCGGAGGGTCTTACAGAACTTACACCAATGCTGTCATCATCAACAAAACTATTTTGGTTCCGACTTATCGCCCAGAAGTGGATGAAAATGCCTTGAATATTTATAAACAATTGATGCCGGGTTACAAAGTTGTGGGAATAGATGTTGACAATTCTGGCGAGGATCTGATAAGCTTAAGTGGTGCGATCCATTGTATCACTCATACGATTGGTGTAGCTGACCCACTTTGGATTACGCATTCGAAAATTAAAAATGTAACTAGTTTAAACGTTCCTGTGGAAGCTCAGATCAAACATAATTCCGGGATTGCTCAAGCCAAAGTTTTTTGGAGAGAATCTGGCGATATTGGTTTCCAGGAAACAAGCATGACCAACTTTGTCGAAAGCAAATGGACAGCCAATCTTTCGCTTCCAACCACATCGAAAAAAATCGACTATTATATCTGGGCTCAGGCCAATTCCGGAAAATCGATAACAAGACCGATTGTTGCACCGGATGGTTATTGGACATTTGATGTGGCTCAACTTTCTGTAGAAGATTTGAACAGTAAAAATATTGAAGGACCTTACCCAAATCCAGCGAATAGCAAAGTATCATTCAATTTAAAAAATATGATAGGAGACGTAAACGTTTCTATTCATAATGTTTTGGGGCAGAAATTATTAGAACAAAAAATCGATAACACAAATGGAACAATTTCACTTGACCTTAATCCAAAATGGAGTGGCGTTCTTTTGATAACATTAGAAGGGAAATTCGGGAAAGTGACCAAAAAACTGATCAAGAAATCTGATTTGAATTAAGACCCACTTTAAAACTATATTATATGAAAATTGTAAAATTCATTCTATGCTTACTTTTCGGATTGATGTTTATCAATGCCGGATTGGACAAGTTTCTGCATTATATGCCGATGCCGGAAATGAAACCTGAACAAGCTAAATTATTTGCAGCTTTTGGAGAAATCGTCTGGCTGATGCCGCTCATCGGTGCTGTTGAACTGATCGGTGGATTATTGTTCATCTTACCTAAGACCCGGGCGCTTGGCGCAATTGTGATCCTTCCTGTTATGGTAGGAATTGTTCTTCACAATTTCACTTTGTTTCCAACAAATGAAGGCAGGATCATTGCCGTTGTCCTTTTACTGATCAATCTGTGGGTTTTGATAGATAATCGAGACAAATACAAAACTCTGCTAAGTTAAAAAAGAAAGGGAAGATTGATTTATCTTCCCTTTTTTATTATAATTTTTCAATCGCTTTTACAGTTTGGTTCGGGTCTACAACCATTGCCTGCAAATGTTCTCCGGAGTATTCCAAGAATTGTTTTGGCTCTGGCGCATTGTTGTAAATCACTTGCCCTTGTTCAAAAGGAACGGTCGAGTCGCCTTTGCTATAAATGAAAAGCTTCGGAAGACCTTTCAAAGATTTCACATCTTCTTTTGCAGAATAAGGAGAAACAATAGATTTTTCGATGAATTCTTTATATTCTGGTTTGAAGTGAACCGCAATGTCTGTGAAAGATGACATTCCGCCATCCAAAATCAATCCTGAGATCTTCGACTGATTATCTTTTGCCAAATGTGTCGCAATTTGAGAACCCAAAGAAGCTCCATATAGATAAATTTTTGTGCTGCTGATATCTTTTCTTGTCAACAGATAATTGAACATTTTTTGACCATCTTCCGCCACGTTTACATGTGTTGGCTTTCCTGTTGACTTTCCATAGCCTCTTACGTCTACCATTACAACTTGAAATCCATCTTCTACCAACGGCTTTGTGATATATTGATAAGTTGAAATATTTCCGCCTGCTCCGTGAAAAAATATAATAGTTTTCTTAATTGATTTTGATTCCGGTTTCAAAACGGCAGCCGTGATAGTATCGCTTTCTACAGGCAGTTTTACGTTTTCGATATTTTTATATTCCAAAGGTTTCATTTCTTTTTTCGGCTGATAGAACATATGGTCCATCTGAGCTTTTGAAAATATTGATAATAACACTAAGAATAAAGAGAAGAATACTGATGTTTTCATTGTTTTAAATTTATTTGATGGTTCAAAAGTAGAATCATTGAACATCAAAAAGAAAATTATCCGACCGAATCGTAGAAAATTCAGACCGAATTGTCAATTTAATGGATGAAATAAAAAAAAGAGGCTTATTATTAAGTCTCTTTTTTATTATAAAATTTAGATTTTTAATCTCTAAGTCTGGCAATGACATCCAAACCACCTTTTGTTTTATCTCCGATTTTGCAGAGAATATCTGTGTCCAAAGGCAGGAAAACGTCCATTCTGGAACCAAACTTAATAAACCCAAATTCGTGTCCTGCTTTCGCCTCGTCTTGAACATTACAATAGAAAACTATTCTTCTCGCCACATAACCAGCGATCTGACGGAAAACCACCTGGTGCTTTGTCAAACTGTTTATGGCGACCGTAGTTCTTTCGTTTTCAGTGGAAGATTTTTCGTGCCAGGCAACCAGATATTTCCCCGGATGGTATTTTTTATAAATTACCTCTCCGCTTACCGGATAGCGGCAGATGTGGACATTCAACGGTGACATAAAAATAGAAACCTGAATACAATTCGACTTCAAAACCTCATCTTCGAAGACTTCTTTTATCATTACTACTTTTCCGTCAACAGGTGCGATCACATTTTCTGTATGGTCCAAAATAGCTCTTGTAGGAACCCGGAAAAACCAGAAGATCAATCCTAACATTACCAATAACGGGATTAGAACAACTAATGACCATAATTGTAAATAATAAATGGATATCGTTCCGATAAATGCAATAAACAAAATTGCAACTACCAATGTTCCTTTCGATTCTTTATGTAGTTTCATATAATTGATTCTAAACTAGTTTTTCTAAAATAAAATATAAATAAATAACAGGCGCACAAATGATAAAACTATCCAGCCTATCCAAGACGCCACCGTGACCAGGAATAATGTTTCCACTGTCTTTAACCGCAAAACTACGCTTTAACTGACTTTCTACCAAATCGCCCAAAGGTGCAAAAATGGAAATCAGTAAACCGACGATCATCCAGTTTCCTCTCAGTTCAGGAAAATATTGCTCTACGAAGAAGCCTAAAATTAGTGTCAAAACAACGCCTCCGGCAAAACCTTCCCACGTTTTTTTTGGAGAGATCTTTGGGGCCATTTTATGTTTCCCAAAGAATTTGCCCGTAAGGTATGCGAAAGTATCGCTGCTCCAAATCAAAACAAAAAGCATAAATACTTCTAAAGTAAATGGTTTATCCGGGTCAAGTTTACTGAATTTTGGTAAGCCCAAAGCAAATCCGAAAGGCAACGCCAGATAAATGACCGTGAAGATCAGTTTGCCATTTTCGAAATAAAGTTCCCGGGAATACCCGAAAAGGGTTATGACCGCAATAGGGATTAAAGCAAATGATAATATCTCACTGAAATTAACATCGAAGAAAAATCCGTGATAAAAAAATCGCTTACTGAATCGATAATAGATAATGGCTGCAACAGGAAAAACCAGCCATTTGTAGATGCCGTTATCAAATTTCATGATCCTGATACATTCATAAAGCCCTACAACAAGGAAGAATGTTATCAATCCGTAAAACAGGTATTGTTGTTTGACTTCCGGCAAGAAACTGCTGAAAATATGTTCTCCCAACGGAGTCGTACAAATTGCTATGACAAGGACATAAACAAGCCCCGAAACGGTACGTTGAATTAAATTTTTATCCAAAACTGAAGTTTAATCTTCCAGCAAAAGTAAGAAAAGTTTGGTATTATCCTTATTAGGCGTGTCCAACTTGGATTGGCTTCCGCTGATAGAAGTTAGATTCTTAAGATTTCCTGCACGTTTCACCTTCATCATTGCCTCGTTCAGATTATGTGTGATCTGAGATACATTCGCCATGATGATGATCTTGCTTGGCAATCTGGAGGAGTGATAATGTAAAATGTTATTGTGAGAGAGCATAATTCTGCCATCGAAAGCAATCAGATATTCGCAGGTGATGAAAGCAGCATCATTATCTTCTGTTAATTCTGGAGAATATGGTGTTTTTGTTACATCCAAAAAATTCCTCAGGTCCTGGTCCCAACAGAACACATTGCTGATCTGCTCTATTTTGATGATCTGATTCAGGGTTTGTAAAGCTTCTGACTCGTCTGCACAATAATTAAAAAAACCTCCGGAATGCGTAAAAAGTTGCGCAAATTTATAGTCCAGATCGGCATCACGAAGCTGATCAGCCAGCTTTGTAACATCCGGCCCCTCTTCTTCAGACTGATTCATTAGCTTGTTAACGAGTTTTTTGAACAGACTCAATTTTTCTGCAATTTTTTATTAATTATTACAAATGTAAAGAATTATTATAATAATCTAAAAACCAAAACTTTGTTTTATAAAAAAAATCCTAATTTGATTAGGACTTTTCTATTTACAAATATTTTTAAAGTATCTTAACTTTCTGTATTTAAGACGTTTCCGGCATCCGCAGGATTGTCAATACTCGATACTGGTTTTTCCGTTAATTCCGGGTCCCAAGCTCTTTTCCCAAAGATTTCTTCCAAATCTTCACGGAAAATCACTTCTTTTTCCAACAATTTCTGTGAAAGGGCATCCAGCTTATCTCTATTTTCTGTAAGAATTGTTACCGCTCTTTGATATTGAGTTTCTACCAATTTAGAGATCTCTTCGTCAATCAGCTTTGCAGTTTGTTCGGAATAAGGTTTTCCAAAACTATATTCAGATTGTCCAGAGCTGTCATAATAAGAGATATTACCCACTTTATCATTCAGACCATAGATTGTAACCATCGCCTGAGCTTGTTTTGTCACTCTTTCCAGGTCAGATAAAGCTCCGGTAGATATGTTGCCAAAAGTTACCTGTTCGGCCGCTCTACCTCCTAATGTAGCACATATCTCGTCCAACATTTGTTCTGTTGTTGTCAGCTGTCTTTCTTCCGGAAGATACCAGGCTGCACCAAGAGAACGTCCTCTAGGAACAATGGTTACCTTCAAAAGAGGGGCAGCGTGTTCCACCAACCAGGAAATAGTCGCGTGACCAGCTTCATGAAAAGCAACTCTTCTTTTTTCCGAAGGCTTGATGGCCTTGTTTTTCTTTTCAAGACCTCCGATGATTCTGTCGACGGCATCCAGGAAATCCTGCTTGTTCACGGACTCGTGAGAGTTTCTGGCAGCAATTAGTGCCGCTTCATTACAAACATTCGCAATATCAGCTCCGCTGAATCCAGGGGTTTGTTTTGCTAAGAACTCTCTATCAATAGAATTGTCTAATTTGATTTTTTTCAGATGGACATCAAAAATCTGTTGTCTCTCGTGAAGCTCCGGAAGGTCCACATAGATCGAACGGTCAAAACGTCCCGCTCTCATCAGGGCTTTATCAAGAATATCTGCACGGTTTGTAGCGGCCATTACGATAACATTGGTGTCTGTCCCGAAACCATCCATTTCTGTAAGCAACTGGTTAAGCGTATTTTCACGTTCATCATTTCCTCCTTGGAAACCACCTTTACCTCTTGCTCTACCAATCGCATCAATCTCATCGATGAAAATGATGGCAGGAGATTTTGCTTTAGCCTGGGCGAAAAGATCTCTTACCCTGGATGCACCAACTCCAACGAACATTTCCACAAAGTCTGAACCCGAAAGTGAGAAAAAAGGAACTTTTGCCTCTCCTGCAACAGCTTTTGCCAACAGCGTTTTACCAGTTCCCGGAGGCCCTACCAAAAGAACACCTTTCGGAATTTTCCCCCCAAGTTTTGTGTATTTTTCAGAATTTTTCAAGAAATCTACAACTTCCTGAACTTCTTCTTTTGCGCCTTCTAATCCTGCTACATCTTTGAAAGTAACCTGAACTTTGTCTTTATCGTCAAATAGTTTTGCTCTGGATTTTCCAATGCTGAAAATCTGTCCGCCAGGACCACCAGCTCCCCCGCCCATCTTTCTGAAAATGAAGAAATATAGCAATGCGAAAAGACCTCCCCAAAGTGCCAGTGTAAATAGCAACTCCGAGAAACCGCTTTGACTCTTGCCAAATTCCATTCTCGCCTGTGTAGGAAGTTTGGAATTGATACTGTCAAATTTTTCCTGAAAATATCTAAGATCTCCGTAAGTCAGTACAAAATCCGGATTTGGTTTGATGTTAATCACAGAAAGCGGATCGCTTTTTTTCTCTCCTTTTTGTAGTTCTGCTTTAGCAGCTTTGGTAAGATAAACCTCAACTTTGGAATTATCTTTAAAAACCATTACTTCGTTTACTTTGCCTTGCTGTACCAGGCCATAAAAATCTTTTTCATCAATATTTTTTACCATAGAATCTCCCAAAAGTCCTGGAAGAAATATCAGTAAAATAAGTCCCAACAAAACGGGTATGAACCAGTTGAATCCTTTGTTATTCATTCTTGCTTTTTAATTAATTGATAATGCCAAAAAATATATTTTTTAGCTTTCTATTTTTGTGATCTTGGCATCTCCCCAAAGTTCCTCGATGTCATAATACTCACGGATCTCTTTTTGGAAAATGTGAACCACTACAGAAACGTAATCTACCAAAACCCACATAGAGTTTTCAGTTCCTTCTACGTGCCAAGGTCTGTCATTGAGTTCGTTTCTAACTTTTTTTTCTACATTACCTGCGATTGCGGAAACCTGAGTGTTTGAGTTTCCGCTGCAGATGATAAATGTTCCTGCCGCTGCGTTTTCTATATTTGATAAGTCGAAAATCTGAATATCCTCTCCTTTTGTATCTTGAATCGCTTCCACGATCTTGTCTACCAATAATTGTTTTTCTGTACTTTTACCCATTCAAAAAATTGTCTAATTTGCAAATTTATTGATTTTAATCTATTTATCTTTTGTTTAGTTCCTAATAATCTCTTAAAGTTTTCCTAAATGAGCCACTTTATATACCTTGAAGAATGCTTTTCTACCAATGACGAAATTTTGTCTCTTTTAAGTGATGACGGATCAACTACTGTTTTTACTTTTAATCAAAGCAAAGGTCGTGGACAATATGGAAACAAATGGCGTGTAATTCCGAATCAAAACTTAGCCTACAGCATTGCTGTAAAATCTTCTAAAATCAATATTTCTGATACATCGCTCAATTATTATACCGCTATTATTGTTCGGGATTTTCTTGCCAATCTGACCAATGCCAAAGCTAAAATAAAATGGCCAAATGATGTTATCCTCAATGGAAAAAAAGTTTGCGGAATCCTTCTCGAAAAAAAGAAAGTCAATCATGAGGAATTTTACATTTTAGGAATAGGAATCAATATTTTACAAAAGGATTTTTCCCACATTCCTAAAGCAGGTTCGGTATTGACTACCACAGGATTAAGTTTTGATTTAAAGGAATTTGTAACTCAATTCCATCAAAGTGTGATTTCAAGATTAGAAAACATCCCTTCTGAAGAGAAAATTTTGGATTCTTATAATGATAATTTGTTCAGAAAAGAAGAGATTTCGGTTTTTGAGAAAAACGATGTGCGCCAAAATGGCATAATAAAAAATGCTGACAAAAATGGTTTCCTTTGGGTTGATTTGGAAAATGATGGTTTGCAAAAGTTCTTTCACAAAGAAATTGCTTTGTTTTATTGATTTATTTTGAATGCAAAGCTAGGAAAAATTTTATTCCATATTATATTTACAAGTGAGCAAAGGCGCTTACGTGCAGTAAAAATATAAAAATCTGAAACTCTTAAAATTACTGATTTGCTCTTTTGATGTAGAGATAAGCCGCAATTGGTGCAAAAACGATATTTGGTAGCCACATTGCCAATAAAGGCGTCAATGTTTTGTTCTCGGAAACGACATTCAGAACTTGAAAAGAGAAGACGAATAAAAATGCCAAGGCAATTCCCAAAGCGAGGTTCAAACCTAATCCGCCACGTTTTTTTTCAGAAGATAAAGACAATCCCAAAAATGTCAAAATAACAATAGAAACCGGCATGGATGTCCTTTGATAAAGCTCATTATAGAAAGAAGTGACATTATTATTCCCTTTCGTCTTTTCGCGTCTTATCATCTCCAGCAACTCGGGAGTGGTTTTGTTTTGAGCCACCAGTTTATCCGGGAACAATTCGGATGGAGGCAATTTGAAATCCTGAATTTTTGTTGTTCCATCTCCAAGAATTTCTGTATTATCTTTCTTTATGGTCCTTTCCGTGTAATTGCTAATGGTAAAATGCCTTTTCTTTGCGTCCCAAAGGATGTCGGTCGCAATGATCTGATAGGTGAGATTCTTATTCTTATCGAATTTCTGATACATATAGCCAGAACCTCGGTTTTCTTTTTTGTTGTAGCTATTGACAAAGATATATTCGCTGGGATTGATATTGGACGCGATGGTCATATTTCCCAGAAGCTTTTCCTTGTTTATGGCGTTATAGGTATAGGGCTCCAGAACATTCTTTTTTATATTAGACCAGGGTAGAATGAAATGGTTGACGGCCAAAGTGATAAACGCGATCAGTAAAGACGTGATCAAATAAGGTCTGGCAAATCTGTGAAAACTTGCACCACTGCTAATGACAGCCACAATCTCTGTGTTATTTGCCATTCTGGAAGTAAAGAAAATCACGGTGATAAAAACCAGAATCGACATAAAGGTCAGAATCAGGTTCATGATCCAGAACGGATAAAAATTCAGCAAAAAATAGCCTACAGTAAAACCATTACTTTCAATTCTTGGGGTTTTTGCCTGTACATCTACCACTATAATTATCACAGATAACAGTACCAACATAAAAATGAGGGTTCCCAAATATTTTTTGATGACGTAAAGGTCTATGATTTTCATTTATAGGTTTTGGTTTAAAGGTTTTAGGTTTTAGCTTTTGACTAATACCTGAATTCTACTACCTGTTACAATCTAGTTTTCAACTGAGGAATGATTGAATCTTTCCACTGATAGAAATCGCCAGCTAAAATATGTTCTCTGGCAACCTTAACCAAATCTAAGTAGAAAGCCAGGTTATGAATCGATGCAATTTGTTTTGCCAAATATTCTTTCGCTACGAAAAGATGACGTACATAAGCTTTGCTGTATTCCTGGTCCACATAACTGGTTCCAAACTCATCCAAAGGTGAAAAATCTGCTTTCCATTTTTCGTTTTTCATATTCATCACACCTTGCCAAGTGAAGAGCATGGCGTTTCTTGCATTTCTCGTCGGCATAACACAATCCATCATATCAACACCAAAACCAATACTTTCCAAAATATTCCAAGGTGTTCCAACGCCCATCAGATATCTTGGTTTATCTTTCGGTAAAATGTCTGTTACTTCATTTGTGATTCTATACATTTCGTCTTCCGGTTCACCTACGGAAAGTCCACCAATAGCGTTACCTTCTGCTCCAGCTTCTGAAATGACCTCTGCCGAAATTTTCCTTAAATCCGAATAACAAGACCCTTGAACAATCGGGAACAATCTCTGTTTGTGACCGTATAGTTCTTTGTTTTCCCCTGTCCAATCGATACATCTTTTCAACCAGCGATGCGTAAGTTCCATTGATGTTTTCACAGCATTGTAATCACTCGGATAAGCAATACACTCATCAAATGCCATAAAAATATCTGCACCAATCTGTCTTTGGATTTGCATAGAAACCTCTGGCGACATAAAATGCATACTGCCATCGATATGAGATTTGAATTTCACTCCCTCCTCAGTAATTTTTCTGCTCTTTGCCAAAGAAAAAACCTGATAACCGCCAGAATCCGTCAGGATTGGTCTATCCCAATTCATAAATTTGTGAAGTCCGCCCGCTTGCTCCATAATGTCCATCTTTGGACGAAGCATCAAATGGTAGGTATTTCCTAAAATAATCTGGGCTTTTATATCTTCTTTCAGTTCTCTCTGATGAATGGCTTTCACCGATGCAACAGTTCCAACCGGCATAAAAATCGGGGTTTGGATTTGTCCGTGGTCTGTCGTAATCACTCCAGCTCTCGCTTTTGACTCTGAAGTTTTTTCGATTTCAAAAAATTTCATTCTAATATTTTTAATTTCCCAACTTCGGTTTTTACCGAAAAGATTTTATTAACCAACTTATCTCGCTTGTGATGGCAAATCTGGATTTTCTTTTAATTTCTTATTGATGTAAGCTTCTGCTTTTGGGTCTTTTGACTTGATTATATCCTGAGCCTTATTCATAATATCTTTCAAATCTTCCGGCTTTGTCATATAATATTTATAACTATCCGAGAATAGTTGACCTTTGATATTATATTTCTTCAGAATAAATCTTGTCGCATTTTCCGTATTGATATTTCCGCCGATGGTATAACTCTGGTCATTGATGGCAAAATCTGCAATAATCTCAGACATTTTTTCCTCGGGTAAAATATTTGCTGGTTTCTGTATCGCTTCTTCGCAAGACAAAACACAGAAAATCATCATTAAAGAAAAAAGAAAATGCCTCATATTATAATTTTTCCACCACATAGACACAATAGATTTTAGGAAGAACGATTTCTTCCTTAGTTAAAATAGCTATTTGTACTTTGTTTTTCACTTTCAAACTAAAATTCCTATGTGTCTATGTGGTTTTTATATTTACAATTTTCCAATCAGATTTTTCCATTTAAGGTTCAAGACACCGAAAACGGCTTCTTGGATGATTCCGCCATTCATTTTGCTCACGCCTTCCGTTCTATCTGTGAAAATGATGGGAACTTCTACTATTTTCAGATTTTTCTTGAAAACCCGGTATTTCATCTCGACTTGAAAACCATAACCTTTCAGTTTGATTTTGTCCAGACCAATTGCAATCAAGGTTTCTTTTCTGAAACAAACAAATCCCGCAGTCGTATCGTGAATCGGAAGTCCAAGGACAAAACGTACATATTTCGAAGCAAAATAAGAAAGCAAAACTCTTCCCATCGGCCAGTTCACCACATTTACACCTTGCGAATATCTGGAACCAACGGACATATCTGCATTTTTGCAGGCTTCATAAAGCTTGATTAAGTCTTTTGGATTGTGAGAAAAATCGGCATCCATTTCGAAAATGAAATCATAGTCGTTATGAATTGCCCATTGAAAACCGTGAATGTAAGCTTTGCCCAATCCATCTTTGATTTTCCTAACCGTCAAATGAAGCTGAAGCGGATATTTCTCGCGCAAACCTTTTACAATTTCTGCAGTTCCGTCCGGAGAAGAATCATCTACAACCAAAATGTGAAAATCCTGTTGCAAATCAAAAACTGCCGAAATGATTTTTTCGATGTTTTCTTTTTCGTTGTAAGTTGGAATTATGACAAGTTTCTTCATCCGAGAAATAATTCGCAAAGATAATCTTTAATCGCTAATGATTTTTTGGTGGATTGTAAATTAACTTTTTTTAATAGAAAATGGGGAAGGGAGAAGCGGATATTTTAGTTTGAAATAAATACCAATATTCATAAAACATGCTCACAAAAAACGAGGATGCTTTTTGTCAAACCCAGCCGAAAGTGTTTTGTTCGGTTGTGCACATACCTTGTTCAATTGAAACCATGTCTTGTTGGGTCGCGTCTATGTCTTGTTCGGTTGGACTTTGTCCTGTCTATTTTTAGGCTATCATTAACTCTGAAACACCTTTTATATGATTTTCAATCATTTAAGGCATCATTTATCTAAAAATCAAACGATAGTTGGTTAGACTACCATCGTTTGACAATTTTAAAAATTGTGTTTGTAATTGATTTTCGATAGATTAATATTCATAATCATACCCATCACTAAGTTTGGAACATGACCCAAAAATCTTAAACAACAATATATCAGCCTATTGAAATTATATCACGACAAATTTTGTCGCATAACAGGAATGAACCGATGCCGGATAAACCACACTGGACGAGTTCGTAAAAATATCCAATAAAAAAATAATACGTCAACTTCTGTTGCTTCGACAAGATAGTTTCGCCATTGATAATATTTAAAAATATGATATATCTCTTTCCCATCAGCAAAAAGGCTCAATATAAAAACCCTAACTTTACATTCAAAATCGAGATTATGGATGATTTTCTAGCTGCCCGATCTCAGATGGCCGTTTCACTGGGCTTTCACATCATATTTTCTTGTGTCGGGATGGTCATGCCTTTTCTAATGGCATTTTCACATTACAAATATCTTATAACCAAAGACGAGGTCTACAAAGGCCTTACCAAAGCCTGGAGCAAAGGTGTTGCAATACTTTTTGCAACGGGCGCTGTCTCCGGGACAATGCTTTCTTTTGAATTGGGGTTGCTTTGGCCAAAATTCATGGAGCATGCAGGCCCCATCTTTGGGATGCCTTTTTCCCTGGAAGGAACTGCCTTTTTCATCGAGGCCATTGCCATTGGTTTTTTTCTTTACGGTTGGGACAAATTCAATAAGTGGTTTCATTGGTTCTGTGGCGTTGTAGTAGGTGTTAGCGGATTGGCTTCCGGGATCTTGGTTGTTGCTGCCAATGCCTGGATGAACAGTCCTGCTGGATTTGATCATATCAATGGAAAATATCTGAACATCGACCCGATAAAAGCAATGTTCAATGAAGCCTGGTTTCCACAGGCATTTCATATGACCGTGGCAGCTTTTGCTGCGACTGGATTTGCTGTTGCTGGAATCCACGCTTTGATGGTCTTAAAGAAACGAAATGTCGATTTCCATACCAAAGCATTTAGGATCTCTGCCGGATTTGCAATTATCGGCGCTTTGCTGGCTCCCATAAGTGGTGATATAGCCGCAAAATCTGTTGCCGTAAGACAACCTATAAAATTAGCTGCAATGGAAGCTCATTTCGAGACCGAAAAAGGGGCAAGTTTTGTGATCGGTGGAATTCCTGATGAAGAAAATGAACAAATAAAATACGCCATAAAAGTTCCAAAGGTCTTGAGTTTTCTTGCATGGGGCGATTTTGATGCGGAAGTAAAAGGACTGAAAGATTTCCCGAAAGATCATTGGCCGCCGGTAGCAGTGGTCCATTACGCTTTTCAGATCATGATATTTTTCGGAAGTGTAATGATGGTGATCGGAATGATCTACCTCATCGCCACATTTTGGAAAAAAGAATGGCTTACGAAAACCTGGTATCTGAAAACTTTCGTTGCAGCCATTCCATTTGGTTATATAGCATTGGAAGCAGGTTGGACAGTAACAGAAGTTGGCAGACAGCCCTGGATCATCTACGGAATCATGAAAACCATTGATGCTGTAACGCCAATGCCGGGAATCCAATACTCATTCTACTTTTTTACATTGATTTTCATCTCTTTATCATTGATCATCATTTTTTTATTGCTTCGCCAGATCAAAATGGTCCCGAAGTTATACGATCCGACCGACCCTAATTACAATCCTAAAAACAAGAAATCATGATCTACGTAGTTATAGCTTTTCTTTGGGTTTCAATTTGCTTATATATCATTACGGGCGGGGCGGATTTTGGAGCAGGGATCATCGAATTGTTTTCCAGAAGATCTTACCGTGACAAAACGAAAAAGATCATGTCCAAATCCATCGCGCCGATCTGGGAAGCCAATCATATGTGGCTGATCATAGCCGTTGTGGTTTTGTTCGTTGGATTTCCTACGATCTATACTACCGTTTCTACTTACTTTCATATTCCTCTGGTTCTAATGTTGGTCGGAATCATTGCAAGAGGAACGGCTTTTACTTTTCGGAATTATGATGCGGTAGATGATAGTTGGCAAAAGGTATACACGCAGATCTTCTATTACTCAAGCTTATTGACGCCATTTTTCTTGGGAATGATTGCTGCAGCGACCATTTCCAGAAGTATAGATACAGAAGCGAAAGACTTCCTAAGTCTCTATATTTTCAGCTGGTTCAATCTATTCGGCGTTTGCGTGGGCTTTTTTACCGTTGCTCTTTGTGCCTATCTGGCTTCATTATTTTCTCTTCATGAGGCGAGATTCAGTGATGCTTTGTCAATCATGATAAAAAAATCGAGAGAAACCGCTGTCTATGTTGTGGTTACCGGACTTTTGGTTTTTATAAGTGCTTATTATTCTGACATCCCTTTACTGCAATGGATATTTTCCAAAGCTCTGGGAATCATCGTAATTACTGTTGCAACGATAAGTCTGCTTTTTACTAATGAAGCTATTAAAAAAAGCAACTTCCTCCTTGTGAGGTTTCTTGGAGGCTTTCAGATTGTAATGATCCTGGTAGCAGCCACATACCAGCACAACCCGAATATCATTCTTTTTGCAAACGGGACTCATCTTTCTTTGTTTGACGCCAGCGCAGCTCCTAAGACCATCGAGGCTCTGGGCTGGGCTCTTCTCCTGGGAAGTATTTTTATTTTGCCGTTTCTTTTTTACTTGTTACTTTCATTTGGGAATCAGAGCAAAGTGAATCATTCCGAACAATAAAAGTCCCTAACAATCGTTATTTTCTGCGTAATGGTTTTATTTTTGATATGAAGAACCCATTGAAGTTTTTAATATAATTTAATTATGAAGAAATTACTGTTGACCTTTGGTTTGCTGGCTGGCGTTTTGTCTTATTCACAAGCCTGGAAAGGAGCTGGCGACCAAAAGGCACAAGCCGGAATCAATGTTTGGGGATTTGGGACTGGTCTTGCCGCAAGTTATGATTATGGAGTGTCCAATTTGGTTTCTGTTGGTGGCGGTGCCAATGTCTATTTTAATGAAGATGAAGACAATCCTTTTATTTTTGGACGTATCGGATTCCACTTGCAGGAAGCCTTGGCTTTGCCTTCAGAAATTGATGTTTATCCCGGCGTGAATGTTGGCGTTGCAGGTAGAAACTTCGGTTTGGGCGTTTATCTTGGTGCAAGATATTTCTTTACAGAGAACTGGGGTGCTTTTATAGAAGCCGGAAACAATGGAAGTCTCGGGGTTTCTTATTCTTTTTAAACTCAATCACAACTTAGATAAAAAAGCATTCTGAATTTCGGAATGCTTTTTTTATTAATTCGGCAACTTTACTTACCGATTTCTTTCTCGATTTTATCTATCATTTTTTCAGCGTTACCATTGCTTCCGCCAAGACTGATTGCTTTTTTATAATTATCCAATGCCAAATCGTATTGCTTATTGGTATAATAAGCCTCTCCTAAACTATCGAAAAGGTTGGCTTCTTTATGAAACTCATTGGTAGCCAATTTAAATATTGTTATAGATTCATTGTTTTTGCCGAGTTTTAATAATTCATATCCTAATTTATTGAGTTCATTTGGGTTTTCAAAACTGAATTCATTTTTGGAATTTTCCTTGAGTAAATAGTATGTTTCTATTGCTTTGTTTATATCCTTGAGAGCTTCTTTTCTTATCGCTTGATAAACAGATTTCTTAGGAATCTCGTAATCTTTGCCTAACATCAGATTGTGAATAATATGCCCTAAATCCCAAACTCTGTTCAGATTATTGGAAACAAGAATTACCGTTATATTATTTTTAAAATCATTTAAAAAGATGGATTCGAATTTATAAGAAACGCCATTATGTCTTTGTAAGTCTTCTTTTTCAAAGTATCTGCCGAGTGACCCGCCTTCATCTTTTGCGTATGGATTATTCAGTAAAGTTTGAAAGGATTCTTTAGATATTAATCGATTAGAATTCAGTGCTTCGATCCATTTATATAAATCATTGATATCTACCCAAAGCCAGCCACTAATAAAATTCATTTCCGGACATCGGACATTGTCCATATCATAACAAGACGTTCGATTTTTATAAACGGATTTTGGATCAAATACAGAATTGGTCATTTTCAAAGGTTTAAGAATGTTTTTAATGACAAATTCCTCAAATGACATTCCACTTACTTTTTCAATGATTCTTCTTTGTAAGAATACATTGCCGTTATCATACTTGTAATTGGTTCCTGGTTCAAACAACAGGCTATCACTGCTTCTCAAAATTCTCCACGCGTCTGCATCACTTACCGGATTCATCCCCGATTCTATCTTGGGAATTCCGCTGGCATAATTGATAAGATGACGTATAGAAACTTTCTCTGACCATTTTGGTAATCCTAAATTAAATTTGGAAATAGGGTCATCCAGATTAAGAAGACTGCGTTGCTCCAAAATCATTATGGAAACCGCATTAAATTCCTTTGCAATAGAACCGATGTTAAATATCGATTTGTTATTTAAAACCGTTTGTTTCGTTTCATCCGTGAATCCAAATGATTTTTGGTAAATTATTTTATTATTTTTAGCGACAAGGACATTGCCGTTGAATAAACCTCTTTCATAGGATTTCGCCATTACAGAATCAATTTTTTTAGCATAGAATGATTCTTTCTTAGATTTGTCTTTGTTGTTTAAGGTATTTACAGTTTGTCCAAAAATGCTTATTGATAAAAGCAGAGTAATGATTAAATGTAGTTTTTTCATTTTATAACTATTTCTTTAGTTATTAGTATAACAACTAAAGAAAAGCTTTTATTACATCATAAATGTAATTTTTAATTTAATCAATAAAAAGAAAAGCATTCCGAAATGTCGAAAAGCTTTTTACAATTTATTCTTTTAATTTAATGTTCTTATTCTGAGGCGGAAGTGGAACGTAGCCGTCATCATTAATCACTTTTGGAAACTCGTGGTTTTGCCATCTTGTTTTGGCGTCTTCTATGATTTCTCTGGAAGTTCCGACGAAATTCCAATAGATGTATCTTGGTTCTGGAAAAGGCTCTCCGCCAAAGATGTAAACTGTAGAATCCGGTTTTAATGTGAAATGACAAAGTTTGGAATCTTTCGCAATCAGGATATGTTTTGGTGTGTAAAGATTGCCTTCGCTTTCGATGTTTCCTTCCAGTATGTAAAGCGAAGATTCTCCGAAAAGATAATCGCCAAGAACAATTTCTCGGTCCTCCTGAAGTGTATTTTTAACTTCCAAAAAGTAAAGCGGCGAATAAACAGGAACCGGAGATTTGCGCCCGAGGATTTCGCCAGCAATCAGTTTATAATTGATTCCGTTGTCTATCCAGCTTGGGATATCTTCTTTATTAATGTGAAAAAATTCGGGTTCCATAGTTTCCAACTCTTTTGGAAGCGCGACCCAAATCTGCAATCCGTGAAGATGTTTGTCGGTGGTTCTGAGATATTCTGGTGTTCTTTCGGAATGGGCGACGCCTTTTCCTGCGGTCATCCAATTGACTGCGCCTTCTTTGATCTCGATCTCTGTCCCGATGGAATCTCTGTGCATGATGCTTCCTTCAAATAAAAAAGTAAGTGTGGAAAGTCCAATGTGCGGATGCGGCGGAACATCCATATTTTCATAATCTTTTAGCGCAGCTGGTCCCATATGGTCGATAAACACAAATGGTCCAACGCTTCTCTTCTGAGAAAACGGCAACAATCTACCAACTAAAAAGTTACCAATATCAGCCGCACGTTCTTCGATTATCATCTCGATGTTTGACATAATTTCATTTTTAAATTTTATTTAAAATTAAGGATTTTCATCTAACTATTTACACTTTTGATTTACCGTTGAATCGTTCGCAGCCCGACTTATCTCCAATATCTTATTTATTTTTAATCTGACTCGATGAACCACTTCGTTAGGTTTGAGCGGAAATCCTTTTCTGCTTGCACAAATGTTCTATTTTATGTGGAATCTTCGTGCAAAAAAGATTGGGAGCGGAAGGCGGAAATAGCTGCCCAAATCATCTTTATCAGTAAGTGTTATTTTGGCAGAGAAAAGGCTGATTTTTACATTGGTATAGTTTCTGACTAAATGATTACCTTTGACAACTATAATTTTAAAATATATTAATGGAATTAGCATTAAAGATATTTCAGTTTATCCTGAGCATCTCTATTCTTGTGACTTTACACGAAATCGGGCACTTCTTGCCGGCGAAATGGTTTAAAACCAAAGTAGACAAATTCTTTTTATTCTTTGACCCTTATTTTTCCATCTTCGCAATGAAGAAAATCAATGGAAAATGGCAATATAAATTCTTTTCAAAAAACCAGCCTACTGAAGAGGAGGTGGAAATCAACGGAAAAAAGGTAACACAACCAATTGATATTTCTGCTCTTCCGGAAGATGACTGGAGAAGACACGAAGGTGTGAAATACGGCATCGGATGGTTACCAATGGGCGGCTATGTGAAAATAGCCGGAATGGTGGACGAAAGCATGGACACCGAGCAGTTGAAAAAACCTGCACAACCTTGGGAGTTCCGGGCAAAACCGGCTTGGCAGAGATTGATTATTATGTTGGGTGGTGTAACTGTTAATTTCTTTTTGGCTTGGTTGATCTACTCTTCTTTATCTTATTTCACAGGAGAAACGTATCATGATAATGCGAAATTCGAAAACGGAATTTCGGTTTCTGATGCTGGTAAAAAATTGGGATTGCAAACAGGAGATAAAATTCTGAAAATAGATGGAAAACCTGCGGAAAGAATGGAAACCTCTAGTATCAATATGCTTTTTGCGGATAATGTTACTGTTCTGAGAGATGGAAAAGAAGTGACTTTCCCAATCAATGAAGATGGCGTTGCTGAAGTTCTGCACGCTAACGAGGCGAAACTTTATTTTATGAATCGTTTTCCTGCTGTTGTAGATAGTGTGGCTCCAAATATGCCCGCAATAAAATCAGGATTGAAAAAAGGAGACAAAATTGTTGGTATTAATGGACAAAAAACTGAATTCTATGACCAGATTGCTAATATTCTTAAAGAAAATAAAGGGGGAAAGGTGATGATAGATATTATAAGAAACAATAAGTCTTTAATACTTAATTCTGGCGTGGATAATAACGGAAAGCTTGGTTTTGCTCCAGACTTAAAAATTGCTCAAAAATATTTGGAAAAAAGCGAGACAACAAAACATTATTCTTTTCTACAAGCAATCTCAAGAGGTTTTACAAGAACGATTGATGTGTTGACGATGCAGATCAAGCAGTTTAAAATTATTTTCAATACCAAAACACAAGGTTATAAAAAAGTTGGAGGCCCTATTGCCATCGTCAATAATATGCATGTTGAAAAAAGCAATGATGGGAGCCTGTCAATAGATTGGGAGTTTTTCTGGGGCTTTACAGCAATGTTTTCGGTTTGGTTAGCTTTCCTTAATTTGATCCCGATTCCTGGATTAGATGGTGGTCACGTGTTATTCACATTGTGGGAAATCATTACCAGAAAACCTGTGCCGCAAAAAATATTGGAAAATGCACAAATAGTGGGTGTAATTTTCTTATTAGGCCTTATGGCGTTAATATTTGGAAATGACATAGTTAAGGTATTAGCACAATTTTTCAGTCAAAAAAATTAAAAAAAGTTCTCCAAAATTTTTTGGAAGTATAAAAAAAGTTTCTATATTTGCACACGCTTAAAGCAAATGGAAACATTCCTCTTTAGCTCAGTTGGTTAGAGCATCTGACTGTTAATCAGAGGGTCGCTGGTTCGAGCCCAGCAAGAGGAGCAAACCATCACAGAAATGTGATGGTTTTTGTTTTTTTAGCCGCATTCTATTTTAAGTACTAATTCTCATCTAAGCCTATTGTAAGGCATTATTTTATTTTTATTTTTGTATACAATGAAAAAGATAAAAGTAATCGAACTTTTTGCCGGTGTTGGTGGCTTTAGAATCGGTTTACAGAATAGTAACAAAGCTTCTTCCAAAGAGAACTTCGAGATTGTCTGGAGCAACCAGTGGGAACCATCCACAAAAACGCAGCACGCATCTTTGGTCTATGAATCAAGATTCGGTAAAAAAGGACATTCTAACCAAGATATTGCAACAGTTCCAAGTGAAGAGATCCCGGAACATGATATGTTAGTAGGAGGCTTCCCTTGTCAGGATTATTCCGTAGCAACAACTTTGAAAAATTCTAAAGGCCTGCAAGGCAAAAAGGGTGTTCTCTGGTGGGAGATCTATAGAATTTTGGACGAGAAACAAAACAAACCAAAATTCCTTTTTCTGGAGAATGTCGATCGTCTTTTGAAGTCACCAACCGCACAGCGGGGAAGAGATTTCGCAATTATGCTAAAATGCTTGTCCGACCTTGGATATGCTGTAGAATGGAGAGTGGTGAATGCTGCAGATTACGGAATGCCACAGAAAAGAAGGAGAACATTTATCCTAGGCTATTTGAAAGATACGGAAATTTATAATTCTTTAATAAAAACACCAGAAGTTGACTGGCTTCTTGATGAAGGTGTTTTTGCAAAGACCTTTGAAGTTGATCAGGTTTCAGAGTTCAAAACTTTTGACCTTGAACAAAGTGTGGCGGAAATATCGAGTTCATTTAACAAAGAAAAAGGAGATTCACCTTTCCAAAATTCCGGAATGATCCTGAATGGCAAAGTGACAACCTTGAAAACCTCTCCGAATTATGAAGGAAAAAGGACCTTATTAAAAGATATTCTCATTTCTGTAGATGAAGTTCCGCAAGAATATTACATTGATGAAAGCGAAATTGATAAATGGAACTATCTGAAAGGCGCCAAAAAAGAAGTGCGACAATCGGCTGATGGTTTCTCATATAATTATGGAGAAGGCGCGATGATCTTTCCGGATAATCTGGAAAGCCCCTCCAGAACAATCATCACAGGAGAGGGCGGAAAATCGGCTTCCCGGTTCAAACATGTGGTGAGAACCAGCAAGGGGCTGAGGAGACTAACCCCAATCGAATTGGAAAGGCTTAATATGTTCCCAGATAATCATACCTTATTAGAAGGAGTAAGTGATGTAAAACGTGCTTTCTTTATGGGAAATGCCCTGGTTGTTGGCGTGATAGAAAAAGTGGCCGAAACCCTTTTAAAATTTAATCACAAAGGATAGACTCTTTTTGCGACTTTGATATCAATCAACCATTTGAGATATAATTTAATATTCAACGGTTTTTCATCTTTCTGAACAGAAAAATATAAACATCCTTCTTCCCTTTCCTTAAGATTACGAAGGGGGATATTGTTTTTTTGGTCAGAATTTCTGATTTCAGCATCCATGTCATTTAAAGTATCCCAATCTAATCTAATGCTTTCCAGATACTTTCTAAGTTTTTTGGTATTGATGCTTGTAATTGTACAACCCGTAAATCCGTCTTCGATATGGTCAGTTTTGGATCTGGTGGAAATATTAGTAATCAGAAAATAATAATCCGTGAACTTTTTTTCATCGAATAACCAACCTTTTCTCCATTGTCCTATCTTAAGATAACTTAATTCAAAAGCGAACGTCGGTAGAGATCTATTAAGATAGTCAAGCTGCGCTTTTTCATCGATATAGAACTTTTTGTCTTGGTGCTCGATAACCAGGTCTACTCCTCTATTCTGAAGCTCAGGCTCATTGATTCTGGTAAAATTCAGATTTAATTTTCTATAGATTTCATCTAAGAATTTACCTAATAAATATTCTTTCTTCAAATCTTGATCAAATGTTGACATCACTGTACATTTGGATTTGGCCTATTGTCTTTCTGGGCTCTGGTGTAGTATGGACTATCCTAAAACTTGCAGGAGCTTTCAAGCCTATTATTAGTAACGGAACTGTCAACAAATTCTGCAATGGTGGCAAATAGTCCAAAAACTTCTCATAAGTTCCAATTGCGCCATCAAAACCACCCATTAATTTCATATTTTGTGTCGCAGTAATGACAACTCCTATTTTCGTTTGTATAGCTTTTTGAACATGATTGAGTTCACTTGCCAAAACCGGTTTTATAAGATTCCAGGCAATAACTGTAGAATGATTGAAGGCAACCTCAACCGAAATATCCTGCTTTGCAAAGTCCAATCTCCAGGTTTCCCCGGTGTAATCGGCAGCTTGGAAAATAGAAGATTCGTGACTCCAGCCAACTGCTCTTAATCTTTCTTTCAATAGTTCGTTAATCGCTCTGGAAATACTTTTAGGCGTGTTAGCGTAAGAATTGTGTTTAGCAATAATATCTTCATCAGTTATATCACAAATAATTGTCATCAATTCATTGTATTGGTCTTTAAATTCTGGTTCATGCAAAATTACTTCTGCGTGTCTAAAAGAGTGAGTTACAAATTCCATGGTTTTATAAAAGCTTTAAAAATAAAGATACATTTTTCTAAATTTCAATTGACAATAATTAATTATACTATCGACATTACAAATAAAAATATTAAAACCGCTAATCCAACCAAAATAGTCATGATCAAATGGCTGAAAATTGACCTTACAATAATAGTTAATGGTTTCATTGGTTTGAAGAACTGAAGATTCGTCCAAAAATGCAATCCCAAATCAATCAAATAAACAATCAACATCACTGTTCCAATATTGAGAGATTGTTTGACCAGAAAAATAAACGGCAAAAAAGCAATCTGAACAACCAGTCTCTGCCCAGCTTTGTAAGTATTCAGAACCAAATATTCTATAAAATTGTAACCTTTGTTATAAAAGCAAATCCAAGTTCCCGTCGTGTACAAAGGAATAGTCGCCAAAGTTACCCAACTAAAATGTGACAGAAACCATTCATCCAAATTTAAAGATTTTCCTGAATCAATTCCTGATTTCAAAGATTCTTCCGAAGCAGAAAATAAATTGATATGAAACCAATGACAAAGTAAAATATAAAACCCTGTCAATATCAGGACAAAGGAAAATGGCGTAATGTAATTCACTCTTTTTCCTTCCAGATAATCTCTGATAGCGTGTCCCGGTCTTAAAAATAACTGCTTGATTGTATAAAACAAACCTGCATTGATATGAAAAAGACTGTGCGTTAGCTGATGTCTCAGATAATGGAAATTGAGTCTTTTGGTTTCAGCAGTTTGCCCGCAATGGCTGCAAAATTCTCCTTCAAAACGATGTCCACAGTTTTTACAAATTTTCATGATTGATCATTTATTTTTTGTTTTTAGCCTCAATCCAGCGGCTCATATATTTTGTCGAATTCAATTGATGATGCTGCAGGATTTTCCCAAGATAATTTTCTGTCCGATGATTTTCCAGATTATTCTCAATATTAGAAATTTTAGTCCTGAATTGATTAACATACAATTTGTTATCAAAAACTTGATTCAGAATTTCGTAAGCATTTTCATTGACCTGATTCCAAACAGATTCATTTTGATATAATTCAACTGCTTTTTCTATGAACTGTTCATCAGAATCTTCGACAAAACCGTTCCAGGGCAAATATTTGTGCATTGCTTCTGCACCAATTGATGACGTTACATTCGGCAAACCAAACTGCATACTTTCCCAAAGTTTCCCTTTCAGACCAGCACCGAAAGGAATCGGAGCCAGCAAAACTTTATATTGATTAAAAAGTGATTCAACATCGGTTGCTCTTCCTTTCACAATAAAACCTTCTTTCTCATTATGCAACTGGAAAACTTTTTCTCCAGCATAAGCACCATAAATATGAAGTTCTGCGTTTGGAAGTTGTTTTCGGATTGATTTCCAAATCGATTTCAGTTTCAGAACAGTTTGCCAATTCGGTTCATGGAGAAAGTTTCCGATGCTTACGAAATGTTTACGTTTTTCAAAATCAGTTTTATTTTTCTCAATGTTCTCCGTCAGAAATGGCATATAAAACAAAAGATTAGGATTAATTTTAAATTTCTCTGTCAGCAATTGATATTCAAACTCAGAAATAATTAACGACAAATCACAACGCAAAATCGAAGCAATTTCACGCTTGAAAATATCATTGACTAAGTCTTCATTGATAACTTCCCTTTTCTCAACAAAAGCTTTTCGTCTAGCTTCTCTCAAAAAATGCAAATCCTCGGTATCAATGATTTTCAAAGCGTTCGGACAATTCTCAGAAACGCGCCAACCAAATTGTTCTTCCGTCACATAGCGATCAAAAAGCACAATATCAGGATTGAGTTCTTTTATTTTTTCATCAAAACTTTCGTTGTTAATTTCAATTTTCTGGATTTCGATTTTTTCAGAAAATTCGATGTTGTTGGAAGCCGTCAGAAACGTGATTGCATAATTAGCTTCCGAAAACAATTGGATGAGCTGCATCATTCTATGACCTGCTGCAGTAGAAGCCGGTTCGGGAATAACGAGACCAATAATGACAAGATGTTTCACAATAACAAAAATAGAGATTCTTTATTGATTATTATTTGGAGGGCAGCTTTATCCGTCTTCCGCTCCCAATCTTTTCACTCCACTTCGTTGCGTAAAAAGGATTTCCGCTCAAACCTAACGAAGTGGTTCATCGAGTCAGATTAAAAATAAATAAGATATTGGAGATAAGCCGGGCTACGAATTTGGTGTCCAATCAACTTTTGTCATCAAACAGTTACTTTGTCATTCCGTAGGAATCTAGACCGTTGAGATTCCTACGGAATGACAAATATTACGTTTAATAATCGTTCATTTTCAAAAAAATAAATGCTAATTTTGAAGTATGCGAATAGAAAACGAAATCAAATTGGGGTTCAAAGATGTGATGTTTCGCCCGAAACGTTCCACACTGAAATCCCGCAGCGAAGTGACAATAGAAAGAGAATTCACTTTTCTTCATACACAGAAAAAATGGAGCGGCGTTCCTCTCATTGCTGCCAATATGGACACCGTTGGAACCTTCGAAATGGCAGAAGCCTTGTCCAAAGAAAAAATAATCACGGCCATTCACAAACATTATTCAGTCGAAGAATGGAACCAGTTTTTAAAAGATAAAAGCGATGATTTCCACCAATATATCGCTCTTAGTACTGGAACCGGAAAAGCCGACGAAGAAAAAATCAAAAAAATTCTGGATGCCAATCCGAAAATTCAGTTTTTATGTATTGATGTTGCGAACGGTTATTCTGAACATTTTGTAGAATTTGTGAAAAAAGCACGTCAGAATTTCCCTGATAAAATCATTATGGCTGGCAATGTTGTAACCGGCGAAATGGTAGAAGAATTGATTTTGGCTGGCGCTGATATCATCAAAGTCGGGATTGGTCCAGGTTCGGTTTGTACAACCCGTGTGAAAACTGGTGTTGGTTATCCGCAACTTTCCGCAATCATAGAGTGTGCTGATGCAGCACACGGTTTGGGCGGTCAAATCATTGGTGACGGCGGATGCAAAGTTCCTGGTGATGTGGCTAAAGCTTTTGGTGGCGGTTCAGACTTCGTAATGCTGGGCGGAATGTTTGCCGGTCACGACGAAAGTGGTGGCGAAATCGTAGAAGAAAACGGGAAAAAATTCAGACTTTTTTACGGAATGAGTTCTCAAACAGCTATGGATAAACACTCTGGAGGCGTTGCTGAATATCGTGCGTCTGAAGGAAAAACTGTGAAAGTGGCTTACAAAGGTCCTGTTTCCGATACCGTGAAAGATATTTTAGGTGGCGTTCGCTCGACTTGTACCTATGTTGGTGCTGCGAAGTTGAAAGAACTTTCTAAGCGAACCACATTTATACGTGTGCAAGAGCAAGAGAATCAGATTTTTAATGGCTAAATTTTGAAAATATGTTTCACATAACTAATGGCGATTTTTTAGCTAATGATTTGAATAAAACTTCAATCGAAGGTGAGATAATTGTTTGTCGCGAAGCTTTGGTTTCTGGGAATTTGAAAGCTGATTCTTTGGAAGAATTTTGGAAAATCAGAGCCCAATCAATTGCTGAAGACTATAATGTTTCACCTGAAAGTTATTATGAAAAATCAGTTTCAGAATTTGAAAAGATTTTAAATATTCCGGAAGGTTCAGAAGTTAATCTTTGGTTTGAGGATGATTTGTTTTGTCATGTTAATTTGTGGTTTTGTGTATCATTACTTTCAAGAATTAAGAACTTAAAACTTTACAGAATTTTTCCAATAAAAGATATCGAAAATCATTGGAAAGGTTTTTCAGATTCAGATAATTCGGATTTGGAAGAATCCCTGGAATCCAAAGTTTTATTAAGTGAAAATGATATCGAATTAGCTGAAAATCTTTGGAAAGCATATCAAAATAATGACATCAGTTCTTTAAAACAGTTATCAGAAAATCAATCAGATTGTTTTCATTTTTTGAATGAAGTTATTGATGCTTATATCAATATAAATCCAGAAGATTTCATTAAAAATCAAATTGAATTTGGGTTTACAGATTTTGATTCGGTCTTTAAAAAATTTCAGGAAGAATTAGGAATTTTTGGTTTTGGAGATTTGCAGGTCAAGAAGATTTTTGAGAAAGTTATAAACGAGAAATAAAGAAAACCAGCCAAATTCGGCTGGTTTTTTATTTAAAGCTTATCAAGTTCTCTTCTTAATGCAATAGAAGCTTTTTTAACTTCTTGTGTCCAATCGTCGGCGGCATTTCCATCTGCACCATCAGAAATATATTTTAGACAAAGAAAATCGATTCCTTCTTGTTCTGCCACTTTCGCAAGCGCAAAAGCTTCCATATCGATGACATTATATTCAGGATTGATATGTTCCATTTCGAATTGGTCGCCAGAACCGCAGATTCCATTGGGCAGATTATCTATATTCAGACCATATTCCAAAATAATTGATTCATCTGAAAAAGGTGTTTCAAACTTCCGAAAGCCCAAAGCTCTGACATCCATATCTCTCTGAATAAAACGATGGCAATTGACAACACTTCCTCTGTCATATTCGGTACTTCCTGCCGTTCCAAGATTAATAATCAAATCCGGATTTACTTTCTGAATGGCTTTCGTAAGATTATAAGTCGCTTTAATCTTCCCTATTCCTACAAAAACTTTATTGTAATTTTTAAATTCATTTCCTGCTTCAGATTCCAAAGCGAAAACCAACAAAATATTGTTGTAATTCTTCCCGTTGATTGTCATAATTTCTATAAAAAAAGCTTTCTGTATAGAAAACAAAAAGCTTTATAAATAATTGATATACTTTTAATTAAGTCAACATTCCTCCGTCAACATTCAAAACCTGACCTGTAACGTAAGAAGATAATTCACTTGCAAAGAAAACGCACGCGTTAGCAACATCTGCAGGTTGTCCTCCTCTCTTCATTGGGATTCCGTCTCTCCAACCTTGAACTGTTTTTTCGTCAAGAGCTGCTGTCATTTCAGTTTCGATGAAACCAGGTGCGATGGCGTTGCAACGGATGTTTCTGGAACCTAATTCCAAAGCGATAGATTTAGTAAATCCAATTGCTCCGGCTTTAGAAGCGGCATAATTCGCTTGTCCTGCATTTCCTTTCACTCCAACAACCGAAGTCATATTGATGATAGAACCAGATTTTGCTTTCATCATTGGTTTGATTACCGCTTTTGTCAGGTTGAAAACTGAATCCAAATTAACTTTGATAATCGTATCCCAGTCTTCTTTTGACATTCTCAACATCAAATTATCTCTTGTGATTCCCGCGTTATTTACCAAAATATCGATAGTTCCAAATTCTGCCAAAACATCCTCAACCAATTTTTGAGCGGCATCATAATCCGAAGCGTCTGATTGATATCCTTTGATTTCTGTTATCTTGCTTAATTCTGATTCTAATTCTTTAGCTTTTTCAACGGAACCAGCATAAGTGAATGCGATTTTTGCACCTTCTTTGGCAAAAATTTCTGCAATTCCTCTCCCGATTCCACGCGTTGCGCCAGTGATGATGGCAACTTTACCTTGTAGTAATCCCATATATTTTTTTAATGTTTCTAAATTTGTTATGGCAAAAATAATACTTTAAGAATTATTCACAATCAGAACAATCTCGCCTTTTAAAGTTTTGCTTTTTGAGAATTCAATTAACTCATTGATTGTACCTCGTTTAGTCTCTTCGAATTTTTTGGAAATTTCTCTGCTAAGACTGACTTTAGTTTCTTCTCCAAAGAATTCTTTGATTTGCTCAAGTGTTGTATTGATTTTATGTGGGCTTTCGTAAAGAACGATTGTTTTCTTTTCTTCAGCTAATTGTTTGAGTTTGGTTTGTCTTCCTTTTTTCTGAGGAAGAAATCCCGCGAAATAAAAATCGTGATTCGGCAGACCTGAAACTATCAAAGCTGGAACAAAAGCGGTTGCGCCTGGCAAACAAATCATTTCCAAATTTTTGTCTGCACAAGCTTTCGCCAAAAGATAACCTGGGTCAGAAATTCCTGGTGTTCCCGCATCTGTAATAATGGCAATATTCTGCCCGTTTTCCAAATCCTGAACAACTCTGTCTGTTGCTTGATGTTCGTTATGTAAATGATAGGATTTCAGAGGTTTGGATATTTCATAATGTTTGAGAAGAACGCCGGATGTTCGGGTATCTTCGCACAAAATATAATCGACTTCTTTCAGAACTTTTACAGCTCTGAAAGTCATATCTTCCAGATTTCCAACGGGTGTCGGAACAAAATAAAGAATACCGCTCATCTACAAAAACCTATTTTCTACCAAAGTCCAAAGCCTTTGCGCATAATTATCCACCTTCTTCCAATCTCTTTCGTAATAAATATCACTCAAAAATTCCTGAGCTTTATCAAGAGAATTGAAAGAATTCAGAACAGAAACCACTTGATTCAATTCACTTTGGCTTCCGTTAAATAAATATTGAGAAAACGCAATCCGGTCATTCAGATCCAGCTTGAATTCCGGTTTTGGTTTTGGCGCTTCCATATAATCAGTCGGCACATTATTTTTCAATAAGCTTCCCGAACTTTGAACCGTAGCAGGCTTTTCAACTTCTTCCAAATGATCATCATCAAACAAGGATTTAGCAATTTTCAGCCCTTTGATATTGGCTAATTTGAATTTTTTATCGTGATGTTCTTCTTGGTTCTGCGATTCATAAACTTTCTGAGATTTTTCTTTCGGCTGTGTATTTTCTTTAGAAAACTCTACGATTTTTCTTCTGTTTTCTTCAAGCTCCTTTAGTTTTGCTTCTTTCTCTGCTAATCTCGCTTCATAATCATCTTGAGAATTTCCTACAGTTGATTCATCTCTTGTCATTGCGAAAGAAAACTGACTATCTTGCATCGGTTCCAGTTTTTCTGACGGTTCTTCTAACAGTTTTTCTTCTTCAGCTTCAATTTCTTCAACTGCTTCAACTATTTCTTCGTGATAATTCTGAGCTTCAATTTCATTAACAAGTTCCGTTTCTGAGATTGGTTCAATCAATTCTTCATTTGAAGTTTCGATTTCTTCTTTGATGATTTCTTCCAGTTGATGAATCTCTTCAGTTTTATCTTCTGAAATAATTTCTTTCACCAAACTTTCTTGAGAATCAATCTCAGCAAAAGAATGAACTTCTTCCACTTCCGGAATATCTTTGAAAATATCGTGAACCTCAGTCTCCTCCACGATGATTTCTACAACCTTATTTTCTTCCTCAAATTCCTCAACAGAAATCAACTCTGAATCTATGTTTGTTAACTGATTATCAATTAATTCAAAGGGTTTAATTTCAGTTGACACATAATCAATATTCTGAGAAATTTTAAGAAAAGAAAACTTCTGATAAAGTTGGCTGATTTCATTTTCCTTGTTCAAAATCGCTTCATAAGAATCAGATTCTGACAATTCTGACAAAATAATTTTGATCTCATCGAAGATTTTCTTGTATGTATCTTGCAGGTTTTGCATAATAAATCTTATTAATTTTTACTTAAATTTGATGTTTATAAATTTAAGAACAATTTTGTTCCCAAAAAGAATTCATCAAGGTTTTCTTTAGAATTTTAAAACAATTTTTTGCTAAATTAATAATGTTTTTAGAAAATACAATTAATCATTCCAAACAAAGCGGCTGGATGGAAGTTATCTGCGGTTCTATGTTCTCCGGAAAGACAGAGGAACTCATCAGAAGACTCCGTCGCGCGGAAATGGCTGGTCAAAATGTCGAGATTTTCAAACCGAAAATCGATACTCGATATTCTGAGGAAGATGTTGTTTCGCATAATCAGACCAAAATCCGAAGTACAGCAGTGGAAAGTCCTTCCGAGATTCTTTTGTTAGGTTCTAATTGTGATGTCGTTGCAATAGACGAAGCGCAGTTTTTTGATGAAAGTATTGTAGATGTTGCTAATCAATTAGCAAATAACGGAATTCGGGTTGTGATTGCAGGTTTGGATATGGATTTTCTTGGTCGACCTTTTGGTCCAATGCCTAATCTGATGGCAACGGCAGAATATGTGACCAAAGTTCATGCAATTTGCCGAAGAACAGGAAATCTTGCCAACTATTCTATGCGAACTTCTGCAGGAAAAGAATTGGTTGAGCTTGGAGAAACCGAAGCTTACGACGCTGTGAGTAGAAGAATTTTTGTGGATGAAGTTCTTAATAAAAAAGAGGATTAATATCATTATTTTAATTAATTTTGTTTAAATTTTAATAGTAAAAACTCTCACAAAATGATATTAGAAATTAAAAATTATATTCAAATCAGTAATTCGATTGATGAAATTTTGAAGAATTCTCCTTTCAAACTGAAGTATATCATTGAGAAAAGCGGGATTTCTGAACCTACGTTTTTTCGAAAGATGAAAGAAAAAAAATTCAATCCTGAGGAATTGTTGAAGATTGCGGAAATCATTGACCCGGAAACTTCTCTTTTACAAACTTTGGAAGAAGCTGAAAAAGATTTTGATAATGGAATCTATTTTTCCCACGATGACGTGATGAAAATTTCTGAAGAACGTTTTTTGAAAAAGTATGGAAATAAGGTGGTCTAAGTTTGCGCTCGCAGATTTGGAGCAGATAGAAGATTATATTGGAAATAGATTTACTTACCGAGAATATCAAAACTTTATAAGGATTCTCAATCATAAAATAAATTTGATTATGGATAAAAAAGTAACTTTCCAAAAGCTCGAAAAATTTCCAAATTATAACAAGCTTCTCATTACGGAACAAACAACTTTAATTTACAAATTAGAATCTGATTTTTTGAAAGTCTTGAGACTTTACAATAGTTATCAGGACGAAGATAAAAAATTTGTGATAGACGATTTATAATCAATGAATTACACAGCAAAAGAAATTGCACAAATAACCAATTCCGAAATTATTGGAAATCAAGATATCAAAATCAAAAATATTGCTTTTGACAGCCGAACGATTTATTCTACAAAAAATACTGCGTTTCTTGCGATAAGCACCAAAAAAAATTCCGGACAGAAATACATCGAGATTGTCATCGAAAAAGGAATTGATACGATTATTACTGAAAATAAAATTGATAATTCTTCTATCAATCAAATCATTACAAAAAATTCCATTGAGTTTTTACAAACACTTGCCAAATATCATTTCGAGCATTCTGATATCAATTCGATTGGAATAACCGGAAGTAACGGGAAAACTATTCTGAAAGAATGGCTTTATCAATGTCTTTCTAATGAGTTTGTTACGGTTAAAAGTCCGAAAAGTTTTAATTCTCAAATCGGTTTGCCTCTGTCATTATTACAAATCGATAAAAAGCACGAATTAGGAATCTTCGAAGTTGGAATTTCCAAGCCAGATGAAATGGAAAAACAGGAAAATGTTTTCCATCCGAAGATTGGATTATTAACCCATATTGGAACAGCTCATTCGGCTAATTTCAGTTCTGAAGAAGAATTAATTAAAGAGAAATTAAAGCTGTTCAAACAATCAGAAATTATATTTTTTAATTCTGATAATAAATTGACAGACAAGTTAATCAATGGGCTTTATTCAAGTAAAAAATTAATATCGTACGGATTAAAGAATAATAATGATATTACGATAATTTCTGATGTTAATGACCGAACTCAAGATATTAAAATCAAATATTTTGAAGAAGAATTTTCGCTTCCAATCAATCAAAGAGATGAGGCAACTTTGACCAATGTTTTAGCTTTGATTGGAATTCTAAAGGAATTTAATCTTTCAAATCTTCAAATCAAAGAAAAAATCGATGCACTCAAAGCGATTGAAATGCGTCTTGAAAGTATCGAAGGCGTCAGAAATAATCTGATTATCAACGATTCTTATAATTTGGATTTGGATTCCTTAAAGATTGCTTTCCAGTTTATTGGCGAATACAACAAACCAAAAAAATCTCTGATTCTTACAGATATTCTGGATTCTAATGAGAATTCCGAAGAACTATATTCTGAAGTTTCCGAGTTGGTCAATGAACAGAAATTTGATAAAGTTTTTCTGATCGGAGAGGAAATAAGTTCGTTTTATAAATTGTTTAATTCTGAAACTTTTACTTTTAATAATACGAATCAATTTATTGAAAGTAAGATAATTAATGATTTAGAAAACCAAGTTATACTTTTGAAAGGTGCAAGAAAATTTGAGATTGAAAAAATCAAAGAAATTCTTGAGCTCAGAAAACATGACACAGTTTTGGAAATCAATCTCAACGCTATTCTTCATAATATCAATTTTCATAAATCTCTGCTAAAACCAGAAACCAAAATGATGGCAATGGTAAAAGCAAACGCTTATGGATTAGGAAGTTATGAGATTTCAGAATTTCTCCAGCATCATCATATTGATTATCTTGGCGTTGCATTTGCCGACGAAGGTGTTGAACTGAGAAAAAAAGGAATCACAACACCTATTATTGTGATGAATCCTGAACAGCACAGCTACGACAGCGTTATCGAATATAATCTGGAACCGGAAATTTACAGTCTGCGAGTTTTAGAATTATTCAATGAACAATTGATAAAATCAGGAAATCAGGAAGTATATCCTATTCATATCAAATTGGAAACAGGAATGCATCGCCTTGGTTTTAAGGATTTTGAATTAGATGAATTAACTGAAAAATTAAACTCAATGAATGTAAAAGTTCAGAGTATTTTCAGTCATTTATCTTCTTCGGATATGCCGGAAGAAAAAGAATTCACTTTGAATCAATTAAAAACTTTTGAAAAGAATTCGAGTTATTTGATTGATAAATTGGGTTATCAACCAATCAGACATATTCTCAATTCTTCTGGAATTACAAATTACACTGATTATCAATACAATATGGTAAGAATTGGTATTGGAATGATTGGTGAAATTTCAAATCCTGAAATTAAAAAGCAACTTCAGCATTCTGTAAGTTTTAAAACTGTAATTTCACAAATTTCGGAAGTAAAAAGTGGTGAATCAGTTGGTTATAGCAGAAGATTTAAAGCTGAAAACGATACGAAAATTGCTACAATTCCGGTTGGTTATGCGGACGGAATTCCAAGATTAATTGGAAATAAAATCGGAAATGTTGGAATTAATAATCAACTTTGTCCTATTGTAGGAAGTATTTGTATGGATATGATGATGATCGATGTCGATAATGTTGTAGCAAAAGAAGGAGATTCTGTAACAATTTTCAATTCAAACCCAACTCTCGAAGAATTTTCAAAATACTGTGGAACAATCACCTATGAAGTATTAACTTCGATTTCTCCAAGAGTCAAAAGAATCTATATAAAAAATTAAGAGATGATCAAGAAGCTCTTTTATCTGATTATATTTTTAACTTATCTGATGAGTCATTCTCAGGTAAAAGAAAATCTTGTCATTCCGAAAAATCCTAAGATTGGACTATCTCTTTCCGGAGGAGGCGCTAAAGGTTTTACACACGTTGGCGTTTTGAAAGTTTTGGATTCTCTCGGTGTTAAAATCGATTATATTTCTGGTACAAGTATGGGAGCGATTGTTGGAGGACTTTACGCCTCGGGTTATACAGGTAAGGACATTGAGAAAATTGTTATGGATACTGATTTCTATTCATTGATAACGGAGCCAAAAACCAGGCAAGAAACCAGTTTTTTCAATAAAAGTGTTGATAAATATCTTTTCACAGTTCCTCTTAAAAACGGAAAAATTTCGTTTCCTTCTTCTATTAGTACTGGTCAAAGAAATGTCTACATGTTGAAAGAATTGCTTAGAAATGTTTCTAATATTGATGATTTTTCCAAACTTCCTATTCCCTTTATGTGTATTGGAACCAATCTGGAAAGTGGCGAAATGAAGATTTTTGAAAAAGGAGATTTGGTTTCATCAATTATGGCAAGTTCTGCTTTTCCTTCACTTTTAGACCCTGTGAAAATTGGAGACAGTCTTTATGTTGACGGCGCAATGACCGTTAATTTTCCCTCAAAACCTCTAAAAGATAAAGGAATTGATATTGTTATCGGTGTCGACCTCAATCAACCTCTGGCAAAGCGTGATAATCTTACAAATATTATTTCAATATTGAATCAAATCGTTGATTTCGGAATTCAAAAAGAAACGAAAAACCAGTATAAATACACAGATATCAACATAAGACCGAACCTTACCGGAATGACTGCTACAAGTTATGACGACAAACGAAAAATCCTTGACAGCGGTTATGTAGAAGCTCAAAAATATGTTGATATTCTGGATAAATTACCGAGACGTAATTTTGAAAGAATAAGGTCTTCTATCAATCCTATTTACTCCAGTATTTACAAAATAGATAGTCTTGTGGTAGAAAATGGCAGAATATACAAGTCAAACTACATTCGTGGAAAAATGGGGCTTAAATTGCCGTCTATGCAGACTTATGGAAGCGTAAACAAAATGATTGATAAATTGTACGCAACTAACAATTATAAGTTCATCAATTATGATATTGTTCAGGAAAATAGCAGTAGCTATCTCAAATTATATGTAACCGAGGACGATTCCCGACACTTTCTGAAATTCGGACTTCATTACGACGAAGTTTTCAAGACTGGATTATTGATCAATTATTCAGCAAAACGATTATTGTTTAGGAACTCTAATTTGTCATTAGATGTCGTGATTGGCGATAATCCCAGATATTACTTCAATTACTTTATAGATAACGGTTATATTCCAGGATTTGGGATCTATTCTACCGCGATGACTTTTGACCTCAAAAATTTTGATAATAATACTACAGAAACTTGGGATTGGTTCAGAAACGAGGTCTTTTTACAGTCTGTCTGGAAAGACAAATTTGCGATTGGTGGCGGTTTGAGCCACGATTATTTTGAAAGCAATATCAACGGCACCAACAAAAACGTAGAAAAATATCTAAGTCCATATCTATTTCTGAAAAGCGACACTCAAAATGATAAGGATTTTCCAACAAAAGGATTTTATCTGAATGCGGAAGGAAAAATCATAGACCTTTTCAATTCAGAATTAGAGAAAAAACCAATTACAATAAAAGCAGACATCAAGATGAATTTCTTTATATCAAAGATGTTCACTTATCGTTTAAATCTTTATGGCGGAATTACTATTGGAGAAGAAACCTTACCTTCTTTTTATCAATATAGAGTCGGGGGAATCTTTGAGCAGTCTATCGTCAATTTTAAAAGACTAAACGGTTATCAATTTGCTTCTTTGGCTGATAACAACATTTTCATTGCATCTAATGATTTCCAGTTGAGATTTAGCAAAAACTATTTTTTAGTAGGAAATTTCAGTTTGGCTAATATGTTCAGCTCTATAAAATTCGAAGAAGCAGCGAAACTTAATTACAGTTCAGTTGGACTTACTGCAGGCTATAAATCTCCTTTCGGACAGATAAAAATTAATTACAGCAAATCACTCAATAAGCATAAAGGCGTTTTCAGTGTCATCTTAGGACATTGGTTTTAAAAATATGATAAACTATTTTTTTGAAGAAATTGACAAAGTAGATATCCATCCAAAAACATCAGAATGGCTGGAAAACTTGATTCAGGCAGAGAACAAGAAGCTCGGCGAAATCAATTATATCTTTTGTGACGACGAGTATCTCCTCAAGGTCAATCAGGATTATCTCGACCACGATTACTACACAGACATCATCACTTTTGACTATGTGAAGGGAAAAACCATTTCGGGAGATATTTTCGTATCTTTGCCGCGCATTTTGGACAACGCTTCTACCCTATCCCAAAACTTTGAATCAGAATTCAATCGCGTTTTGGCTCACGGGATTCTTCATCTTTGCGGATACAAGGATAAAACCGAGGAAGAACAAATCCAAATGCGAGCTAAAGAAGATTTTTATATCAATCAATTTAAAAATTTTTAGGAGCTTGATCCCGCTTTCCGTTGCAATCTTTTTCTTTTCCTTATATCAAAGAAGAAAAAGGATTTCCACTACAAAGCGAAATATGAGCTTCGACGATTCATTATAAAATTAAATACTTTTGAGTCAATCGGGCTAGTTACGCTTCAATTTTTGAATTACACTTAGTCAATGTTCCACGTGGAACATTTAAAAATAAATTTTATTGCTATTAACCGACGTTAATAGCCAAAAGCAAATAAAATGATTACAGATATATATGACGTTATCGTCGTTGGTGCAGGCCACGCAGGTTGCGAGGCTGCTGCTGCTGCTGCCAATCTTGGTTCAAAAACGCTCCTTGTCACAATGAACATGCAAACCATTGGACAAATGAGCTGTAATCCTGCAATGGGCGGAATTGCAAAAGGACAAATTGTAAGAGAAATAGATGCGATGGGCGGATATTCCGGAATCATTGCTGACAAATCTGCCATACAATTCAAGATGCTTAATCTTTCCAAAGGTCCGGCAATGTGGTCTCCAAGAACGCAGAATGACAGAATGATGTTTGCAGAAGAATGGCGTTTAGCATTAGAAAATACACTAAATCTTGATTTTTTCCAAGATATGGTAAAGCAATTGATTATTGAAGATAATAAAGTTGCTGGTGTTGTAACATCCCTTGGAATCGAAATTAAAGCTAAATCTGTTGTTTTAACCAACGGAACTTTCCTTAATGGATTGATTCACGTTGGTGATAAGCAATTAGGTGGCGGTAGAATGGGAGAACCAAGAGCTTTCGGAATTACTGAGCAATTAGTTTCTTTAGGTTTTGAAGCCGGTAGAATGAAAACAGGAACTCCACCACGTGTAGATGGAAGAAGCCTTGATTATTCCAAAATGGAAGAACAAAAAGGCGACGAAAATCCACAGAAATTCAGTTATTTAGATACTTCTAAATTAACCAAGCAATTAAGCTGTCATATCGTTTATACCAACGAAACTGTACATGATATTTTACGTGAAGGATTTGATAGAAGTCCTATGTTCAACGGAACTATTCAGAGTTTAGGTCCAAGATATTGTCCAAGTATTGAGGATAAAATCAATCGTTTTGCTGAGAGAAACAGACATCAATTGTTTGTAGAACCAGAAGGTTGGAAAACTGTGGAAATCTATGTGAATGGATTTAGTTCTTCACTTCCCGAAGATGTTCAAATCAAAGCGATAAAACATATTCCAGGTTTCGAAAATGTAAAAGTTTTCCGTCCTGGTTATGCCATAGAATACGATTACTTCCCTCCTACTCAATTGAATCATACTCTAGAAACTAAATTAGTTGAAAACCTTTATTTTGCAGGTCAAATTAACGGAACTACCGGCTATGAAGAAGCTGCAGGACAAGGTTTAATTGCAGGAATCAATGCTCATAATAAAGTTCACGATAAAGGTGAATTTATTTTAAACAGAGATGAAGCATATATTGGTGTTCTTATCGATGATCTGATTACAAAAGGAACGGAAGAACCTTATAGAATGTTCACTTCCAGAGCTGAATATAGACTTCTTCTTAGACAAGATAATGCGGATATCAGACTCACTGAAAAAGCTTATAATCTTGGTTTAGCAAAAGAAGACAGATTAAGAAAAGTTGAAGAAAAGATTACTAAAAGTGATGAGTTAGAAATGTTCCTTAGAGAAACTTCTCTTAAACCTGGTATAATCAATCCTATTCTTGAAACTATCGAATCCTCTCCTGTTGACCAAGCTTACAGAGCAGCGCAAATTCTAACAAGACCAAATATGTCTTTGGAGAAATTAGAAGCTATTGAAGCTATAAAAGAAGTAGCTTCTACATATGCAGATGAAGTAAGAGAACAAGCAGAAATCAATATCAAATACAAAGGATATATAGAGAAAGAAAAGGAAAATGTTGCTAAATTAAATAGGTTAGAAACTATTAGAATTCCTGAAGATTTTGATTATTCAAAAATCACCTCTCTTTCAGCAGAAGCTAAACAAAAAATGGGTAAAGTAAAACCCAAAACTATTGCTCAGGCAGGTAGAATCAGTGGAGTTTCTCCAGCAGATATTAATGTACTTTTGATATATTTAGGAAGATAAAATTATAAATGTTCCACGTGAAACATTCCAAAGAACAATGTTATTTTCATTGTTCTTTTTGTTTAAAATATATAATTAATAATGAAAATTAAAGACCATTTTCTAACTCAAGAAATATTCGAAATAAAAGAAACGGAAACAAAAGGTGTTTTAAAAACTTCTCCTATTCCTTCTAATATTTCAAGATATTATGAAAGTGAAGATTATATTTCGCATCATCAGGATTCTGGAAGTTTGAAAGAAAAACTTTATAAATTTCTACAGTCCTTTAATCTTCAATACAAAAAAAATATTCTCGTAGATAGAATTAAAAAAGGTTCTAAAGTTTTAGATTATGGATGCGGCGCTGGAGAGTTTGTAAAATATATTGAAAATGATTTTCAAACTTTTGGATTTGAACCAAATTCTGATGCTAGAAATGCAGCAATTAGTAAGACTCAAAAAGCAAAAATTATTGATGATTTAAATTCGATTGAAAATCAAAGTTTAGATGCAATTACATTATGGCACGTTTTCGAACATATCGAAAATCAGAAAGAAATGTTGGAAATTTTTCATCAGAAATTAAATGAAAAAGGTTTGCTAATAATTGCTGTTCCTAATCCAACTTCTTACGATGCGAAACATTATAAAGAATTTTGGGCAGCTTATGATGTGCCAAGACACATTTATCATTTTTCAAAAAACGGAATGGAAAATTTGATTTCTAAAAATCCGGATTGGAAATTAAGAAAAATAAAACCTCTCCTACTCGATTCATTTTATATCTCGATGTTGAGTGAAAAATATAAGAAATCACCTCTTTTTTGGCTAAAAGCTGTGTTTCACGGAACGATTTCTAACGTAAAAGCACTTTTTAACTCCGAATTTTCCAGTTTGATATATATTATCGAAAAAAAATAGAAAATCGATTTTTAATACATTTATGAAGGTCAATTTTCAGCCATTTTGTTCAAAAATTGTTAATAAATACAAAATTTGGAAAATATTCAGTAATTTTTGATTTTCAATTTAAATCGCTGAGAATCGCTTAAAAAATTTTTACTGAAACTTATTCAAGTATAGAGAAAATAAAAACCGACAAAAATTTGTCGGTTTTTAAATTTATGTAGAAAAATAAATTTCTATTTGTTAATTGCAGCAACTCCTGGAAGTTCTAATCCTTCCAAACTCTCCAGCATTGCTCCTCCTCCAGTTGAAACATAACTCACTTTATCAGAATAACCGAATTGTTTCACGAATGCAACACTGTCTCCTCCTCCAACTAATGAGAAAGCTCCCAATTTTGTAGCTTCAGCAATACTGTCACCCAAAGCTTTGGTTCCAGCAGCGAAATTTGACATTTCAAAAACTCCGATTGGTCCATTCCAAAGAATTGTTTTAGAATTCATCAAAACATCATTGAAAATTTCTCTTGACCTTGGACCTGCATCCAAACCTTGCCAATCTTCTGGAATCTCTCTAATGTCAGCCACTTTTCTTTCAGCTTCATTATTGAAATCATCAGCAATCACAACATCAGTCGGAAGATAAACATTCACGTTATGTTCTTTTGCTTTAGCAAGAATTTCGATAGCAAGATTCAATTTATCATCTTCAACAATAGATTGTCCGATTTTTCCACCAAGCGCTTTGATGAAAGTAAAAGACATTCCTCCTCCAACAATCAAGTTATCAATTGCAGGAAGAATATTTTCTATAATTGTAATTTTTGTAGAAACTTTAGAACCTCCAAGTATCGCAGTTACAGGCTTTTCACCAGATTTTAGAACTTTATCAATCGCTACTAATTCCTTTTCCATTAGTAAACCGAAAAATTTAGTAGAAGGAAAGAAATTAGCAATTACAGCTGTAGAAGCGTGTGCTCTATGTGCAGTTCCAAACGCATCATTAACATAAGCATCTCCTAATTTTGAAAGTTGCTCAGCAAAAGATTCATCACCTTTTTCTTCTTCATTATGAAAACGTAGATTTTCTAATAATAAGATTTCGCCTGGTTGTAAAGCATTAGCAGCTTCTTCCGCCTTCTCTCCTATTGATTCTTCAACAAACTTAACCTCTTGGCCAAGAACTTTAGAAACTTCGCTTAAAACGTGCTTAAGAGAATATTTATCATTCACTTCTCCTTTTGGTCTTCCAAGATGCGTCATCAATATAACAGAACCGCCGTCAGCCAAAATCTTATCTACAGTAGGTTTTACAGCTGTAATTCTTGTATTATCTGTCACATTAAGATTTTCATCCTGAGGAACATTGAAATCAACTCTTACTAAAGCTTTTTTGTTTTTAAAATCGAAATCTTTTATTGTTTTCATTTAAAATATAATTTTAGGTTTTTACCGAGACTTGAAAATAATTCTCCTCTCTTTGTTTCACAAATTTAAAACTTATTCCCTCCTTTTGAAAATTTTCTTCTCAAAAGAAATCCACAAACTTATTTTACATTCATAAACATCTTCTTTTTCTTTTTTTTAAAAATAAATATTGTAGTCTATTGTTGTAGTGCGGGATTATGCGGAAAAATAAAACTGTATTTTTTCATCACAGGAAATGTGGACTAATGAGTAGGTTTTTAACATTAATTTAACATTGATTATCAAATCATTATGAATTTTACCAACAAATGTTTATAAATATATTTTAATCTGAATATTTAAAACCGTTCTGGGGATAATTGAAATAATTCTGACAGAAAAGTTTTTCAAAAAATTGAGTTTAAAATTTGGAAGCGGTTTTCATTAATGAAAATAATCTTTTAAAAAAAGAAATACTTGACAGAAGTTATCCACAGGTTTTCTAACAATTTCTAACAAAGTATTATCTAATAATTAATAATATAAAAAATTGTTTGTTTAAAATATATTATTATAAATATTATGTTGATATATAAATACTTATTATTGAATATTATTATTAATTACATTAAAATATCGTACCAACAATTATAAAATATGTAGTAATTTTATACTACAATAAAGGAATAACATAAAATCTAATGAAAAAGATAGCAATAGCCGCAGACCACGCAGGTTTTGAGTATAAAGAATTGATAAAAAAATACCTTGAAGGAAAGGTTGAAATCAAAGATTATGGAACCTACTCTACTGATTCTGTAGATTATCCGGACTTTGTACATCCTGCAGCAACATCTGTGGAAAACGGAGAAAACGAATTAGGAATTTTGATTTGTGGAAGTGGAAATGGCGTTCAAATCACGGCTAACAAACATCAAAAAATCCGTTGTGCACTCTGCTGGATGCCGGAAATTGCAACATTAGCAAGACAACACAACGATGCGAATGTGATTTCGATTCCTGCGAGATTCATTTCAAAGGAATTGGCTTTCGAGATTGTAGATAAGTTTTTGAACACAGATTTTGAAGGTGGAAGACACCAAAACAGAGTTGATAAAATCGCATTCTGCTAAGACATAAAAGCCTGTAATTATTAAAATTGCAGGCTTTATTTTTAAAGTCATATCTTTGCAAGGCATTTCACAGAGAAAGTTCTTTCTCACGAAACCATAAATTAATACAAAGGTTTCCAAAACTCCCCTATTTTATTTTATCTTTATTGATGATTAATTACTGCTAATCTCAGTAGATTTTAAAATGATGAAAGCTTTATTTTCTTTTTTTGTAATTTTTTTGTTTTTGCTTGGTTTTGGGCAACAAAAAAAAAGTAGCTATGAAAAAAAATTAGAATTGTATCAAGAAAATTATAAAGCTTTAATGGCTGAATCCAAATCAATGGATTTAAAACAACTAGAAAAAATAATTTTAAAAAATATTGATTCTAAGAAACTTAGAAAAGATAATTTAGTTTTTGTAATTGATGATTTGGATGTAAAAATATTTCCCTTTGAAATTGACGCTTATCAATATGTTCCTAGCATAAGTACTAATCCATATTTCAATCAAGCTACGTTATGGACTGAAAATAGTGTTAAGTATTTAGTTAATAGAATGAAAAAGAATCTGATACCTTATAGATCTGGCTATCAATCTGATTTCATAATTGATTCTATTCAATTGAAAAATCTTGATAATAAAATTTTTGCGCGAGAATTATCAAATCAGAAAATTGGAAAATATATCCAACAAAAAGAAGGCAAAATCTTTGAAAAAGAATTTTTATACTTCCCTTACAACGATAAAGAAAGTTTAGAATTAAAAAGTATGGATAACGTTAATATCAATTTTGATACTATTAATTTATTATTCCGAAATCTTAAAGGTAAAATTGTAAGCTTTAAAATTATATATAATGATGACAAGAAAAATGCTGTAACAAAAACCTACCAATACCAAAACAAAACTTGGGTAGAAATCCCAACAACACAAGAACACGAATTTTAAAAAACATCAATGAAAACCCAACTTTCCCTTATATTATTTTTTACATTTCTGTTTTGTTCTTCGCAGAAAATTACAGATAAAGCTTACTCGCAAGAAGAATTAAAAATAATTGAAATGGATTTTCTGAAAGATTCGGAAAACATAGATTTTAAGTTTTTAGCTGATTTTATTATTCCAAAAATTGATGTGAATATTTTTAAGAATGATTTAATTCTTTTTAAATTATTTAGATTAAGTGTATCTGATTGTGGAGAAAATTTTGATACAAGACCAACATTACTTAGAGAAGAAATTATTTACAGAATGTTTTGGAATGAGTACACATTTAAAAAATTAATAAATCAATTTCCAAAAAAACAGTTTGTTCCTTGGTGTTCTTACGATTGTTTTACAAGGATGCCTTTTTTGAAAGATATAAATCATTCGGAATTAATAGTTAATGCAAAGAAAGACTCTCCAATGTATGTTTTTAATTTAAAAAATCCAAAGAAATATGAGCTTGACGAAGTTGGCTACCAAACGAATTGTTTCACGATAAACATAACATTAAAGAAGGATAAATTAGGAATTAAAATCTTTTACCAAAATTTAAAACAAGGAATTAATATAGAATCTAAACCATATATTTATAATTATCAAAATAAAATTATTAAAGAAGTTACATTACAAGAATTTGAGAATGAATTTCTTCCATATAAATATTAAATTTAAAATGAAAAACAAAAAAAATATAAGTCATAAAAACGAACAAAAACTTCTCGATTTAGGAAGAACAATTCTTCGCTTTATGAGCAAAAAAACTTCCAAAATCTACAATTATAAACAGATTGCGGAAGGAATAGATTATAAGAATCCAAGACAAAGAGAGCTTGTGATTCAGGCACTTCACAGACTTTTGGCAACTCAGAAAATCAAAGAAACCGAGAAGGGAAAATATATTGTCAATCTCAATATAGAAGGGACTTTGACAGGTGTTATAGATTTCAACCAATCTGGAAATGCTTATGTAAAAGTTGAAGGAATCAATGATGATATTTTCGTACATCAGAAAAATGTAAAAGATGCTTTGCAAGGCGATAAAGTCCTTATTGTAACTTACAATTTCAAAGGTAAAAAGCTGGAAGGTTCTGTGGTAGAAGTTTTGGAAAGAGCAAAAGAGGTTTTTGTAGGAACTTTTCAGAAGATTTCGGACAAAGATTTTGGGTTTGTGGTTTTGGATAAAAAGAAATTGAATACTGATATTTTCATTTCCAAAAATCATTTCAATGGAGCAGAAGATGGCGACAAAGTCATCGTAAAAATGCTGGAATGGAAACCGGGAAGCAAAAATCCAGAAGGCGAAATAACAACCGTTCTTGGTGCTCCTGGCGACCACGAAACGGAGATTCATTCTATTTTGGCTGAATATGGTTTACCCTACAATTTCCCGCCAGAAGTGGAGCACGATGCAGACCAAATCGATAGAAGCATCAATGCAGAAGAAGTGGCAAAACGTTGGGATATGCGTGATATTCTGACATTTACCATTGACCCGAAAGATGCTAAAGATTTTGATGATGCTTTGTCTATTAGAAAATTAGAAAGTGGACTTTGGGAAATCGGAGTTCATATCGCAGACGTTTCTCATTATGTGAAACCCGGAACTATTTTGGACGATGAAGCCTATGCGAGAGCAACTTCGGTTTATCTGGTTGATAGAGTAGTACCGATGCTTCCTGAGGTTTTGAGTAATGATGTTTGTTCACTTCGCCCGAATGAAGATAAATTTACATTCTCAGCAGTTTTTGAACTGGATGAAGATGCAAAAATTCATAAGCAATGGTTTGGTAGAACGGTAATTCATTCCGATAGAAGATTTGCTTACGAAGAAGCTCAGGAAAGAATCGAAACTGGAGAAGGCGATTTGATTGAGGAAATTCTTCAACTCGATAAATTAGCCAAAATAATGAGAGCTGAACGTATCAGAAATGGTGCTATTACCTTTGACAGAAGCGAGGTGAGATTCAATCTGGATGAAAATAACAAACCTATTGGTGTTTACTTCAAAGTCAGCAAAGATTCTAACCATTTGATTGAAGAATTTATGCTTTTAGCAAATAAAAAAGTATCCGAATTTATTTCATTAAACAAAAGAAACGAACCAACCGGAAACACTTTCATTTACAGGATTCATGATGACCCAGACCCAGCAAAATTAACGGCTTTACGAGATTTCGTAGGAACTTTCGGTTACAAAATGGACTTGGCAAATACCCAAAAAGTCGCTGAATCTTTAAATAAATTATTGAGTGATGTCAAAGGAAAAGGCGAAGAAAATATGATAGAAACACTTGCGATGAGAAGCATGAGCAAGGCTGTTTACTCTACCGACCCGATTGGCCATTATGGACTAGGCTTCGAATATTATTCGCATTTTACATCGCCCATCCGCCGTTATCCGGATTTGATTGCGCATAGATTGCTTCAGCATTATTTAGACGGCGGAAAATCTCCAAATAGAGAAGTGGTAGAAGAACAGGCAAAACATTGTTCAGCAATGGAGCGTTTGGCAGCAGAAGCAGAAAGAGAAAGCATCAAATTTATGCAAGTCAAATTTATGGAAGACCACGTTGGAGAAGTTTTTTCAGGTGTTATTTCCGGTGTTGCAGAATACGGTTTCTGGGTTGAGATTCCTGAAAATGGAGCAGAAGGAATGATTAAACTGAGAGATTTGGTTGATGATTCTTACTCTTTGGATGCCAAGAATTATGCGATTGTAGGTTCCAGAACGGGTAACACCTATCAGCTTGGAGACAAAGTGAAAATCAAAGTGGTAAAAGCGAATTTGATTGCAAAACAATTGGATTTCAAAATTATCAATGACTAAAAAATTTCATCAAAATTGTCTTATCCTTTTTTGAAAATTCAATTTTGATGAAATTTAAACAATGCTTTAAATTTTAAATCTCTATTTTTACAGCCGGTTCTGAAATTTAAATCGAATGCTCGAACTCATTTTATACGCTGTCGGATTAGGAATAATGCTAAGTTTGGTCTTTATAGGGCCAATTTTTTTCCTACTGATAGAAACAAGTTTTTCCCGTGGTCCAAGACACGCAATTGCTTTGGATATCGGTGTAGTTTCTGCTGACTTACTTTGTATAGTTGTCAGTTATTATGCCAGCGCGGATTTGGTAAGTCTCATCGATAAACATCCCGGATTTTACCGGATTTCTGCATTTCTGATTCTGATTTATGCTATTTATATGTTGCTTTCGAGAACCAAAATGCACATCGAAGGCGAAGAAAAACTCATCGACCAAAATTATTTCAAAACGTTTTTAAATGGATTTTTACTCAATTTACTCAACATTGGTGTCGTCCTTTTCTGGCTTGTAACCGTAGTTTCTGTCCGAAATGCCTATCCAAGAGTTCAGGATTTCGTCCTTTACATCGGGATTGTAATTGGAACTTATTTGCTCATCGATTTGTCCAAAATCCTCTTAGCAAAACAATTCCACGACAGACTGAATCAACGTGTTGCAAACAAAATCCGAAAAGCAGTTGGTTGTATTTTGGTATTATTCAGTTTCTTTATTTTCCTTCAAAGCTTCAAAAAATTCAATAAGTTTGATGAGAAATTAGAAAAAGCCGAAAAGCAACAACCGAAGAAAAAATAATTAAAATTTGGGCAGCTTAATCCGCCTGTAGTTTATCCTGAGCTTGTCGAAGGGCTGCCAATTGTCAATCTGAGGCTCTCGAAGAGTCCGTTCAAGTCAGGTTGCAGATTCAACATACAAACAGCATTTTGTCATTCCGTAGGAAACCTAAAGCAGTGGTTCGACGAAGTCAATCTCAGCAGTCTAGATTCCTACGGAATGACAAACTAAATATTAATAATTATATTCCTTTGCTCAGCGAAGCGCCATTACGAACCTAAAATATTTTCAATAAATTCCAAAAATCTTTGCGACCTTTGCGTTAAAATCCGTCAGAAAAAACCAAACACAAATGCAAAAAACAAATTTTCCAAAATCCCTAAAAAAAGGAGACAAAATCGCTATCATTTCCCCAGCTGGTTCTGTGGAGATTCCACAATTGGATAAAACCTTAGAATTGATCAAGTCCAGAGGTTACGAACCTATTTTAGGTGAAAATCTCTACACAAAATATCAAAACGGCTATTCATACGCAGGAACGGAAAAACAGCGAATAAACGATATCAATTGGGCTTTAAACGACTCAGAGATTTCAGCAGTCTGGGCTTCAAGAGGCGGTTATGGTTGTCAGCATCTTTTGCAGGATTTGAAATTGACTGAATTCAAAAAGAATCCAAAATGGTATATTGGATATTCCGATAACACAGTTATCCAAAGTTATCTGTTAAAAAAAGGTTTTGCATCCATCCACGGACAGACCATTAAAACATCCAGTTTTGGTGTTACAGAAGAAAGTTATAAGTTGATTTTTGACATTCTGAAGGGCAAAAAACTTAATTATAAAATCGATTCAAACTCAAATAATAGAGTTGGAGAGACGTCCGGAATTTTGGTCGGCGGAAATCTCGCTTTGATTTATGCACTTTTGGGAACACCACATTCTTTCGATTTCACAGATAAAATTCTATTCATAGAAGATATCGGAGAAAATTTCTATGCTTTGGACCGGATGATTATGAGTCTGGAATTAGCTGGCGTTTTCAAAAAAATCAAAGGATTAATCGTTGGCGGGATGACCAATATGGGAAAAGAGGGAGAGAACAAAGAATACGAAGAATCCTTCGATTCCTTCAGTTATCAATTGATTGCCGACCGTATTTCCACATATCATTTTCCAACAGTTTTTGCTTTCCCTAACGGGCACATTTATGACAACAGACCTTTGATTATCGGTTCGGAAGTTACAATGAAAGTAGGTAAAGATGTAAAAATCAAGTTTTTTAATCATTTATCAACTATCACTCATCATTTATAGATTATGGCTGACCACAATGATTTTGGAAAAATAGCAGAAGACCTCGCAGTAGATTTTTTGGTTAAAGCAAAATATAGAATTCTTGCCCGCAATTTCCGTTACCTAAAAGCGGAGGTTGATATCATTGCAGAGGTTGAAAATCAAATTGTTGTAGTAGAAGTGAAAGCCAGAAATACAGATGCTTTTCTCGAACCTCAGGAAGCGGTTAATAAAAAGAAAATCAAATTATTGGTTTCTGCAGCCAATTATTTCATCGAAGAAAATAATATTGATAAAGAGATTAGATTTGATATTATTTCGGTTCTTCCTAACAAACAAAAAACTTTGGAAATCCATCATATTATTGATGCTTTCCAAATCTTTGAAATATAATTTTATTTGGTTAAAAGATTCTTTAAATTTTCAATTTCAGTTTCAAGATTTTTTATTTTTTGAGAATTTGATTCTTTACTTGTAATTGTAGCAAGTATATCAAAAGCGTCTGTATTATATAATTTAGCTATTTGCTCCAATCGGTCAATATCTAGTTTTGTTTTCCCTTTTTCTATATCGCAATAAGCTCTTTGTGATATAAAAAGCTTTTTAGCAATATCAGCTTGAGAAAAACCACTGAGCAGTCTCAGCTGTTTAATTTTTTCATTTATTTTCATCAATTAGTGTTTTGTAGTTTAAAATTAATAAATAAAATTCATCTGAGAAGAATTATTTCTAAATTATGAAGTAAAACTGCTAATTATTTTTAATTCGTTAGAATATTTATGAATAATTTCGAATTAATAAAAATGCGCAGATTTTATTAGAAAATTTATTAACTTTAAAATTCAATCAAAATGAAAAAAATTTATTATTACTTACTAATTATCCCAATAATCATTTTCTCTCTTATTTATTCTTGTGAGAGAGATAAATCTGCAGAAACATCCTCAACCAAAACAAATAATATATTTTCGAAAAATGCAAAATACAAAGACCGAACAGATAATTATTTATTCACAAAAGGAGGCTCAGTAGAATTTTCTATTGAAAAAATAAATAACGTTTACAAATCGGTAACTAGAAAATCTGATAATGGAAATGTTTTGCAATTTATGTTATTTACAACAGGAAATCTGAGTAACGGAGAGGATTTAGATTATTCAAAAATCGAGGCCATTTGTTTTTATAAGTTGGAAGAAGGCTTTTTGGTTCAGAATATGTTTAAAAAATCAGGTCAGAATTTTGTCGAGATTCCTGAGCTTTCGTTAAAAATTTCTTCAATACATATGACAGATGTTAATTTTTTGATAAGATATTCAAAATTACCAACACATCAATTGACAACGTATCTTGTTAAGAATGAAAATTTTGCGAATAAAGCTACATCTGAATATACTGAGGTCTGAGGATTTTCAAGATTTTATTTCTTATTATGTCGGCTCACAAGTCAAATTAGATAACACTTTGTCTCACGAGGAAACGACAGAAATCCTTGGATTGATGCCTGGAGGAGGCTGTAAAGGTTGTGGTGGAGGAAAAGGTTCCTGTGATTATGATGGGCCAATAGGTGTTTATTGTGACGAAAATGGATGTAGTTCTGGTTATGCAAAAAATCAATTGATAAGTAATAATTCTGAATATGCAAAAAATTTTAATGATGCAAAATCATATTCTATAAGAGATAATATATTAGAAAACAGTTTGTTTGGATTAAAATATGAGAATTATTATTATCAAACCAGTTTTTCAGAACTTAATATATCTTTATCAGATGCTATAGAATATGCTAAAATACTTCCGGATTTGTATGTAGCATACGATAACATAGTGACTGGAAATTCTGATGAAATTCTTATTTCTGATGTACTGGCTCAAAAAATAAATAATATTTTGAACAATCTGATTTCAACAAATTCTGATAAAGAAAACTTTATTAAAATTTTACAAGATATAAAATCCGATGTTAGTTATTTGAAAAACAAAACAATAGAACAAGTAAATGGTAAAATATATTAAAGAAATATTTATTTGTGGAGGTTTTTCAGCAATATGTGTTTATTTGTTAAACTCGGTTTTTTCACCTCTGTTTTCCGATTATTTTGAGATTATTGTTTATAATTCTTTTGGCTGTTTTATTATTTCGGTTTTGCTATTAGTTGGGTCTTTATTATATAAAAAGACAGATGTAAGATTTGAACTATTTTTAAGATACTCATTTGCAAATCTATGTATTATTACCATCTACAATTTTTACTATTTTATCAAATTTAGAACAGGAATATTAAAGTATTGTACAACAGAAACAGTTTCAATGGAAAAGTTTGTAGAAGCTAGCTTTGGTTCGAGCTTTATGGTTTTTGTTACAACTTTTTTCTTTTTGTTAATTTTTAAAGAGAAGAACATAAAAATTTTTACAAAGAGTTCTATCATTTATATCATTTTAATTTTATTTTTAACGATATTTTTCAGAGTTCATGTAATTTTTCAGATTCTTGTAGAGCAGATTTTATCAAAATTTTGATAATAATAAATATATTACAAACCCCTTTCAGAAAATCACTGAAAGGGGTTTTATTATACTTTTAAATCCTATTTTATCTCCACACATCCAACTCTTCCGCCCGCATTTCCAGTTGGCTGCGTATGAAAGTCGTCAACTCCAGCGTGGATCACGATAGATTTTCCGATAATGTTTTTCATTGGGTCATCGCATCCCAGACACCATTTATCCGTTGTGAAAATCAATTGAGCCTGCCCATTTTTATCGGCCTCAAGATTTCCGATATCGCCCATATGGAAGTGTTCCGTATCCCATTTTCCATGGTCGTCTTTACTCGGATTCCAATGGCCGCCGGCTGATGAAGCATCTGTTGCACTGCAATTTCCAAACTCGTGGATATGGACAGCGTGTAGTCCTGGTTTTAGCTTAAAAACGCTCAAATCCATTGTAACTTCTCCTTTTTTCTGGGTAAAATTTGCTGTTCCCTGAGTCTCTGTATAAGATTTTGGACGAACGATGTATTGTTTCGAAACCGTTTTGCAGGAAGCCAGCGAGAGACCGGCAATTCCAATTAGTAATAAATTTTTCATAGTTTTAAACTTAATTGTTATTTTTCCGATATAACAAATTTAAAGCCAACATTATAAATCCAATGTTTTACGTGAAACATTACGATTCGGTGAGTGATTTCTACAGTTCGGTCATAATTAATTTACTATTATCATTCACTGAAATATCTTTGAGCCAAAATTAAGATAATGACAACCCAAACCAGACATCTAACCTTATTTACTTTACTGATCGGAATCAGTATTTGGTCACAAATTACAGTCTCCGGAAAAGTTACTTACAAGAATAAGTCACTGAAAGACATTAATGTAACACTTAAAGACACTTATGACGGTGGCACCACCGATGCAAATGGAAACTATTCTTTCACAACTACAGAAACCGGAGATAAGACTTTGGTTTTTTCAGGACAAAATTATGATGAAGTTGAACTTCCTGTAAAGATTGAAGGCAAAAACATTTCGATGAATGCCAATCTTAAAGAACAAATCAGCGAAATCAATGCAGTGGTGATTACTGCAGGAAGTATAGAAGCCAGCGATAAGAAGCGTGCAACGGCATTATTGACACCTTTGGATGTTTATACAACTGCTGGTGCAAATGGGCAAATTTCTTCAGCTTTAGGCTATTTACCGGGCGTTCAGAAAGTGGGAGAGAGCGAAGGATTATTTGTACGAGGTGGAACTGGCGCTGAAACCAAAATCTTTATGGATGGGAATCTGGTCAATAATTATTTTACCAATTCGGTTCCGGGGATTGCGGGGAGAGACCGTTTCAATACTTCGTTATTTAAAGGAAATGTATTTTCAAGTGGTGGATATTCTGCGATTTACGGACAGGCTTTGTCTTCGGTTCTGGTTTTGGAAAGTGTGGATCTGCCGGATACGACTTCTTTTGATTTTGGAGTTTCTCCGATTTTTTTAAGTGCGAATTATCAAAAATTGAATCAGGAAAAAACGGCTTCCTGGGGCGTCGCTGGCGGATATTCTAATCTTGGATTGATGGGAAAATTATTCAATTTTAATACGGACTTTGATAAATTTCCTCAAGGTTATGGATTTGATGCCAACTTTAGAATTAAAACCAAAAAAGGAGGTTTCATCAAATATTACGGAAGTGTGGACGAAAATAAAATGGCAGTTGGCTCAGAAAGTCTGGAAGAAGATTCGGATAGAAATATAGTAGGTCTGAAAGGGCAAAATATGTATCACAACTTGTCCTACAAAGAGAAATTCGGAAAGTATCTTTTGAATATCGGAACGTCTTATACTTATAATTCCAGTGATCTGAATTTTGCGACTTTTAAAGATAATGTTGAGCAGTCCGATACGCCAATTAATAATAAATCAAATTATATCAACGCCAAAGCAGTTATCGAAAGAAAAATCAACAGAGCAAGTATTCTGAGAGCAGGATTTGAAATCAACAATGCAGATGAAACAATGCGATACGGAACTTTTGAAAGAAATTACAGGGATTTGATTTCAGCTGGTTTTGCAGAAACGGATTTAATTTTCACGAATAATTTGACTGCAAAAATAGGTGCAAGAACGGAACATTCTTCTTATCTCGACAAATGGAATTTCTCACCGAGAGCCGCTTTGGCTTACAGGATTTCCAAAGATTGGACAACATCTTTTGCTTACGGAATCTTCTATCAAAATCCGGAAAGCAAATATCTTTACAGCAAGAATTTTGATTTTCAGAGAGCTGACCATTATATTTTTCAGGTTCAGAAAAATGCAGATGGGAGAAGCTTGAGGTTCGAAGCTTTTTATAAAAAGTATGATGATCTGATTAAAACGACTTCATTGGCAGGCAATATGTCTTCGGCCAATAATCAATATTATCAAATTGCCAATAGCAATGCAGGAAAAGGTTTTGCAAAAGGAATCGAATTATTCTGGAGAGACAAGAAAACCTTCAAAGACATCGATTATTGGTTAACTTATTCTTACTTGGATTCCAAAAGAGACTTCTTAAACTATCCTTTTAGTTTAGCGCCAAATTTCGCTTCGAAACATACCTTCAATGCGGTTGCTAAGAAATTTGTGATGGATTGGAAAACAGGTTTTAATCTATCTTATACTTATTCCAAAGGACGGCCTTATTATAATATTATGACGAAGGAAGAAAATGGAAAATTGGTTAATTATATAGATGATTACGGAAGATTAAAAGATTACAGCGGACTGAATTTCAGTGTGAATTATGTGCCAAGCGTTGGCAAAAAAGATTCGAAATCCTTTACCGTGTTTGTTTTGAGCATCAATAATATCTTGGGGAATAAAAATGTTTACGGTTATAATTATTCTGCGGATGGCGCAAGTAGAACTGCTGTGAGACCGCCTGTTAATACATTTGTTTTTGTAGGTGTATTTGTAAGTTTTGGGGTTGATAAGACGAATGATGCGATTAATAATAATTTGTAATTCTCACGTCAGTTCGAGTGTTTTTCGTAATAAAGTGGAGAAAAATGTATCGAAAACTGTATCTGCAATAGGTTCTCGATATAAAATTCTTGTCAGAATTTCACTCGAACTGACGCAATTCTAAATAATAAGCGATTTTTGAATTACGATTCGGTCATCAAAAATTACAGTTCAGAAAAATAAAATTTAAATAAAACTAAACTCATTCTATCTTTGAATCAGAAATTTAAAATAACAATTAAAAAATATCCAAATGAAAAAATTAATCTTAACAATCAGCCTTTCTTTAATAGGATTTACAGCGTTTGCACAAACCGCTTTTGAAAAAGCAATGACAGAAAAAATCGCAAAAGTAGAAGACCACAAAACACCGGACGAGTTTACGGCTTTGGCCAATGATTTTGACAGAATAGGTACCAAAGAGAATACACAATGGTTACCCTATTATTACGCTGCATTTGCGACAATACAAAAAGGAAGAATCCTGATGCGTGGCGATGATAAATCCGGATTAGACCCAGTTGCTGCGGAAGCAGAAAAATACATCGCTAAAGCAGAAGCTTTGAGTCCAAATAACGCTGAACTTTTTATTTTGAAAAAAATGACAAGCGGACTCAGAATGATGGCAGATCCGATGTCCAGATATATGACAGAAGCTCCAATTGCACAACAAGCCTTGGCTAAAGCTCAGGAACTAGACCCAAATAATCCTAGAATTACAGTTTTGCAAGCAGAAGATGCTTATTTCACACCTGAACAGTTTGGAGGAAGTAAAGCAAAAGGTGCAGAATTGTTTAAAAAAGCAGTTGAGCAGTTCAATACTTACAAGCCAAAAACTGCTCTTGACCCAAAATGGGGTAAAGCAGAAGCTGAGTATTTTCTTAGTCAAAAATAAAAAACAAACATTCATATTACATAAATTTCCCTTGTCTTTGATGAGGGATTTTTTTATCAGCTGATGGGCCAAATGTATCATGATGATACGACAGAAGTTGACGTGTTATTTTTTATTTTGAAGTTTTTTACAAGGGGCTTCGAGAGCCTCGGCTTGACAATGGAGGTGAAATGGTTGATGTTCGTTTTAGAGCATTCTTTCTGTCCATCGTATATTACTTGGTGTCTTTGTGGTTTTGAACACAGAGTGCACGAAGTTTTTTTCTTGATTCGACGGCTTTAGGTTCACGAAGGCGCTTCGCTCAGATAAGCTTTGGGTGAGTTTAACACAAAGTCGCAAAGTCTTTAATGTCCAAGTGCTTTTCAAGACACAAAGGATCGACGTTGTCGATTTTTAAGTTTGGATGGGATAAGCATATGTGATCTTTTAAAACTCTCTTGGAGCTTCATCTTTTTCTATTTAACATAATATTGGTTTTTTCTATATCCAGAAGTGTATTTTCTATATCTAAAAGTGAAATTCCTATATCCATTTTGCTGTTTTGTATATCCGGAAAAGCATTTTCTTCGATGTTTGTATATCCCATGTTCGATAGTTGCATATCCTTTCCTCGATGGTTGTATATCCGTTGGGTATCCTATGTTCGATGCTCGTTCGATTATTGTATGATGAAATTACCCTGCTTTTTCATCAGAAAACCCCGTCAAATCCATTTAACATAATAAAAAACAAGGAAAAGTATTTTGAAAGTAGCAAAAAAACGATTATTTTTAGAAAAAAATAAAAAGCGACAGGTTTTGTCGTTGAGCGATGCTACCATTGCATCATGACCATCAACTAATAATATAAAAACTCAAAAGATGAAAAGACTCAGCATCAGTATGGGGATCTTCGCCCTATGCCATGTCCATGGCCAGAAGGTAACCTGGCAGCGGGACATCCCGTCCACCACACAGGATTTTCTCACGACAATGACCACCACTATCGACAGGCAGATATTGCTATCGGGAAGCTCCATCAATCAAAAGTCCCAACAACTATCAACCGACAACCAACAACAGAACAGAGGCTACGATTACCACATTGTCAAGCTCGACCAGCAAGGCTCCAAGGTTTGGGAGAGATATCTCGGTGGGACGAGGCACGATTATCTGATGGGCTCTATCGCCACTCAGGAGGGAGGTTTCGTGCTCTTCGGGACATCGTTTTCCAACGCCTCGGGTGATAAGAGGGAGAACAACCTTGGCGGAAGCGATGCCTGGTTGATAAGGTTAAATGACAATGGCGAGGAACTCTGGCAGAAAACTCTCGGAACGAAAAGCAATGACGAGGCATCGGCAATAGTACAATCCACCGACCAGGGATTCTTCGTTGCGGGGAATATCAATGATAACAGGAAGCTGTTCGGTTCCAAGGATGTGTTCGTCTCGAAGCTGGACAAGGATGGCAAATTGAAACAGACGACCATTCTCGGCGGAAGATCTTTGGACGAGGTTACCGATATGGTCCCGACCCCCGACGGAGGAGCTGTTTTACTAATTTACTCGACTTCTGGAAAAACGGACAACTTAAATAATCCGGATAGCAGTGATCCTCAGATCAATGATCCCCGAAACGAAACTACAAGACCGGAACTAACCTCAATGGTAAAAACATTCATCGGAAAATCCGAGGATGGCTTTGGGAATGGAGATTACTGGATTGTGAAATTAGACAAGAACTCGAATATCGAATGGCAGAGGACGTATGGCGGAAGTGGGGACGACAGACCTAAAACAATAGCCAATACCCGGAACGGATACATCGTTTCAGGTGAAAGTACCAGCTGGTCATCAGGCAACAAGAAGGAAAACATTAAAGAAGGAACGGATTTATGGGTAATCAATTTAGATAAATCAGGCAATGAGATATGGCAGAAGAGCTACAGCTTCGGGAACCGGGATGTTGCGATGAGCCTGGATGTCATCAGGAGGACGAACAAGGATAATTTCAGTGAGGACAGAGGTTTTCTGTTGGGAGGCTACACCCAGGCAGAGGAAAAGGTAAAGAAGGATGACGAGAAGTTCTGGATGCTGTATATCGATATCAATGGTAGGGAGGAATGGCGCAAATATGTTGAAGGAAAACAAAAGAAGAATGAGGAACGGCTGGTAAGTGCAAGATTGCAGAGTGATGGCTCTTATCTTTTAGCCGGAACGAGCGCCGAGGAACTGGGCAAGGAGAACTGGAAGGTCGTGAAGCTTGGAGATAAAGATCTGGATGACCTGATGGAAAACAGGGACATCAGGATCTACCCGAACCCCGTGAAAGATTATGCCTATGTGGAAATAGGATTGGACTTTGAGAGTGCAGATATCTTTGTCTATGATATGACGGGGAAGGTGACACAGCAGTTGCAGACCATGAATAAAGTGACAAAGGTGGACACCAGTAAACTTCCACAGGGTGTCTACATCATCAAAGCTAACATCCCGACACAGAAAGACAAGAAACTAACAACCAAGATCGTGAAAGAATGATGAAAACACAGATTATGAAAAAATTATATTCTATTTTAATCCTTACCCACACTTATATAGCAATGAGTGGACAGGAAAATGATAATTTTACCCCAGCAATTTTTTCTCCTTCACCAAATGTCATGGAAATGACTAGATATCTTGATCAGACCGTGGACAATTCTACAGGAATTCCTTCTATCTCTATCCCACTTTATACCATTCAACAAGGGGATATTCAAGTTCCTGTTTCTTTAAGTTATTATGCAGGAGGCATCAAGGTAGAACAGGAAGCTACAAATGTAGGGTTAGGATGGAGTCTTAATGCGGGAGGAGTGGTCTCCAGAGAGATTAGAAGTATTATTGATGATCTGAATCCTCCACATGATTTCGGAGGATTTATATATCAGGTGTATAAACTGAAATATGTTTTAACACTGGCACAAGATAACCCTATCGTCCAACAATCTATCCAATATGGACAGGATAGGCAGTTTGACCTTGAAGCCGATATGTTTTCCTATGCTCTTCCGGCAGCTTCCGGCGGACAATTCCAGTTTGACCAAGATGACAGAAAATTCTATGAAAATGAGGTTACCAATAATAGGATCCAATATTCCACAGGAGCTTTCGGTAAGATATATGAATGGATCATCACAGACTCGAAAGGTGTCAAGTATTATTTCGGTGAAATCAACGAAGGTAGTTATTATAACCCAATATATTCTGAGACAAACCAAAGGAGCATACAAACACCAGGGGTTTTTTTGCCTGCGGGAGCCGAAGAACCTATAGGCATTGTATCATGGTATTTACGCAAGATTATAGATGTAAAGGGAAATGAGGTCAATTTTGATTACACGGTAAATGCTTTGGATGATGTAGAATATATCCAAAGGATACCTAAGGTATCTGACAGGGGTCTGAATGTAGTAGGAGGAGGATTCTATTCTATCAACAAAGTCAAAGAAAAAAGAATATCAAAAATCTCTTTTAAGAATGGGTTTGTTGAATTTGTTTATGATACTGCAAGTAGACAGGATCTTAAAAACTCCAAAAGGCTTCAGTCTATCAGGATCTATTCCAATGCAGATGGGAATCCGGAGAATGCAGTGTTGAATAAAGTGATCGAATTGGACAACAACCATTATTTCGATTCTATCATTACTAATGGACAAAGTGTAGCTAATGATTACAATGATTACAATACCAAGAGGTTAAAGCTTGAGTCTGTCAAGTTCAAAACATCGGATAATGTTCAGCAGATCATGCAGTACAGGTTTGAATACGATCCCAATCCGCTGCCTCAGAAGTTTTCCTATGCACAAGATTATTGGGGCGGCTACAACCATGAAGATGAAAATGAGCGCCTGTTTCCGGAAATGGTGTTCGTCCATTCTACAAACGGCTCTTTGCTGACCTTTCAAAGCAGCTTTGGTACAGAGAGGGCTGTAAATAAAAATTATGTAACGGCGGGTACCCTAACCAAAGTGGTCTATCCTACGGGTGGTTATACAAAGTATTCCTTTGAGCCTAACACTATTTCTGATTATGACTATCTGCCAAGCTATACCAATGTGCCAGAATATATACAATTAAAGAACGTTAAAAACCCCTATAAATTAAATGTTTTTGAGTTCAGCAACAATGGTGGTCCGGATGATAGATGCACAAAGACCATTGAAAATAATAATAAGGCTTACTATCTGTGCAAGATAAACATAAGCAATCCCCTGCAGTCCAAACCCAATCTGGATGATTATTATTTTGGTTGCCCTAACGGGGCCATCACAACGCCTCATGATGTGTTTCCCCCAGCGGATGGAGAGGTGTACTGCAATTTTAGGGAGCCTACACTAATTGACGGGAATGGAAATGACATGCTCTATTCCATTACATCCAATGGTATTGTAAATAATTCCCAGTGGGCAGCTATGTCCCCAGGAGAGTACTACATAAAAATAAAATTCAACGGAAGTCTTAATATACTGGATAATCCGGCGTATAGCGATACCTATTTCCACGTCAATGTCAAAATCAAAGAGGATGAGATTCCACTGATACGTACCGTAGGAGGTATAAGGGTCAATAAGATCCAGAATTTTGATTCTGATAACCAACTAATAGGAGAAAAAGAATATCAGTACGAGTTTACGGAGAATAATATCAAGCTAAGCACGGGAAAAGGTATTTTACCGAAATTTGGTATGTACGAATCGTTCCCCATACAGAATACGATAAACTATACCACACCCTATACAAATAATGTTTTCTATATGTCGGAGTCCAACCTTAATCCCTTTTATGCCAATAAGGTTCAGTACAGTAAGGTGGTGGAAAAAATAAGAAATATCCAGAACAATGAGTACACCACAAATGAATACAGTAACTTTAATCCACTTACCATGGATTATAGTAATGTTTATAATGGAGAGGATTTTTTCAATCGATACTATGGAAAAACCGACATTTCCTGGTACAGCAAACCGGTACATGAAGAATATAAAGATAAAGCGAACAATCCCGTCATAGAAAAAGGCTATATCAATTCCCCGATTTATACAAGTGGTACGAAAGGCTTCTACACAGGAATCCGACAGACCAATCTGGCACTACAGTTACAGCTGGGTTCGAACAGCCAGCTGCTGAAGACCAAATGGAATCTGCATCACCATGCTATATCCTCCTATTCTGTACCGACAGCGGCGACAACTACGGAATATCGAACCAATGGGACTGTAACCACCCTAAAGAATTTTGTTTATTCTGCCAATAACCCGTTGTTGCTCTCTTCGGAGGTCACCACTTCCCCAGACCTTACTACTACAGAGACCACGTATGCCTATGCCCAGGATAAAGGCAAAACACTGTTGACAGACGCCAATATGATAGGCATCCCTTTGGTTAAGGAGACGAAGAAGAATGGAAAAACCGTCTCTACCTTAGAGACGGTCTATCCGGATACCTTGCCAGACACCCAGACCGGAAATTTGTTACTACCTACATCCGTCTCCGCATTGGATCTGGTAACAG